>DASUVG010000157.1:0-50892 GCA_036379135.1 Longimicrobium sp.
TGAAGGTGGACTTCATCAACCAGGCGCGAAAACGGGGGATGGCGCGCCGGGAGGCCATCTACGCGGCGGGGCACGCGCGCATGCGGCCGATCGTGATGAACACCATCACCGCCATGCTGGGGCTGCTGCCGATGGCGCTGGGCGTGGGTCCGGGGGCGGAGCTGCAGGCGCCGCTGGCCATCGCCGTCTTCGGCGGCCTCCTTTCCGCCACGGCGCTGACGCTGGTGGTGATCCCCGTCGCGTACGACCTGCTGGACGAGGCGGGCGAGCGCATCCGCGCCGTCTTCGGCCGCCCTGCCGCCGTCCGCCCGCACCCGGAGGTGCAGGTGACCACCGGCCTGGCGGCGGGGGATTGAAAAGAGATGGGCTCACGCAGCGTCAGCGGAGTCGGCGGAGTTTTTTCGTGCCGTTTCCCCGCGCATGGTTCGAGGCTTCATCCGTGGTGAGCGGAGGCATGGCGCGGCGGTCGACGAGGCACGAGCCGGCGTGATCCGTCGGGAACGGGGTGAAAGGTAGAATGCGGTAGAGGGCCATCCGCATTTTTTGAAAGAGGGATGCAGGTCGGTCGATCTCCCAAAGCGCACGGGAGCGTGCCGGTCACATCCACCTGATGCGCGATCTCGCAAAGTCTCGGAGCGCGAGAGGGCCGGCGCGTTCCCACTACGGTCGTGCGGGGGGGACGATTCACGGGATCGCGCATCAGGTGAAGCCGGGATGGTGGGTTGCGGGGCGCTCCGAGGACACTGGGGTTCCTGAAAAAATTCTCACGGCCCCCTGCCGCGCTTCCATCCGTCTGCCGTTCCCGACGTCTCCAGGGAAGCGTCGTGTGTGCCGCCACGGCCGACGTGCACGACACCGTGTCGCGCGTGGTGAGCCCCCCACGGATCCGGCGACGGGCGGCGTGCAGCCAGATCCGCGACGAACTTTTTGGGGAGAGGGATCTAGATCGGTGCACGCTCTCCGCAGGCGCACGGGAACGTGCCGATCACATCCACCTGATGCGCGATCCGGAGAACCATCGGTCCCCGCCGCGGCCGTGGCGAGCGGGACGGTCAGCGGACGCCGGATCTTTCCGGATACGGCGGATCCCGGCGACGACACCGGGCATCCTTCTGTCCTCTGACGGATTCCAGCTCCCACACATCGCTGAACCCCACTCCCCGTACCGGCCGCCAGCCATGACCCGCTTTTCTCTCCCCTCCCTCGTGCCGCTCGCCGCGGCGCTCCTGCTTCCGCTGGCCGCGTGCGGAGGCGACCAGGCCGCCGCCGGACCCGTGGTCCGCGACAGCGCGGGGATCCGCATCGTGCAGAACGACGCGCCGGCGTGGAAGAAGGGGCAGGAGTGGCGCGTGGCCGCGGAGCCGGAGACGGACGTGGGCGTGGCGGAGGGCGATCCCCACCAGCAGTTCGCGCGGGTGGCGGACGCGGTGCGTCTTTCGGACGGGACGCTGCTGGTGGCGGACGGGCAGGCGAACGAGATCCGCGCCTTCGACGCCCGGGGGACGTACCTGCGCACGGTGGGGCGTGCCGGCGGGGGCCCGGGCGAGTTCCGCGGGCTGGACAAGCTGCACCTGCTGCCGGGAGACACGGTGGCCGCGTACGACTACCAGGGTCCGCGCATCTCCTTCTTCGCACCGTCGGGGACCCTGGCGCGCAGCGTGACGCTGCAGCCGCTGGACGGCAAGGTGCCGCCGCGCCCCCTGGGATTTCTGGCGGATGGCCGCATGGTGGTGACGCAGCTGTACAACCCGGAGTTCCAGCCCAGCACCAGGCCCACCCGTGACACCGTGTCGCTGGCCGTGTACTCGGCCGCGGGCGCGCAGGCGGCGTCGCTGGGGCGCGTCCCCGGCGACGAGTCGGTGACCATCACGGGCGGCTCGGGGCCGAACACCATGATGCTGCGCGACACCCCGCCCTTTGGCCTGACCACCTCGTTCGCGGTGGGCGGGACCGGGCTGCTGGTAGGCGACCCCGTGCGCTACGAGCTGGTGGAGCGCCGGCCGGACGGCGCGGTGGCGCGCCTCATCCGCCGCGCCGGCGCCCGCGAGGCGGTCACGCAGGCCGACCGCGACGCCGTGATGAAGCGCCGCCGCGAGGGGCTGACCGACCCGCGCTTCCGGCAGCTGCAGGAGCAGCTGATCGAGAACACCACCTTTCCCGAGCACAAGCCGTACTTCACGGCGCTGGGGGTGGACCCCGCCGGCAACACCTGGGTGCGGCGCCCGGCCGCGCCCGACGCCGAGACGCCCTGGGACGTCTTCGACGCGGAGGGGCGGCTGCTGGGGACGGTGACCACGCCCGCCGGCCTGCGGGTGACGCAGATCGGCGCGGACTTCGTCGTCGGCACCTGGAGCGACGAGCTGGACGTGCCCCACGTGCGCGTGCACCGCATCCAGAAGCCGGCGCGCTGACGCCGGGAGTCTCCGACCCCCCGTATCGCCCGGCGGAAATCCGCTTGCAGACGCACTCCGACACATCCGCATGATCCGCTTCTCCATCCGCCGCCCCGTCGCCGTGGGAATGCTGTACGCGGCGCTCGCCCTGCTGGGCGTGGCGTCGTGGCTCAACGTGCCCGTGGAGCTGCTGCCGGAGACGGAGCTGCCGCGGCTGCGCATCAGCGCGCAGTGGCCGGGGGCGTCGCCGGAGGTGACGGAGGCGTTCCTCACCTCGCCGATCGAGGCGGCGGTGCAGCAGGTGCGCGGGGTGGAGAAGGTCACCAGCACCTCGCAGGAGGAGCGCGGCGTGGTGGAGGTGCAGTTCGGGCGCGAGGCCGACATGGACTTCGCGCGGCTGGAGCTGAGCGAGCAGCTGGCCGCGCTGGACGAGACGCTTCCCGAGGGCGCGCTCCGCCCCGTGGTGGAGCCGTACGTGCCGGAGGAGTTCCAGAGCCAGAGCCGCCCGTTCCTCAGCTACACCCTCACCGGCCCGTTCACCCCCGAGGCGCTGCGCACGCTGGTGGAAGAGGCGGTGGCGCCCGAGCTGCGGCAGGTGGAGGGGGTGGCGGACGTGCAGTGGTGGGGCGGGCGCGACCGGGTGCTGGAGATCGCGCTGGACGAGCGGCGCATCCTGGCGCTGGGGCTTACTCCGGACGCGGTGCGGCAGAAGGTGAGCGGGCTGGAGGACGTGCGCGCGGCCGGCCTGGTGCGCCGCGGGGGGATGCTGTACACGCTGGCGGTGCGCGAGAGCGCCGGGTCCGCGGCGCGGATCCGCCGGGTGCCGCTGCTCACGGACCGCGGGCGCGTGGTGCGGCTTGAGGACGTGGCGGTGGTGCGCGACACGTACGAGGAGCCGCGCACCTTCTACCGCATCGACGGGCAGCCCGCGGTCACCTTTCAGGTGGTCAAGGAGATCGGGAGCAACGTCGTGGAGGTGGCGGACCTGGCCAAGGCGCGCATGGCGGCTCTGCAGGCGCACCTTCCCGGCGGCGCCCGGGTGATCCTGGACGACGACGAGAGCGAGGCGGTGCGCACCCAGCTGACGGACCTGCGCGGCCGCGCGCTGTCGTCGGCCGTCATCGTCTTCGTGGTCCTCCTCTTCTTTCTGCGCTCCTTCCGCTCGGCCGCCATCGTATTCTCCAGCATCGCCTTCGCGGCGCTCATCACCCTCAACCTCATCTACTTCGGCGGGCTTACGCTCAACGTGCTGACGCTGATGGGGCTGGCGATGGGCTTCGGGCTCATCATCGACAACGCCGTGGTGGTGCTGGAGAACGTCTTTCGCCACGCGCGCACGGCGCCGGACGCGGAGCAGGCGGCGGAGCGCGGCGCGCGGGAGATGGTGCTCCCCGTGCTGGCGGCCACGCTGACGACCATCATCGTCTTCATCCCTTTCGTCTACCTGCAGGGCGAGCTGCGGCTGTTCTACGTGCCGCTGGCCATCGTGGTGGGGTTCACCAACCTGGCGTCGCTGCTGGTGACCTTCACCTTTACCCCGGCGCTGGCGGGGCGGCTGCTGGGAAGCCGGGTGCGGGCGATCCGCGAGCGCGTGCGCGAGGAGCGGCCGCCGGTGTACGCGCGCGTCTACGCGGCGCTGGTGGGCGCCACGCTGCGGCGGCCCTGGGTGGCGGTGGTGGCGTCGCTGCTGGCGCTGGCGGGGTCCGGCTACCTGTTCGACAGGTACGTGACGCGGGGGACGGTGTGGCGGCCCTGGTACGAGGAGGAGTCGTACATCCGCATCAGCTTCGACCTGCCGCGCGGCGAGGAGCTGCAGCGCACGGACGAGCTGGTGCGCTACTTCGAGGCGCGGCTCCGGGGCATGCCCGAGGTGGAGCGCTTTACCACCAACGTGTATCCGCAGGCGGCGCAGATGCGGGTGGAGTTTCCCGACTCGCTGCAGGAGACGTCGATCCCGCTCTCGGTAAAGGAGCAGCTGGAGGCGTACAGCCATCAGTACGGCGGCGCGGAGGTGCGGGTGTACGGCTACGGCCCGTCGTTCTACGGCGGGGGCTCGTCGCCGCCCAACTACAGCATCCAGGTGCTGGGGTACAACTACGAGAAGGTGCGCGAGATCGCGGACGACCTGGGGCGGCGGCTGCAGGGCTTTTCCCGCATCCAGGACGTGGACACCAACTCGTCGGGCGCCTGGTACGAGCGCGACAAGGCCACCGAGGTGGTGCTGAACGTGGACCGCGCGGCGCTGGCGGCGCACGGGCTTTCGGCGCGCGAGGTGGTGGGGCGGGTGACGGCGGCGGTGGGGCGCAACGGGCAGCGCGGCTACCTGCGCGTGGGCGAGGAGGAGGTCCGCTTTTCGGTGGCGCTGGACGGGCACCAGCGGCTGGACGTGCAGCAGCTGCAGCAGCTGGCCATCCCCGCGCCGGGGGGCGGGTCGGTGCGGCTGGCGGACGTGGCCAAGGTGGGGGAGCGCGAGGTGCTGAGCCGCATCATCCGCGAGGACCAGCAGTACCAGCGCACGGTGAGCTACGAGTTTCGCGGGCCCAACAAGCTGGGCGACAAGGTGCACGAGGCGGTGATGAAGACCACGCAGGTCCCCGCCGGCTACACGCTGGTGGGGCGCGAGGAGTGGAAGTGGTCGGACGACGAGCGGCGGCAGATCTACGGCGTGCTGGCGGTGTCGCTGATCCTGGTGTTCATGGTGACGGCGGCGCTCTTCGAGTCGCTGCGCCAGCCGCTGTGCGTGCTGCTGACGGTGCCAATGGCGCTGATCGGCGTCTTTCTCACCTTCTTCTTTACCGGCGCCAGCTTTACGCGCGAGGCGTTCATCGGGGTGATCATGATGGGCGGGGTGGTGACCAACAACGCCACGCTGCTGGTGGACCACATCAACCAGCTGCGCCGCGGGGCCGGCGTCTCGCTGCACGAGGCGGTGCTGCGCGGCACGCTGGAGCGGGTGCGGCCGATCCTGATGACCAGCGCGGTGACCATCCTGGGCCTGCTGCCGCTGGTGATCGCCAGCGAGGCGGCGGACGCCAACATCTGGAACGCGCTGGGCTACGCGCTGCTGGGCGGCCTGGCCAGCTCCACGGTGCTGGTGCTTACCGTGACGCCCGCGCTGTACCTGCTCTTCGAGCGCGGGCCGGAGCGGAAGCGCGCGCGCGTTGCCGACGCGGCGGCGGAGGCGGCGTAGTCCGGCGGAAGGATCACGCGGAGGACGCGGGGGAACGGAGAGAGTCGTCGTTTCTCACGGTCCCGCGGATGGACGCGTGCCGGACCCCTGACCGCGATGCCGAATCCGCAAAAAGATTGATCCTCACGCAGAGTCAGCGGAGTCAGCGGAGTTCTCTCGTGCCGTTTCCTCCGCTCTGATTGGGATTCGTGGGCGGAGGCATGGCGTGCCCGTCGACGAGGCAGGATCCCTGCGGCCCTCGGGAGCGGGAGAGGGATGGAGATGCGGCAGGGGGCCATCCGCATTTTTTGGAGGGGGATGCGGATCGCTGGATGACCTCGGCACCGCACCGGAAAGCGCCGATCACACCGCCTGATGCGCGATCTGGAGAACCATCCGCCGTCTCCACGATCGCGGTGAGCGACACCCTTCGCGGACGCCGATGGCTACGGCGCGGCGGCCAGCCAGCGGGCGCGGGCGGCGCGCTGCTCGGGGGTGACGGTCGGCAGGTCGACGAACTCCACGCGCGTCCGCTCGTACCCGCCCATCACGAAGTCGGCGGTGAAGGGTCGGCCGTCGCGCAGCACGTCGATGCGGACGCGGTCCCCCACCCGCAGGGCGCGCATGGGGCCGAGGAAGCCGCGCCGGTCGGTGATGGGGGTGCCGTTCATCGACACGAGGACGTCGCGGGTGCGGAGGCCCGCGCGGGACCAGGCGCTGCGCGGGTCCGCGACGAGCAGGCGCGGCGCGGTCTCGCCCGGTGAGTCGTAGGCCCACGCGCGCAGGTCGGGCTCCGGCCGCCCGGCGGAATCCACCACCGGCTCCGGGCGTATGCGGGCGGTGAGCCCCAGCGGGCGCACGGCGGCGGCGAAGTCCAGCCGCTCGGCGCCGCGCACGTGCCGCGCGAAGAAGCCCGCCAGGCTGCAGCCGCAGACGGCGCTCGCGGCGCGCTCCACGTCCGCGCCGGTGTAGCCGCGGGGCTGCGGGTGGTTTGCCAGCAGCGCGCGCATCACGTCGTCCAGGCTGCGCCGGCCGCCGGTGGAGTCGCGGATCACCAGGTCCAGCACGGCGCCGGTCAGCTCGCCCTGCAGGTAGTGGTCGCCGCCCAGGCCGTCGTTCGCCTGCGGGCCCTCCTCCGCGATCCACCCCGCCTGCTCCGGCGAGATCGCGCCGATCCCCGGGTTCTCCAGGTAGCTCTCCGCGCGGCCGGCCAGCACGTCCAGCCGCGGCGTGCGGACCAGGCCGGCGCGGCGCTGCAGGACGTCGGCGTAGTACATCGTCACCCCCTCGCTCCACCACAGCTCCCGCGTCCGCCCCGGCGGCAGGTGCGTAAGCCCGCCCCACCCGGCGGGCCGCAGCCGCACGAGGTTCCACGCGTGGAAGTACTCGTGCGCGGCGGAGAGCAGGACGTCCGCGCGGTCGCCCGCCAGCTCCTGGCTGGGCGCGCCCAGCGTGGTGGAATTCGCGTGCTCCAGCCCGCCGTACGCGCCGTCCTGCAGCAGAAAGACGAACTCCGGGTACGGCAGCCCCCGGAACATGGCGCCCGCCTCCCGCGCCATGCCGTGCAGCGCATCCACCAGCGCCGCCGTGTCGAACGGCACTCCGTCCGGCCGCGGCCAGTACGCCACGCGGTGCGGCACCCCGTCCACCTGGAAATTCCACTTCCAGAGCCGACCAATGAGCACGGGGCTGTCCAGCAGCGTCGCCACCTCCGGCGCGGTGAAGCGGTGCCCCGGGCCGGCGGAGGGGAGCGCGGTGGCCGCGTCCCACCCGCGGGGGAGCCGGAGCTCCACCCGCGCCGGGGCGTTCTCCGCGCCCAGCGCGTACATCCATGCGTGCGGCCCCCCCGTCAGCCCGCCCGTCGGCGCGAGAAAGGGCACCCAGCTGGGCCGCACGCCGCCGTCCGGTGGCGGAAGCTGGATGCGGTAGCGAACGGCAACCTCGCCGCCCGGCCCGGAGAGGCGCCACACCGCGCTGTCCTCGCGCACCACCTGCGCCGGCCCCGCGGCCGTCGCGGCGCTGAAGTCGCGGACGTAGCGCCAGAAGCGGTCGTCGTACTCCGGGTGCGCGGCCATCGCCAGCCGCAGCGTCCGCGGCGCGCGGGGGATGCGCATCTCCACCGTCCAGCCGGAGAGATCCGCCGAATCCACCGTCAGCACGTACTCCACCGCATCCTGCGCGGCGGCGGTCGCGGGGAGAAGGATCGACAGGAGGAGGATGGAGAGGCGCATGGCGGACCGGGGAGCGCAAGAAGGTTCCGCGGCGGGCTTACCGCGGACGCAGCGATGAAAGGAGAGGACGGAGAGAAGATCGCGCCACCCGGTGCGCGAGCATCGCGTCTTCTCCGTCGAGCGAAATCTACCGCATGGAGAGCGGCGGAAAACAGGTGGGCGTCCCGTGCCTTTCGCGGACCGGCCCGCTACATTCGCCCGCGGGACGCCGCCGTGATCCACTTTGTCCACTCTTGGCAGATTCTCATGTCCTACATGCGCTTCGTACTGGACGACGGAACCGTGGTGGAGCTCGAAACCGAGAGCGGGCCGGTGCCGGAAGGCCCGCAGTCGCCCACCATGCGCGGGGGCGGTCCCGCCGCGGCGGCGCAGCGCTCGTTCCAGGAGGCGATAGGCGCCATCAAGAAGACGGTCGCCACCGCCGTCACCGAGCTACGCGACGCCTTTCCCGACCGCCCCGACGAGCTGGAGATCGAGTTCGGGATCAAGGCGTCGGTGGAGGCGAACGGCCTGATCCTGGCCAAGGCGGCCGGCGAAGCGTCGTTCACCGTCAAGGCGCTGTGGAAGAAGCCCGGGCCGCCCTCCGAATCGTCCTGACGGCCGTGCACGTTCGTCGTCCCACCCGCGAACACGAGACGAGGACGCAGGGAACGTGATCCGTTCTCCGCATCCTCTCTCTTTTTCTCCGCAGAGTTAACAGAGTGAAGCCTCGGCGAGATGACCGCCCTTCGCGCCGCATCGATCGTTTACCAGCGATCGGATGAATCGCGGAGCACATCGCGCGGCACGAGAAAACTCCGTTGACTCTGCTAACTCTGTGTGAGGCTTATTCTTTTAGCGGATACGGTGTGAGGCAAGCGGTTTCTGTCTACACCGAGTGTTCAGCCGGATCCGGTATGAACGGTCCGGGGCGCGGCGGCATCAGATCTCCACTTCCACCACGCCGGCCTGGTACTGGGCCAGCAGCCGGTCCAGCCGCGGCCGCGAGATGCCCAGGATGCGCGCCGCGCGGCTCTTGTTGCCGGCGGTGTGCGCCAGCACCCGCTCCACGTGCCGCCGCTGCGCCTGCGCCAGCGTGCCGATCTCGTCCTCGTCGCCGCCCGTGGCCGGCGCGTGCCTGCCGTTGCCCCCCTGCAGCGCAAAGTGCTCCGGGCTGAGCGCGGGCCCGTGGGCCAGCACCACGGCGCGGGTGATGGCGTTCTCCATCTCGCGCACGTTGCCGGGCCAGGGGTGCTCCTGCAGCAGGTGCATCACCCGCGGCGGGATGATGCGCACGTCCTTGCCCAGCTCGCGCGCCGAGCGCCCCAGCAGGTGCTCGGCCAGGATGGGGATGTCTTCCTTGCGCTCCCGCAGCGGCGGCAGGTTGATCTCCACCACCCGCAGGCGAAAATACAGGTCCTCGCGAAACTGCCCCTGGCGGATGAGCTCTTCGATGGGCCGGTGGGTGGCGGCGATCACCCGCGCCTGCGTCTTGCGCGGCCGCTCGCTGCCCACGGGGTAGAACTCGCGGGCCTGCAGCACGCGCAGGAGCTTGGCCTGGAACGAGGGCGTGGTGTCGCCGATCTCGTCCAGAAAGATGGTGCCGCTCCCCGCCAGCTCGAACTTGCCGCGCCGGTCGCCCAGCGCGCCGGTGAACGCGCCCTTCACGTGGCCAAAGAGCTCCGACTCCAGCAGCGACTCGGCCAGCGCGGTGCAGTTGATGGCGACGAACGGCTCACCGCTCCAGGGGGAGTAGTTGTGGATGGCGCTGGCCACCAGCTCCTTGCCCGTCCCCGTCTCGCCGCGGATGAGCACCGGCGTGCGCGACGACGACAGCATGCCGATGAGCTTGTAGATCTCGATCATCTGCGGCGAGCGGCCCACGCCGGCGTCCATCCGCTCCGGCGCGGGCGCGCCTTCGGGGGCCGCCGCGGCGCCGCGGCGGCGGGCGGCGCGGTCGCGCAGGCAGCGGTTCACCACCAGCTCCAGCTGGTCCACGTCCACCGGCTTGACCAGGTAGTCGTACGCCCCGTTGCGGATGGCGTCGATGGTGGTGCGCATGTCCTCGTAGCCGGTGATGACGATCACGTCCACCTCCGGCATTCCCCGGTTGACGGCGTCCAGCAGCTCCAGGCCGCTCATGCCGTCCATCTGCACGTCGGTGAGCACCACGTCGGGGCGGTACTCGTGCAGCATCCCCAGCGCCTCCTCGGCGCTGGCGGCGGTGCGCACCTCGAAGTTGGAGCGGAGAAAGTGGAACTCCAGCGCCACCAGCATGGAGGGGTCGTCGTCGACCAGCAGAAGCTTTCGGCTCACGGGGAAGGACCGGGGTGGAGGTGTCGGCGGGCGGCGCGCGGCGCCGTCCCGGGTCCGCGCACGGCGCAAGGGCCGAACCGCGGCGCCGCGGCGCGGGTCTTCGGCGCCGCCAGCGGGTTTTCGGGATTTTCAGCGGGACGGCGCATCCCGTTGTGCCGCAACGAAACGTTGCATTTGCAACGGAGCGATGCAACCTTACCGACGTGGCGTGAACCGGTTCGCCGGCGCCTTCGCGTCATCCCCGGCGCCCGTCCGCGACGCGCCGCCCGGTTCCCGTCCGGGGACGGAAGGGCTCCGAAAGGGGAACGCCGTGCCCCGTCCTGGGGCCCCGCCCGATCCGTTGCGGAGCCCGGCGGAGTGCTGCCGGGGAGATGCATCCCGCGGCCGGCGGGATTTTCGGGCGATGTCTCCCGGTGCGCGGCGCGGCCGAAAACGGTTTTATTCCGGCCGCGCGCCGGCGGACTCCGCCGGAGACCGCCCCGCGGGCGCGGGGCGGTTCCGGGTGCGGGACGGGGTCAGCGGGCGTTGCACCATGTGGGCCGCTTGGTCCCCAGCGAGTCGGGGGCGCTGGGGTTGGCCTGCGGCGGAGTGGTCTGCCCCATCTCGGCGTTGGGCGGGGGCGTGTAGAACTGGCAGCAGCCGCTGGCGCACGCCATCCACCCGTAGGTGCCCCCGCCGTCGTCCTCCTCCTGCTGCTTGCCATTGCCGGGGACGGCCCGCGGCCTGCGGGGCCGCCACTTCGCCTGCGCCGTCTTGCCGCCGGAGTGCCCGTCCTGGCAGTACCAGAACATCCATGCGGTGGAGGGCGACGGGTTGCCGCTCCCGTTCTGGTTGTACACCAGCGTGGCCGGCCCCGCGATGGCGTTGGCGAAGGCGAACAGGGTGTCGCCCGGGTACAGGGTGTCCCACCCGCGCTGCGCCGGGAAGGTGTCGTGGACGATGAACAGGCCGGTGATCCGGCGCCCCTCCCCCTGCAGGTCGGTGGGCTTCAGGCAGGGGGTGAGGTTGCTGGAGCGGATCTCCACGCGCACCGAGTCGCAGTGCTGGCACAGCTTGACGGTCGCCGTGGTGTCGTTGCCGGCGGTGTCGGGAAAGCTCACGCCGTGCGCGTTCAGCGAGTCCAGCATCCCCTGCCAGGGGCCGTTGAGCACGCTCATGGCAAACGCCGGCGGCGGGCCCGTGCAGGTGTCGGTGGCCGCCGCGGCGGTGGAGGCGGCCGTGGAGTCGGCCGGCCGGGCCGCGCCGGCGCCCCCGTCCTCGCCGGGGGTGTCGCCGCCGCAGGCGCACAGCGCCAGCGCGAGCAGAAGGCGGCTGCCCAGCCGGGCCGCGCCGGAGCGTCCTGCCAGTGAAGTAGGCATCGTGGTATCCCTCCATGGGGGTGATGGGACGGGTCCGCGCCGCGAGGGGCGGGGAGTCCCGGGGACCGGCGCACCGGGGATAAGGGCGCGCGGGATGCGCGCAACCTACACCGTGTGCCGGATAAAACAAACTGTTTCAACCTGCTACCCGCACCCCGGCGGCCGCCGGATCGCCGCTGGCGGTGCCGGGTGCGGGGCGCCCATCGCCTTCCGCCGGTTCACGGGGTTTTCGTGATTCCGGCGCCCGTGCCGCGCTTGCGCCGGCCCCGCTGCGGGTACAGTATGGGGGCACCCGCTCAACCTTCTTTCCCGCGGCCGTCAACCCGCCCGACAACCTGCCCATGTTCGTGCTGAAAGTGCTGGGGGGAGCCGCGCTGGAGCGCGGCGGGGTGCCGGTGACCGGGCGCGCCGTGCACCGGCGCCGCCTGGCGCTGCTGGCGCTCCTGGCCTCGGCGCGCGGGCGGATGGTGCGGCGGGAGCGGCTGATCGGCTACCTGTGGCCCGAGCACCCGGGCGACGCCGCGCGACACCTGCTCTCCGAGTCGCTGTACATCCTGCGCAAGGCGGTGGGCGAGGACATGTTCGTCTCCGCCGGCGACGAGCTGGCGCTGGACCCCGCCTCGGTGCGCAGCGACCTGGCGGACTTTCTCGCCGCGCTGGAGGCGGACGATCCCGAGCGGGCGGTGGCGGCGTACGGGGGGCCGTTCCTGGACGGCTTCGTGGTGTCGGACGCGCCGGAGTTCGAGCGCTGGGCCGAGGAGGAGCGCGACCGCCACGCCCGGGCCTTTGCCCGCGCCCTGGAGCAGCTGGCGGAGGGGCGCGAGTCGGAGGGCGACTACCTGGGCGCGGCGGAGTGGTGGAAGCAGCTGGCCCGCCACGATCCCTTCAGCTCGCGCATCGCCCTGCGCACCATGCAGGCGCTGGAGGCGGGGGGCGAGCGCGCGGCCGCCATTCGCCACGCCACCGCGCACGCGGCGCTCATGCGGGCGGAGATGGAGGCCGAGCCCGACGCCGCCGTGGAGGCGTTCGCGCGCCGGCTGCGCGAGGTGCCGCGCGCGCCGGAGCCCGCGCCCATGCCCACCTTCGCCGCCGCCCCCGGCGGGCAGGCGGTGGCCACGGCGGTGCAGGCCCCGCCCGTGGAGGCGGCCGTCGCCGCGCCGGCGGAGGCGGCGCCGGCCGCGGAGCCGCGGACGGCGCCGGGGCCCGCCGCCGCGCCCGTTCTCCGCCCGCGCTGGCTCGCGCCGGCGCTGGCGCTGTTCGCCGTCCTGGCCGCGGTGGTGGCGGGGATGGTGGCGTCGCGGCAGCGGGGCGGGGCGGAGGGGGTGAACGCGTCCGTCTACATCGTCCTCCCCTTTGCCCAGCGCGGCGCCTCGCCCGTGACGCCGGACCAGGCGGAGCTGCTGCTGCACGACGCGCTCTCGCGGTGGACGGACCTGCGGCTTGTGGACGCGCAGCGCACCCGGGACCTGCTTTCCCGCAGCGGCCCGCCGCAGAGCCTGCGCGAGGCGCGGCGCATCGCGCGGTCGGCGGGGGCGGGGAAGCTGGTGTGGGGGGAGATCACGCCCCTGGGCGACAGCATCCTGGTCCGCGCGGCGCTGTACGACGTGACGCGCAGCGGCGACCCGGTGCAGGCGGGGACCATCCGCGTGGGGCGCGACCTGCGCGGGATCTCGGCCAGCTTCGGGTCGCTGGCGTGGTCGCTGCTGGGGCGCACGGGCGACGCGGGCGAGGCGTCGGGCACCACGTCGCTGGCGGCGTGGCAGGCGTACCAGCGGGGACGCCTGGCCATGTCGCGGTGGGAGCTGGCGCGCGCGGGGACGGAGCTGCAGCGCGCCGTGGCGCTGGACCCCGGGTACGCGGCGGCGCACCTGTGGCTGGCGCAGGCGGTGGCGTGGGGCGGGTTCACCGACAACGTGCACTGGCGGATGAACGCGGCGCGCGCCCTGGCCGACAGCGCGGAGCTTTCCACCCGCGAGCGGCTGCTGGCGGGCGCGCTGGTCGCGCTGGGGGAGGAGCGCTACCCGGACGCCTGCGCCGTGTACGAGCGGCTGGTCGCGCGCGACAGCAGCGACTTCGCGGCGTGGTTCGGGATGGGCGAGTGCACCCGCGACGACCAGATCGTGGTGCCGGACGCCCGCAGCCCCTCCGGCTGGCGCTTTCAGAGCAGCTACCACCGCGCGGTCCAGGCGTACAGCCGCGCCCTGCGCACCATCCCCTCCTCGCACCTGGCGTTTCGCGGCGCGGGGTTCGCGCGGCTGAACGACCTGCTGCGCACGGACGAGTCGATGCTGCGCACGGGCTACCGCCAGGAGGGCACCGCGGTGCGCGGCTTCGCGGCCTACCCCTCGCTGGCGGGCGACACGCTGGCGTTCGTCCCCTGGCCCATCGAGGCGGTGGCCGCGGTGCGCGCGGAGACGGTGCCCGCCAGCCGCCGCGCCGCCAGCCAGCACAACCGCGAGGAGCTGCGCGCCATCACGCTGGACTGGGCCCGCGCCTTTCCGCAGAGCGCGGACGCCCACGAGGCGCTGGCGCTGGCGCTGGAGGCGCTGGGGCAGCTGCGCGACGTGGCCGAGGGCCAGCCCTCCGCCTTTGGCGCGCTGGCCCGCGCCCGCACCCTGACGGCGGACCCGGATCAGCGGCTGCGGCTGGCCATCGTGCAGGTGCGGCTGTGGCTGCGGGCGGAGGACTTTCGCCGCGCGCGGGCCTCGGCGGACTCGGTGCTGCAGCAGTGGCGCAGCCCGGGCCCCCGCGACGCGCAGTCGCTGGCGCCGCTGGCGCTGCTGGTGGGGCGGGTGGAGCAGGCCCTCACGCTGCTGCGGGCCGCGGTGCCGGAGACCAAGTTCAACACGCCGCAGGGCGAGTACGTCACGGTGCCCAACCAGGTGGCGCTGGCGGCGGCGGACGCGCTGGTGCTCGCCGGGCTGGGGCTGGAGCCGGAGACCGGCGAGGCCGAGGCGGCGCTGGCGCGGCTGGTGGACGCCTGGGTGGATCCGGCGGAGCGGGTAAAGGTGCGCGCGGCCGTGCTCAACGGGTCGCGGCGGCTGTCGTTTGGCGGCAACGTGGCGCGGGTGCGCGCGGCGCCGCTGGAGATGCCGGACTTCGTGGTGGAGATGCAGCAGATGCTGGCCCGCGGCGACGCGGCGGGGGCGCGGGCGCGGCTGGCCGCGCTGGCCCAGGGGCGCGGCGCCCGCCGCGTCGGCGACCTTACGCTGGACTTTGCCTATCCCGAGGCGGAGCTGCACCTGGCGCTGGGCGACACGGCCCGGGCGCTGGAGGAGCTGGACCGCGCGCTGCTGGGGCTGCAGGCGGTGCCGCCGACTGTGCTCACGCGCATCGACCAGACGGGCGGCCTGCTGCGGGCCATGCGCCTGCGCGCCCAGCTCGCCGCGAGCCGCCGCGACGCCGCCACGGCCGCGCGCTGGCGCAGTGCCCTGTCCACGCTCTGGTCCGGCGGCGACGCCCGCCTGCGGCGCTCCATCTCCTGACGTCTTTTCTACGCACGCTGCAGCGGCCCGCCGGACACTCCGGCGGGCCGCTTCTCATTCCGGCCTGTTTCAACTGAGACCGAACGGTCTCCAATACCAGATCCGGCAATAGAGAGTGCATGACTTCCTGAGGGAGGCGCCGCGCTGAACCTTGCCTTGACCGGGAACCCGGCGCGCCGACTGAAGGACCTCGCCAGCAGAACAAAGGGGCTGGTTCCGCGTCCTGATCCGGCTCCTGCGCAACCGGGAGGAGGTCCTTCGGTCGCGCACCGGAGTCCGTGCAGCCGGCAGGATCTGCGCGTGCGCTCCCTCAGGAAGTCACATTCTTTTCCCGGAGCTGGTATAACATAACTCCCCTCCCACGGGCTTCGTTTCCGAGGACGATGGATGCTCGATCCTGAAACCCGCGTCCAGCGGCTCTGGCTCCCTTCCACTCGGGCTGATACGTGTCCTCGTAACAGGACAGCAGGGTGAGTGACGCGATCACGCGCGCGGCAAGGAGGGCGGTATCAACCTCCGAAGAGGAGTGGAAGGCTCGGGTGTTTCCTGCGCAAGTCGTTGCAGAATAGAAGGTTGATTGGTTGATAGGAAGGTTGATGTGGATGGACGATTGCGTTGAGCACCCCGGAGTAGCTTTGGACCAGGATCGCGACCGGAGCCCGGCGCCCTCCGCCCGACGAAGGGCGGTGCAGCCGGGAACGCGATCGGAAGAGTCCCCCCAGACCGCTGGACCGAGGCTACCCGCAATGCGCACCACCCGTCGTCCCCGCCCTTCGCGCCGCCACGACACGGCCGACTCCTTTGCCGCCCCCATCGCCGCGGCCCGCGACATCCTGCAGGCCCGCCTGGGACTGCTCCTCCTGGCGCGGCACCCCACGCCCCAGCCGCCAGCGCCGCGCTGGACGCAGCTGGCCGCCGACCCGCTTCTTCGCCGCGTGCTCGACGCGCCCAGGCTGGCCGTGGAGCTGCCGCTCCCCGCCGCCGCCGCGCCGCGCATCGTCGACGCCCTGACGCTGAGAGACCTTTCGGTCGCAAACGACCGGCTGCGGCTGGCCGAGCAGCTGGCCCTGGTGCGGGTGGACGCGCTGGAGCGCCGGTCGCGGCTGGTGGCGGCGGTGGGCGACCTGCTGGAGGCGTCGCCGGACTCGCTGGCCGGGGGCACGTCGGACCTGCTGTCGCGGCTGGGGTGCCTGCTGGTGCCCGGGCTGGCCGACTTCGTCCGCATGGACCTGCTGCGCGAGGACGGCACGCTGGAGACCGGCGCCGTGGTGCACAACGGCCCCGCGCGCCGCGGCGGGTGGATGCCGGACGGCGCTCCGGCGCTGGCCGAGCGCGTGGCCCGCGAAGGCGCGGCCGTGGTGCTGGACGGCGACGCGATGCCGGAGGGCTTTCGCGCCTTTGCCTGCCTGCCGCTGCGCGCCCGCGGCCGCACCCTGGGGGTGATGACCCTGGGCACCACCGGCGCCGCGCGCGGCCTGGACGCCGAGGACGTGCGGCTGGCGGAGAGCGTGGCCCGCTCCACCGCCGTGGCGCTGGACAACGCCCGCCTCTTCCTGCAGGCCCGCGCCGAGGCGCGCTGCCGCGAGCAGGCGCTGGCCGCGGTGTCGCACGAGATGCGCGGCCCGCTGCAGGTGATCTCCATCGCCAGCGGCGCGCTCCTTCGCGCCTGGCCGGCGGATCCGTCGCTCCTTCCCGAGCGCCGGCAGCTGGCCGTGATCGCCGAGTCGGCGGACCGCATGCGGCGGCTGACGGCGGACCTGCTGGACCTGTCGCGGATGGACGCGGGGCACTTCTCCGTCTCGGCCCAGCCCGTCCGCGTGGGCGTGCTGCTGCACGGCGCCAGGGAGGTCTACCGCACGGTCGCGGAGCAGAAGGGGATCACCCTGGCCGTCTCGTCGTCCCCCACGCTGACGGCGATGATGGACGAGCAGCGCGTGCACCAGGTGTTCGCCAACCTGATCGCCAACGCGGTGCGCCACACGCCCGCGGGCGGCACCATCACTCTCTCGGCCCGGGCCGCGGACGGCCAGGCGGTGTTCTCCGTGGCGGACACCGGCGTCGGCATCCTTCCCGAGAACCTGCCGCACGTGTTCGAGCGCTTCTGGACCGGCGGCAAGTGCCGCGGCTGCGCGGGGCTGGGGCTGGCCATCAGCCGCGCCATCGTGGAAGCCCACGGCGGCACCATGACCGTCGACAGCCGGCCCGGCCAGGGCTCCACCTTCATCTTTACGCTCCCCCTCGCCGGCGCCTGAGGGCCCGGCTTCCCTCCATACTCCCCCGTCTACCCCACCCGCAGTCTTCCCCCGCCCGGCCCCGAGTCTCGTCTCGGGGCCGGGCACTCTCTTTCACGCGGGAACGGCGGTTTCACGGGCGAACCCGGCAGAAAAAGAAGCAGTCGAGGACATCCGCCGCTCCTCTTCGGCATTCGTCGCGAAGCTCCCCCGGCCCCGTTCTCAAAACGAGAGAGGACGCAGATGATTACCTCATCCGCGTCCTCTCTATATTCCCATTCGAACTCCGCGTTCAAATCGCCGTCGTCAGCCCCCGGTGCGGGCGCCTTCGGGGCCGGTGTTGTCCTTCTGCGCGCTGTCGGCGGCGGCGCCCTGGCCGGGATCGGCGGACGGGGGGCGGCCCTCACCCTCTCCGCCGCCGCATCCCGCCGCGGCCAGGAGCGCCAGCACCAGCAGCATCCGCTTCATCGTCATCATCCCCCAGTTCGCTGTTCGGTCAGCCCCGAAAGACGGTGTGGTGCACGCGCGCGTACGCCGAGTACGCCGCCACCACCCGCGACGACGTGCCCCGCGCCGCCACCCGCCCCGCCCGCAGCGCGGCCAGGAACGAGGCGCGGTTCGGCTCGAACGCCGGCACCTCCACGTACGCCGTGCCGATCTCCCCCGCCGTGTGCGCGTCGCTGCCGGCGCCCAGCGGCAGGTCGCGTGCCCTTGCCCACGCCTCGCCGGCCTCGTTCACGCCGGTGCCCCAGGTGCGCGCGTTGTGCGCCTCCACCACGTCCACCAGGTGGGCGATGGCGGCCAGGTGGTGCTCGCCGCCGCCGCGCCGCCGCACGTCGAAGGGATGCGGCACGTACACCACGCCCCCCTGCGCGCGGATGCGCTCCGCCGTCTCGCGCAGCGGCGTGCCGCGGGGAATGCGCTCGGTGAGAAAGATGCCGATCAGGTCCGGCCCCTCGGCCGTGCGCACCTCTTCGCCGGCCATCACGCGGTCCGGCGCCCGCGCCTGCATCCGCAGCGCCAGGTCCAGCTCGTCGTGGTCCGCCACGACGATGCGGTCGATGCCGCGCGCCTCCATGGCGGCCAGGATGCCGTCGGGGTCGTTCAGCGAGTCGTACGAGGCGCGGGTGTGCACGTGCATGTCCACCCGCAGCAGGCGCTCAGTCACGCTCCTCCGCGCGCCGCACCAGGCTGCGCCACACGTCGCGCGCCATGTCCTGCAGGTCGCCCAGCGTGCCGCTGTTGCTGATGGTGACGTCCGCCCGCGCGCGCTTGAGCTCGGAGGGCATCTGCGCCGCCACCATCCGGCGCGCCTCGTCCTCGTCCAGCCCGCGGTCGGCCACGATGCGCCGCAGCCGCACCTCCTCGGGCGCATCCACCAGCACCACCACGTCGAAGTCGTCCACCATCCCCACCTCGAACAGCAGCGGGATGTCGGCCACGATCAGCTTTTCGCCGCGCGACTGCGCCACCCGGTACTCCTCGTCGCGCAGCGCGGCCACGGCGGGGTGCACGATCCCCTCCAGCCGCGCCCGCGCGTCGGGGTCGGCGAACACGATCTGCCGCAGCGCCGCCCGGTCCAGCGCGCCGCCGTCCTCCAGCACCCACGTGCCCCACTCGCGGGCGATGGCGGCGTGCGCGGGCGTGCCCGGCTCCACCGCGCGGCGCGCCAGCTCGTCCGCGTCCACCACGGTGGCGCCCATGCCGCGCCACACGTCGGCCACGGCGGACTTGCCCGCGGCAATGTTCCCCGTCAGCCCCACCTTGAGCATAGCTGTTCCGTGCGCTGTGGCTCCCGTCAACGCCGGCCCTTGGCCGGCGGGGCGATCATCTGCACCTCGGAGAGGATGTCGTCGGTCGTGTTGCGCTGCCGGTCGGGCCCGGAGGACCCCACGCGAAAGGTGCGGCGGGTGGTGACCAGGAAGTACGGCTCGTTCCACGGGTCCAGCGCCGCCTGGGCGCCCTCGCGCACGGCCAGGAACTGGTTGAACTCCCGCGGCCGCGGCAGGGTGCCGCCCTGCGAACGCTCCGCCTCCAGCACGCGCTGGATCTCGTGCACGCGGTTCCTGGCCTCCCACCGGTACACCGGGCTCAGCACGTACTCGATCTGCGGACGTGCGCGCTCGCGAAGCGGGCGCACCAGCAGCACCGCCGCCAGCAGAAACACCAGCACCCACAGGATGCGCGACATTCAGCTCCCCCCTCTCGTCTGCTCCGCCACTCCGGGCGCGCCGTCGGCGCCCGGAAAGAACCGCGCCGCGCCGCCGGCGTCCTCGTGCACCCGCGCGCGCCCGGCGGCGGCCAGCCGGTCCAGGTGCGCCAGCGTCTCGCGCAGGGCCAGCATGCGCGTGGAGGGCGGCATCTCGCGCCCCGGGTAGCGCGCGTCCACCACCTGCCAGCAGCTGCGCGGCTCCGCGCCCAGCAGCGCGCGCACCGTCTCCGTCTCCGCATCCGCCGCCGCGCGCAGCTCGCGGATGCGCCCCACGCCGTCCTCCGGGGCCTCGCCGTGGCCGGGAAGGACGAGGGACGGATGCAGCGCCTCCAGCCGCGCCAGCGCCGCCGCGTAGTCGCCCACGGGGTCCGCGCGCTGCCGGTTCACGCCCAGCGTGGGAGTGATGCGCGGCAGCACGGCGTCGCCCGCGACCAGCACGCGGTCCGCGGGGCGAAAGAGGGAGACGTGTCCCGCCGTGTGCCCCGGCGTCCACACGAACCGCCATCCCGCCGCGCCGGGGACGTCGCCCTCGTCGCCGTCCAGCACCCCGTCGAAGGGGAGCGTCGCCGTGAACGGGCGGGCGCTCCGCTGCAGCTCCTCCACCGCGCGCACCATCTGGTCCGGGGCGCCGCAGCGGCGCAGCAGGGCGGCGCGATACGCCGCCTCGTCGTCCGGGTGCGCGGCGGCGTGCGCCATCCGCTCCGCGTCCAGCCGCCCGGTCAGCACCGGCGCGCCGGACGCCTCCTTCGCCCGCGCCGCCAGGCCCACGTGGTCCATGTGCATGTGCGTCACCACGTGCACGGCCACCCGGTCCCATCCACCCGCCGCGGAGCGCACGCCGGCGTCCAGCGCGGCCCACGCCTCGTCGGTGTTCAGCCCGCCGTCCACCAGCATCCATCCACCGTCCCCGCACTCCGCCAGGTAGGCGTTCACCTGCGGCGGACGTCCCGGCATGGGGGTGGAGATGCGGTGGATGCCCTCCGTGGCGGCGGTGTGCACCGGGCGGTTGCGGGGTGGCGTGGGCGTTGGAACGAACGGTGATACGGCGCAAGATAGGGTGTGATACGCCGCTTGGGGTAGAGCGGCGTTGCGCGCCGGCGTTCGAACGGGTCCGGGGGAACGGCCGAGGCCCGGCCGTGGGCGGCCGGGCCTCGCGCGGATTTTCGCGGGAGCTACTTCGTTCCCGTGCCGCCGCAGTCGGGGCAGAGGGACATCAGGCAGGTAAGGCCGCCGCAGTTCGTCCATCCACTGTGCGCCACAACGGTTCCCTGCTCGTCATCGCCGGTCGCGGCGGCAAAGGTCTCCACCTTCAGCGTCTCGACGTTCAGCTTCAGCTTCTGCATGGATGCGGTTCTCCTGGGTTCGTGGATCGGGAACATGCGAAGCCACGCCGCGCCGCGAGCATCGTGCCACCATCCCGTAACGCGCCAGAATCTCCTCGTCTCCGGTCGATGCACCGCGAGGCATGCTGTCGACGCGTCGTGTCGATCACGATAGATTCGGCGCCACCCGCCGGCCCGCACGGCTGCTGCCTTCTCCAGGCGCCCGCGGGAAGCTGATGCGGGGGGTGGCCTGACGCTGTCGGCGCGGCAGCGGGGCCGTCCGCGTCTTGGGGGAGTGGCACGGGCGGCAGTGAGCCGGATGCCGCCGGAGCGCCGCGCAACCCGCCGCCGGGCTCCTGATGCGCGATCCCGCGAACTCGCCGGATGCGCGACGGCTCGCGGAACCGCCACCTGCCCGACTCCGCGCATCCGGCTTTCGAGCGGGGGCAGGCCCCGGAAAGGACGCGCATCAGGTGGAAGCGCGGGCTGTGTCTGGTGCGGCGATGGCGGGTAAGGCGCTCCCGAACAAACGCGGATACACACCGCGAGGGCTGCCCTGCGACGGCACGGCGGCGAGCATCGCGCGTTCCGCGCCCTGGCTGCCCGGCGCATGGATCGGTGACGACTTTCAGGAAACGTGATGACGCCAGCCCTGACGACCTCGGGGGACGCTCCGCAGCCGCGCACCGGACGCCCCGTGCCGGCGCTCGCGCTGTACCTGCTGGCCGTGTTCGCGGGCGGCGCGCTGCTGGCGCCGTGGCTGTACCACGCCATCCAGGCGCTCGCGCCGTCCATCCCCGCGCTGGAGACGGCGGCGCGGATGCCGTTCGCGCGGTACGTGAACCGCGGGCTGCTGATCGTCGCGCTGCTGGGGCTGCCGTTCTTCGTGCGCGGCGCGGGCGTGCGGCGCTGGAGCGACGTGGGGATGCCGCCCGGCTTCATCCGCTGGAAGCGCTTCGCGGCCGCGTTCGCCCTGGGCTTCTTTTCCCTCGCGGCCGTGTGCGCCGTCACGCTGCTCGCCGGCGGGCGGATGATCAAGCCGCGCTCGCCGGGCGAGCTGGCGGGGCAGCTCCTGGGCGTGCTGGCCACGGCGCTGATCGTGGCGGTGATCGAGGAGCTGCTTTTTCGCGGCGCCATGTTCGGCACCCTGCGCCGGGCCATGCGCTGGCCCGCCGCGCTGGCGGTGAGCAGCGCGGTGTACGCCATCACCCACTTCATGGCGCGCGCGGAGAACCCGCCCGCGGTGGACTGGCTCTCCGGCCTGCGCGTGCTCCCCACGATGCTGGCGGGGATGACGGAGGTGCGGACGCTGTTCCCCGCGCTGCTGAGCCTGACGCTGGCGGGGGTGATCCTGGGGCTGGCGTACCAGTGGACGGGCGACCTCTCCGCCTCCATCGGCATCCACGCCGGGTGGATCTTCTGGCTCAAGTTCTACGGCTTTACCACCCGCCGCGCGCCGGACGCGGACCCGTGGTTCTGGGGCACGGGAAAGCTGGTGGACGGCTGGCTGGCCCTCGCCGCGCTGGTGGTGGTGCTGACCCTGCTGGTGCTCGCCGCGAGGGGACGCGGCTTGCAGGTCCTGGAACCGGATGGGCTGGACGGCGCGCGCGGAGCGGATTAGCCTTCAGGCGGCTTCCCCATCAAACGAGGTACTGACGATGGATGACGCACGGTCGACGGTGCTTGACGAAGGAACCGTGATCCAGAGCGATCCGAAGATCATGAACGGGGCGCCGGTTTTCGCGGGGACCCGGGTTCCCGTGCAGGCGTTTCTCGATGCCCTCGAGGGAGGATGGTCCATCGAGGAGTTCATCGAACGTCATCCCGCCGTGCGTCGCGAGCAGCTGATCGAGCTGCTGCGGGACGGCACGCGCGCGCTGCTCGCCCAGGGAGGTCACACGCTGGGCAGCGGCGGCTTTCCCGTCGCGCGGAACAAGTCGGACGTGCTGCGGCGGATCTCGGCGGAGTCGGCGCGTATCCGTGCGCTGGGCGTTCGGAGACTGGCGCTCTTCGGCTCGTTTGTCCGCGGCGAGCAGCGCAGCGGGAGCGACGTGGACCTGCTCGTGGACTTCGAGGATGACCGGAAGACCCTCGACAGCTTCATGGGTCTCGTCTTCCTGCTGGAAGAGGTTCTGGGGCGCAAGGTGCAGGTCGTCACGCGGGACAGCCTCAGCCCGCACATCGGACCGCACATCCTCCAGGAAGCGGAGCATGTCCCCCTCGCCGCTTGAGAGCCTGCGCCACATGCTGGACGAGGCCGAGTACCTGCGATCCGAGGTGCGGGTGCTCACGAAGGAGGAGTTTCTCGTGGATCCCCGGGCGCGTCGGGCGCTCGTGAAGAGCATCGAGACCATCGGGGAGGCGGCCAAGAACATTCCCGACGAGATCCGGAAGCGTGCTCCGCAGGTCGCCTGGCGCTCCATGGCGGGGATGCGCGACAACCTGGTCCACGGCTATTTCGGCATCGACTACGACCTCGTCTGGACCGTGGCCTGCGAGCACGTGCCCGTGCTCGCGGCCGAGCTCGTGCGCCTGATCCGGGAGGACGAGTCGGGAAACTGACCGGTGGTCGGCACTCCCCCCGCTCCACTGGCCCCGGTCATGCTCCGGGGTTAGGTTGTTCGGGTTTTCGCGGGCGTGGACGACGCGCACCGCGGCGTACTGATGCGACAATCGCGACCTCCCATGGCGACCACGACCAAGAAGAAGCCCCAGGCGCCCGCCGCGGCCCCCGCGCTGGACCGCGAGACCGTGCTGGGCTTCTACCGCACCATGCTGCTGGCCCGGCGGCTGGACGACAAGGAGATCCAGCTCAAGCAGCAGAACAAGATCTTCTTCCAGATATCCGGCGCCGGTCACGAGGGCATCCAGGTGGCCGCCGCCGCCCACGGCCGCCCGGCCTACGACTGGTTCTACTTCTACTACCGCGACCGCGCCTACAGCCTGGCGCTGGGGATGACGGCGCTGGACCACATGCTCCAGGCCGTGGGGGCCGAGGCCGACCCCTCGTCCGGCGGGCGGCAGATGCCGTCGCACTGGGGGCACGTAAAGCTCAACATCGTCAGCACCTCGTCGCCCACCGGCACGCAGTTCCTGCAGGCCGTGGGCACCGCCGAGGCCGGCGTCCGCGCGCAGAAGATGGGCGAGGCGCTGGTGGAGGGCACCCGCGCCCACGGCGACGAGGTGGTCTTCGTCACCACCGGCGACGGAACCACGTCGGAGGGCGAGTTCTGGGAAAGCCTGAACACCGCGTGCAACCTCAAGCTCCCCGTCGTCTACATCGTCGAGGACAACGAGTACGCCATCTCCGTCCCCGTGGAGGTGAACACGGCCGGCGGCAGCATCAGCAAGCTGGTGACGGGTTTTCCGGGGCTGTACATCCAGACCTGCGACGGCACCGACGTGTGGGAGAGCCACGAGGTGATGGGACGCGCGGTGGAGTACGCCCGCAGCCGCCAGGGCCCCGCGCTGGTGCACGCCAAGGTCATCCGCCCGTACAGCCACTCGCTCTCGGACGACGAGAAGTTCTACAAGACCGAGGCGATGCGCGCCGAAGAGGCCGCGCGCGACCCCATCACCCGCACCGCGGCGCGGATGCTGGAGCTGGGGCTGGCCACCGAGGAGATGCTGGCCGAGGTGGAGGCCGACGTGAACGCCGAGGTGCAGCGCGCCACGGACGAGGCGCTGCAGTCGCCGCAGCCGGACCCGTCCACGGCCACGCTGTACCTGTTCTCGCCCGACGTGGACCCCACCGCGGAGCAGTTCGACACCGAGGACGATCCCCGGCCGTCGGGGAACGAGACCACGATGGTCGACCTGATCAACGCCACCCTGCGCGACGAGATGCGCCGCGACCCGCGCATCGTGGTCTTTGGCGAGGACGTGGCCGACGCCAGCCGCGAGGAGCTGCTGGACGAGGTCAAGGGCAAGGGCGGCGTGTTCAAGGTGACGGCCGGGCTGCAGCGCGAGTTCGGCGGCACGCGCGTGTTCAACTCGCCGCTGGCCGAGGCCAACATCGTGGGCCGCGCCATCGGGATGGCGGTGCGCGGCCTGAAGCCCGTGGTCGAGATCCAGTTCTTCGACTACATCTGGCCGGCGATGATGCAGATTCGCGGCGAGCTGGCCACCATGCGCTACCGCAGCAACAACACGTTCACGGCGCCGGTGGTCATCCGCACCACGTACGGCGGGTACCTCAAGGGCGGCTCCATCTACCACTCGCAGACGGGCGAGAGCCTGTTCGCGCACTGCCCCGGCCTGCGCGTGGTGCTTCCCTCCAACGCCGTGGACGCGGCCGGCCTGCTGCGCACCGCCATCCGCTGCGAGGACCCGGTGCTGTTCCTGGAGCACAAGCACCTGTACCGCCAGGTGTACAACAAGGGGCAGTATCCCGGCCCCAACTTCATGATCCCCTTCGGCAAGGCCAGGAAGGTGCGCGAGGGGACGGACGTGACCGTGATCGCCTGCGGCGCGCTGGTGCAGCGGTCGCTGGTGGCGGCCAAGGTGGCCGAAGAGCGGCACGGCATCAGCACCGAGGTGATCGACCTTCGCTCGCTGTCGCCGTTCGACATGGAGTCCATCGCCGAGTCGGTCAAGAAGACCAACCGCGTGATCGTGGCGCACGAGGACTCGCTCTCGTGGGGCATCGGCGCCGAGATCGTGGCGCGCATCAGCGACGAGCTGTTCCCCTGGCTGGACGCGCCGGTCAGGCGCGTGGCCTCGCTGGACACGTGGGTGGCCTACGCGCCGCAGGTGGAGCGCGCCACGCTCCCCGAGCCCGAGGACGTGCTCGCCGCCATCGAGCAGATCAAGGCCTTCTGACCTGACCTGCTGATCCACACGAACGAAGCCCCGCCCGGACACGCTCCGGGCGGGGCTTCTTCGCGTCCATACGCACCGATCCCGTCCACAATCTCCCGCCCCTGGCGCAGACGAATCGCGCCTTTCTCGCCCGCGTCCGAACCGGCTTGGGGACACTCCTTGCGGCTCCGCGGCAGGCGGTGATACGAATCCACTTCGTTCACTTCGACCGGTGGAGACCCTTCCGTCCGGTTCACATGTACGTTAACTTCTCATGCGTGAGATTCTGTACTACCGGAGCTGGAGCGGCCGTTCTCCGGTAGAGGAGTTCATCGGGTCGCTTCCGGAAAAACCGAGGAACAGGGTCGTCGCGGCGCTCGACCTGATCGAGCGAGCGGAAACAACTTTGCCACAGCTCTTCAAGAAGCTTCCGGGCACGGGCGGGCTGTGGGAGGTACGCGTGCGGCATGCGGGAGATACGTTCCGGCTGCTTGGCTTTCTGGATGGTCCGCGGCTCGTCGTGCTGGTGAGCGGATTCGCGAAGAAGACGAGGAAAGTACCGGTGGCGGAGATCAGCCTGGCCCAGGACCGGCGACGCGAGTACGAGCGGAGGAAAGGACATGAGTGATCTGCGGCGCATGATGGCGAAGTGGGCGGTGGAGGACCCTGAATTCGCCGACGGGTACGAACGCGGGTTCCAGGCGTTCAGAATCGGCGTGATGCTGCTGTCGGCGCGTCAGCGGGCCGGGCTGACGCAGGCGGAGGTCGCGCGAAGGCTGGGCACGCACAAGTCCGCGATCAGCCGGATGGAGAACCACGCGGACAACATTCGCCTTTCCACGCTGCAGCGGTATGCGGAGGCGGTGGGGTGCTTTCTGAACCTGGAGCTGCGTCCGGAATCCGAGGCGACCGTCCCCACCGCAGTCCGGGCCGTGGCGGCCGAGCAGGAAGCGCGGCCCGCTCGCAAGCGGTCGCGCCGTCCGCGCGCGACCGCCACCGCGGGTTGATCGCGCCATGGCCACCAAACTCGACAAGCCGATCAAGCGCGAGCTGGAGATCGACGGCAGGACGTACATGGTTACCGTCTCGCCCGAGGGGGTAAAGGTGGTGGAGAAGGGTAAGCGAAAGGGGCAGGAGCTGTCGTGGACCGCCTTCGTCAGCGGGGACGCGGCGCTCGCGGCGGGATTGCAGGCGTCGCTGGACGCGCTTCCGAGCCGGACGTAGGCCAGGGATGTGCGGTGGGTGACCACTTCCCGTCCGCCACTACGCGCAAGGGAACGCCCTCTTGGGGACAGCCGTGAGCACCTATTTGGACGCTCTTGACAGACAGGCAAGCATGAAGCATCCTTCAGGCAATCACCCGAGGCGAATCCGCATGTCGACTCTGTCAATAAAGCGTGGATCCCTGGTGTGGCGTTCTTTCGGCCTTCGCGTGCGCCCGCCCAGCCGCAACGACCACATCTACCTGTTCAGCTCGCCGGAGAACGCGCGGCGGTTGATGGATGCGTACGACGAGGTTGTGTCCGGGCGTGGGCGTGTGATGACGCTCGACGAGTTGCGGGCGGAGGTTGGCCTTGAGTAAGCGCAAACGCTCCAGACCCGCTCCGCCCGTGGAGCCGAAGACTGCCGCCGGACCCGACTCCCGGCGGCAGTTGTTATTTACGGAACACTTCCTGGAGGATCTGCGGTTCTGGGTGCGGTCGGATGCCAGGGTCGCGGAGCGGCTGCTCAAGCTCGTCGACCTGGTGGCCCGGGATCCGTTCCAAGGGCGCGGAAAGCCGGAGCCGCTCAAGCGATTGGAGAAAACCTGGTCGCGCCGGCTAACGGAGGAGCATCGCCTTACCTACCGGGTCACCGACGAATACGTAGAGTATCTGCAGGCCCGCTTCCACTACGAGAAGTAGAGACTCCTGAAAACGCCCCGGCAGCCGAGAACGGCTGCCGGGGCGTTTTTCGATCGGCTCGGCGGAGCCGGCGGGATTATACCAGATCCGGCAATAGAGTGCATGACTTCCTGAGCCTGAGGGAGGCGCCGCGCTGAACCTTGCCTTGACCAGGGATCCGGCGCGCCGACCGAAGGACCTCGCCAGCAGAACGAAGGGGCTGGTTCCGCGTTCTGATCCGGCTCCTGCGCAGCCGAGAGGAGGTCCTTCGGTCGCGCGCCGGAGTCAAGTGCAGCCGCCAGGATCTGCGCGTGCGCTTCCTCAGGAAGTCACATTCTTTTCCCGGATCTGGGATTACATCGCGCCGCCGGCCTGCTGGGCGGGGATCTGGCCGCACACGACGGGCGCGCCCGCGTCCGCGCCGGATCCGGCGTGGTAGGCCACGATGTGCTGGCCGTTCATCACCGTGGCCAGCGGCACCTCGATGGTGGTGCTGCTGCTGCCGGCGCCGTTCGCCAGCGTGACGTCCTGCAGCGGCACCACCACCGCGCCGGGCGCGTCGCAGGTGCCCGTGTGGATGTGGCCGCTGTGCGTGCTGTTGCCCTGGGCGGCCAGGTTCACCATCACCATCGTTCCCTCGCCCTGCGTCATGAACTGGGCCTGCCCGGTGACGCCGGAGGTGCCCACCGCGTTCATGGTCACCGCGCTGCCCATGGAGTGCGCGCCCGCCGTCCCCGTGTCGGCGGGCATCGGAGTGGTGGTGGTCGTGCTGGTGGTGGTGTCGGTGATCACCTCCGCGGAGCCGGTGTCGCCCTCGGCGGCTTCATCGCCGCCGCCGCAGGCGACGAGCGCGAACGGAAGCGCGGCCAGCGGCCAGAATCGAGTCGATCTCATACAGTTTTCCCTGTCGTGCAATGGGTGAATGTGCCCCGCGCGCCTCCTGGCGGCGAGCACGCGGCAACCTTGTGCAAAGATTGTGCAAGGTTGCCCCGAGAGCCCCGCGCCGTTCCATCCGGTCAGCTGTCGCCGTACACCGGCACGGCCGCCCCGCTGACGATCCCCGAGGCGCCGGACGCCAGGAACAGGATTACCCGCGCGATCTCGGCGGGGGGGGTCCAGGCGTCGTGCCTGGCGACGGGCATGGAGGCGCGGTTGGCGGGGGTGTCGATGGTGCCGGGGAGCACGGCGTTGGCGCGCACGCGGCCCCGGTACTCCTCGGCGATGGCCTCGGTCAGCGTGAGCAGCGCGGCCTTGGAGACGGCGTACGCGGCGTGCCCCTTTCGCCCCTTCAGCGCCGCGCGAGCCGAGACGAAGACCAGCGATCCGCCCAGCGCCAGCCGCGGGATCGCCGCGCGGGCGACCAGAAAGGCGCTGCGGAGGTTGATGGACATCATCCGGTCCCAGTCATCCACCGCCGTCTCGTGCAGGGGGGCGCCGCCCGCGTATCCGCCGACGGTGTGCACGACCGCGTCCAGCCGCCCGCCCCAGCTCGCCGTGCGCGCGACCGCCTCTCCCGCGCCCGCCTCCGTCGCCAGGTCCGCGCCGAACCAGGTCAGGCGGTCCGGATGGCGCGCGGCCAGGGCCGTGAGGGTGTCGGAGCCGCCGGCGGAGTGCGTGGGGACGGCCACGCACCATCCATCCGCCAGGAACGCCCCGGTGACGGCGCTCCCCAGCCCCCCGGATCCGCCGGTGACCAGCACCACGCGCGGTATGCGCGTGCCTTCGCGTTCGCTCTCGACCATGGATGTTACGTGATGCAGACGGGGGAGGGTGGCGCACTGCACCGGGTACGTCCGCGCGCCGGGGGCTGCAGGAACTGCGCCCGGGGCAGGGCGGCAGGAAGGCGATCGGCGGCGCGCCGTGAGGCTTGCGCGTGCGGCCCCTCGCGCCTGAGCTTGAGAGTGGGGACGGAGCCCGCCGGCACCGGAACATCCGCAGGAGCCGCACACATGAAACTCATCCGCCGCAGAGCCGACTTCCAGATCGACGATCCATCCCTGATGCGCGTGCTGGACGCCGCGCGGGAAGAGGCGCTGGTCCGCAGGAGCAGGGTGGTCGATCCGCGCCACCTGCTGCTGGGGCTGCTGTCCACGGACGATCCCCTGCTCCCGCGGCTCCTGGCGCGCGCCGGGGTGGACCTGGCGGGCCTGGGCTCCGGCGTGCGAGCCGCGCTGCCGCCGCCGGTTGGCGCCCCCGGCCCGCGCGAGGCGGGTCGGGCGCTGGCGTATACGCCCGAGGCGACGCGGATCCTGGAGCTTGCGGCGGAAGAATCCGATGAGCTGGAGCATCCGCGGATCGGGCCGGAGCACCTGCTGATCGCGCTGCTGCGCCACAGGGGCGACGCAGCCGCGCTCGTGCGGCAGGCGGGGCTGACGCTGGAAGCGGCGCGGAGCCACCTCTTCGGCGTCCGGCAGGAGCGCGCGTCGTCCGGCGACGAAGAGCCGTCAGACGCCTGACGGCAGTACCGCGGGCGGGCCCTCTCCCCCGCCGTCTTCGAAAGCCCGGGCGGGGGAGAGGGTCCGTCGCGGCGCGCCTGGACCTCAATCCGTCCGCGCTTGCTCCACTTCCTGTGTCGCCTTCTCCGGCGCGCGGCCGGTGTTGCGGACCAGGTCCGCGAGGCGCTGGGCCAGCTCGGGCGTCAGCTCGCCTTCGCGCAGGCGCCAGGCCCAGTTGCCCTCGGCCACGCCGGGCGTGTTCATCCGCGCCTGGCCGCCGAGGCCGAGCACGTCCTGCAGCGGCACGATGGCCCAGCCGGCGCCGGACTGCAGCACCGTCTCGATCAGCCGCCAGTGCATCTCGCGGCCGCCGCCGGTCAGCGCGTCCACGGCGCGGCGCTGGTGGCCGTCGGCGTCGGCGTACCAGCCCAGCACGGTGTCGTTGTCGTGCGTGCCGGTGTAGGCGACGGCGTTGTGCACGTAGTTGCGCGGCAGGTGCGGATTCGTGGGATCATCCCCCCCGAAGGCGAACTGCAGCACCCGCATGCCGGGCAGATCCAGATCGTCCCGCAGCGCCTCCACCTCGTCCGTGATGATCCCCAGGTCCTCGGCGATCACGGGAAGTCCGCCCAGCTCGCGGCGCACGGCGTCGAACAGCGCGCGGCCGGGGCCGGGCATCCACCGGCCGTGCATGGCCGTGTCCTCGGCCGCGGGGACCTCCCAGTAGCTTTCAAAGCCGCGAAAGTGGTCGATGCGCACCACGTCCACCATCTGCAGCGTGCGGCGGAATCGCTGGATCCACCAGCGGTATCCCGCCTTCTCCAGCACGTCCCAGCGGTACAGCGGGTTGCCCCAGCGCTGGCCGGTGGAGCTGAAGTAGTCCGGCGGCACGCCCGAGACCACCGTGGGCCGCAGCTCCTCGTCCAGCTCGAACATCTCCGGGTGCGCCCACACGTCGGCGCTGTCGTACGCGACGAAGATGGGGACGTCGCCCACGATGCGGACGCCGTGGGCGTGGGCGTGGCGGCGCACGGCGGACCACTGCAGGTCGAACAGGTACTGCGCGTAGGCGTGGCGGTCGATCTCCACGAACAGCTGGTGCCGCGCCTCTTCCAGCGCGTTGGGATGGCGCTCTCGCAGGGGCTCCGGCCACTCGGCCCAGCAGCGGCCGCCGTGCGCGTCGCGCAGGGCGCGGAAGAGCGCGTAGTCGTCCAGCCACGCCGCCTCCTCGTCGCGGAAGGCGCGGAAGTCGCCGCGCAGCTCCTCGTCGTCGGCCAGCAGGGCGTGCGCGGCGCGGACGACGTTCTCCTTCCACCGCATCACCGCGGGAAAGTCGAGATCGTCGTCGTCCAGGTCCGGCGCGGCGGTGTCTTCAGCCGGCAGCAGGCCGTGCAGGTGCAGCTCCGCCGGGCTGATGAGCAGCGGATTCCCCGCAAAGGCGCTGAGCGCGTTGTACGGCGAGCCGCCCTCGTTCACCGCGACGAGCGGCAGCGTCTGCCAGAGCGACTGCCCCGCGGCGGCCAGCCAGTCGACGAAGCGGAACGCCTGCTCGCCCAGGTCGCCCACGCCGGGGCCGGGAAGGGAGGTGGGATGGAGAAGGATGCCGCTGGCCCGCGCGCCGATTACGGGGGACTCAGACATCCGCCGCCGCTTCCATCTCCGGAAGCACGTAGACGACCTCGGCGCGGTCCATCATCAGCGTCCCCGGCACCGGCTCGCCGTCTTCCGCCGCGTCGTCGCGGCAGACGCGGAAGAGGCGATATCCGTCCGCATCGTCCACGAAGCGGGTGAAGTCCACCTCCCGCGGCTCCGCCCACACCTTGTTGACGACGATCCATCCGCGCGCGGAGCCGTCGTCCGTTGTCCTCTCCAGCACCAGCGTGTCGCCGTAGACGTCGCCCACCACGCGCAGGTGGCCTTCGCCCTGGAGCAGCGGGTGCGCCAGCTTGAGGCGGTTGACGCGGGTGACGAAGGCGCGCAGGTCCCAGTGCCGGCGCTCCCAGTCCGTGGGCATGGAGCTGACGACGTTCACCTGCTTGCGAAAGCCGAACTCGTAGCCCACGGGCATCATCACCCCCGCGCTGAACGCGGCGGCCAGGGCGTAGCGCTGGCGCTGCACCTCCTCGCGCCCGCCGCTCTCCTCCGCCATGCGCGGCGTGTCGTGCGATTCCGGGAACGCGATGGAGGGGGCGATGCGGCCGAACTTCTCGTGCTGGTCCAGTGCCCACTGCTGGCTCAGGTCCCACCACTTGCTGGAGTTGAAGAAGTAGTCGAACCCGGCGGACTTGAGCGCGACCACGTCCTGCACCGGCGCCCCCAGCGTCTCGGCGAAGAAGACCACCTCGCGGTCGATCGCCCTGGCCTCGCGGATCAGGAAGCTCCACAGCTCCGCGGGGACCTTGTACGCGGCGTCGCAGCGAAAGCCCTTGAAGCCCAGCTCCACGGCCTCGCGGACGACCTGCGCCCAGTACTCCCAGAGCCCCCGGCGGTCGTGCGTGGTCAGGTTGTCGATGTCGGCCAGGTCGCCCCAGACGGTGCGCTGGCCGGTGTCGGGGTCCACCGCGTACGGGCTCTTGACCTCGCCGTTCTCCCAGACGAACCAGCCAGGGTGCTCCTGGATGAGGGGCGAGTCCTTGGCGGTGTGGTTGACGACCAGGTCCATCACCGGCTTCATCCCCATCTGCCGGATCTGGCGCAGGGCGTAGCGCAGCGGCTCCAGCGACGCCGGGTCCGCGCCCGCGGGGAGAAAGAGCGGGTTGAGGCGATGGAAGTCCTTGATGGAGTACAGGCTTCCGCTGAACCCGGGGTACTGCCACGGGTTCAGGTACAGCCACTCGAACTCCATCTCCCGCGCACGGCGGGCGTGCTCCGCCCAGCGCGTCGTCGGCCCGACCAGGCGCTGAAAGAGGTTGTAGATGAGGGGAGGCCTCACGCGCGGCCTCCCAGGATGGCGCGGATCCCTTCCAGCGGCACCCACAGCCAGTCGGGGCGGTTGTTCATCTCGTAGCCCAGCTCGTACACGGCTTTCTCCAGCTCGAACACGGCCAGCGCGCGCGCCAGCACGTCGGGGTCCTTGGGGATGATGGGCGAGCCCTGCGCCGTCCGGACGTACGCGTTCAGGAAGAGGGTGCGCGCCTCGCGCTCCCACGCGGCGGCCCAGCGTTCGACGGACATCTGCACCCGCAGGTCGCCGCTCTTGTACTCGTTCATGGCCACGCGCACGGCGTAGTTGAACGAGCGCAGCATTCCCGCCACGTCGCGCAGCACCGTCTGCCTGGACCGGCGGTCGGCGAGCGGCTTTGCGGGCTCGCCCTCGAAGTCCAGCACGTACCACTCGCTGCCGCCGGGCGCGTTCTGGTTGGCGCGCAGCACCTGGCCCAGGTGGTAGTCGCCGTGGATGCGGATCTTTACCGTCTCGCCACTGAGCGCGCGCAGGTCCTCGGCCATGTGGCGCAGGTCCGGCGCGGCGCGCACCACCTCGCGCAGCGGCTCGCGCACGTTGGCGCTGAACGAGCCGGGGATGGCCTCCAGCTGCCGACCCAGGTCGTGCAGCACGGTATCCACCTGCTTGCGGAAGCCTTCGATGGCGCGCTGCACGTCGTCCTCGCCCACCGGCTCGGGCGCGAACGCGGGATCATCATCCACCGACGCCAGCGCCAGGTGCATCCGCGCCGTGGTCTCGCCCAGCCGCGCGACGGCGGGGAAGAAGTCGCCCGCCATTCGCCGCATCGCCTCCTGGCCGTTGAGCGTATCGGGGTCCGCGGCGCTTCGGCTGGCGGCGGAGAGATAGCGGTCCAGCGCCTTGAGGGCCACGCTCCACGCGTCGCCGCCGTTGGGGACGAACTCGTAGACGCCGGCCACCGCGTGCGGCTCGGCGCCGTCCGCGGGCGTGTAGTCCAGCCAGCCGGCCAGCGCGGGGACAGAGCGGAAGCCCGCCTTTTCGACCAGGAAGCGCGTGACTTCGAGATCGGGATTGATCCCCGCCTCCAGCTTGCGGTAGATCTTCATCACCAGCGCGTCGCCGAACACGATCGACGTATTCGACTGCTCCGCGCCGATCATCCGCACCGGCCCGCGCGGCGCATCCCCCAGCTCCACCGCCCCTGTGGCGTGGCCGGCGAACGCGCCGTGGCGCCCCTCGATCCGCCGCTCGCCGAGCACCGTGTCCAGCAGCGTGCCCGCGATGCGCCGCTCGGCGACGGCCTCGTAGACGCGCGCCTCGCCCTTCAGCGTCGCGTGCGTCACCAGCGGCTCCGGCCCGGTGCCGGGCGCGGCGACAGGGTGGAAGGTGGCGGGGAGCAGGTAGAGGTCCTTGCCGCCTTCGATGAAGCGCACTTCCAGCAGCGCCAGGATGATGTTGGGTGCGCGTTCGGCGTGCAGCACGCCGTGGTCGTGCAGGCAGATCTCCTGCACCTCGCGCGACTTGTCGCGGAACCAGCGCTGGCGCAGCAGCCACTCGCGCGGCAGGGCGCTGAACGCCTCGGCCACCGCCTGCGGATCGCCGATGAGCGCGGCCTCCTGCGCGGCCCACTCCTCCGGCATCTGCCAGAACTCCTCGTCGCCCGCGGCGCGCACCTGCCGCAGCGCGAACCAGAAGAAGCCGTACGGGCTGAGGGTGATGGCGTACGGCGTCTCGTCCACCGCGGGGAACGCCGTCTCGCCCAGCAGCTCGATGGGCGTGTAGCCCGCGTACGCCGACAGGTCCAGCTGCACCGCCTGCGCGGACGCGGAGAGGTTGTTGACGACCAGGATCACGTCGCCCTGGTACTCGCGCAGGTAGGCCAGTACGTGCGGGTTCTCCGGCTGCAGAAAGTTGATGCTGCCGCGGCCGAACGCCCTGTGCTGCTTGCGCACGCGGATGAGCCGCTTGGTCCAGTTGAGGAGCGAGAACGGCGAGCGCTCCTGCGCCTCGACGTTCACCGCCTGGTAGCCGTAGACGGCATCGCTGATGGCCGGCAGGTACAGCCGCTCCGGCTCCGCGCGGCTGAAGCCGGCGTTGCGGTCCGGCGACCACTGCATGGGCGTGCGCACGCCGTCGCGGTCGCCCAGCCACACGTTGTCACCCATCCCGATCTCGTCGCCGTAGTAGATGATGGGCGACCCCGGCATGGTGAAGAGGATGCTGTTCAGCAGCTCGATCTTGCGCCGGTCGTTGTCCATCAGCGGCGCCAGCCGGCGGCGGATCCCCAGGTTGATGCGCATGCGCGGGTCCGCCGCGTACTCGCGGTACATGTAGTCGCGCTCCTCGTCGGTCACCATCTCCAGGGTGAGCTCGTCGTGGTTGCGCAGGAACATGCACCACTGGCAGTCGTCGGGGATGGCCGGGGTGCGCTCGATGATCTCCACGATCGGCTTCCGGATCCCCTGCCGCACCGCCATGAAGATCCGCGGCATCAGGGGAAAGTGGAACGCCATGTGGAACTCTTCGCCGTTGGGCCCAAAGTACGGCCGCACGTCCTCGGGCCACTGGTTGGCCTCGGCCAGCAGGACGCGGTCGGGATACTTCGAGTCCAGCCGGACGCGGAACTCCTTGAGGATGTCGTGCGTCTCGGGAAGGTTTTCGCAGATGGTGCCTTCGCGCTCGATTAGGTAGGGCACGGCGTCGGCGCGGAAGCCGTCCAGGCCGCGCTCCAGCCAGTACTCCATCACCTGGAACATGGTCTCCTTCACCACCGGGTTGTCCCAGTTCAGGTCCGGCTGGTGGCTGAAGAAGCGGTGCCAGTAGTACTGCTGCGCCACCGGGTCCCACGTCCAGTTGCTGGGCTCGGTGTCGGTAAAGATGATGCGCGCTTCCTTGTAGAGCGTGTCGTCGTCGCTCCACACGTAGAAGTCGCGCTCCGGGCTGCCCTTGGGCGCCCGCCGCGCGCGCTGGAACCAGGGGTGGTCGCTGCTGGTGTGGTTCAGCACCAGGTCGGCGATCACCTTCAGCCCGCGCTTGTGCGCTTCGTCCAGGAAGCGCTGGACGTCGTCGATGGTGCCGTAGTTGGGATGGATGCCGTAGTAGTCGGCGATGTCGTAGCCGTCGTCGCGCAGCGGGCTGGGGTAGAACGGCAGCAGCCAGATGACGTCCACGCCCAGCCCGGCCACGTAGTCCAGCCGCTGGATGAGTCCCCCGAAGTCGCCCACCCCGTCCTGGCTGGAGTCCTGGAAGGCCTTGACGTGCAGCTCGTAGAAAACGGCGTCCTTGTACCACAGCGTGTCGGCGCTCAACGCGGGGCTCCCTGTGTCTGGCTCTCGGTGTCTGCTTGGTCCGCGCCCTGGGGCGGAACGTCTTCGCGGGCGCTGGCTTGCGTGGCAGGACCGGCCCGGCGGTTGCGGGCGCGGTTGCAGGAAGTGCGCCGGGGGTGGGGGCACGTTCAGGGGGAGCCATTCTCAACCGCGGCAGGGTTCCTTGCGCCGAAGCCTGAGGTATGTTATTCTCGATACGAGAATAGTGGCTCAGTGAGTGGTTTCACTTCTTAGACCTGAGGGGGCTCATGAGCATCAACTTCGCGCACTTGCGGGAACGTTCGACCGCCGGCGGCTGGATCAACTTCGCTGTATTTGAGGCAAGGTCGAGCAGTGGTTCCGCCAGCGACAATTCACGCCTGCTCGCTCAACTCACCGCCAAAGCCAGAGCATCAGGTTTGCAGGTAGATCAAGCTGCGCTCGCGTTCATGCAGAATGGGCGTGTTCAGTTCTGCGGATCCCAAAATCTGGTAAAGTATCTTGCGCGCAGCGGTCTGCCCCGCTGGACTCACTCTCTCGACGTATAGCGTGCGACCGGAGTTAGTTACGACGTCTTAGCTAACCAGGCCACTTCAACAACGGGGCGGCCGCGGAGTGTGGCTGCCCTCAGATAACGGGGAACCAGATTCGATGGCATTCGAGAGGCACCCGGCTTTTACGCCTGCACCCAATCCGGAGTCACGCTTATGGCGCTACATGAGCGTGCCTAAGTACCTGTCTCTACTTCAAAGAAGCGGACTGTTCCTTAGTAGCCTCGAACTGATGGCCCTTACTGATCCATTCGAAGGTTCTCTTCCTCTATCCAAATTCAGACATCGCGACTGGAATAGCCGTGAAGATATTCCAGAACACATTTTGCCTAAGCTCCCGGGCTATTTTGAGGCGGTTGGGCTTAAGCATTATCGCGATTTGGTTGAGCACGACATCAGGCGTAGTTTCGCATTCAGGCGTTCCTATTTCATAAATTGTTGGCACATCAACGAACATGAATCTGCAGCGATGTGGGACATCTACTCACGCCGCGATGAGGGAATCGCGATTGTATCTAGCGAATCGCGTATTGAGGCAGCATTGACTGATTGGGGTAATCCGATATACGGCGGCTGTGTGACGTACGGAGATTATATGAAGGCGGATCTTGAGTTCGATGATTGGTTTGCCTTTACGCCGATTCTTCACAAACGGGTAGACTTTGCCTACGAGAAAGAGTATCGACTCGTTTATTGGGATAGTAGCGTCACCCATAAGGACGGGAGTGGATTGACACTAGTTGAACGCGAACTCAAGGAGATCGAACAACAGAAGGTCGTCTCAGGACACTATGTCTCGTGCGACCTCAAAAAAATGATCGAGGCAATCTATGTCTCGCCGCTGGCAAAGGATTGGTTCCTCGAGATTGTAACGCACGTTTCAGAATCCGCGGGGCTGCCGACTCCAATCAAATCCGAACTTCTTGCCAAGCCTCTGAGGTAGCTAAGCAGGTTTCGCGCGGCGAATGCCGCCACTTGGCGACTCGGGTGAGGGGACTGTTTTGAGGATCATCGGGTAGCCCTCTTCCATTCTGCTGCGGCTTCCCCGGCTTTCCGCAGGTCATCTGCGAACTCCAGGATGGCCTCCGCTACTAACGGGTCCATCGCCAACTCCTCCTCCGGCGCCACGCGCGCGAGCTTGATGCTGGAGTTCGCGATGGCTTCGAACGCGCCGAAGCGGTCCGACAGCATCTCCAGCAGCCGCGTGGGCGAGGCTCCGTGCCCAAACCTCATCATCGCTCCCTCCTCCAGAAGTGCCATTCTCCTTGCTTGTCGCCGCCCGGGATGGGTATCGTTGCGGAAACCGGGACGCCGACTGCGCGCGTCTTTTGTGTGTTGGCAATATAGCCAACTTCTCTATTGTTGGCAAGTGTGCCAACAGAGGCGCGTTGATGAGCGACGGGAGCACCAACCGAGAAGAAGTCGCGCAGGCCGTTCAAGACGCTCTGCGCAGTGGTCCTTTCAGCCTTCGGGATCTAGCCGAGGAGATGGAGGGCAGCTATGGAACACTTCGAGAGTGGTCGCGCGGAGCCCGGAATCCCACAGACGAGAATGTGGAGCGGATTGCCGCGAGCTTAGAGAGTCGCGCACGGATCCTTCTTGATCTTGCCGAACGGTTGCGTAGCGCAATCGGGCAAGAAGATGGTTGAACGAGCAGTACAGACGTAGGACGTCACCTCCACCGTCATCTGCAACATGGCTAACAACTCCGAGAACCCTAACAAGTACGACTTGGGTGGTGATCTCCGCCATGCGATAAACCGACATGGGCACGCGTTTCAGAACGCCGTACTTCGGCGTGCAGGTGAATTGTTCGAAAACCGGAGCTCCAAATGGATTTTTGATGGTGTGGAGATCCCTGTCGAAGTCAGAGGTCATTCGACCCGAATCGATTTTTTGCTACACAAGCGCTCTTGGATGCAGAATGGGGTCGCGCAATTCCTGATCGCTGAGTGTAAGCGGGCCAATCCTGCCCTATCAAATTGGTGCTTTGCCAGATCTAAATTCTTACGCAGAAATTTGGAGGTGGATCGTGAGCCGATTGTAGAAACTGTCCATTTCGACGGCCAAGATTTCACTTCGGAGGCACAGAAACTCAGCAGTCGAGGGGAGGTTTACGCCTTAGGGTACGCAGTGCGCGCAGACAAAAAGGGTGAGGGGAATCCTGGGCGTGACGCGATCGAAGAAGCTTGTGGTCAGGTTTTGAGGGGAGTGAGTGGGTTTGTACATCTTCTCCGATCAGCCCCTCGTTTCCTCATTGTGAAGAATCCTACGCCGCTCATCCCGGTCGTGTTTACAACTGCGAATTTGTGGACCACTGATGCAGAATTGAGCGAAGCCGATCTCTCATCCGGAGAACTCCCGAATGATTTAGCGGTTCAAGCGGTTCCATGGGTATGGTATCGATATCATATGTCACCGGGACTACGTCACGAAATAACTGCAACCGGCGGAGTACGCGAGATCGGCGAGATGGTTGAGCAACTATTCGTTCGAACCGTCGCGATCGTCTCTCCTGCCGGTGTTGACGCGTTTCTGACGACAGAGCACTAGAGCCGGAACTGGCGGCGAACAACGCGAAGGGCGGGTGCGCCCTGCCGAGCAGCGAGATCGCGAGCTTGATGCTGGAGCTCGCGATGGCCTCGATCGCGCCGAAGCGGTCCGACAGCATCTCCAGCAGCCGCGTGGGCGAGATCCGCTAAGCGAGAGGGGGCGCTCAGTGCGGGGCTCCCGTGTTTGGCTCTCGGTGTCTGCTTGATCCGCGCCCTGGGGCGGATGCTCTACGCGGGCGCGGGCGTGCGTGGCAGGACCGGCCCGGCGGTTGCGGGCGCGGTTGCAGGAACTGCGCCGGGGGTGGGGGCAGGGGAGCACTCAGCGGCTGCGCCCCGTGCACCCCTCGGTACATTCCTCTTGCCGCCGCGCTATCCACGCGCTACCGTCTTACAAACTGAGCGATGAAGAGTCGAGGCGAATCATGGACAGTGCGTTCAACTTAAACACGTTTCTCCGCTTCATCCTGCCTGGGGCGGTATGTGGGCTCGCGATGGTGTTGCTGATTGATACGTGCATCATCGTGACCTCAGAATCATCGTTCGTACGAATAGTTCGTCACGCTCGGGTAGCTGTAGAATTCACTTTGGCTCTAATTCCAGCGAGTTTCGCGTTCGGAGTCGTCCTGAACGCTCTGACTTTCCAGCAAGGGTATTCCCAATTGGCTAAATTATTTGCTAAGCGTAAGCCTCACATTCTGGAACTTGAACAGCACCTGTACAAACTCGTCCTTGCCCAAACCACGCAGCAATACGCGAGCAGCTTAGACCAGAAGGATGAATTAGCCTTGCGCGACGTATTGTGGGAAAACAAACGCGGTGCGTTCATGGGGGGCTTGGATGGCGACATTCTGGAGCGCTTGGATGACCGGTATAGCCCTTATGCTGACTTCCAGCTTGGATTAGGGATCTCTATATCCCTGCTGTGGTTAGTTGGCCTACTATGGTTAGATGTGATGGACTACCAAGCACTCGCTCCCATCAATCGATCGGTCATAGCAGGTGCTTCGACGCTATTTTCGATAATTGTGGTTTTTACCTTGATCCGGGGTGCGTATGCCAACTACGCAAAACTTCGCGGAATGAGGCTGGTTATGGTGATCTCCCTTGCTGGGTTGAAGCAGAATGAAAAGTGAATTGAACAGTAGCATTTTCGCCATTGAAGGCGTTGCCGAATCAGGCAAGACCACGTTCATTCGCCGCCTCGACCGCGATATCTTTGGCGTGGTGTCAGAGATTTTCGATACCATTGATGTACCGCGATACAACCCTGATGAGAACTCGCAGAGACTTGAGTCAGATCTGTGGTTCCTCAATGTCGAGACGCAGAGATGGCGGCTGGCAGCGGAGCTAAGAAATGCTATGCGCTTCCGCGCGATCGTGATGGACCGTTGTGTGATCTCTCAACTAGTGCACATGCGTGCGCGATTTGACGTTTACGGGCAGAAGACTAGCAGGGCTATGCTGGATGCGCTGCAGATTAATTTTCAAAATTGTACGATCAGCATTCCTTCTCATGTATTCATCTTTCGCTCCCTGTTCGAGCCTCGAACACTGTCTCTCGATCCTTATCAAGGTAAAGCATTCTTAGCTCGAGTCGATGAATTGTATGCATCACTAGCATCGAGTCTAAGTGGCATGAATGATGTTTCCCATCTCAGGGATAGCCGTTCTGAAGAATTAACGGATCGCGTACTGGATGCGATTCGATCTCCGATTGATCCCATATCACTCGACCACATGATGGATGCTCTTGACTTGACGAGTTGTGTAGTGAGGGAGACTGCCTAATGACTAGTCAACTCGTCTTCCTAGTAATCTTGCTCTCCTTGGTAGCCACAATCCGTTCCTTGCTAAGTTTCTATTCTACCGTCCGACTGTTTTCGCATGGACGACAGCGTAAAGCGAGTGGTAGCGAGACGGTGATTATTCCAGTTCTGGACTGCCCGGATTTAGCTATCCAGGCCGCGTTACACTTTCGCCACATAGCCGATGTCGTGTTTGTAGGGAGCGATCGTGACAAGAAAGGGACAATCGGTGCGCTTAAGACGGTTGGCGCCAAGGTGTTAGTCGCTCCAATGTCTTGTATTGGTAAGGCGTCTCAGATTCGCTGGGCACTCAGTTTTCTTCCCCGGACGCGTTGGGTAACGATATATGATGCGGACTCGCGACCCCCGTCTCATTCCTTAACGTATTTTTCGAGGGGTGTTACTGAAGGTGACCCGGACGTGATTTCCCGATTGTCGATGTACCAGTCGGGCACCGCTAAAGGCTTCTTTGAGGGCTTGGCTCTGCGTCAATCTTGGTGGAGCATGATGTTTGAAGGACAGATGTGGAAGCGCAGGCGGGTGTGGTATCTGGTGGGGCATGGGTTGTCGGTTCGTAGACCGCTTCTTTGGTCTCACTTGAGCACAGATGCAGCATCGGAGGACTTGGCCCTAGGTTACGATCTTAGTCTTTTAAACGCCTCTGTTCGCATTGGCACGGATATCGATGTCGCCTTGGCGGTGGACACCGCCGAAAGTGCTGTGCTTCAGAGCGGGCAATGGTTTGCTGGAGAGTGGGATGGCACACGAAGGCTCCCGTTGCGTCACCGGATACGACGTCGAACCGAGGTGGTTTTATCGTGGTCTCCCGCATGGGCGTTGCTTACAAGCGTCATGTTTTCGAACCATGGATTTGCATGGGCAGCGAGCTTATTTTATGTAGTTTATACATCTGCAGCATACCTCGCTTCTAGCGGTCTTTCTTCGTCCACGCGCTGGGACGCAGGTCGAATAATCGGATTCTGTTTGCGCGATATTTTCTTCGCGCTAGGCTTGCTTGTAGGTGGGCTTAGCGTGTTGCGCAGGCGCCGTGTCTACAATGGAGCTACGACTTATCGGAATCCGCAAATCTGGAATGCTCGGAATTTCTACACGTTCAATGTGCGGCATGGTGGTGATCTCGAGGTGCCCGCGCCTACTGGGTCGCGACCTTCTCCGCCTCGCGCAAGTTATCCACGTTCTCCAGCCCTTCTTCGCGGCTAACCTATCCGTTGCCAACTTGATTGATGCTGGAGTTCGCGATGGCCTCAAACACGCCAAAACGTTCCGACAGCATCTCCAGCAACTGCTTGCCCCTCTAATCCACCTCTGATTGCGATCTCGCCCACGTACTTGCAGCGTCCTTGGCCGTCCGCAGATCATCCCCAAATTCCAGCACCGCCTCCGCCACAAGCACATCCATCGCCAACTCCTCCTCCGGCGCCACGCGCGCGAGCTTGATGCTGGAATTCGCGATGGCTTCGAACGCGCCGAAGCGGTCCGACAGCATCTCCAACAGCCGCGTGGGCGAGGCTGCCTGCTGAATCCCCATCATCGCTCCCTCCTAGCAGTATTTGTTCTCCTTGCCTATCCCCGCCTCGGACGGATATCGTTGCCGAATCCGGGACGCCGCTGCGCGTTTTTCGTGTTGGCAATATAGCCAACTTCTCTGTTGTTGGCAAGAGTGCCAACGGGGGCGCGTTGATGAGGGAAGGGAGCAGCAACCGAGAGGAAGTCGCACAGGCGGTTAAAGACGCCCTGCGAGACGGCCCGTTCAGCCTTCGTGATCTAGCCGACGAGATGGAGGGCAGCTACGGAACCCTCCGGGAGTGGTCGCGCGGAGCTCGTGTTCCCACTGACGCGAGTGTCGAGCGGATCGCGACGAGCTTGGAAAATCGCGCACGAAACCTCCTCCAAATCACAGAACGGCTGCGGAGAGCAATCGCCCGGAGGAACGGGTAGAGCGTCTCGGCGGCTACTGCTTCCACCATATGTCCTGAACTAATTTCGCTTCGATCCGATGAACGAACCAACAGCATTTGTCTCGTACTCCTGGGATAGCGACGATCACAAGCAGTGGGTTCGCTCTCTTGCGGAGCGTCTGCGTGGGGACGGAGTTGACGTAACGCTCGACCTCTGGCATCTCGCGCCTGGTGACCAACTGCCGGAGTTCATGGAACGTGCGATTCGCGGGAACGATTATGTGCTGATTGTCTGCACGCCCCGATATAAGGCTCGCTCTGATTCGCGCACGGGCGGGGCGGGTTATGAAGGCGATATCATGTCCGCAGAAGTTCTCACTTTACGAAATCAGCGCAAGTTTATCCCCATACATCGTTCCGGATCTTGGGCGGAAGCAGCGCCAAGCTGGCTGGCAGGCAAGTACTACATCGACTTGCAAGGCGACCCGTACTCCGAAACACAGTATAATGATTTGGTCGTAACACTTCGCGGGGAGCGTACCAAGGCGCCTCCCCTAGTACCGCGTTCTGTCACTTCGAAGAGTTCACCTGTCCTTCCAGAGCCCACCTCAGCACCTGCGTCACCTGAGGAACCGATCCGGATTACAGGGATCATCGCAGACGGGGTTGGCTCACCACGTAATGACGGTACAAGAGGCGGTGGGCTTTATTCGATTCCCTTCCGTCTCTCTCGTCAGCCTGATTCTGACTGGGCCTCCATTTTTGTAGCCACATGGGACCGCCCACCGCGGTTCACTACGATGCACCGGCCCGGCATAGCTAGGGTTTACGGTGATCGAGTTGTTCTTGACGGCACGACACTGGAGGAGATCGAGCGCTATCATCGCGATACCCTCAAAGTCGTTGTGGAGCGGACGAACGAGCTCTACGACGAAATCCAGCGAGAACGTCGCCGCCTTGCCGAAGCAGAGCAGCAACGCCGTCGGGAGCACGAGCAGCATATCCGTGACATGGCTGATCGCATCCGATTTGACTGATCCGCCGAACTGCGCGGGGTTCGCGATGGCCTCGAACGCGGCGAGCGGTCCGACAGCGTCTCCAGCAGCCGCGTGGGAAAATAGGCAGCCGTTCGCTCGAGGTCCGTGACCTCTTCCCCTAATCAGCAGCACTGAGGGCCTTCTGGCGCCGCTGCAGGCGTGGGCTGGGGGGTGCCTGTCTTAGTGACGCGATTCCGTCTTGTTGTTCACGCCCGCCAGCGAGGATCCGCGCGGAACGACGGCTGCATCGTACTGCTTGAGGCGTGATTTCCCATGGATTCCCATGATCTGGCTGCCGGGTTCACATGATTCGCAGCTTCATTTACGACACCCTGATTCTCCGACTCACCTCCCGGTGGTACGCGGAAGTGCTGCGGCGCGTCCCCCAGGGCGCCACGTTGCTGGACGTCGGCATCGGCACGGCCGGCGCTCTGCTGGCGAATGACGATCTGGTGAAGCGGAAGGGCCTGCGCGTCGTCGGCGTCGACATCGATGCCGACTACATTGCGCGCGCACAGCGAAGGCTTCGGGGGTCCTCGCTGGCCGGCCTTGCCGAGGTACGTCTTGAATCCGTCTACGATCACCAGGGCGGGCCGTATGACGCGGTGTATTTCTCGGGAAGCTTCATGCTCCTTCCCGAGCCCGAGCGGGCGTTGCGGCATTGTCGCGCGCTGTTGAACCCGGGCGGACGGATGTTCTTTACACAGACCATCCAGAAACAGCCGGCCCGCTGGATGGAAATCCTCAAGCCCATGCTGAAACGGGTCACGAGCATCGACTTTGGCCGAGTGACCTACGAGGACGATTTCAGGGCGCAGCTCCACGCCGCCGGTCTGGAACTGGAGGAATTCACCGCCCTGGAACACCACGAAAGCCGGGCCTCGTACATTGCCGTGGCGAGGCCGGTTCGCGTGAGTGCGTGAGTGCGTGAGTGCGTGAGTGCGTGAGTGCGTGAGTGCGTGAGTGCGTGAGTGCGTGAGTGCGTGAGTGCGTGAGTGCGTGAGTGCGTGAGTGCGTGAGTGCGTGAGTGCGTGAGTGCGAAAGTGCGAAAGTGCGAAAGTGCGAAAGTGGGTCGTGTACCCGTTTATCGTTGATGCCTGTTAGGCGGTACTACCATCGAGAGCAGATGCCGCACCGTCCAACAGCGATCCGTAAGTCCAGCAGCCATTGCGGGCGTGCGTTTCTGCCGGAGGCCGTCAACTCCCTTCCGGCTGAGGCTGGAGCACGGCCGGGTCCAGTTGTACACCGCGTCCTCCCAGCGGCAGGCCGCGCGCAGGTAGCTCACCGCCCGCGAGAAAGACAGCGTCTTGCGCACCACGCGTCCGTTCATCTGCCGCGAAGTCAGGTTTGTGCGCTCGATGTAGGCAGTGTGTCCGCCCAAGAGCGCCAGCGTCGCCTCCGGGTCGCCGTAGATGACCTCCACCCGTACCTTGGTCAGCCGTGAACCGGACCGGATCTTTTGGACCTGCACGTACTGCCAGCCAGGCTCCGCCTGCTTGCGTGTCGGCGGGCGGCCGCGGCCACTGCGCTCCGGCACTTTGCCCCAGGTTTCGACGAGCGCTTCGCGGTAGCAGCCCTTGGCGTCCGTCGCCATGGCCGGGGGCTTATCCGGGTGCGTCAGCTTCAGGATGCGCATCAACTCCAGTGCGCCAGCCTCTTCCGTCTTCTCTACGGCGCAACCGATCCTCAGCCGGGAGTCGACCTCGATGGCCCGGGCGCACCAGAAGGTGCCTCGCTCCTCTTCTTCGAGGCGCCCCCTTTTTCGCCTTTGTGTCCGACAAAGGCCCAGAGCGCGTCGAGCTGGACCCGCGTGACCTTGTGACTTCGCTGCAACAGTACTTCGATGATCTGCACGTGCGCCGCCGCCCGGTCCACGTACGCCAGCGTGGTATCAGGCTTTACACCCGTCACTCGGCGTATCCCGCGCAGACTCATGCGGTCGGCAAGCAGGGTCAGAACCAGCAGCATCTTTTCCGGATTGCGGACTCCGTAGAACGGGGTGCCGAAGGTTGCGGCGAACACCTTCCGGCATCGCTTGCACTGGAGCCGCTGGACACCCGCGGGCGTCTTCCCGTAACGGCGCAGATTGCCAGTGCCGACGAGCCCGTAGTCAGGACACTGTTCATTCCAGCAGAACTGGCCGGCCGGGACCACTTCGAGTGGCTGCGACATGGCGGCGCTCCCGGGGAGTCGAGTGTGTTCGCTTTGTTTACCACACTCTAATCCTCAGTGTCAACCACGTCCAGGTACACGACCCGAAAGTGCGAAAGTGCGAAAGTGCGAAAGTGCGAAAGTGCGATCTGGTCACCCCCAGCACTGGGCTCTGGATACTGGGCACTTGATACTTGCCTCTTTGAGCCGTACGGCACGCAGGCTGCGCTCGACCGCGTCCGAAGCCGAGCCGGCGCCCCGCCGCCGCCCACCTCCCTCTTCGCGGGGGCTTTCTGATCTTGAGCTCGAGATCACTCCGGCCGGAGTTCAACACCTCACGCACGACTGACAATGACTGCGGGAGGGCTCCATGCGGTAAGCGTAAACCCCAAATGTTTGATTGCGCTTCCGAGTACCGCACGCAGTGTTGGTACAGGGGCGGTTCGAACTCCCCGTCGGCCGCCGCCGAGCGACGGGCGCCAACGCAGGCAGGCAGTTGCTCTACCGTGCGACTTTGATGGATGCGTCTCGGAATGTTCACCACTCACAAGGAAGGAAACCATGAATCTGCTCTTCGACAGCTGGAGTACCCAGGTACTGGTTCAGCAGGCTCCCCCGTCTTACCCACCCCCTGACCCCTCTGCCCCCGCGCCGCCAACGCCGACCGGGATGCGGCTGAACACCCTTCTTGGCGCGATCAGGAGTGCCGGTCTGTCGTGCGAGACACCGTGGAACGTGGCGTTCACGACTCCCCCGATCACCTCCGAACAGCTCGAGGGCGTCGATGTCTACATCAGCCTGACCCGCTTTCAGGGTGGCGGTTTCGCCTATGAGGCGGCAGAACTCACCGCCATCGAACAGTGGGTCAGTGGCGGGGGAAACGTCCTGTTGATGAGCAATCATGGCGGCTTTCCCGGACATGTCGACGACAACTACACCGCCAATGACGCTCCCCTCGCCGCACTCTTTGCGGTGGCGCTGCAGGATTACTCGGTGCAGAACTGGAATAACCCGCCGGATCCCTCCAACATCATGACGGTCGAGGCCACCATTCCGTACCTCGCCAACCAGGTGCCGTCGATGACCACCCACAACTCGTGCATCATCGTTCCCTCCAATCCCGAGAACTGCACGCCCATCGTGTACTTTCCGGCGTCCTGGTCGGCTTTCAGCCCCAAGAGTGGCCAGTATTCTTCCCCTGCCACTCCGTACTTTGCCCTGCTCGCTCCATACTCGTCCGCCGCAGGGGGCTCGATGCTCGTCATGGGAAATTCAGGGTGGGTCGCAGACTACGGCTCACCCTTTCCGGCCTGCGGGCTCGTTCCGTACGAGAGCAACCTGATGTTCGTGCTCAACTGCATCGGGTATCTGGGCGGCCTCAGGTCCATCCCACCCGCCGGCAAATGCCCGTGCTGGTCCGTATAGGCCAGATCACGTCCACGCTCAGTCGCGCACGTAATCCAGCCGCTGGATGAGCTCCCGCCGAAGTCACCGCCGCCTTCCTGCGACGAGTCCTGGAAGGCCTTGACGTGCAGCTCGTAGAAAACGGCGTCCTTGTACCACAGCGTGTCGGCGCTCAACGCGGGGCTCCCTGTGTTGGCTCTGTGTGTGACTGCGCGCCCGTGACGATGCAACGGGGGGGAGGGGCATCAGCCACACGCCCCCCCGAGCCAGATGTTTGGTTGACCTTCAGAGAGTTAGTCCCCCATCGTGAGACAGACGCTAGGCTATTAATCGCAGAGCGAGGAATCGATAGTTTTCTAAGGTGAACCACAATGACGAAGAAAAGAACGAAGCGACCACATCGAGAGGAGAGTGGTTTGCATCTATCCGGCGCACAATCCACCACTCAACGCGGACGTACGGATCTTGAGGATCGTCGCAATTCTCGGCGCCTTGGAAGTCGCACGCTTGTAATGATGCTGGGTGCACCTATTCTGCTGCTGATCATCGCAGGTTTGTTCTCGCTCGTGGTTGAGAACGCTTTTTCCTTCGTCGCGATACCTATCCTGCTTGGCTCTCTCGTAGTCCTTGTATTCCATGAGCAGATCTTCGCAGAAGGAGATGTGCTTCGGAGTGACCCAATACCAGACGGCGCATTACGAAGCTTTGCGAGCGTCGGGTTGTTATTCACATCACTCGGTGTGGCTATTTTCGCGCTAAAACCTTTTGTATTCATCTCGCCTACGATATCTGCATATCCCGGATCTGAAATATTGGCGTTTATACAGATTCACCCGACCATCGCTTCTGGTCAACTGCGCGATAGTTTATTGTTAATAGGCCTGACCTTAGTCATTGTGACGCCAATCGCGGCGCTTATGTTTTATGGCTTCGCGCAACACAAACGAGTGTTAGGTAAAGCCGCGATCATCGGCTCCTTGACTCTACTACTAGCTGCTTTGGTCCTCCTGCTCACGCGGGATACTCCAGAATTGTTTGGAGTTGGCGACCTTCTTGTACGTGTAAATACACTAATCTGTATATATGCCGTGATCTTCTTTGTCACTGGGCTAATCACATTTGCTTTCTTCTTCATATGGATAAATGCACCGGAGCGATTCTTGGAGACCTTGGTTGCGGACCAAGCATTAACTGCGTTCGCTGTCCCGATCGGCGTAGGTCTTGGAGATGTAGTCACCATCGCCCAAGGATTCAGTGGGCTCAAGGAGCACTATCCTTTCATGGGGGTGGTAGCAACCATCGGCGCTTTTGTCGCGGTTCTGAGCATCCTTTTCGTTCTCGCATTCAGCGGTGTATTCATTTTTCGTGGTTTCTCGAGACATTCCGTGTGCCATTATCTCTTCGCTGCAGCATGCGCGTTACTTGTTGGCGGGATTATCCTAGCTGCGCTTGCCGAGGCGGGAGGATTGCTCTATTCCGTGACAGCTGGCCGCGGTGCCTCCGGCCCAATAAGCGCACAGTAATCGAATCCGAATTGTGCCGCCGATTGGGCGGCCTAGACTTGCATTGCAAGATCGGCTTGACGGCACTGGTGCATGGACGGAGTAGTCTTGGCGCTTCTCCTAAGCAATCGAACGAATCCCCGTGTATCGAAGCACAGTCGAACTGATCAGCAGCCTCACGTACGAGCCGCGTCTGTAAGCAATAGTGCTGCAAATTGGGTCCAGCCGCTGGCTCCTCCCCCCCAGTCCCCGAAGTCACCGCCCCGTCGTTAGACAAGTCTTGGAAGGCCTTGACGTGCAGCTCGTAGAAAACGGCGTCCTTGTACCACAGCGTGTCGGCGCTCAACGCGGGGCTCCCTGTGTCTGGCTCAAGTGTCTGCTTGGTCCGCGCCCTGGGGCGGAACGTCTTCGCGGGCGCTGGCGTGCGTGACAGGACCGGCCCGGCGGTTGCGGGCGCGGTTGCAGGAACTGCGCCGGGGATGGGGGCAGACATCGGGACGTCAATGGAAAAGCGTTCTGTGCTGGCCGGCGAGCCGAGCGAACGCCGCTTGCAGTAACAAGGGGAGCCGTACACTATTCTCTGTCGCCAGTGGTCGGTCACATTCAGATCCATTCAGATAACGGGGAACCAGATTCGATGGCTTTCGAGAGGCACCCAGCTTTTACGCCGGCACCCAATCCGGAGTCACGCTTATGGCGCTACATGAGCGTGCCTAAGTACCTGTCTCTAATTCAAAGAAGCGGACTGTTCCTTAGTAGCCTCGAACTGATGGCCCTGACTGATCCATTCGAAGGTTCTCTTCCTCTATCCAAATTCAGACATCGCGACTGGAATAGCCGTGAAGATATTCCAGAACAGATTTTGCCTAAGCTCCCGGGCTATTTTGAGGCGGTTGGGCTTAAGCATTATCGCGATTTGGTTGAGCACGACATCCGGCGTAGTTTTGCATTCAGGCGTTCCTATTTCATAAATTGTTGGCACATCAACGAACATGAATCTGCAGCGATGTGGGACATCTACTCACGCCGCGATGAGGGAATCGCGATTGTATCTAGCGAATCGCGTATTGAGTCAGCATTGATTGATTGGGGTAATCCGATATATGGCGGCTGTGTGACGTACGGAGATTATATGAAGGCGGATCTTGAGTTCGATGAATGGTTTGCCTTTACGCCGATTCTTCACAAACGGGTAGACTTTGCCTACGAGAAAGAGTATCGACTCGTTTATTGGGATAGTAGCGTCACCCATAAGGACGGGAGTGGATCGACACTAGTTGAACGCGAACTCAAGGAGATCGAACAACAGAAGGTCGTCCCAGGACACTATGTCTCGTGCGACCTCAGAAAAATGATCGAGGCAATCTATGTCTCGCCGCTGGCAAAGGATTGGTTCCTCGAGATTGTAACGCACGTTTCAGAATCCGCGGGGCTGCCGACTCCAATCAAATCCGAACTTCTTGCCGAGCCTCTGAGGTAGCTAAGCAGGTTTCGCGCGGCGAATGGGCGAGGGGACCGTTTGAGGATCATAGGGTAGCCCTCTTCCATTCTGCTGCGGCTTCCCCGGCTTTCCGCAGGTCATCTGCGAACTGAAGGATGGCTGCCGCTACTAACGGGTCCATCGCCAACTCCTCCTCCGGCGCCACGCGCGCGAGCTTGATGCTGGAGTTTGCGATGGCCTCGAATGCGCCGAAGCGGTCCGACAGCATCTCCAGCAGCCGGGTGGGCGATGGCTTCTGGCCGTGCGCTGGGTTAGCCAGCATAATACCGAATCCGCAAAAAGACTGGGTCTCACACAGACACAGAGTCAACAGAGTGAAGCCTCGGCGAGATGACCGCCCTTCGTGCCGCATCGATCGTTTACCAGCGATCGGATGAATCGCGGAGTACATCGCGCGGCACGAGAAAACTCCGTTGACTCTGCTAACTCTGTGTGAGGCTTATTCTTTT
>DASUVG010000158.1:0-2710 GCA_036379135.1 Longimicrobium sp.
AGCAGGTGCGAGCGCGGAATCCGCTCCTTGAACTCCTCGATCTGCTCCTCCACCCACTCCACGTAGGCGCGGCGCAGCGAACGGGGCGTATCGGAGCCCATCGGCATTCCTCCGAGGCGCGGGGCCGGGTTCTGCGTGTTCAGCAAACGAGCGTGAGGAAGGTGGCGCGATAGGGACGGGACTGCATCGAGCGTCAAGTTAGGATCAATGCGGCGCGGGCGTCAAGACTCTTGTAGTCCACGCAAGTTCAACGTGCGGCGGCACTCAGCGCAGAATGTGTGCCCCTTGAGGTCGCTTTCGGCAATATGCAGGGAGGGATACATGACGCACGATGCGCGCCGGCAGTGCGCCACGCCGGCCAGGTGGCCGATCTCGTGCACCGCCTCCGTCAGCAGCCGGGAGCGCAGAACCTGCCCGTCCGCGCCCGATCCGGCGCGCAGCGGCTGGACGGCGACGACCGCGCAGCACCCCTCCACCGCCGCCTCGCCGAACACCTCTCCCACGCCCTCCGCGCAAAGGCCGGCATCCGCTATTGCCACCCGCCACCGCCGGCGGCGCTTTCCTTCCCCGCCCTCCACGCGGTCCATCAGCGCGTGGATGAGGTGGATGGAGCGGTAAAGGCCGCTTTCCGTTTCCCTCCACTCCCCCTCCAGCGGCAACGCATCGCCCACCGACCATTGCACCCCGAGCTCCACCTCCAGGTCATGCCCCAGCGTCTCCAGCAGCGCGCGATCGGCTCCGCCGGCCGGGATCAGCTCGACCGGCCGCAGCTTCCGCCTGCGCCTGGGCCCGATGCTGCGGCGGAGCTTGACGGGTTTCACGCGCACGCGAGATGAGCGGGTTCAGGTGGAATGCACGCCATCCGAAGTATCCATGGTGCCGGTGATGAACGGATGGCGGCGCCCATGCAGAAAGCCGGCCGGACGTGGTTCGGCGCGTTCGCAAAGGCGGACAGCGTGAGGTCGCAGCCGCGATCTCGATCCCCCGCGGAACTCGCGATCGGCTGGATTCCCCAAACGAAAACCGGGCGCCCCGCGTGGAGCGCCCGGCATCGTCCATCCTCCACCGAACCGCCTACATCCGCTTGTACGACGGGCCGCTGCCGCCCTCGCGCGGGGTCCAGCGCGGTCCGATGGCATCCGTCGCCTTGCAGTCGATGCAGTTGGGCGCGTTCACCACCAGCCTGTCGCCGCTCAGCTCGTAGACGCCGGCGGGGCACATGTGCACGTACAGCTCGGCGACCTCCTTCGGCACGTCCTGCCCCACGACCAGGTGGCTGGGGATGTCGTCGCGGGTCTGGTTGCCGCTCTTGAACACCGCGTCAACCTTGCTGAACGTCAGCCTGCCGTCGGGCGTGAACGGCGCCGGGGGCGTCACCTTGCGCGGCACCTCGGCGTCGGCGTGCATGTCGATGCGCCCGCCGAACAGCCGCCCGCCGCTGATCGTCATCAGCCCCGCCTTGAAGCCGCCCACGAAAAAGCCGTCCTTGAACGCCAGGCGCTGGTTGCGGCTCCTGTACAGGTCGTCGCGGATGTAGCTGCCCTCCACCATCGTGTCGTACGCCTGCAGCGAGGCGGCGGAGACGTCGCCCTTCTTCAGCCCCTCGAAGATGGCGCGCGCGGCGAACATGCCGCTCTGCATGGCGTAGTGGATGCCCTTGAGCGAGGGCACGTCCACGAAGCCGGCCGTATCCCCCACCATCACCAGCCCGTCGCCGCTCTTGCGCTGCGGCAGGGCGTAGTACCCGCCCTCGGGGATGGTCTTGGCGCCCCACTCCACCATCTCGCCGCCTTCCAGGTACTTCCGGAAGTACGGGTGCTGCTTCATCCGCTGCAGCAGCTGGTGCACGTCCAGCGTGGTCTGCCGGTAGTCCAGGCCGACCACCAGGCCGATGGCGACCAGGTTGGGCTGCAGCGGATACATGAAGCTGCCGCCGAACGCGTCGCGCGGCAGCGGCCACCCCAGCGTGTGGACGATGCGGTCCAGCGGCACCTTCGTCTCCCACAGCTCCTTTACGCCCAGGGCGAAGATCTGCGGGTTCTCGCTCTCGATCCCCTGCCACTGCGTCCACGCCTGCCCCAGCGCGCCGCGCGTCCCCTCCGCCAGCACGGTGACCCGCGCGGTCAGGTCCGTGGGCGGCTCGCCGCCGCTGCCGTCGCGGCTCTGGCCGCTGGGCGTGGTCCGCACGCCGCGCACGGCCTGCCCTTCGACCAGGAGCGAATCGACCGGAAAGCCGGGAAAGACGTTCACGCCCAGCCCCTCGGCCCTGTCACCGAGCCAGCGGCAGATCTCGCTGATGGACGCGGTGAAGTTCCCCGCGTTGTGCATCGGCGGCGGCGTGGGGATGGGGACGTGCCCCTTCTCCGTGAGCAGGACGACGGATTCCTTGCCCACCCTGTCGCGGAAGGGGAAGTCCGAATCCTGGAGCTCCGGAAACAGCTCGCGAAAGGCGCGCGGGTTCACGACGGCGCCCGACAGGTTGTGCTCGCCCAGCGCCGATGCCTTGTCCAGCACCGCGATCTGCGTCTCGCCCAGGGTTCCGCCGGCCTCGGTGTCTTTCTGGATCAGGCGCGCCAGCTCGATGGCGCACGCCAGCCCCGCCGGGCCCGCGCCCACGATGACGACGTCCATCTCGATCGCCTCGGCGTCGGGCGCGTCCGTGACGATCATCCGCTCGCGCGGAAGCGGCGGCTGGTGGCGGACGGGAAGG
>DASUVG010000159.1:0-60702 GCA_036379135.1 Longimicrobium sp.
GGTTCATCGCGGATTTCGTTGCACGCCACGCCTGGCGGGAAGCGGTGGCGGGTTCACCATGCGCGACCACCGTGTCCTGCGCGTCGGCAGGGGCGGGGCACACCGGGCTTCCCTGAGGACGTCGGGAACTGCAGGCAGATGGACGCCCGACAGGGAGCCATCCGCATTTTTTCTGGAACACCTTTCCCGCCGCAGCGCCCCGCAGCCCACCATTCCGGCTTCACCCGATGCGCGATCCCGCGAACCGTCCCCCCCGCGCGAACTTCTGCGGGAACGCCCCCGGCCTTCTCGCGGACCCAGGCTTCGCCAGATCGCGCATCGGGTGTTCGTGGAGGCCGGCTCCGGTGCGCTTGCGGCAGGAGGTCGGCGCCAGGCTGGGGACGAGGATGGCGGGATAGGTATCTCCCCGAAAAATTCTCATGGCCCCCTGCCGCGCTTCCCTCCCTCTGCCGTTCCCGACACATCCACACACGCGTGGAGCAACCCCCACCCGCCGCCGTGCCCCGACACCCTTCCACTGCATCGCGGGTCACCTCGCCCCTGGAGAGCGCGACCGCAGTCTGCAACCAGATCCGCGATGAACCAAGTTTCTTCCCCGGATGCGTCGACGGCCGGCAGCCGGAACGTGACTTGCCCGCCTCGGCGGCGAACCAGCGACAGCGGGGGATGCGGCGGATGGGGGATGCGGCGGGCGCGGGCGATCCGCGCGGCGGGGGGGCGGTGGACGCGTGCCTGGACGGCCGCGAGCGCGCGGCGGCCATGGAGGTGGTGCGCCAGGTGCGGCTGCGGGTGGGCGGCCGGCTGGAGTGCGCGCTGCTCTTCGGCTCCAGGGCGCGGCGGCAGGCGCGGCCGGACAGCGACGTGGACGTGCTGCTCGTCTTTCGCCGCCTGCCGGCGGACCGCGAGCCGCAGGCGTCTCACGCCGAGCGCGTGGCGGACCAGGTGGCCCGGCGCACCGGCGTGCCGGTGGGCGTCTGGAGCGTGTCGCTGGAGGACCTGGCGCAGGGCCGCCGCACGCCGATGCTGGTGGACGCGCTGGAGGACGCCGTCCCCCTCTGGCCGGAGGCCGATCCGCCGCGCGCCGCCTTTACCCCGCGGGACGCCGCCTTCTGCGCCGCGCGGCTGCTGGAGCGCGTGGACGAAGGGGGCGAGACGGTGGCGCGCACCCTCGCGCGGGGCGACGACGCGTGGATGCGCCGCGGCCGCGACGACCTGGTGCGGCTGTGCACCGCCGTCCTGCTGCTGGCCGGCGACACGCGCCCCCGCCGGGGCGACGCCGTCCGCGCCTTTCTCGCGCGGAACCCCCGCTTTCCGCTGTCGGCGGGGGAGCGCGCGGCGCTGGCGTGGGCAGCGCGGTCGTATCCGCGGGGGCACCTTGAGCTGGATGACGACCACCCCGTTCCGCCGCCGCCCTGCGCGCCCGGCGTGGTGCTGGACCTGGTGCAGCGGCTCCGGGGGCTGGCTGCCGTGCGCGGACGGCGCGCGGAGCGGTCGGGGTGCTTCGTTCCGCGGTGAGCGGGTGAACGGGTGAACGGGTGAACGGGTGAACGGGTGAACGGGTGAACGGGTGAACGGGTGAACGGGTGAACGGGTGAAGAACTGCGTCCGCAGGTTCGCGCTTGCGTGGCGACGCAGGCACGAATCCATGACCTTTCGCACCCTCGTACTCTCCGGCGGGACCGGGCGCGGGACTTGCTGTTTTCCGCCCCCGGCCGGAACGCCGGCCAGGGCATGAAATTCCGCAGCTTACGCAGACAGCCATGAGGCTCTTCCAGGCCGACACCCGGCAGCGGCGCTCGCTGGGCGCCGTATTCGCCGTGACCTTCATCATCGCCGTCCTCCTCACCGCGTTCTTCCATACGCAGGTGATGACGGGCAAGGCGTACGCGGCGCGCAGCGAGGAGAACCGCCTGCGCGGCATTCCCATTCCCGCGCCGCGCGGCACCATCCTGGACCGCGACGGCGAGGTGGTGGCCACCAGCATCACCTCCTACTCCATCGCCGTGCTCCCGGGCGACAGCGCGCTGGTGCTGAACACGCTCAACGACCTGGCGCCGTTCCTGGGGCTTGCGGGCGGCGACCTGCAGGAGCTGATGGAGAAGCGCAACCGCCGGCCGCACGACCTGCTGGAGGTGACGAACCGCGCCACCTTCTCGCAGGCGGCCGCCATCGAGGAGCGGCGCGCCGCCTTCCCCAACCTGATGGTGGTGGAGCGGCCGCAGCGCTTCTATCCCGCGGGTGAGGCCATCGGCCACATCACCGGCTACGTGACGGAGATCACCCGCGAGCAGCTGGAGCTTCCCGAGTACCGGCAGGCGGACTACAAGCAGGGGCGGCTGATCGGGCAGGCGGGGATCGAGAAGCAGTACGAGCTCGTCCTGGCGGGCCGCGACGGCGCGCGCTTCGTGGAGGTGGACGCCAAGGGGCGCGTGGTGGACCCCCGCGCCACGGTGGGCGCCCGCGCGCCGGTGCCGGGCAACCCCATGAAGCTCACGCTGGACCTCAAGCTCCAGGAGTACACGCACACCGTCTTTCCCGACACCATGAAGGGCGCCGTGGTGGCGATGGTGCCCTCCACGGGCGAGATCCTTACGCTGTACAGCCACCCCAGCTACGATCCCAACGCCTTCGTGGGGCGCATTCCCGCGCGGCTGTGGGGCGCGCTGAACACCAATCCCGACAAGCCGCTGCTGGACCGCACCATCAACGCGCAGTATCCGCCCGCCTCCACCTTCAAGACGGTGACGGCGGCCATCGGCATCCAGCGCGGCATCCTGACGCAGAGCACGCGCATGCCGATCGCCTGCAACGGCGGCATGGCGTACGCCGGGCGCTACTCGCGCTGCTGGAACCGCAGCGGGCACGGCTCGGTGGACCTGGCGCAGGCGATCGAGAACTCGTGCAACGTCTACTTCTACCAGGTGGGCATCCGCATCGGGCTGCAGGAGCTCACGCGGGCCGGGGCGCGGCTGGGATTCACGTCGCGCACGGGGATCGACCTGCCGGCGGAGAAGCCGGGGATCTTTCCCGCGGGGCTGGAGTGGTACAGGGAGCGCTTCGGGGTGCCCGCGGTGCCGTCCGACGTGATGAGCCTTGCCATCGGCCAGGGCCCCAACGCGCAGACGCCGCTGCGCATGGCGTACGTCTACAGCGCCATCGCCGGCAACGGCACCGCGCCGCCGCCGCGGCTGGTGGCCCGCGAGGCCGGCGAGAAGGAGCAGACGGGGATCGACCTGGGGCTGGACGCCCGCGGCCTGGAGGCGCTGTGGGAGGGGCTGCGGCTGGTGACGGAGCAGGACGGCACGGCGCTGCAGAGCAGCCTTGCCCGCTACAAGCTGTACGGAAAGACGGGGACCGCGCAGAACCCGCAGGGCGACGACCACGGCTGGTTCGTGGGCTTTGCCGGGCGGCCGGGGAACAGCCCCGAGATCGTGGTGGCGGTGATCGTGGAGCACGGCCTGCACGGCGACGCCGCGGCGCCGCTGGCGGCCAAGATCGCCAACTTCTACCTCGACAAGAAGTACGGCCACCCGTTCGATCCGGAGCCCACGCTGGGCGAGCGGTGGCGCGCGGGCCGCAGCGGCACCGACGGCCAGTGGGACGCGCCCAACCGCCGCCTGGTTCCGCCCACCAGCGCCGCGACCGCCGCGCGCGGCGACCGCCAGGGCGACGAAAAGGAGAAGCGCGAGCAGCGCCGCCGCGGCAACACCGACGCCGAGACGCCCAAGCAGGAGACGGGCGAGACGGAAGAGTAGCCTGATCCTGCGGCCGGACGACCAACGGCGGCGCCTCGCGAATCCAGCGGGGCGCCGCGTTCTTTCTCTCCGGGACTCTCCACGCACCCGTGCTACTTGACGATGACGCGGAAGCGGGTGGTGTCGCGCACCGTCTCGGGTGCCATGCCGGGAGGGACGTGGACCAGGGAGACGGTGGCCGAGCCTTCGCGGAGCGCACGGAATGTCCAGCTCTTGACCCCGGCGCCGCCATCCGCCCTGCGGTTCGCGGCCGACATCCAGTACCCGGAGTCCACCAGCACCAGCGGGGCCCCGTCCGCGAAAGCCACCGGGTGCCAGTCGTATCCCGTGCCCGGCCTGTCTTGCAGCGAGATCCGGAACTTGTCGCCCACGTCCACGCGGATGGTTTTCGCCGGGTCGCTCGGACGTGGCCCGCAGGCGGCCAGGCTGGCTGCGGCGAGAGTGAGGAGGATGAAGCGACGGTACATGATCGTGCGGCTGTCAGGGGTGGAGAAGATCCCGCGCGAGACTGCCGGCGGCGATGTACACGAGGGGGGATGCGATCGGTCCGGCTCCCGGCCGTCGAGATCGTCCAGAGATCGTCCAGAGATCGAGCAAATCACTTTCGCACTCTCGCACATTCGCACTTTCGCACCGCCTTTTCTTGACTCCCCGCGCGCGCCGGCCCAAGTTGTCCCGCTTCCGGCCGGACGCCTTTCGCGCGCCCGCGCCCGCGCTGCAAGACGCCGCTTCGACGACATGGCGAACAAGACCAAGGCCCGCTCCACCGCCGCCATCCCCCACGGGCTCTCGCGCGAGCAGCTGCTGGAGATGTACCGGCTGGTGCGGCTTACCCGCAGCCTCGAGGAACGCCTCGAGCTGCTGTTCAAGCAGAGCAAGGTGATCGGCGGGCTGTTCCGCTCGCTGGGGCAGGAGGGCGAGTCCGTGGCGTCCGCCTACGCGCTGCGGCGGCGGGAAGACGGCACGGGCGACATGCTCTCGCCGCTCATCCGCAACATGGGGTCGATGCTCACCATCGGCACCCGGCCCGTGGAGGTCGTCCGCCAGTACATGGCCAAGGGCGACTCGCTGGCGCGCGGCAAGGAGCTCAACATCCACATCACCGACTTCGACCGCGGCTTCATCGGCCAGATCAGCCCGCTGGGCGACCTGATCCCGGTGATGGCGGGCGTGGCGCTGACCTTCAGGCAGCGCGGCCAGGACCGGGTGGGGATGGTGTACATCGGCGACGGGGCCACGTCCACGGGCGCGTTCCACGAGGGCGTGAACTTCGCCGCGGTGCAGAAGCTGCCCCTGGTCGTCATCATCGAGAACAACCGGTGGGCGTACTCCACTCCCTCGCGGCTGATGACGGCGGCAACGGCGTTCGTCGACAAGGCGGCCGGGTACGGGATGGCGGGCGAGCAGGTGGACGGCAACGACATGCTGGCCGTCTACGGCGCGTCGAAGCGGGCCGTAGACCGGGCCCGTGACGGGGAAGGCCCCACGCTGATCGAGGTGATGACCTACCGCCGCAAGGGCCACGCGCAGCACGACGCGCAGACGTACGTGGACCCGGCGGAGATCGAGCACTGGGCGGCGACCAACGACCCTATCGACCGCTACGTAAAGACGCTGCTGGACAACGGCTGGGCCACGGCCGACGAGCTGACGGCCATCGGCGCCGACATCGACCGCGAGCTGGACGAGGCGGTGGCCGAGGCGGAGAAGAGCCCCATGCCCGAGCCGCGGGAAGCGCTGACCGACGTGTACGGGGACGGCCCGGTGAACGCGCCGTGGACGCGGCACACCCCTCCCGACCCCACCCGAGCCTGAGCTGTCAGAGATCCATGGCGACCGTGATTGAAAAGCCGGAGCACCTGCGGCTTACCGAGCAGGGCAAGCCCGTCACCCTTCTGGAGGCGATCCGCGAGGGGATGTGGGAGGAGATGGAGCGCGACGAGCGCGTCTTCGTGATGGGCGAGGACATCGGCGCGTACGGCGGCGCGTTCAAGATGACCGAGGGGTTCCTGGACCACTTCGGCGGATCGCGCGTGGTGGACACGCCGATCAGCGAGATCGGCTTTACCGGCGCGGCGGCGGGCGCGGCGCACATGGGGATGCGGCCGATCGTGGAGATGCAGTTCATCGACTTCATCTCCTGCGCCTACGACATCATCACCAACTACATCGCCACCAGCCGCTACCGCGGGTCCGGCGGCGTGCCGATGGTGATCCGCGGCCCCAGCGGCGGCGGCGTGCGCGGCGGGCCGTTCCACAGCCAGAACCCCGAGATGGCGTTCTTTCACACGCCGGGGCTCAAGATCGTCTACCCCTCCACGGCGTACGACGCCAAAGGCCTGATCAAGGCGGCCATCCGCGACGACGACCCGGTGCTCTTCTTCGAGCACAAGTGGCTGTACCGCCGGCCGCAGCTGCGCGAGACGCTGCCCCAGGAGGACTACATCGTCCCGCTGGGCAAGGCGCGCACGCACCGCGAGGGGAAGGACCTGACCATCGTCACCTACGCGGCCATGGTGCACAAGTGCGCCGACGCGGCCGAGGTGGTGCAGAAGGAGGACGGCCTTTCGGTGGAGATCATCGACCTGCGCACGCTGCTGCCGCTGGACGAGGACGCCATCATCGAGTCCGTGAAGAAGACCAACCGCCTGCTGGTGGTGCACGAGGACACGCGCACCGGCGGCATCGCGGGCGAGATCGCCATGCGGGTGAACGAAAAGGCGTGGGAGTGGCTGGACGCGCCCGTGCTGCGCGTGGCCGCCGCCGACGCCCCCGTGCCGTACAGCCCGCCGCTGGAGGACTACTTCCTGCCGCAGGTGGACGACGTGGTGAAGGCGATCCGGCACCTGGCGAAGTACTGAGGGGAACTGAAGGGAATAGGGAACAGGGAATAGGGAATAGCCTGCAACGGCAGGGGAAACGCGTGCTCGCTATTCCCCATTCCCCATTCCCTATTCCCTATTCCCTCAAGGCGACGAGACAGAGCTGGCAGTCCAACGAAACAGTCAGCCCAACGACAGGACCCAGACCATGGCCCGTGTAGAAGTCCCGATGCCCCAGATGGGCGAGTCCATCGCCGAGGGCACCGTGTCCGTGTGGCTCAAGAAGGTGGGCGACCGGGTGGAGCGCGACGAGCCCATCATGGAGATCTCCACCGACAAGGTGGACGCGGAGATCCCGTCGCCGGTGGCCGGCGTGCTGGCCGAGGTGGTGGTGAACGAGGGGCAGACCGTGGAGGTGGGCACCGTCGTCGCCTACATCGAGACGGAGGCCGGCGCCGCCGCGGCCGCCGCGCCGTCGGCCCCCGCCGCGCCCGCGGGCTCCACGGACCACATCCAGGTGCCGGAGGAGACCCCCACGACCCTCCCCGAGTCCGCGGTGGGGCAGGTGGAGACCGGCGGCGGCGCGGGCGCTCCCGCCGACGGCAGCCGCGTTCCCGCGGGTGCCACGGCGTCGGCGTCCGGCTCCGCGGGCGCGCCGGCTCCGGCGGCGGGTGCGCCCCTGGGCGACGGGCCGCACACGCTGGAGGAGCGGCTGCGCACCCGGAGCACGCCGCTGGTTCGCAAGATCGCGGCGGAGCACAACGTGGCCGTGCACCAGGTGCCGGGGACGGGGCGCAACGGCCGCGTGACCAAGGAAGACATCCTCAAGTACGTGGAGCAGGGCGGGGCGGCCCCCGCGGCGCAGCCCGCCGCGGCCGGCGCGCCGTCCGCGCCCACGCCGCCGGCGCAGCGCCCGCCGCAGCCGGCGTACGAGGGCGCGTTCCCGTGGGACGAGTTCTACGGCGCGCCGCAGCATCCCACGGTTTCCGCCGGTCCCAACGACCGCGTGGAGCCGGCCAGCCGGATGACGCAGATCATCGCGAACAACATGGTGCAGTCGCGGCGCATCAGCCCGCACGTGCACTCGTACTTCGAGGTGGACTACACGCGGCTGGACCGCATCCGCGGCAAGAACAAGAAGCTGTGGGAGCAGCAGGGCGTGAAGGTCACCTACACGCACTTCATCGCGTGGTCGGTGGCGCGGGCGCTGCGCGAGTTCCCCAAGATCAACGCCAGCTACAGCAACCACGAGATCATCTACCGCTCCGACGTCAACCTGGGGATCGCGGTGGCGCTGGACCACGGCCTCATCGTCCCCGTGATCAAGCAGGCCGACGAGCTGTCGCTGGTGGGGCTGGCCAAGCGGCTGAACGACATCGCCGGGCGGGCGCGCAGCAAGCAGCTCAAGCCCGACGAGATCCAGGGCGGCACCTTCACCATCACCAACCCGGGGATCTTCGGCACGACGATCGGGTTCCCGATCATCAACCAGCCGCAGGTGGCCATCCTGGGCGTGGGCGGGGTGGAGATGCGGGCGGCGGTGGTGAGCGACGAGTTCGGCAACCACGCCGTCGTCCCCCGCAAGCGCGGCTTCATCTCGCTGGGCTACGACCACCGCCTGGTGAACGGGGCGGACGGCGACCAGTTCCTGGCCCGCATCAAGCAGCTCATGGAGAACTTCCCCGACGAGGCGTGATCCGTCGGGAGGAGATGGATGACGAACCGGGAGGCTGCCATGCGCGGCCTCCCGGTTTGTCTTGGGCGGAGGGGCCGTATTGGCCTCACACGGAGTCAACGGAGTCAGCGGAGTTTTCTCGTCCCGGTTCCGCTGCCTCGGGGTGTGGGCCGATTCGTGTGTTGGGGGTACGAAGGCGTGGTGCGATAATCAGGATCATCATGATCGTGATTGTCGGAGTGTCCATTTGGGTACTTGCGCTGTCAGGGCGCGGCTTCTTGATTGGAGCGCATGAGCACGACTGAGGAATCGACGGCCATCTCCGCGCGCACCATGCAGGTGCGGCGCCTGGGGCTGGTCACGTACGGCGACGCGCTGGCGCTGCAGGCGGAGCTGGTGAAGCAGCGCCGCGCGGGCGAGATCCCCGACACGCTGCTGCTGCTGGAGCATCCGCACGTCATCACGCTGGGCAGCGGGTCGCACGACGAGAACGTGCTGGTTTCGCCCGAGGAGCGGGCGGAGCGCGGGATCGAGCTGTTCGACACGGGGCGCGGCGGGGACGTGACGTATCACGGGCCCGGGCAGCTGGTGGGCTACCCCATCTTCGACCTCAAGCCGGACCGGCAGGACCTGCACCGCTACCTGCGCGACATCGAAGAGGCGCTCATCGGCGTGCTCTCCGACTTCGGGTTGACGGGGGGGCGCAAGGAGGGGCTGACGGGGGTGTGGGTGGATGACCGGAAGCTGGCGGCGATCGGCGTGCGCGTGTCGTCGGGGTGGATCACCAGCCACGGCTTTGCGCTCAACGTGACGACGGACCTGTCGTTCTTCGGTACCATCGTCCCCTGCGGCATCCGCGACCACGGCGTGGGCTCGCTTTCCACCGAGCTGGGCCGCAACGTGTCAATGGCGGAGGCGGAGGCCAGCGCCGTCCGCTGGTTCGAGCGCGTCTTCGAGCGCGCGGCGGTCGAGGACTGATCCGCCGCGCTCGAGTACGGAGCCCTACCACTCGATGGGAAGCTCCATCCAGACGGCCACGCTCTGTCCAGCCAGCTTCCCGGGGAAGAAGCGCAGGTTGCGCAGCGCCTCGATGCTGGGCGCGTTGTACCGCGTGTCGGTGCTGCGGATGACGGTGAACGCGTCCGTGGTCCCGTCCGGGTTGACGCGAAAGCGCACGTGGACCGTGGCGTGGGCCGCCCGCTCGCCCTGCCCGGGTGGACGGTTTCGCACCTGCTGGTGGCGCAGATCGGCGGCGCTGCGGGGTTGCGGCCGGTGGTCCACCTCGCTGACCTCGTAGGTGCGGCCCACCACCACCACGTCGCTCATCGTGTAGACCCGCTCCCCCTCATCCGTTACCCCCGCCGACACCACGCCCCCGCCCGCCTGCTCCGCCTGCGCAACGGGCGCCGGGGCCTGCCACTGGATCGGGAGCTCCATCCGTGTCGCGACCGGGGTGCCGCCCTCGGTGGCGGGGCTGAAGCGCAGGACGGCGAGCGCAGACAGCGAAGGCGCGTCGAAGGCGGCGTCGGTGGAAGAGACGACGCGGGCCTGCCGCACGGCCCCATCCGCCCCGATGACGAACGAGACGTTCACTGTCCCGCCCGCGCCCCCGGCCAGGCGCTCGGGCGGGAACCCGGCATCCAGCGCGGCGCGAAGGTCCGCCACGTTCAAGGGGCGCGGCGGCGTCTCCACCTCCGCCAGCTCGTAGACGCGGCCGGAGTCGGGGGGCGGGGCGTCCTGCGCAACGGCCGGGCTCGCGGCCAGCAGCAGGGAGAACGCGGCAAGCAGAGTTCGCATCGGGGGCGATCCGGCTGGAGGAGGTGCGGGAAAGGAGCGCGTACAAGGGCCGGATCAAGCTAAACATCCTGCGCTCAACGGAAAAGGACGCGGAAGCCGGCTTCCGCGCCCCGCCTCGCATCCGCCGATCGGGCGCTCCACTGGATCGGCAGCTCCACCCAGGTCTTCACCGGGCTGGTCGGCGATGAGCACTTCAAGGAAGCTGAAGATCTGCTTCGGGACGGAGAGTTCTCGGTAGATCACATCGAGGCCCTGCGGCTCGCTGCGTCAGCTGCGTGCTCAACATACGACTGCGAGTACGTCGCGGGGGCCTTGGGCGCGGGTGTCCCTCTGGTTACGTTCGACCAGAAACTCCTCGCCGCATTTCCGCACGTTGCCGTGTCTGCGGCGCAGTTCGCTCCTCCTTGAGCGGTTCATCGGTAAAAGCAGAGCCCGCGCCGATCCTCTGGTGCGGGCTTGCTAGTGCGTCGGCGGGCTCGGCATCACCCGTCCGCCACCCATCCTCCGCGCTCTGCCTCCCCTCCGGCGGCTTCGGCCGCGTCGAGCGAGGCGTACGCCGCATCGTCGTCCGTGCCGGCGGAGCTCGCGGAGGTGATCCCCTCCACGCTGTCGGCGATGCTGTTCACAAGGTCTGCCTTGCCGGCCATCTATGCCTCCAGTCCCGCGATACGGTCCGCCGGCGCGAATGGCTGTGGGTGCGTCGGTCGAGGGGGGCGCACGCCGCGGGGTTCTACGCGCGCTCAATCATCCAACGCGCAGAGCGGAGCCGCGGATGACGCCGGGGGGATGAAGCGTCCAGCGGCGGGACGGACGGCGGCAGGCGAGGGGCGGGCGGCGCCGGCCCGTTCGCCCGGAATCGCCTCGCCGCGGCCCGCCGCGATCGAGGGAAACGGCTACCCTTTCTGGCCCGCGGCCCCGCGGGCGCTCGCGGGCATTGCGGATGCGGCGGATGTGGGGGCCAGCGACGCTGAGGATGCGGCGGATGTGGGGGCCGGCGACGCTGAGGATGCGGCGAATGTGGGGGTCGGCGACGCTGCGGATGCGGCGGATGTGGGGGCCGCCGACGCTGAGGATGCGGCGGATGTGGGGGCCGCCGCGGCCGGGGATGCGGCGGAGGAAGAGGAAGAAGACTGCGCGGAACGTGCTTCCTCCTCCAGAAGCTGCCTGGCTGTGCCCTTCCATTCAATGAGGTTCTTCGCCCCGTAACGCACCATGTTGATGAGGGCGAGATCCGCTCCGCACTTCTCCATCGCCCGGGCGGTGTTGACCAGTTCCTTGTGCCCTGGCTGGTAGTGCCCGCTGTGGTTGTTCACCTCCATGATGAGGCAGCCTATTCTTTTCATGGTGCCGGCCCCCTTTACGGGCGCTCCCGACAGCATGCTGGAATGGTGAAACAGGCCCACCGACTTCTCTCCGCAGTAAACCACGTCGCTGTGGTCGACGACGTAGATGATCTCGGCATCATACTCCTCAATCCCTGCACTCTTCGCCTCCTCGCTGAAGACGATCCTGTTCCCGGCGAAGGTGATCTGGTACCCGCCGCGTTCGTGGGGCTTCAGGTAGACCACCTTCTTTTGGCCCTCGGGTTGATTCTGCAGCCAGGCATAGAAGTCCCGCCCGTTCGTTTCACGATCTTTCACGAAATCCACCCAGAGCGGGTTGAGAACGGTGGTGGGGCGGTGATGGGGGTCCCGCCGTTCCTGCCAGTAGCTGCCGGCGAGAGGCCGCGCGCCCGGAAAGGAGCCTTCCGCGGCCTGCGCGAGGGCCTGCGCGTACTTCGTGACAATTTGAGCCCAGGCCTTCCGCACCCGCAGCGTGTGCGCGAGGGTGTGGCTGCCGGCGAGAGGCCGCGCGCCCGGGAAGGAGCCGCCTTCCGTGACCTGCACCATCTTCGTGGCGAAGCGAGTCCAGGCCTCCAGCTTCTCCGCGGCGGACATCGGCATGGGGTCGTCAACGGTGCAGAGGTAAGGGGTGCGCGGGCCGCGGAGGTGCGGCCCGCGTCGCGGCGGGCGCGGGTTCTGGCGAGTCCCCGGCTGGCGTGGGGAAAGACGCCGGCCGGCCCGGTTGTGGATGCCGGCCCTTTCCGCAGAGACGCGGCGGACCCGGCGAAGCCGCCGTCCCGTTCAGCAGAGGCGGTGGATGGAGTCGGCGATGCGCGCGTACCAGTCGATCGCCTGCCTGCCCCCCTGCGGAAAAATCCCCTGCACGTTCTGCCGAACGCCCAGGAAGCTGGTCACCTGATTGACCGGCGTGAGCCGCACCGACTCCAGCTCCCAGTCCTGCACGCCCATCCCCCGGGGCCGCCCGGGAAAGCCCGGCCGGGCGGCCAGGTTGAAGCCCGCGTTCAGGGCGATGCGGCGCACGTCCGCCTCGCTTACGACGAACTCCACGGCGACGTAGTCTCCCGTCCCCATGAGCGTCTCGACGGTGCAGTTGAACCTCCACAGGTCTACCCCCGTCTCCTCCAGGAACTCGCGGGTCGCCGCGTCCTCTCCCTCTTCACCGTCCTCGATCTCTCCACCCGGAAGGGCCCACTGCCCGGCCTGGTTCACCACCGTCGCGTGCGGCGAAAGGACGCCGTTCCACCACCGGTTGCGGACGCGCTTTTTGGCCAGCACCACGGTGGAGCGGCTGTGTACCACGGCGTATGCCTGCATCGCTCACCTCTTTTCTGGATGTCGGTGAAGCCGGCCCGCGCGGACCGCGGGTGCCGGCGTGCGGGGATCAGGAGGGCGCCAGCGCACACCCACACGCGCGCTCCGGGTCGATGCGCACCTCCGGATCACGGGAAAGCGGGACGGTCCTGAGCCACGAGGTCCACCCCAGCCGCGGCGCGTCCGGCGCTCCGGCGCGCGGCAGCCGCGTGGGCGGCGCCTCCTCCGCGCGAAGGACGAGCGCGAGCACGAAGCCGGTGTCGATCCCCGCGTAGAAGCGCACCAGCTCGCGAAGCTGCGCCAGCGCGGCGCCCTCCGGCGGCTCGTTCGCCGCGCGGCCGCCGGGGAGCAGCGACTCGTACAGGTCCAGCGGCAGCGGCCCCAGGCGGATGCGGACCGCCGCCTGCGGGTCCCACACGCGCCGCCCGAGGACCGCGTCCGTCCCCAGCGTGCGGTGCGCGCCCCCGCGGCCGATGCGCGTCCACTCGTCGTCCGGCATCCGCAGCCAGCGGCCCACCAGCGGCTCGACGGTGACGGGGACCCCGAAGTGGTCCGCCAGCAGCCCCCGCAGCCCCGCCTGCGAGCGCGGCTGCCGCGCCAGCAGGCCGGCCCGGGCCAGCAGCGCCCGGTCGTCCACGCCGGGCATGCGGTCCCGCAGCTCCGGCATCCCCAGCCCCACCAGCGCCCACAGCGCCTCGGCCGTCTCCGTCTGCGCGGGGAGCACGTCCTGCAGCACCGGGTGCATCCGCCGGCCGATGCGGTACGCCAGCGAGACCAGCCGGTGGTGGAACAGGTCCAGGAAGTCGCGCCCGGCGGTGTCGCCCTCCGCCAGCCGCTCCAGCACGCGCTCGGTGAGCGGCGTCGGCAGGGGGCCGTGCGCACCGGCCAGGCCCAGGAAGGCGACCGTCATGGTCGCCGGGCCCCATCCGTCCGCCGGCCGCTCCACCTGCACCACCTCCGACGGCGGGAACGCCAGGTCCACCGCCGCGCGAAAGCGCACGGCCTCGCGCGCGGGGTCCGCGCATTCGCCCACGCCGCGCCCGGCGCTGGCCGTCCACTCCAGCAGGCGCACGGCCTGGTAGAAGTCGAATCCGCCAGCGCCGGCGTAGAGCGCGTCCTCCACGCCGTTCACCGTCCGCGGCGCGGGGGCAGCGGGGACGGCCGCGGTCTGCGCGCTCACAGGAGCGGGCGGGCCCCCACCCGCGCGGGCCAGGTCTTCCACGCTTCCTCCCGGTTCTGGCGGCGCACGGAGAGCCGCGTGAACGAGTTGACGGCGGCGTACAGGCCAAAGAAGCGGTCCAGCACCGACGCCAGCAGCAGCGCGCTGCCGCCCGTGAAGGCGCCCTCGTCCACCAGCAGGTCGATCTCCGTCCCGCGGCAGAAGCCCCGCCACGCGTCGGGCCCGACGCGCCGCACCGCCGGCCGGGTCTCCATCCGCCGGATCCCGAACACCTGCGACTCCACCGTGGGATCCCCGTACGCGGCGTACAGGCGCAGGATCTCGCGCAGCGCCTCCAGTCCCTCGTCGCCGCCGGTGAGCGACAGGTGGTTCAGGGAAAGGTGCGAGATGAGCCGCCACTGCGTCTGCCCGCCCAGTGGCGGGTCCACCGCGGCCGTGGGCGTGTGGAGGACGCGCACCTCGGTTACGGGGAGGGCGCTCTCCACGTGCAGCCGGTCGCCGGGGAGCAGCTGCTCCGCCAGGCGGCGGTTGGTGCACAGCACGTCGGCCCACACGGTCTGCACCGGCGGCGCCACGCGTTTGGCGCGCAGGTCCAGGAAGGAGAGAAAGACGTCCGTCCCCTCCAGGTCCGCCCGCTCGGCGGGGGCGCGGCGGGCGTGCCAGAAGGTGGCGTGCTTTGCGTCCATCCGGTGCGCGTACGAGTAGAACGGCTCGAACGCCACGCGCCCGCCGTCGTCCTGCGCGGCCGAGACGCCGAGCACGGAGTGGATCTCCGTGCTCCGCTCGCGGCGGCCGTCCGCCACCAGCCGGTACTCCAGGCGGCGCCCGTCCACGCGCACCGGCTCCGAGAGGCGGCGGAAAAGGTTGACGACGGGCGTGCACCCCAGGCGCACGTTCGCCCGCCCCACGTCCAGCCGCTCCCGCGCTCTGGAGCCCAGGACGAAGACCAGGTCCAGGTGCTCCGCCGCCCCCAGCGCGCCGGCCTCGCTCAGGTCCAGCTCCAGGAACAGGAACTTGCGCGGGACGGTGAAATACTCCTGCAGCAGCCGGTAGGCGGGGTGCGCCGTGGGCGGAGTGGGCAGCACCGCCTCGTCGTCCCCGAACCCGGCGGGCTGCAGCGCGGACGCCGGGAGGATCCGCGGCGTCGCCCCGGGGTCGTCCGAAACCAGCACGACCTTCAGCAGCGAGCCCGTGAGCAGCTCGTACAGCGCCGCCGCCGTGCTCATCTCCCCGCCCAGGTAAAAGCGCAGCCGCTCCGGCCGCTGCGCCGTCAGCGGAAGCCCGTCGGCCTTGAGCCGCACCCGCAGCAGCTGCGCTGCCTTCGGGGTGTCGTGGACCCACCGGTACCGCTCCCGCGGTTCCAGCTCCACCTCGTCCACCTTCAGCGGGTGCAGGGTGACGGGCGCGCAGGTGCGAAAACGGCACACGTGCCCGTCCGGCGACTGCGCGAAGAGCGGCGTCTCGCGCGGCACCACGTAGCCGGAGGTGAGCGCCCCCTGCGCGGGGTCGGCGACCAGCTCGGCGATGGTCACCGGCGGCACCGGGTTCAGGTACTGCGGATACAGCACCTCCAGCAGCGCCGACGAGATCCCCGGCACCTCCACCTCCAGCGTCCGCCGCAGGCGGCCGGTGAGAAAGGCGAACGACTCGATCAGCCGCTCCACGTGCGGGTCGGGGCTCTCGTGCGCGCCCACCTGCAGGCGCGCGGCCACGGTCGGGTGGGCCTGCGCGAACTCGCCGCCGGCGGCGCGCAGGTAGTCCAGCTCGGCGTAGTAGTAGTCCAGCAGCCCGTCGGGCGCGGTCTCACTCATGGTGCCTCCGCGTCGGCGGGCGGGCCGCCGACGGTGACGGTGAACGTGACGGGCGCGGGGTGGGTGTGCCGCACGAGCGTCCCCTCGATGTGCACCCGCAGCTCACGGGGGCGCCCGGGGACGGCCTCCACCGTGGCGCGGGGCTGCCCCAGCCGCGGCTCGTAGGCGGCCAGCGCCGCCACGATGCGCGTGGCGATCTCCCTGCGGTCTCCCGGGTCCCCCGGCGCCATGCCGGTGACGTCCGGGAGGCCGTACTCCAGGGTGGTGCGGCGGCGGTGCTCCAGCTCCGCCCACCGCAGGGTGCACCGGGTGTTGAGCAGGTCCTCCACCTCCCGGCGCACCGACCGCAGCAGCGCCTCCCCGTCCAGGACGCGGAGCGGGGCCGTCTCGGCGGGCTCCCAGGGGTCCGGCGCCGCCAGCCGCTCGAAGAGCGGAACGTGGAGGCCCTGAACGGGGGTGGGCATGGCTACTTCTTCTTGTTGGCGGCGACGTCCCAGCTGCCGGCCACCACGCCGTCCTTGCCGCCCGCTTCCTTCTGCGCGGTGTAGTCCCACTTGATCCCGCTGAAGTTGAGCGAGAGGCTTTCCACCGGCTTGTCGCCCCCGCCGCCGCCCACGCTCACCGACGAGAGGACCACGTCGCTGAGGGTGTAGACGATGAAGGGGATCACGGTGCCGGCGTCGTTGCGCGCCACCGTGAGCTGAACCTCGCCCAGGTTGGTGGCCTCGCAGCACTTCTGGTTGATGAGCGGCGTGGACTTGTCGATGTACTTGGTGATGTGAAAGTCCTGCATGCGCGGCTTGCCGGACGTGCGCTCGGTGTTGCTCACGTCGCCGGTGACCTGCATGGAGACCCCGTGGCTGTACGAGAGCACCTCGATCTGCTTCTCGTAGCCGGCCATGTCGGTGGTGCCGGGGACGTCCTTGATCTTCAGCAGCATGGTATCCATGGTCGTTGCTTCTCCCGGTCAGGGGTTGTCGATGAAGGGGGTGTGCGGGCGGGGCGGGCGCGCGGGCGCCCCCCCGCCCGGCGGGGTTACGCGGCGGCCGGCGGCGGGATGTGCGCCACCAGGCGGATGGAGGCCGTGAGCTCCTCCAGCTGGAAGTGCGGGCGCAGGAAGACGGTGGCGTTGTAGGCGCCCACTTTTCCCGGCACCTCGGTCACGTCGATGCGCGCCTCGCGCAGCGGGTAGCGCGCCTTGGCGCTCTGCGGCGCGTCGTCGTTCAGCAGCACGTAGTCGGCGATCCAGTTGTTCAGGTACTTCTCCAGCGAGCCGCGCGTCTGAAAGCTGCCCACCTTCTCGCGGCCGATCTTCTTGATGTAGTGGGCGAACCGCGAGGCGGCGAGCACGTACGGCAGCAGCGCCGACGCCTGCGCGTTCTGCGACGCCTCGGGGACGGTGTAGACCGTGGGCTTCTGCGCCGTGGCCCCGCCGAAGAAGCAGGCGTAGTCGGTGCCCTTGCAGTAGCACAGGGAGATGAAGCCCAGGTCGTTCAGCTCCTTCTCGCGCCGGTCGGTGATGCTGACCTCGGTGGGGATCTTGGCGATCGTCTCGCCGTCCGGCGTCTTGAAGGTGTGCAGCGGCAGGGTGGAGACGATGCCCCCGCCCTCCACGCCGCGGATTGCGGCGCACCAGCCGTACAGCGCGAACGCCTCGGTGATGCGCTGGCCCAGGGCCCACACGGCGGTGGCCCACAGGTACTTGGCGTGCGCCTTGGCGCGCACCCTGGGCTGCGACCCGTCCGCCGGGGGGCGGAAGTCGAACAGCGGCTCGCCCTCCAGCGCCTCCACGTCCTCCTCGAAGTTCATCCCCTCCACCGGCGCGGTCCGGGCGCCGTAGGGAAGGCGCGCCAGCACGCGGGGAAGCACCAGCGCCACGTAGCGCGAGTCCTCGCTCTTCCGGAAGCTCTGCCACGCCGCCATCTCGATGCTCTCGAAGATCTTGGACAGGTCCCGCGGCGCGGCCAGCCGGGTGAAGTCGGGGCGCGTGGGGTCCGTCTGGGGAAGGTCGAACAGCTCCGGGCTGGCGGCGGCGATCAGCGGCGCGTGCGCGGCCGCGGCGACCCCCGACAGGCGGGTGAGGAAGTCCACGTCCTCGGGCGAGCGGCCGAACTCGCGGTCGTACAGCAGCACGCTGAAGGCGTTGCCGCCAAAGGTGCCGTACTCCTCTTCGTACAGCTTCTTGAAAAGCGCGCTCTGGTCGTAGTCGATGGCCTGGGTGAGGTCCTTGCGCAGCTCCTGCTCGCTCACGTTCAGCGCGCGCAGCTTGAGCATGGGGCCGGTGTCGGTGTTGAACACCAGCTGGTGCAGGCCGCGCCACGAGGCCTCCAGCTTCTGGAAGGCCGGGTCGTGCAGCACGCTGTTCACCAGGGTGCCCAGCGCCACGTCGATCGCCGCGATGCAGGCCTCGATCTGGTACGCCAGCGGGCGCGTGCTGAGGCTGGACAGGTCGATGTCCCGGATCTGGATCCGCTTGTTGAGCGTCTGTACGCGCTCATCGGCAAAGGAAAGTGCCATCTGTCGTTCTCCAGGATTACGGGGCGCGGCGCCGCCCCCGGAAGTCGGGGGCTGGGCGAACCGCACCCGGAATGAGTTGGGGTGTGCGGCGCGCCGTCAGGCGGACCGGACGTACTGCGACACGGCGCTGCGGACCAGCGCGTCGGCCCGGCGGACCTTGGCGTCCAGCGCGTTGGTGGCCCTGCGGGCGTCGCTGGCCAGCTTGACGCCCTGCTCGCGAAGCGCGAGGGCCGCCTTGTTCGCCTTGGCCCCGGTGCCGTCGGCGTCGGGATCCGGCACGGCGGGGATGACGATGCCCTGCGTGTTCAGCTGCAGGCGCGTCGTGGCGTCGTCCACCGAGTGGTACACGGCCGCCAGCGCGGCGCCCGCCTTCTGGAAGGCGCGGGCGGCGGTCTCCTGCGCCACCTGCGGCGTGGTGCCCTTCTCCGCCTCGACGCGCGCGTCGTTGGCGGTCTTCGCTTCGCCGAGCGCCTTGGTGACGGCGGCGGTCGCCTTGGTCACCACGGCCATCATGGCGTCCAGGATCTCCGCCTCGTCCGCGCCCAGCTTGGTGGTGTCGAATTTCGGCGCGGCGGCGCCCTTGCCGAACATCCCCAGCGTGACCGTCACCGTCCCGGTGTTGCTGGCGTCGGGGTCGGTTATCTGGGTGGAAGCGTCATTGAGCGCGACGAACGTCTCGTCCAGCACCCGGGGGTTGGTCAGGGTGACGGACATCGTCTCGTCGGCCTGCACCTTGACCAGCAGCTCGCTCAGGCGCTGCCGGTCGGTCTGCATCTGCTTCAGGTCGGGGTTCTGCTCCGCCAGCTGCTTCAGGATGGCCTGCGGGCCGAAGTCCTCGAGGGTGGAGAACGACAGCGTTCCACTGACGGGCTTGGCGCCGGTCTGGTCCACCGTGAAGCCGTCACCGTCCTTGCGGGGGGTGGGCAGCTGCTTGCCGCTCAGGGTGAGCGTGGCCTTGAGCGCCGTCATCACCTTGTCGAAGTTGTCGCGGTCGATGTCCACGAACCGCCGCCCGGAGAGCGGGGTGGTGGCCACGGCGCTGCCGGCGAAGTCGCCGATGATCCCCGCGACGAACGGGATCTCCTGCTTGACCGTGGCGCCCAGGGTCTCCACGTCGTACGTGATCTGCACGCGGGGGGGACGGTTGCGGTCCAGCCAGTGCTGTCTGCTTTCGGACATGGGGTCACCTCTCGTGAGGGTGTGGGTGCCCGGTCGCGGTCGCGAAGGGGCGGGGGGTGCTGTCTCGCGCCGGGCCCGGCGCGGTCAGCGGCGCTCCTCCCCGGCCAGGCCGAGGAGGGTGCGAAGGCACTGCGGGTCGTATCCATCCCGGGTCAGCTCGGCCACCAGGCCGGCCAGGTCCAGCTTTCCCCAGGCCACCGCCCGCCGCACCAGCAGCGGCACGGGGCTGTGGGGCTCGGTCTTCGCCAGGTAGTCGGCGGCCATCTCCAGCAGCCGGTACGCCTCGGCCCGGCTGCACACCTGCGCCGGCTGCACGGGGGCGATGGCGATGCGGAGCGCGTCTGCCGGCGCGGCGCCGTCCACATCCTCCGCTCCGGCGTGGAAAGACGGCCCGTCTCCGGCTTCGGCGGATTCCGCTCCGATCGCGTCCGCGATGCCGCTCTCCGCCGCGGGGGCCGGCGCGGAGCCGTCTCCCTCTCCCGCGTCCACGCCGCGCTCGGTGAGCTGGGCGACGGCCCAGGCGTGGATCTCCGCCAGCGCGTGCCGGGGGACGGAGAGCGACGGCGGTGCGCCGTGGGCCCGCTCGCGCAGCAGCGCCTGCAGCGCGTCCAGCGCGCTGACCGAGTCCGCCAGGTCGCGGGCCGTGGCGGCGTGAAAGGCGGTGGAGGTCCCGGCCGCCGCCTCGCGGAACTGGTCGGGGAGCAGTCCGTCCGCCGCATTGCCGCGGGTGTGGCGCTCGCGCAGGAGCGCGGCCTGCCAGTCGTACCACGAGAGCCCGGGGACGCCGGCGCCGTCCGTCAGCGGCACCAGGCTGGCGTGCCTGGGCAGCTTGTCCGCCAGCCGCTCGAAGGCGCGGTCCCGTGCGTCGGGATCGTCGTCCGTCGGGACGGGGTGCAGGTGGTCCCAGCACTCGCCGCACATCTGCACCAGCAGGCGCAGGCCGTCGCGCATCCCCCGGAAGCCGTGCTGGCGCGTCCACGCCTCCACCAGCCACCCGGCCTCGTACACGTCCTTGCCGTCGGTCTCGAGCGCTTCCAGCGCCAGCTCCGCCGCGCGGCCGGGGTCGGCGCGCTTGAGCTCCTGCCCCCAGATGCCGCGCGGCAGGGTGGGGTCGTCCTCGCGCAGCGCCTCGCGGATGGCGTCGTACGCCTCGCCCGGGGTGGGGGCGTGCCCCGAGGGGAGGGGAGCCAGGGCCCTGCGGAGCGCCTCCGGGAAGGAGGGCCCCGCCGTCATCGTCGCGTTCATCGAAAGGCCGTGGTCAGACGGTGGCGGGCACGGGTTCCGGCGCGGGTGCCGGAGGCCCGACGATGGGCATGGAGATCGGGATGAACGTTCCCGTCACGGGTACGCAGGCCGACACGACGGGCTGCGGGGCCGGCGACGGGGCAGGCTGCGGGGCGGGCTGCGGGGCGGGCTGCGTGGCGATCGGGAGGCAGAGGACGACCGCGTGCGGCCGTCCGCGGTCCCCGCACGCCGCCGGCGGGGCGACCAGCAGCCGCTCGTCCACCCCCATCGCGCCGGGGGTCACGCGCACGTACAGGCGGTTCTCCGCCGCGGAGAGCCCCTCGGGCGCCTCCACCACCTCCCGCTGCACGCCCACCGAGTACTCGGCGCGGAGCACCGCCGGCAGCTGCGACGCGGGGGCGATGCGGGCCTGCGCCATCCACGCCGTCAGCGCCTTGCGGTCCGTTCCCGCGGGGGCCACGGCGCACAGCAGCAGCTGCGCGGCGGGCCCGCGGTTCCCCGGGCGCAGCCCGAAGCGGTCGCCGCGCCGGGCGAACGGGAGCAGCATCCACCCCGTCTGCACCTCCTGCAGCGCGTCCTCGCAAAAGCGCAGCACGGGCTCGAACGCCCGGCGCGGGTCGTCGTGGTCGTAGCCGCGGAAGAGCGGCGGCACCCGCCCGGCGCCGGCGGCGGCCAGCTGCCCCGCCAGGTCGCACAGGGCCAGGTAGACGGGGTGCGGATGCACCGCGGGGGCGTGCACCAGCGCCTCCAGCCGGGGAAGGACGGCCACCAGGGCCGCCAGGGCGGGCTGGGCGCCGCCGGCCTGGCTCCAGCGCCCGGCCGCGCGCTCCGCCCGCAGGGTGCGGGCGAGGGTGGCGGCGCGGCCGCGGACGGCGCAGAGCAGGGCGGCGCAGCGGTCGCGCAGCGCGGGGGCGGTGGACAGCGAGAGGATCGGCGGCAGGTCGCCCGCCAGCGTCCAGGCGCCGCCCGCCTGCCGCACCCGCGCCAGGGGGAACGACACCCAGCCGCGCGGCCGCTCGCGGGAGACGACCAGGGCCAGCCGGGGCCGCAGCCGCAGCACCTCCGCCGGCGCGTCGCCGCTCAGCGTGTCGGGGACAGGCTCGCCGGCGTAGCACTCCTCGCGGGCCAGCGCGCCGGTGGCGTCCGCGCCGGAGGTGCGGGGGCGCACGCACAGGTGCACCGTCAGCAGCCCGTCGTTCGCGGTGGCGGCGTACGGGGCCAGCGCCGTCTCCAGCGCGGGGTCGCCGTCGCGGCGGCGCACCACCAGGCCGTCGGGCATCACCGCGTCCAGCCCGGTGACGCGCACCGTCCCCTCGCGCAGCGCGGCGCAGTCCAGGGCCAGGCGCCGCACCCCCCAGTGCCAGGGGGAAAGGGCGGCCAGGTGGTAGCCCAGCAGGGCCTCGGCGTGCAGCGCCGCCTGCTGAAAGTGCTGGGGCGCCAGCAGCATCCCCTCGTGCCACGCCACGGCGTCGGGCACGGTGCCGTAGCGGGTGACCTGTCCGGCCGGGGCCGGGGCGCAGGCGCCGTTCGCGGGGGCGGCGGGCCGCGCGGCGGAGGTGGGGGAGCACCCCGCGCTCCCGTTGCTGCGCGCGCTCATGGGAGCATCGTCCCGGTCTGGCCCGGGGCCACGACCTCGATCACGCCGGCGAAGGCGCACATCAGCTTGGACCCGTTGTCCAGCGCGGGCATGCCGCCCAGCAGCACGGTGGGCTTGCCCACCACCCACGGCGCCGGCGTCACCGGCAGGCAGGGCATGGGGGTAAGGGCGCCCATGGCCGCGGCGGTCGCGGCCGCCACCGTGGGGTTGGCCATGGAGGTGCAGGTGCCGAAGGGAAGCACGTTCACCATGGGCACGTGGTCCATGATGTTGGCGGCGGGGGTGCCCGTGAGCACCCGGTTGGCGGGGAGCACCATCAGCGTCGCCGGGGCGGCGCCGAAGCTGCACTTGAGGGAGGCACCCGCGCATATCTGCAGGCTCATGGCTCGTCCGTCGGGGTGTGGGGGATGGGGGTCCGGCGCGGCGGGCGGCGCGTGGCCGTCCGGGGCCCGGGGAATCTCTCGATCGTCGTGCTACTCGACCCGCGCCAGGCCGTCCGCCGGCGGGGGGGCCACGGCCCGGCACTCCACCATCCAGACCGGCGCGCCCTCCGTGAACCAGGTCTTTCGCTGGCCCTCGCCGTCCGGCGCGTACTCCGTCACGTGCTGCAGCCGGCCCGCGCGGTAGAGGGAGCGGCTGCGCACGGCGCCGCGCGGGCGGTACTCCACCGTCTCGCCGTCCAGCGCCCCGGCGGTCCAGGCGGACGACCGCACCAGCTCGCCGCCCGGCGCGTACCAGTGCGCCGTCCCCTCCATCCGCCCGCCGGCCCAGGGGATCCGCGAGGCAAGGGCGCCTCCGGGGTGAAAGGTGAGCGCGTCGCCGTGCTGCACGCCGCCGCGCCACCGCGCCACCTCCGCCTCTTCGCCGTCGCGGTAGGCCACCGTCTCGCCCTCCAGCACGCCGGCGCGGTACTCCGCCTTCCAGGCCACCCGCCCCGCCGCGTCGTACATCCGCAGCGGTCCGTGCATCCGCCCGCCGCGGTAGCGGATGCGCGCCGTCTCGCGTCCGTCGGCAAAGATCCGGGTCACCCCGTCCAGCACCCCGTCGCGCATCCGGGCCCGCTCGCGCAGGGCGCCGTCGTCCGCCAGCACGTGCGCGGCCTGGCGGGGGGCGCGGGGCGCCGGGGCGGGCGGCGGGGGCGGGCCCGGCGGGCAGGCGGGGAGAGCGGCGCGCGCGATCATCCGTTCAGCTTGACCAGGGTGCCCTTGACCGTCGTGATGCCGCCGCTGGACAGCTCGGTGGAGACGCTTCCCTTGGCGGTGAGCGTGGTCCCCGCCTCCACCGCCGCCGAGGTGCCGCCCTTGGCCGTGAGCGCGGTGCCGGCCTTGAGGGTGAGGTCGGTGCCGGACTGGATGGTGATGGACCCGGTGGCCTTGAGCGTCAGGTTCCCCGAGACCTCCAGCACGTAGTCGCCGCCGGTGGTCTGGGTGAACTTCGCCTTGCCGGTGTGGGTCTCGTCGCCGGTGACGGTGACCGCGCGCTTGCCCTTGACCTCCAGCGACTCGTCGCCCTCCACCTGCACGCCGCGCTTGCCCTTCTTCACCGCGAGGGCATCATCCCCCTCGGTGATGGTGACGGTGCGGTTGCGCACCACCTCCACCGTCATGTCGCGGCCGGCGTGCAGGTACATCTCCTCGGCGTCCTTCTTGTCTTCCAGGCGGATCTCGTTGAACGCGGCCCCGCCGGGCGAGCTGCTGCTGCGAAAGGTGCTGCGCGTCTGGTTGGCGGGGAGCGCGTACGGCAGCGTGCGCGCGGCGTTGAAGACGCAGCCGGTGACCAGCGGGCGGTCGGGGTCGCCGTCCAGAAAGGTGACCACCACCTCCTGCTGCACGCGGGGAAGCACCCAGCTTCCCCAGCCGGTGCCGGCCCACCCCTGCGCCACGCGCACCCAGCACGAGCTGTTTTCGTCGCTCTTACCCTCGCGGTCCCAGTGGAACTGCACCTTCACCCGGCCGTACTTGTCCGTCCAGATTTCCTCGCCGCTCTTGCCGACGACCACGGCGGTCTGCGTGCCGGCGATGGTGGGGCGGGGGGTGCGGCGCGGGGGGCGGATGGGGGTGGCGGCGGGGATGGCCTCGAAGCCGTTGGCGTAGCCGTCCTGGTCCGCGTGCACCGTGACGGCGCGCAGCACGTACTCCGCGTTGGCGTCGGCGCGGGGGTGGCCCTCGAGGGTGAAGCGGTGGCCGGGGATGAAGGAGCGGCAGGTGGAGGTGCCGGTGAGGAGCGCGGTGCCGGCGTCGCACGCCTCGGCGCGCAGCCGGGCCAGCCGCTCGCCCGCGTTGCGGACGGTGTAGCCGCCGGGGTAGTCGTAGACGGAGAACTTTCCGGCGCCGGAGTCGGTCTTGAGGCTGGTGGTGGGCGTCTCGAACGAGTAGTCGCTCAGCACCACCTGGTCGGTGCTCACGCCGCGCTCCAGCGCGCACGCGTCCACGGTGTCCTCCACGTCGCGCTCGCTGAACTGCTCGCGGTACACGGCCGCCTTGATCTCCGCGCACGCCGGATAGCCGTCGGCGTCGTCCGCCAGCACCAGCGTGTGCGCGTCCTTCGTATGCTCCCAGAAGTAGGAGATCCCCTCTTCCTCCATCAGCCGCGACGCGAAGTGGAAGTCCGTCTCGCGGTACTGCACGCAGAACTCCCGCTTCTCGTAGCTGCCGGTTAGCGCGTTGCGCACGGGGTGCCCGGCGAACAGGGTTTCCAGGATCTCCGGGACGCTCTTGCGCTGAAAGATGCGGCAGTCCGCGTGCAGGGTGAGCAGCCACAGCCAGGGGCGCAGCTCTGCCCGGTAGCCCGCGGTGCGCACCCCGCCCGCGGCGTGGGAAAAGCGGCTCACCACGCCGTGGATCCAGCGCGGCCCCGCCCCGGCGCGCGCCACGGCCACGCCCATCCCCTTGCCCACCACCTTCGCGAAGTCCACCGCCGCCTCCTCACACTCCATCTCCACCTCGTAGACGAACGGCTCCGACAGCGCCTCCTGCCCGCGGACGGACCGCACGACGAGCGCGGTGCCCAGCGGCGACGAGAGGGTGAGCGGGTGGCGGTTCTGCGTGAGCGGCATTGCGCGTGGACGGCGGAAGGAAAGGCGTGCCGGCTCCCGTGCCGGTGCCTCCCTTCTTGCAGCCGCCGTTCCGCGTCCGCGAAAACCGCAAGTCCATGTGGCATGGCAGTTTGCGTTTGCGGCCGGGTTCCGGGTGCATCGCCGCTGCTGTATCGGTTGTAACGGGACGATGCTGCTTCCCCCGGCGCGGGTCCCGAACCGGGCGGCTCTCGCGGAGGACGCAAAAAATCCCCGCACCGGAAGGTGCGGGGATCAGGATCTGGTGAGGCCTGTCCCGGCGCTGTCAGCGCGCGGGAAGGCGCCGTGCGGGCTTGAAGTCGAAGCCGTCCGGCGGGAGCGCGAAGAAGTTGAGGTAGCGCTCCTTCTCCTGCTCCTCGGCGATCCATGCGTCGAAGCGCGACGGGATCAGGCCGCCGCTGTCGATCTGCTTCGCGGCGGCCTGGGTGGCCAGGTGGTTGGCGTACTCGTTCTGCGGATGACCGGCGTGCCCCTTCACCCATCGCCACTGCACCTGGTGCCGCGCGGCCACGGGCACCAGCTCGCGCCACATCTCCAGGTTCTCGATCTCGCCGTCCTTGCGCTTCCAGCCGCGCGCCGCCCAGCCATGCACCCACTGCGTCATCCCGTCCACCAGGTAGCGGCTGTCGGAGGTGAACACCACCCGCGTCGGCTGCTTGAGGGCGGCCAGGGGGATGATGGCGCTGCGGATGGCCATGCGGTTGTTGGTGGTGTCCGGCTCGCACGTCCAGAAGTCGCGGCGGATCCAGCCTTTCTGCGCGTGCCAGTACTCCACCACGCCGGCGGCGCCTCCGGGCCGGGCGCGCCCCTTGAACTGGTTGCCCAGGCACGATTCGTCGGCGTAGATGAAGACCAGCGGCTCGGACAAATTCGGTTTCTCTCAGGTGATCGGGGATCGCGGGCCGGGAATATAGTGAAACGTGCTCGTTCCGGCGCCCCGCATCTTCCTTCGGAGAATTTGTGTAGGCCTTCAATCATGTATGAAACGCTCGAGCAAAGGCGCACCGCCGATCCCTGTCAATCCTTTTAGGCATTTGCATGCTGCGTGAAGTGCCGCCGTCGTTTACACGCCATGATGAAGAAATTGTCAGCTTTACTTGCTGAACGGCTGAATGCGTTGATGGAAGCAAATCTCATCGAAAATTTATAAGATACCTTTAACGACTTGACTTCCTTATAAACATCTGATAGCATTACGGCCCCTGCCACGTCTGGCGCTCTCATCCCGCCGTTCTAAGAGGTATGAATGTCATTCCCCACCCGAGTTCCGTCGTTCGCGGGCCGGTCGTCGCTGGCGCTCACCGCAATGGCGGTGTCGGTGCTGCTCGCCGCATGCGATGACAGCACCCTGCCCGTGCAGCCGGCAGACGAGATCCTGACCGCGTCCAATGTCGCCCCCGCCACGGTTCGCACCAACAAGGGCGACCTGGTTACAGGCGATGCGGCGGCCTTTGCCGACGCGCTGAAGCAGATCGGCCCAGACGGTCAGGTGCTGGTGTGGCTCAAGGAGACCAACACGCCCCGCCCGTCGGCGGAGTTCCTCATCAACCTTCCCGGCTCGGCCGCGGAAACCATCGCGCTCGCGACGGAGGCTCCCGGCGTGCAGCGGCGCAACACGCTGGGGCCGGCGTCCGTGCGCGGCGCCTCCGTCGATGCGGTGGCGCGTGCGCTCAGCCGGGCCGGCGTCGTGTCCGTTGAGCGGATGGACGCGCTGCCGCTGATGGTAGTAAAGCTGCCGGAGAACGTGCGGGTGGGCGCGCTGAACGCGCTGCTGCGGCATCCTAACGTGGACTACGTGAGCGCGGTGCGCACCCGCACCGTCGAGCTCACGGCCGCTCCCCTGGGCGCCAATGTCATCGACGCCAAGCACACCCTGCACCGCATTCCCGAGGTGTGGGACCTGACGCGCGGCAGCGGTGCCAAGGTCGGCATCCTGGACAGCGGACTGGCGCGAAGCGCCGCGACGGGCGCGTACCACGATGACGGGCTCTACTTCGGCAGCTATGGGATCCTTCCGCTGGGCTTCATCGACGACTACTGCGGGTCAGCGGGTTCCGGCGGCTGCACGGCGTGGGACGACGAGTGGAGGGACGGATCGTACCCGCACGGGACCGCCATGGCCGGCTTGGTGGGCCAGAACGACAACGACGCCGGGTATGTGGGCATTGCCCCGCACGCCACGACGTACAGCATGAAGATTTTCTGGAACACGTACATCCACGGCCACTGCGGCTTCTGGCCGGGTGACGACAGCGGGGGGTGCTTGGAGGAGGATGACTTCATCCGGGCGGTCAACTATGCGGCCTCGCACCGGCTGCACGTCCTCTCGATGAGCTTTATCGGCAGCTTTGGCGGCGACGTGTACCGCGCGCTTGCCACGGCCCGGAATTCCTACGGTGTCTTCCTGGTCGCGGCGACCGGAAACACGGTGGGCGCATCCGCCAAAGAACCTGCATCATACGACGTGGTGATGGGGATCGCGGGCGTGGACGTGGCCGGGAACAACATGTACAGCACGGCCGCGCGGGACGTCTCGGGATACGCAGGGGGAGCAACGCTGGGCGCTACGTGCTACAAATACTCCTACTGTGATGCCGGCTCGCCCGGCCAGCAAAGCAGCACGGGCGGAACGTCGGCCGCGACGGCCAACATCGCTGGCGTCGTCGGGCTCATCCGCTCATATCACCCGTACGAATCGGTTTCGCAGGTTTGGGAGCGGCTGGTAAACACGGCCGAAGGGCCCAACCGAGTGGTGAATGCGTACGCCGCCATCACCTACCAGCGCCCGCTCTCCGCCAGCATTTCCGGCCCCCTGTACGTGGGCGCATATGAGTACGGCACCTGGTCGGCGGTGGCGATGAACGGGACCGCGCCGTACACCTACGCCTGGTACCGCGACGGCGCCTACGTGGGGAGTGGCGCCACCTACAGCGACTACAGCTACGGCAACGATTTCCAGCTGCAGGTGTACGTCACGGACGCGGCCGGGGCAACGGCCGGGGCGTGGCTCTACGTCACCGGAAATGCAGGCGGCGGCGGTGACTGCCCGAACTGTCAGATTCCGTAGCTCCGGGCGAATCCCGGACGGCGTCACCCCTCCCTCGAAAGCCCGGGGGAGGGGTGACTTGCCTTGCGGGACCACGGTAGTCCGCCCATGGCATTCCTTTCCGCGCCAGCTTGCGCCCCGCCACCGCCGCCCGTATATGAACGCCGCCGCGCGGGTGCGCGGAGACGGGGTTTCCGCCATTCCACGGAGCAGGGCGCGTGAGCGACGGCATTACGGACATCACCATCATCGGCGGCGGGCCCACGGGGCTCTTTGCCGCCTTTTACGCGGGGCTGCGGGGCATCAGCTGCCGCATCGTCGACGCGCTGCCGCAGCTGGGCGGGCAGCTGATGGCCCTGTATCCCGAAAAGTACATCTTCGACGTGGGCGGGCTGCCAAAGATCCTGGCCAAGGACCTGGCGAAGAACATGATCGAGCAGGGGACGCAGTTCGGCCCCGAGGTGGTGCTCGAGGCCGAGGTGCAGCAGCTGATCCCCGAGGACGGCCACATTCGCCTGGTCACGCCCCGCGGCGAGTTCCTGACCAGGACCGTCTGCATCACCGCCGGCAAGGGCGCGCTGAACCCGCGGGTGCTGGAGTGCCCGGGGTGGAACGAGCACTACGGCCTGGAAGGCGGCGTGCACACGCACGTGCGGCAGCCGGAGGACTTTCGCGGCAAGCGCGTGCTGATCGTGGGCGGCGGCGACTCGGCGGTGGACTGGGTGCTGGGGCTGCGCGGCATCGCGCGCGAGATCACGCTCATCCACCGCCGCGACGAGTTCCGCGCGCACCGCAGCACGGTGCAGGAGATGCGCGACGCCGCAGCCGCCGGCGCCGTCTCCATCCGCACGCCGTTCGAGGTCAAGGAGATCCACGGCGACGGCGGCTGCGTGGCCCACGTGACGATGTTCAACAGCGAGACAAAGGACGAGGAGCAGATCGACGTCGAAGCCGTGATCGCGCTCCTCGGCTTCAAGCCCGACCTCGGGCCCATCAGCAACTGGGGGCTGGAGCTGCAGCGCAACACCATCAAGGTGTCGCAGCTGATGGAGACGAACCTCCCCGGCGTCTACGCGGCCGGCGACGTCGTCCACTATCCCGGCAAGCTGGAGCTGATCGCCACGGGCTACGGCGAGGCGGCCATCGCCGTGAACAACGCCGTGCACCACATCAACCCCAAGGCGCGCGTAAGCCCGGGGCACAGCACGAATCTGAAGGTGTTCGCGCAGGAAGACGGAGAGTAGGAAAAGAAGGGAATAGGGAATAGGGAATAGGGAATAGCCAGCAAGGGAAGGGGGGGCGGGGTGGCGGCTTCGCATCGCGATCTGATGGTCTGGCAGAAGTCGATGGATCTGGCCGTGCAGGTGTACCGGCTCACTGGCCGGTTTCCGAAAAGCGAGCTGTATCGTCTCACCTCGCAGGTGACGCGGGCCGCCGCTTCGGTGCCGGCCAACATCGCCGAGGGGAATGCGCGGGCGAGCCGGCGAGACTACGCTCACTTCCTCTCCATCGCGAAGGGGTCGCTCAACGAGACCGAGACGTTTCTGTTCCTCTCGCTGCGGCTGGGATACCTGCGCGAGCACGAAACCGCGCCGACGCTGTTCCTGATCACCGAAATCGGCAAGATGCTCACAGCCCTTCGCGCCAAGCTCGTATGATCCAATCCCGCTATTCCCTATTCCCTATTCCCTGTTCCCTTTCATGCCGGTAGCGCTCGTCACCGGAGGCGCCGTCCGTATCGGCCGCGCCATCTCGTCTGCCCTGGCGGAGGATGGATACCGGCTCGTCATCCACTACAACTCGTCGTCAGGGCCGGCGGACGAGCTGGTGGATGAGATTCGCGCGAAGGGGGGCGAGGCGGTGGCGATCGGGGCGGATCTGGCGGATGCGGATGCGGTGCGGCGGCTGGCGGATGATGCCACCGCGGCGTTCGGGGGGATCGATCTGCTCGTCAACAACGCGTCCGTCTTTCCGGCGGAGGGGCTGGAGGATACGGACGAGGCGCTGTGGGACCACACGATCGCGGTGAATCTCAAAGCGCCGTTCTTCCTGATCCGGCACCTCGCAGCCACGCTCAGAGAGCGGCGCGGCGTCGTCGTCAACATGGCGGACCTGGCGGGGATCCAGCCCTGGGCGGCGTACGCGGCGCACGGCATCAGCAAGGCGGGCGTCGTCCACCTGACGCGCGTGGCGGCCCGCTCGCTGGCGCCGGAGGTGCGCGTGAACGGCATCGCGCCCGGCACCGTGCTGCCGCCGGAGAGCATGTCGGACGAGGAGATCCGGCAACTCGCGGAGCGCGCGCCGCTCAAGAAGAACGGCAACCCGGATGACGTCGTCCGCGCGCTTCGCTATCTCCTGCAGGCGGACTTCGTCACCGGTGAGACGCTGGTGGTTGACGGCGGGCGGCTGCTGCGCGGCTAGCGAGCAGGGCCCGAGTCAGCGGAAGCAGACGAGCCGCAGCCCTCGCCGGGGCTGCGGCTCGTTTCTCATGTTCGCGACGGCATCACAGCTGGCAGTTGCAGCAGCCGTCCACACACCACCCGCCCGGGCTGCCCGGATACCGGTTCATGCACCTGCCATCGCAGGCCCCCTGGCCCAGGCAGAACCCGATGTGCCCGGTTTCCCAGTTGATGTAGCACGCTTCGCGCACCGTCGCACGCGCATCGGTGGCCCCAAACGCGAGGCTTGCAGCCACCGCCATCCCGAAGAGCGCCTTTACCACCTTTGCCGATTGGATCATGTCCACTCCCTTGTGAAGGCATTGCAGGTATGCAGTACCGCTGAGCCATCGCATGCAGGATAGGCCCGCGATGCCTGTCGGTCAACGACAATCTTTGATGTAGATGCCGCCGGACTGTGTCGGGGTGAACGTCGAGACTGTGCGCACGGCGGGGGCGGCCTTATCTTCAGACTCCAGGTTCCAACGCTGATCGCTGCCTGCTGCGCCGCCACGTGGCAGCGCATGTCCGGCGGTGCAGATTCGAAACCGATCCGGAACCTGATCCGTATCGGCAGGTACTGACTGGCACACCCGACCTGCTCCCGCGGCAGCATTCTCCCGCTTTCCCCACACGAGATGGCACGCAGCAGCAAGCGCCCTCGCGGCAAGGCCCGCACGCGCACGCGCCGTCAGACGGTGCTACGCGCACTCGGGATCGTCGCCGCCGTCGGGCTGGCGGTGGGGCTCGCCGGGCTGGCGTACCTGTGGCCGCGCTGCTCGGGCGCGGGGTGCCCCAGCGTGGCCGCGCTGCGCGAGTACACGCCGCCGCAGGCCAGCCGCGTCTTCGATGGTCGCAGCCGCCTGGTGGCGCACCTGGCGCCGGAGCGGCGCATCGTCGTTCCCCTGGAACGCATTCCCGCCAACGTCTCCGGCGCCTTTCTGGCGGTGGAGGACAAGCGCTTCTACCGCCACCGCGGCATCGACTACCGCCGCTTTTTCGGCGCGGTGGCGCGAGACGTAAAGGACCTGAGCTGGAGCCAGGGCTTCAGCACCGTCACCATGCAGCTGGCGCGCAACGTCTTTCCCCAGCACCTGAAGCGGGAGAAGACGCTCAAGCGCAAGGCGTGGGAGGTGATGCTGGCGCGGCAGATCGAGCGGGAGTTCTCCAAGGACGAGATCCTGGAGATGTACCTGAACCAGATCTACCTGGGCGGCGGGCTGCACGGGGTGGAGGCGGCGGCGCAGGGGTACTTTGGCCGCAGCGCCACGCGGCTGACCAACGCCCAGGCCGCCACCATCGCCGCCATCCCCCGCAACCCGTCGCACTACGACCCGCGCCGCAACCCGGCCGCCGTCATCCAGCGCCGCAACCTGGTGCTGGGGCTCATGCAGGACGCCGGCGTGATCGACGCGGCCGAGGCGGACGCGGCCCGCGAGGCGCCGCTGGGGCTGGCCCCGCCCGCGGAGGCGCGCGGGCGCGCGCCGTACTTCATCGCGGCGGTGCGGCGGGAGCTGCGCGAGCGCTTTGGCGCCGACGCCGACCAGCAGGGGCTCAAGGTCTACACCGCGCTGGACACCGACCTGCAGCGCTCGGCCGAGCAGGCGCTCGTCGCGCAGATCCGCGCGGTGGAGCGCGGCGCGCACGGGCGCTTTCGCGGCGCGTCGTGCTCCGGCGCGCGCGTGGCCAACCCCGACCGCTGCCTGCAGGGCCTCTTCGTGGCCATGGACCCGGACGACGGCGACGTGCTGGCGCTGGTGGGCGGGCGCGACTACGCCATCAGCCAGTTCGACCGGGTTACGCAGGCCAAGCGGCAGGCGGGCTCGGCGTTCAAGCCCATCGTCTACTCCACGGCGCTGGCCAAGGGAATCCCCATCACCGAGCCGCTGATCGGGCCCGGTGTCGGCGGCGGCGGCGACTCGCTGGGCTACTATCCCGCGGACCACGTGGCCGACTCGGTGACGATGGATATGCGCGGCTCGCTGCGCCTCTCGTCCAACCGCGCCGCGGTGAACCTGGGGCAGCGCGTGGGCGCGGCGAGCGTGGTGGCGCAGGCCAGGGAGCTGGGGATCACCACCCCCATCAAGCCGTATCCCAGCACCTTTCTGGGCGCGGCGGACGTGATCCCCATCGAGCTGGTGGCGGCGTACGCGCCCTTCGCCAACGGCGGGATGGCGATCAAGCCGCGGCTCATCCGGCGGGTTGAGGACGCGCAGGGCCGCGTGCTGTGGGAAGCGAAGACCACGCGGCGCTACGTGATGTCGCCCGCCGTTGCGTTCCTGACCACGTCGCTGATGCGCGACGTGGTGGACCACGGCACGGGGAGCGGCGTGCGCCAGGCGGGGCTCCCCTGGAGCGTGCCCGCGGCGGGAAAGACGGGGACCACCAACGAGGCGGCGGACGTGTGGTTCGTGGGCGCCACGCCGGACGTGGTGGCGGGGGTGTGGCTGGGCTTCGACCGGCCGCAGCGCATTCTTGCCAACGCGTCGGGGGGCGGGCTGGCGGCGCCGGTGTGGGGCAAGGCGCTGGCGAGCTACTACCAGAACCACGGCGCGCCCACGGCGTGGACGGCGCCGGCGGACCTGGTGACGGCCTCCATCGACCGCCACTCGGGAAAGCTGGCCACCGGCGGCTGCCCGGGCACGGACGTGCGCACGGAGTACTTCGTCCCCGGCACCGAGCCGGTGGAGCACTGCCCCATTCACCCGGACGACTTTGGCGGATGGGTGGACCGCACGCTGCGCGGCATCGGCGACTGGATCAGCGGCGGCAACCGTCCGCCCAAGCCACGCCCCAGGCCGCGGTCGCAGCAGGGGATGGATCCCTGGACCGGCACGCACTAGCCCGCTCCGCATCGCCCTGAAGCACAGCCTCACCCGCCACGGCGGGTGAGGCTGTCTTCGTTGGACGATGATCGCGGATGCACGATATCGTTCATCATCCAGCCTGGCGCAGCCGACGGATTCGGGACGAGGCAGCCCCTGCCCGCGACGGCGCGGGTGGGGCTCCGTTCACCGAACACCTCTCGACAGGAGTCGGAGGTGCCGCAGGGGCTTCACTCCCCCGGAGAGCGGCCGACCGCCCGGGCAGCGGGGTGCGAGATGAAGCTGTCGGTGTGGTCGCCCACCACCTGGCCCGAGGCATCGACGTTCTTGATCTGCAGGTAGCTGCCGACGCCCGCCTGCCCCGAGAAGCTTACCGGCACGGAAAAGACGACGGTGTTGCCCACCACCGTGATCCCCGAGTCGCTGTTGAACTGCTGCGCCAGATCGGTGACGGGCACCCACCAGAAGTAGTGCCCGTTGTAACGGCTGTTGAGCCCCGCCGCCACGGTGCCGCTGACCACCGCGGTCATGGTGGCGTTCGCCGAAACCGTGTCCTGCTTGACCACCATGGTGACGGTGGACTGCTGCCTGGCGGGGAGCGTGAACGTGGTGTTGTTGGTCCACGTGGTGGACTGGGTGGTGGTCTGGGTGGTGCTGGCCGACGTCTGGACGGTAAACGACACCCCCGCCTCGGCCGAGAACACGTCCGGCACCCCCACCGACACCTTGGTAGACACGGTCGTCGACAGGCCCGCCGAGAGCGTCCAGCTGAACTGGTCGGTGCTCGCGTACGAGTGCTGAAAGGCCACCGTCGACTCGTAGTCGTTGGGGCCGTAGGTGGCCGTGTAGGCGCTCAGCGGCTTGGTCTCCGTGGAGATGACGCTGTACGGCGACATCTGCGTGGGCGCGATGTTCACTCCGTACTCGCTGTAGTACTTGCTGAACGTGGAGTTGGTGTGGTTCCAGTCCCAGTTGTCTCCCCCGCCGCGCTTGTTCATCCACTGCTCGGTCCAGTTCTGGAGAGTCGCGATCACGTCCATGTGCCACCTCTGTAAAAATGTAGTTGAAATGTGCTGCATGGGACCATGGTAGCAGGGTAGTAGCAGCCAATCAACCGTCTCGTCGTAAAGATTTATGGCGTGAATGCTAGATTTCAGAGTGCACGCCGGACCTTCGCCGACATGTAGTAGATTCTTCCCATAATGTCTTAATTGTATCGATTGATGTGCCCGCCGTGTTCTTCCACGGTAAAGGACTGTATCCTGTACATTCTTGCCAACGTCCCACTCTGGCGTGCCATGTGCCCGGAGCCCTGCATCCACCACGCTTCATGAGAGCACCGATGCGAACCCATCCCGCTCCCCTGCGCCGCGCCCTCGCCGCCTTCGCCCTCGCCGGCGCGAGCCTCGGCCTGGCACCGGCGGGCGCAGCCCAGGAGCTCGTCCCCCACGTCGGCAACCGCATCCCGTATCGCGTGGAGCTGCCGGCCATGGCGCAGATTTCCGAGGACGGCGCCAGCTTCCGGGCCCGGAGCGGCGATCTTCTCGTGGTCCTCGCCGTGGGGGACGTGGGGGAGTTCAGAGTTGCGCGTTCGCTCCCGGAATTCCGCCGCGGTATGGACGCCGAGGCGCGACGAGCACTGACGGACGTCATCGTGAGCTCCGACGCGCTGCTGCTGGGCATGCTGGATGAGAGCCTGTCTGGCGTGGCGCTTTCGGACGTCGCGAAGGAGGTACGGATGCTGGGCGGGCAGCGGGCAGGGTACCTGCGGGGCCGCATGCGGTGCGACTGCGGCCACATGCCGCTGGTGGAGACGCACGTCACGGTCAAGGACGGGATCGTGTACGCGCTCACGGTGGCGGGTGCGGGCGACAACCCGGAGAGCCACGAGCCGCTCATGGCGCGCGTCCACGAGTCGTTCGTGCTGCCGCGGTAGACGCGGCGCTCCGACGACACGAGCCACAGCCCTCGCCTGGAGGGCTGTGGCTCGCCTCGTCAGCCAGGAACGCCGGCGCTCAGAGGAAGCAGACGCAGCATCCTCCGCTGCAGTTGTTGCTAAGGCCTTCGTTCTCGGGGTACAAGGCCTCGCACCGGTCCGAGCAGTTCTGCGCGCTGGTGCAGGTGCCGATGTACCCGTCGTCGTCCTCCCACGACGTGCAGTCCATGCGCGTGACCGACGCGCCAGCCCCGGTGGCGCCAAATCCCAGCGCTCCCGCCACGGCCATACCGAACAGCCACTTCACTGCTTTCCTGGATGACAGCATCAGTCCTCCCCTGTGCGAGTAGAACGCATTTGCCGCAAGCGCGACCGAGCTCTCTCGCTGCATTTTCCGTGCTAGACTAACATTAGCCGTCGACTTGTGTGGGTATCTATGACTGGTTGATGGTAAAAACCCTTCTACAGCGGGGTAAATTCGGCTCAGCCTCGCATTTACCGCGCTCTCTGCGTCGCCGCGTGTTGGCCACAGTCCTCCACGCGAGGGCTGTGGCTCGTATGGTTCGGCACCACGTCTACCTCACCGGGACAACCGACCTGTATCAACACACCTCCAATATCACACGCGTCATCACCTTTCGCGCGGCCTCTCGGCCCAGTGAGGCCCGGCCGCTCTGGTGCAGCCGCCGAACTGCTGTGGAGGACGATCAGGCGTAGACGAAATCCTTGCACGGAGAGCGCGGGCGCACTCCGCCGGATCGAGAGCTCGCGGTGACGCGGCGTCGGCAGCACCTTCTCCGGAACAAGGATCCAGCAAGATGGATCATGCAGGGGAACGGAAAGAGGACGTGGATGAAAGTCTCCTCCGCGTCCTCTTTCCATTCCCCGCCGCGCAGGAATCGGCTCACTCCCGCGGCGGAGGTCCGCCGGGTCCGTGGCCGCCCGGGCTGCGGGGCCTGCTTTCTCCCGGACCCCCATGGTGGCGCATGGGGGCGCCGGGGCCCTCGGCCTCGTGCCACTGGTCGCGGATGCGCTTCCACTCGGCGCGCTGCGCGGGGGTGAGCACGGCGTCCACCGCCTGGATGGTGGAGTCGAAGTGGGCGCGCATCTGCTGGCGCGTGCGGTGAAAGACGGAGTCGGCGCGGGCGCGGTCGCGCGCCGTCATCCGCTCGATGGAGTCGCGCTGCGCCGGCGTGAGCCTGAGCCGCTCCACGATGGGGCTTCCCTCCGCGAACATGGGCGGCGGGCCGCCGCCGCGGGGGATGGCGCCGTGCGGCGCGCGGTGGTGGTGGCTGCCGCGCTCCACCGCCGCGCCCACCAGCGCGCCGGCGGCGAACACCACCAGCAGGGTGAGCACCGCCAGCAGGTGCATCCGCCGGGGCGGGACGGCGCCGTGGCCGTTCATGGTGCGGCTCCTTCCAGGTCCAGCACCATCTCCTCCACCGAAGGGGTGCTCTCCGCGTCCACCCAGCTGGAGACGGAGGTGGAATATCCCAGCTCCGCGGCCAGGCTGCCCGGCTGCGCGGGGGTATCCGGACGCGCCAGCAGGAACGCGCCCGCGGCCGCCGCCATCAGCGCCGCGGCGGAGACGGTGGGGCGCACCCAGTCCGCCAGCAGCATCATCATCCCCGGCGCGGGAAGGCGGGCCCGCCGCGCCAGCTCGGGCGCGGCGGCGGCCGTGATGCCGGCCACCATCGCCTCCCAGCGGTCGGGGTCGCGGCTGGGGTCCAGCGGCGCCAGGTCGCGGAAGCCGTCGTCGATGTTCACTGTTCCTCCCCGTGTCGTCCGGTCAGCCGCTCGCGGAGCGCGCGGCGGGCGTTGAACAGGTGCACGCGCGCCGATCCGTCGCTGATCCCCAGCCGGCTGCCGATCTCCCTGTGGCTCCACCCCTCCACGTCGTACAGCAGGACCACCTCGCGCTGCACCTCCGTCAGCGTACCCATGGCCCCCAGCAGGTCCCGCCGCAGCTCCGCGTTCTGCGCGTCGTGCAGCGGGCTGGCGCCGCCGGCCACCTCGCCGGCGGCGTCCAGCGGAAGCGCGTCGCGGACGGTGCGGTAGCGCCGGTGGTCGCGCGCGCGGTTGCGGACGATGGACATCAGCCAGCTGCCGAACTGGTCGGGCCTGCGGCACTCTTCCATGCGCTTGAGCGCGGTGACGAAGGCGTCCTGCACGACGTCCTGCGCGTCGGCCTCTTCGCCAAGCTGCGCAAGGGCGACGGCGTACGCGGAGCGCAGGTGCCTGCGCACCAGCGTCTCGAACGCACCTCCGTCGCCCCCGCGGGCCCGCGCGACCAGCGCCGCATCGCTCTCCGTCAATCGGCCTCCATGCCCCGTTCCGCCGTCCGGGCGCAGGTTGCGCGCCCGGACGGATCCGTCTGCGTCAGCCGCGGGGGCGGCCGCCCTGGCGCGGGCGCTCGCCGCCGGGGGCGTGGTGGCCGCCGGGGCCGTGACCCTCCGGCCCGCCGTGCCGCTGCATCCCCTGCCGCGCGCGCTGCTGCTGCTCGGGGGTGAGCACGGTGTGCACCTGCTCCATGGCGGCCTGGAAGTGCTGGTGCACCTGTTCCATCAGCGGACGCGCCTGCTGGTGGATCTGCTCCATCCGCTGGCGCTGCTCCGCGGTGAGCTGCGGATGGTCGCCGCCCTGGCGGTGCCCGCCCTGCCGCTGCGCGCCTTCGGGACGCTGGCGGCGCTCGCCCTGCGCCGGCGCGCCGGGACCGTGCGCGGCGGCCTTGAGGTCCTCCGGCATCAGCGCCTGCAGCTGCTGGTGCAGGGGCTGCACGCGCGCCTGCAGGTCGCGGTCGATGGCCTCCAGCCGCGACACCTGCTCGGCGGTGAGGCCCAGCTGCTGGCGCTGCTGCAGGATGCCCTGGATGGGGCTGTGGCCGGGACCTCCGTGTGCGCCCGGGCCGCGGCGGCCGTGCATCTGGCCGTGCGGGCCGTGGTGCTCGCCCGCCTGGGGGGGCGCGGTGGTCTGCGCGGCGACGGTCACGGGGGCGGCCGCCAGCATGGCGGCGACGAGATAGCGTGCGTGGATCTTCATCGTCCGGTTCTCCTCGATGGTTGGTTCGCCGCCGGGGTGGCTCCGTGCCCCGCGCGGCCCGTCAGAGAGGAGACGCGGTGCCCCGAAGGGATGTTAGCGGGTTCGGATTAGGGGAAGATGAGGGCGCTTCGGCTGGCTTCGAGCAGGCCCCCTCCGGGCGAGCACCACTCGCCCAGCTCACCCCAAACTGCTGGGGGCAGGGATGGGGTTGCCGACGGATCCAGGGCTCGACGACAGGCAGCGAGCTGGCGCCCGACGGGGCCCCCTCTCCCCCGGCCCCTCTCCCCCGCTGCGCGGGAGAAAGGGGAGAATTCGATCGCGCTCCGGACGGGGTCGGCGCGACGAACCATCGGACCCGCGGCCGGAACGAAGAGGCCGCGGCCCAACCGAGCCGCGGCTTCTCATCAAACGTACTTTCGTACTCTCGTACCGCCCTATGCCATCTGCTCCTGGCCGATGGAGCTTTCCGCGGTCTCCAGCACGGGCGGCTCGGCCTCGGCGACGCCGTGGTGGGCCAGCCAGCGCTCGGCCTCGAGCGCGGCCATGCAGCCGGTGCCCGCGGCGGTGATGGCCTGGCGGTAGTAGTCGTCCATCACGTCGCCGGCGGCGAACACGCCGGGGACGCTGGTGGCGGTGCGCCACGCCTGCGGCGCCACCAGGTAGCCGTGCGGCGTAAGCTCGATCTGCCCCTTGAGGAACGCCGTGTTGGGCGTGTGGCCAATGGCGACGAACAGCCCGCCCACCTCCAGCTCGCGCTCCTCGCCCGTCACCGTGTCCTTGAGCCGCAGCCCGGTGATGAACTCCTGGCCGTGCACCTCCACCACCTGCGAGTTCCACTCCACCCGGATCTTGGGGTTGGAGAGCGTGCGCTCGGCCATGATGCGGCTGGCGCGGAACGCGTCGCGGCGGTGGATGATGACCACCTCTCCGGCGAACTTGGTGAGGTAGTTGGCCTCTTCCATCGCCGTGTCGCCGCCGCCGATCACCGCCACCACCTTGCCGCGAAAGTGCGGCAGCGCGCCGTCGCACACCGCGCAGGCGCTCACCCCGCCGCCGTGCTGGGCCAGGCGAATCTCGTTCTCCAGCCCCAGCCAGTTGGCGCGCGCGCCGGTGGCCACGATCACGCTCCTGGCGCGGATCTCGTCGCTGTACGACGGGCGCAGAACGAACGGGTAGGTGGAGAAATCGACCGAGTTGACGTTCTCCATCATCGTCCGCGTGCCGAAGCGCTCGGCCTGCGCCTTCATCTTCATCATCAGCTCCTGCCCGTCCACCCCTTCCGGAAAGCCCGGAAAGTTCTCGATGTCCGTGGTGTACATGAGCTGGCCGCCGGGGATCATGTCGCGCGAGGGCTCGCCTTCGATCACCAGCGGGTCCAGGTTGGCGCGCGAGGCGTACACCGCGGCCGTCCAGGCCGCGGGTCCCGACCCGATGATCACCAGCGTCTCAGCCTGACCGTCCTGCGACATTCGTTTTCTCTCCAAGTAGTCGACGGTATTCGCGGCAGCGGAATCCGTGTGCTGCGATCGAATATACAATGCTCAGGCAAGCAACAGCCAACGACGAGAAGACAGGTGCAGGTCGATGGCCGAAACCGAAGGCATTCAGCCCAATCGACAGCACGGCTGACACGTCGTTGATGTTTTACACCGCGTACTCCGTCTGGATCACAGCTCGATCGAGTTCGCCGCTACTCGCGATATCCGTGAGCCAATCGTGTTCCGAAACATGGTGAACCGTTTCCCTGAGCCATTCCGCGATCACGGCTTCGATCTGAGCGGGCTGCGCATCGGTTTCGAGCAACCGTGAAAGGCGCTCCGCCGTGCGCGGGTCCGGGGTGATCTCCGCATCTGCGGGTGTGCCCGGCTGAATGGAATGCCGTGCAAGCCAGAGGTAGAATGGACCGGGCACGGCTGCCAGCAAGAAATGCGCAGTAGGTTGCAATGCACCGTGAGCGAGAAGATTCCGATGGATGCGGCTCGCCCAGGCGCGAGGATCGCGAACCAGGTTCGGCCTGCGTTTTACTTCGACGATCAGGAGTGGCGCTCCGCTTGGAGACACAAGCGCTAGATCGGCGCGTGCTGATACGCGAGCGCCTGAGACCTCCCACTCTCCTCCCCGCACCATTTCCTCGAAGCACGCTCTGCAAACGTTGACCTGCTCACGTCCAGGCGACGTCCATACAGCCGTGATCGGGCCTGGATCTCGAGCTGTACACCTGTCGCTCTGGATCTCGCACTCCGCCACGAAGATGACACCAGTCGGCAGGACTCTCATCGTTCTACATCCCCGGTAAAGAGCTTCAGCCATTCCGCCGTGAGTTCGTGCGCGTCTTCCACCAGGTCACGACGATCCTGTGCCTCCAGGATCAGTTCGAAAGACGCGTCTAAACTCGTTTGTGCCTCTTCGATAAGATAGCTCATCTGGTCGAAAGAGCGACGGTAGCCCCGATTGTATCTGTGAGCGTGCGCAAGTTCATGTGCCAGGCAAGCGAGTACCGACATCCGGGAGCGTGCGTTGCTACCCAGGATGATCCTGTGTGAGGGATACACGTCGGCACCCAGCACCACAGTGTACCGATCTTCGTAGAACGCCGTTCGAGAGCCACTCTGGTTAGCTAGCGACGTGTCCAGTTCACAAACCGCATCACCGCCGAGGGTCGTCCAAGCCTCGACGCACGTCTGGACCTGCGCCGGCGTCAGCCCGTGTTCGTTACGGCTGGATAGCATGCTCCATCCGCAACGCTTGATCCTCGCGCGCAGAACCGCTCAGATCCACCCCAGGCTCGTCCGCCAGCAGGGGGCCGGTGTCGTCGCGGTCGTGGTCGCGGAACTGGCGGGCGTAGAGGCGGGCGTACAGGCCGCCGGCGGCCATCAGCTCGGCGTGGGTGCCGGTCTCCACGATCTTTCCCGCATCCAGCACCAGCAGCCGGTCCGCGCGCCGCACCGTCGACAGCCGGTGCGCGATGATGAGCGTCGTCCGATTCGCCAGCAGGCCGTTCAGCGCATCCTCGATCAGCGCCTCGCTCTCGGCGTCCAGGCTGCTGGTCGCCTCGTCCAGCACCAGCACGGCGGGGTCCTTGAGGATGGCGCGCGCCAGGGCGATGCGCTGCCGCTGCCCGCCGGAAAGCTTGATGCCGCGCTCGCCCACCTTGGTATCGTACCCCTCCGCCAGCAGCTGGACGAACTCGTGCGCGTGCGCCGCCCGCGCGGCCGCCACCACGTCCTCCTGCGGCGCGTCGGGGCGGCCGTATGCGATGTTCTCGCGCACCGTGCCGCTGAACAGCAGCGTCTCCTGCGGCACCAGGCCGATGGCCTCGCGCAGGTCCGCCAGCCGCAGGTCGCGCACGTCGATGCCGTCCAGCGACACGCGCCCCTGCTGCGCGTCCCAGAAGCGCGGGATGAGCGCGGCGATGGTCGTCTTTCCCGCGCCGGAGGGCCCCACGAGCGCCACCGTCTCGCCGGGCTCGATGCGGAAGGAGATGCCGCGCAGCGTCCAGTCGGCCGGCGCGGCGGGCTTCGGCGCCTCCTCGCGCTTCACCTCGCCCCACTGCTGCGGAAAGTCCAGCCTGGGCAGCTCGTCCGCGGCCTCGTAGCGGAACCAGACGTCGTCGAACGCCACCGCGCCGCGGACGGGGCGGGGGAGCGTGGCGGGCGCGTCCGGATCGCGCAGGTTGGGGCGGCTGCGCAGCAGCTCGAAGACGCGCCCGGCCGCGCCGACGGCCTCCTGGTACGCGCTCCACAGCCCGCCCAGCGAGCCCACGGCGCCGGCCGCCATGGCGCTGTAGAGGATAAAGGAGACCAGCGTCCCCGCCGTCAGCTGCCCGGCGACCACCATCCGCCCGCCGATCCACAGCACCAGCACCGACGCGCTAAGGCTGATGAAGCCGATGATGCTGAAGAAGAAGCCGCGCGTAACCGCCCGCCGCAGCGCCACCTTGACCGACTCGCGGATGCGATCGCCGTAGCGCATGCGCTCGTGCGGCTCGCGCACGAAGCTCTGCACCACGCGGATCTGCGCGAACGCCTCTTCGGCGATGGCGCTGGCCTCGGCCACCTGGTCCATCACCCCCTGCGACGCCTTGCGCAGCTTCTTTCCGAAGAAGAAGGCGGAGCCGACGACGACGGGGACGACAACCATCGTCACCAGCGTCAGGTACACGTGCGTCAGCGTGAGCATCACCATTGAGCCGACCAGCATCAGCAGCTGGCGGCAGAGCTCGGTGGCGTGCAGCGTGAGCACGCCCTGCAGCATGCTGACGTCCGTGCCCAGGCGGCTGGTGAGCTCGCCCGTGCGGCGGTCGGCGAAGAACGCGGGGGGCAGGCTGAGCAGGCGCTCGAACAGGTCCATCCGCAGTTGCGCGATGATGCGCTCGCCGGCCAGGCTGAGCAGGTACGCCTGCGTGAAGTTGAGCACCGCCTGCACGGCGAAGAGCGCCAGCAGAAAGAGGGCGGTGCGGTCCAGCTCGGCCATGCTGCGGTCCAGGAAGGCCGAGTCCATCAGCCCGCCCACCACGCGCGGAAACACCAGCCCCGCGGCGCTGCTCCCCAGCAGCATCACGGTGGCCACGGCCAGCTTGCCGCGGTGCGGGCGCAGCCGCGGCACCAGCTGGCGCAGCTCGCCCACCTTCAGCTGCTCGCGCAGCCGGGGCCTGGGCGGTTCGGCGGGCGGCTCGGGCGCCGCCGCGATGGCTTCGGAACGATCCGCCGGGGCTTCGGCCGGCGCAGGATCGGAGGATTGCACGCGCGAGGTCATGGTCCCGCAAATCTAACCGCACGACGGGACTCTACCAACCGCGAACAGGGATTGATGGCCGGAATTGTCCCGGGCGCGCTCCGGGGTGGGTTTCTCGGGCGGGGTGTTCGGGCGGGGTGTCCGGGTAGGGGTGCCGGGGCGGAGTGTCCGGGCGGGTGTCCGGGGCGGGGAGTCCGGGCGGATGTCCGGGCCGGGGTGTCCGGGCGGATGTTCTGGCGGGGGTGTCCGGGGCGGGGTTTCCCGGGCGCGTTCCGGGGCGGGTTTCCCGGGCGAGGGTTCCCGGCGGGGGTGCCCGGGCGGGTGTCCGGGCCGGGGTGTCCGGGTGGGGTGTCCGGGTGGGGTTGCCCGGGCGGGGTTTCCTGGGCGCGTTCCGGGGCGAGTTTCCCGTGCGGGTTTTCCCGGGCGGATGTCCGGGCGGGGGTGTCCGGGCGGATGAATCCGCAGCTAGAAAAGCGGGAAGCCCCGCAAACTGCGCGGGGCTGTGATCGGCCGGATCCGGGGCGGTGCGGGTGGATTCTTGCGCATCCCATCAACCAGCCTTCGATAGAGATCGTCGAAAGCGCCCCATTGCCTGCCCACGCACAGCCCCGCGGGGTTTGCGGGGCTTCCCGCAGTTCCAGCCGCGGGTTCACCCGCCCGTCACCGGGGCCGGCCGGCGACGCCGCGCGATCGCTACTCCGCCTCGTCCTCCCCCAGCGCCGGGTCGCGGAGCGGGATCTCGGCGCGGACGCGGGTGCCGGTGCCGGGGGCGCTCTGCACGTCCACGCGGCCGCCCAGGTACGCGGCGCGCTCCCCCATCCCGAACAGCCCCAGGCCACGCCCGGCCGCGCGCACCTCCGGCACGTTGAAGCCGCGGCCGTCGTCCTCCACCGTCACCACCAGCCGGTCCGGCTCGCGCGCCACGCGCACGGCGGCGCGGGTGGCGCTGGAGTGGCGGAGCACGTTGGAGAGCGCCTCCTGCACGATGCGGTAGACGGCCAGCGACGCCTCTGGCGGCAGGTCTCCGTCGGGTGCCCCCTCGGCGTCCAGCGACAGGTCGATCTCGGTGATCTCGCGGATGGAGCGCACGTGCGACTCGATTGCGGGGAGCAGCCCCAGCTCGTCCAGCGCGGGCGGGCGCAGGCCGCGGGCAAAGCGGCGCACGCCCTCCAGCGCGTGGCCGATCTCGCGGCGCATGTCCTCCAGCGGCCCGGCGACGGCCTCGGAGTCGCTGGCGTTCTTCACCACGCGGATGCGGATGAGGAGCGCCGCCAGCAGCTGCGCCGTCTCGTCGTGCAGCTCGCGCGCGATGCGCTTGCGCTCCTCTTCGGCGGCGTTGAGCGCGGTGGCGGCGACCTCGCGAAGGCGCTCGCGGTTGGCGGCCGCGGAGTCCAGCATGCCGTTGAAGGTGCGCGTGAGCCGGTCCAGCTCGCGGTCCGCCAGCGGCGACAGCGGCACGCGCGCGTCCAGGTCGCCGCGGCGCACGCGGGCGGCGGTGCGCTCCAGCGCGTCCAGCGGGTGCAGCGCCAGCCGCAGGATGAGCGCGTTCACCAGCACGGTCACCACGATCCCGGCGCCGGCCATCACCCCCACCAGGTCCAGGGTGGATGCGCCCGGGTTCCGCCGCACGTACTCCGCGGTGACGAAGCTGCCCACGATGGTGCCGACGAGCACCAGCGCGGCGTTGGCCAGCAGGATCTTGTAGAACAGCGGCACCCGCAGCAGCCACTGCACCAGCCGCGGGATGCGGCCGCGGGGGTGGGGGGGCGGGTGGGTGGGGGATGCGGGCATGTGGGCCGACTCTCTTCTCGGGCGGATGAATCCGCGGCTGGAACAGCGGGAAGCCCCGCAAACTACGCGGGGCTATGATCACATGGAATCCGCCTCCAGCGCACGGATCAGAGTGCCGTCACGGTGGTGCGACTCCTGATTCAACACGTAATCCCGCACCTGGGGCAGCCCGCGGCGGGAGAGGGTGAACGCGCCGTACGCACCCTGCCATTTGAACGCGTTCCGGTGTCCCAGAACGTGCGTGACCAGGTGGGAGGATGCCCCTTTCATGTGCCGCACCAGGTCGGCGATGGTGATGGTAGGCGGATACCGCAGGAGCACGTGCACGTGATCCTCAACTCCGCCGATGGCGATCACCTCGGCGCGGAGCTGCGACGCCTGGTGCTGGATCGCGCCGTAGATCCGCGGCTGCAGCTCGGGTGTGATCAGGGGGGCGCGCCTCCACGTCGACCACACGATGTGCACGTACAGATGCGTAAGCGAGTGTCGCATGATCCTCGATCGTCGAAGTGCAGCCCCGCGCAGTTTGCGGGGCTTCCCGCTTTTCCAGCCGCGGATTCATCCGCCCGGGACAGGATTCGGCCGAACCGCCCTCACCCCACCCACACCACCGGCATCGCCTCTTTCTCCCGCAGCAGCGCGACGATGCGCTCCAGCCAGCGCTGATCGACGTCGTCGAAGGCCGCGGGGATGGTGCTGTCGACGTCCAGGACGGCGATCAGGGCGCCGCGTGCGTCGAAGACGGGGACCACGATCTCCGACGCGGAGGCGGAGTCGCAGGCGATGTGGCCGGGAAAGGCGTGCACGTCATCGACGACGATCGTCTCCCCACGCGTGGCGCAGGCGCCGCAGACGCCGCGCGCAAAGTCGATGTCCAGGCACCCCAGCGTGCCCTGGTACGGCCCCACCAGCAGCCGCGCGGGACCCACGCGGCGGTAGAACCCCGTCCAGAAGTAGTACGGAAAGCCGTTGTGCAGCAGGCACGCGATGCTCGCCATCGCCGCCGTAAGGTCCGGCTCGCCGGCCAGCGTCGCCTCGATCTGCGCGGCCAGGGTGGCGTAGCGCTCCTCCTTGGCCGCCGAGTCCATCCGCAGCTCACCCGCCTTTTCCGCAACCAGCGTGTATTCCGCCATCTCGGTTCTTTTGTCGTGATGTTGGCCGTGTGGCCGGCGTCCGGATTTCATGGAAGGGGGATGATACACCGAATTCCCCCAAGCGACGAGTCCCGCCCGACGCGCAGCCCCGCGCAGTTTGCGGGGCTTCCCGCTGTTCCAGCCGCGGATTCATCCGCCCGACGCGATCCGCCCGACACGATCCGCCCGACGCAATTGTTCGCTTGCACGTACGAAACACGAAGCCGCCTCACGATCGCGAGGCGGCTCCAGAGAATCTGGCGAAAGTCGAAAGATCCGCGTCAGGCTTCGCCCTGTTCGACGGCCAGCCCCGCCTCCATGAGCGTCTTGAAGCGGCGCAGGTCTTCCTGAATCATCTTTTCCGGCATCTGGTGAAAGGCGCTGGCAATGGCCTGGCCCACCACGCCGCCGGGCGGATCGAACTGCAGCGTGTGCCGCACCGTCGTCTCGCCCAGGCGGCCGGGGGTGAACTCCACCTGGCCGCTGTTGGGCAGGTCCGAGCCCGGCAGCGTGTGCCAGGCGATGCGCCGGCCGGGCACGTCGTCCGTCACCTCCGACGTCCACTCCCAGGTGCGCCCGCGCGGCCCCTCCGCCGTCCAGTGCGACAGGCGTTCGTCCAGCACGCGCACGGAGATGATGCGGTCCATGAAGCTCGGCGCGTGGGTGAAGTCGCGCCAGTAGGCGTACAGCTCCTCAGCCATGCGGTTGATGGTGATCGATGCCTCCACGCGCACGCCGCCGGCCTCGCTGTCCGTCCGCGTAACGTTCGGCTGGTGTGCGGGCGCCGCGCCGCCGGACGACGTATCCACCCCCAGCGCGCCGTAGACGTGGCAGCGGCCGGTGGCGCCGCGGTGCAGCAGGATGGCGCCCGCCAGCCCCAGCACCGCGCCGCCCACGCCGCCGCGCCTAATCCCGGCGCCGGCCAGAAAGCCGCCGCCGAACATGGACGCGAACCGCTCCACCTTCCCCACGTTCACCTCGCCCCCCGCCAGGGCGCTCCGCAGCGCGGACGTCGTATTTTCCACCGGTTCCTCCTCATCGTTCAAACCGCCCCGCGGCGGTGCCGAAGGCGATCGTTCTACCGTATTCGAGGCGCGGCGGGGGTGCAAGAGGTGTTCCGGGGGTGGGAGGCGTGGGGACTCGCGGCGGACGTGTGAAATCGGCCCGTTAACGGGCGCCGTGGCGGGCCCTCGCCGCGCCCACCGGCCACCACGGGCTGAAGCCCGCGGCTGGAAATGCCATAAGCCCGGTCTTCGCTCGTTCCTCGCGAAACCGGGCTTCACCTGCTCGTGGACCGCGGAGTCCGGCGCAATAGCGCGGTGTCGATCGGGAGCAACAATCCGGACGATCACAGCCCCGCGCGGTTTGCGGGGCTTCCCGCTGTTTCAGCCGCGGATTCATCCGCCCAGGACGGAGCCCGGTGAGGGCCGCCGCGGATTCATCCGCCCGGGACGGAGCCTGATGAGGGCCGCCGCGGATTCATCCGCGCCTACGGAGCCCGGGTGAGGGCCTGCACCACCGCCGGCTGGGTCTGCCGACGTGCATCCACCGGCACCGCCGCCGCCTCAGCATCATCCACCCCCAGCGCCGACGCGGCGAGGAGCACGAGCGCGAGCCACACGGCATCCGCCACGAGCAGGTGGATGATCTGCATCCCGATGGGTGCCAGAAGCGCGACGTTGAACACTCCCGCCAGCAGCTGGATCACGAGCAGCATCGACGCCGCGCTCGCCAGCCGCGCCGTCCGCCGGCCCGGCCGCAGGACGCGCAGGCGCGACGCGGCGAAGAGGGCGAAGCCGGCGGTGGCGACGGCCAGCAGCGGGTGGACGATGCGCAGCCGCTCCAGGAAGTGCACGCCGGACGACAGGCCGACGCTCGTCTTGGGGAAGAGCGTGTCGCCGAGCGCGGTCACGGCGCCGGTGATCCCCACCAGCAGCACCAGCGCGATCGGCGCGAGCGCCAGGAAGCCGGCGAACCCCTGGCCGCGCACGCGCACGGGGCGGCCGCCGCTGGCCCACCACGCCGTCAGCGCCAGCGCGGCGAGCAGGAGAAAGGTGTTCGTCAGGTGCACCGCCATCCACGCCGCCCTCCACGGCGACTGGTTCCCCGCCACGTACTCCAGCAGCACCAGCCCCGCGCCCACCCCCGCCTCCGTCAGCATCAGCACCATCGACAGCACCGCGCCCGTACGGACGGCGTGGCCGCGGGGAAAGCGGCGGAGCGCCATCCACAGCAGCGCCACCACGGCGAGGAGCGCGATGCCGCTGGTGGCGCGGTGGGTGAACTCGATCAGCGTCTCGGCCGACGGGCTGCGGGGGATGACGACGCCGTTGCAGCGCGGCCAGTGGCGCCCGCACCCCGCGCCGGCCCCCGACGCGCGCACGAAGGCGCCCCACAGGACCACGCCCACGTTGTACGCCAGGACGGTCCAGGCGTAGCGCGCGAAGCGGTTCTGTGCGGCGTGGGGGCTCATCGTTGCATCGATCGCATCGATCAAAAAGGCCGGCCGGCGGGCGCACGATGGTAACCGCTGGTGATCGGCCCACGCAAGTGGTTGATCCCCAGCGGCTTGGCGACGAGGCGGCGCGCGTCGGGAGATTCCCTACGGGCGCGTCCGGCAACCTGCGGACGCAGGGGTGCGCGGGGTGGCGCACGCGCGTGCGGCGCGTATATTTCCGCGTCCCTGCACCCTGAGAACACGCGAGTTGATGTCCGACGTCTCCGTCACGCTGATCCCGGAAGGCTGTGCCGCGCCCCGCCTGCCGGACGCGGCCGCCCCCGCCGACATGACCACGGCCACCCAGCGCGCAGGCCTGGCCGCCGCGCGGAGCGGCGCGGGCGGCGTGCGTCAGCTGCTGCGCGACTACGTGACGCTCACCAAGCCCCGCATCATCTCGCTGCTGCTGGTGACCACCTGGGCGCCCATGGTGATCGCGTCGCGCGGCTGGCCCAACGGCTGGACGCTGCTGTGGACGATGATCGGCGGCTACCTGATGGCGGGCGGGGCCAACGCCATCAACATGTTCATCGACCGCGACATCGACGCGCACATGCCGCGGACGAAGCTGCGGCCCATCCCCAGCGGACGCATGTCGCCGGCACACGTGCTGGCGTTCGGCGTCACCCTGGGCGCGGCGGCGTTCGCCGTGTACGCGCTGCTGGTGAACGTGCTGAGCGCCGTGCTGGCGATGGCGGGGCTGCTGTACTACGTCTTCGTCTACACCCGCTGGCTCAAGCGCACCTCGCCGCAGAACATCGTGATCGGCGGGGCGGCGGGCGCGTTTCCGCCGCTGGTGGGCTGGGCCGCCGCCACGGGCGAGGTGTCGCTGACCTCCGTCTACCTGTTCATGATCGTGTTCTTCTGGACGCCGCCGCACTTCTGGGCGCTGGCGCTGGTCAAGCAGAAGGACTACGGCCGCGTGGGCGTGCCCATGGCCCCCAACGTGTGGGGCGAGCGCGAGACGATGCGGCAGATGCTCATCTACACGCTCATCCTGGTCCCGCTGACGCTGGGGCCGGTGACGTACGGCGGCCTGGGCCCCGTGTACGGCGTGCTGGCCCTGGCCCTGGGCCTGTGGTTCCTGCGCGACGTAGTGCAGCTGATGCGCGCCGCCAGCTTCGTGCAGCCCGCGTGGAAGCTGTACCGCAACTCGCTGCTGTACCTGGCGCTGCTCTTTGCCGCGATGGCGGTGGACGGCCTGGTGGCGCGCGGGGCGCAGGTGTCGCCGGGCGTGATCTTCGTGCAGGACCCGGTGGCCTCCACCGCCGTCGCCGATCGGTGAGCGCGCCGGACAACATCGCGTTCCACGCCGCCTCACCCTCGGGTGGGGAGGGCTACGTCGTCCTCCTCTTCCGTCCCGACGCCGACGGGACCGTCCGTTACCGCGAGTGGTCCAGCGCGGACTACATGGCGCCCGGCCGCGAGGACGTGATGACGGTGGACGAGATGAACGCCCGCGTGGCCGAATGGGCGCGCGCCGGCTGGAAGCTCACCGAGTCGCCGATCCGCATCGAGCACTGGCTGCGCGGCGGGCGGTGAGAAGTGCGTGAGTGCGTGAGTGCGTGAGCGAAGTACCGCCGCAGCCGAGTCGTCCCGATCCACCTCTCCCGACCCCCTCCTCTCCCGATCGAATCGCCCATGCCCACAGCCACGCCGCGTGCCGAGCGCCGCTGGGCCGCCGCGGTAGACGAGCACCAGGCCGCGCTGGCGGCGTACCTCGAAGCCGCCGCGCGCATCCCCGACGAGGCGTGGACGCGTCCGTGGGCGCCGGGCAAGTGGACGCCCGCGGTGATCACCGAGCACCTGGCGATGGCGTACCGCGTGTACGTGCAGGAGGTGCGCGGCGGACCGGGGATGAAGCTCAAGCTCTCGCCCATGTACCGGCGCGTGCTGCGGACGTTTCTGCTGCCGCACATGCTCTTTCATCGCACCTTTCCGCGCGGCGCCCGCGCCCCGCGCGAGGTGCGCCCCGAGGGCGAGGGGCTGCCCAGGGAGCAGGCGCTGGCCGAGCTGCGCGTGCTGGGCGAGGAGTTCGAGCGCGAGGTGGGGCGGGCGCGCGCGGGCGGTCGGCAGCACGTGACGCACCCGTACTTCGGCGCCATCGACCTGGTGCGCGGGATGCGCTTCGCCGCCGTCCACATCGAGCACCACACGCGGCAGCTGGCGTCGCTGCGGTAGGGACCCTCACCCGGCTCGTTCCTCGCCTGCCCTCTCCCACAAACCGCGTGGGAGGGGGGATGAACGCCGATCTCGCTCCGAAGGGCCATCGAACTGCGTCCGCGGGGGCGCCCCCTCCGGGCTCGCACCACTCGCCCACCTCCCCCAAAAACTGCTGGGGGAGGTTGATTGCGTCGGCTGGGCGCAGCACGTTTCGGCAGACGTGGAACCGTCGGTGAAGGAGCCCCGCGCAGTTTGCGGGGCTTTCCGCTTTTCCAGCCGCGGATTCATCCGCCCGGGGCTGGGGGGATGACGAAGCGCATCGAAAAGCCCCGCCGGACACGTCGTCCGGCGGGGCTCCTCATATCTTCACACTCACGCACTTCCGCACTTCCGCACTCACGCACTCACGCACTCACGCACTCACGCACTCACGCACTCACGCACTCACGCACTCACGCACCCGTCACGTGGTTCCGACCGGCGCGAACTGCGAGAGGATCAGGTAGCTCAGCGCCGCCATGATCGCCGCCGCGGGGATGGTGAGCACCCAGGCCCAGACGATGCGCCCCGCGATCCCCCAGCGCACGGCGGAGAGGCGGTTGGTGGCGCCCACGCCCACGATGGCGCCGGTGATGGTGTGCGTGGTGCTCACCGGGATGCCGAAGCTGGTGGCCATCAGAATGCTCAGCGCGCCGCCCGTCTCGGCGCAGAAGCCGCCCACCGGCTTGAGCCGCGTGATGCGCGTGCCCATGGTGTGCACGATGCGCCATCCCCCGAACAGCGTGCCCACCGACAGCGCCGTGTACGCGCACAGCTCCACCCAGAAGGGGATGTGGTCCGCCGTGGGCACGTAGAAGCGCTGCAGCCACCCCGTCTCGTTCGCGAAGACGTGGTTCACCGAGACCAGCAGGCTCACGATGATGCCCATGGTCTTCTGCGCGTCGTTGGCGCCGTGCGACAGCGAGAACAGCGCCGAGCTCCCCAGCTGCGCCACGCGGAAGAAGCGGTCCGCCGGGCCGCGCGACACGCGGTGGAACATCCACGACACCAGCACCATCAGCGTAAAGCCCAGGAACATGCCGATGAGCGGGGAGAGCACGATGAAGGTGAGCGTCTGCACCCACTTGGTGCCCCACTCGATGGCGCCCGTCCCCGCCGCCGCCACCGCCGACCCCGCGTACCCGCCGATGAGCGCGTGCGACGAGCTGCTGGGCAGGCCGTAGTACCAGGTGATCAGGTTCCAGATGATGGCGCCCAGCAGGCCGCCCAGGATGACCGTGGGCGTGACGATCTTCAGGTCGATCATCCCCGAGCCGATGGCCTTGGCCACCGCCGTGCCCACCGTGAACAGCGCCACGAAGTTGAAGAACGCCGCCCAGATTACCGCGGGGAGCGGCTTGAGCACGCGCGTGCCCACCACCGTGGCGATGGCGTTGGCCGAGTCGTGGAAGCCGTTGATGAAGTCGAACGCGAAGGCGACCAGGACGATGATGACGACGTAGGTGACCACGGCCCGATCACCCGTTCTTCAGGGCGATGCTTTCCAGCACGTTCGACACGTCGTCGCACAGGTCGATCGCGTCCTCGAGCTTGTCGTACAGCTCCTTCCACTTCAGCACCTCCAGCGGGTCCGGCGTCCCCGCGAACAGCGCCCCCACCGCCTGCGCGTAGATGGCGTCGCCCTCTTCCTCCAGCGCCTTGAGGGCCCGGGTGTGCTCCAGCATGAGCTTGGGCTTCTTGAGGTTGTTCACCGCTTTTTCGATGCGGTTGGCGGCCCGCTTCAGCACGTCGGCCAGCTGCGCCGCGTGCGAGCCCGCGGTGGTGATGTGGAACATCTGCACCCGGCGCACGGTGCCGTCCAGCAGGTCGATCACGTCGTCCAGCCGCGAGGTGAGCAGGTGAATGTCCTCGCGGTCCAGCGGGGTGACGAAGCTGCGGTCGATGCGGGTGATCACGTCGTGCGTGATGCCGTCGGCCTGGTGCTCCAGGGTCTTTACCTTGGTCGCGATCTCCTCCAGCCGCGAGGGATCCGCAAAGAGCTGCGCCACCAGGTCCGCGCTTTCGCACAGGATCCGGGCGACGTCGTTGAACATGGGAAAGAACTTCTCGTCACGCGGAATCAGGCCCACGTCGTCCTCCAACATCTCGGTTAGGTAACGGAACGGGCACGGTGCGTCCGCGTTCCGTGCGCCCCGGACGGACCTCCGAACCCGCGTTCGCGCGGCTTACGGACAGCATCCGACGCCCGGGACGCGGGATGTTACAATCGTTACGTCCGCGTTACAAGGTTCACGGTGGTAACCGTTACGGACGCGTTACACGCGCCCGGTAGGTTCCCGGCGTTCCAGGCTTGTCCAACCTGTCCTGAAGCGCGAGACGCGAACTGATGAAACGATCGTTTTCCGGTGGGATCAGCATGGCCGCGGCGCTGCTCCTGGCCGCGTGTGGCGGTGGCGACGCCGGCGGCGGCGGAGCGACCCCCGGCGAGATGGCGAAGCAGGCGAACGAAGGGGGTGGCGGCGGCATTACCCTCACGGGCGCCGGCGCCACCTTTCCGTATCCCATCTACAGCAAGTGGTTCAGCGAGTACGGCAAGGCCAACCCGCTGCGCGTGAACTACCAGTCCATCGGCAGCGGCGGCGGCATCCGCCAGGTAACGGAGGGCACGGTGGACTTCGGCGCCAGCGACGCGCCGATGAACGACGAGGAGCTGGCAAAGGCGCCGGGGATGCTGCACATCCCCACCGTCCTGGGCTCCGTCGCGGTGACCTACAACGTTCCCGGCCTCACCCAGCCGCTGCGGCTGGACGGCGCCGCGCTGGCCGGCCTGTTCATGGGCCGCATCGCGAAGTGGAACGACCCCGCGATCGCCGCGCTGAACCCCGGCGTGAACCTGCCGGACCAGGACGTGATCCCCGTCTACCGCACGGACGGCAGCGGGACCACCTACGTCTTTACCGACTACCTGGGCGCGGTAAGCCCCGAGTGGAAGCAGGGCGTGGGCGTCGGCAAGTCCGTGCGCTGGCCCGAGGGGCTGGGCGCCAAGGGGAACGAGGGCGTCACGGGCGCCATCAAGCAGACGCCGGGCTCCATCGGCTACGTGGAGCTTGCCTACGCCACGCAGAACCAGCTGCCGGCGGCGGCGCTGCGCAACGCGGGCGGCCAGTTCGTGCAGCCCACGGTGGAGAGCACGGCGGCCGCGGCGGAGAACCTGGGCGCGACCATCACCCAGCATCCCGACTTTCGCCTGTCGCTGGTGAACCAGCCGGGCGCGGCCGCGTACCCCATCGCCTCGTGGACGTACCTGCTGGTGCCGCCGCACGTGCAGGACTGCGGCAAGGCCAACGCCCTGGCGGGGCTGGTGCGCTGGACCCTGGCCGACGGCGATGCGTTCGCGCGCGACCTTCACTACGCCCCGCTGCCGCCGGCCATCGAGCAGCAGGTGCTGGATCACCTGGCGAAGCTGACCTGCGGGCCGAACCGGCAGGCGGTGGGGCAGGGGTGAACGGGTGAGCGGGTGAACGGGTGAACGGGTGAACGGGTGACCTGTCGGGCCCTCTCCCCCGCCAGGCTTTTCGCTCGTTCCTCGCGGCTGGCGACCCTCCCCCAACCTGCGGGGGGAAGGGTGGTGAGAGAGGCGCTCGGAGCGGGATCGAATTCTCCCCCTCTCCCGCGCAGCGGGGGAGGGGGCCCCGTCGGACGCAGCTGGATGCTTTTCGAAGCGTCCCGAACCCGCGGGATCCCTCGCTCCGAGGCGCGGCCGAAGCTTTTCGAAGCGCTGGAAACTGACACAACGAACCGGAACGGATGCAACCCGTACCTGAGCAGGCGGGCACCCTGGCGGCAGGGCCCCGCCCATTCCTGTCCCGGCTGCTGCCCTCGTACGCGCAGGGCAACGTGGCGGACCGCACGTACGCGCTGGTGCTGGGCGCGTTCGGGCTCTCCATCCCCGTGCTCTTTGCCTTTATCGTGCTGCGCGTGGGCGGGGCGGCCATGCCGGCGGTGCGCGAGTTCGGCGGCGGCTTCTTCACCAGCAGCCGGTGGGACCCGGTGGCGGGGGAGTTCGGCGCGCTGCCGTTCATCTTCGGCACGGTGGCCAGCTCGCTGCTGGCACTGCTGATCGCGGTGCCGCTGGCCATCGGCCTGGCCATCTTTCTCACCGAGCTGGCGCCGCGCTGGCTGGCGGCGCCCATCAGCTTCGGCACGGAGCTGCTGGCGGCCATCCCCAGCGTGGTCTACGGGCTCTGGGGGATCTTCGTCCTCGTCCCCTTTCTGCGTACGTGGATCCAGACGCCGCTGGCCGGCTCCATCGGCGACAGGGTGGGGCTGTTCCGCGGGCCGGCGTACGGCAGCAGCATCCTGGCGGGCGGGGTGATCCTGGCGATCATGATCGTCCCCTTCATCAGCGCCGTGAGCCGCGAGGTGCTGGCCGCCGTCCCCGTGGCGCAGCGGGAGGGCGCGCTGGCCCTGGGCGCCACGCGGTGGGAGATGACGTGGCAGGTGGTGCTTCCCTACGCCTTTCCGGGGATCATCGGCGCGACGATCCTGGGCCTGGGCCGCGCGCTGGGGGAGACGATGGCCATCACCATGGTGATCGGGAACCGCGCCGAGGTGGCCACGTCGCTCTTTGCGCCGGGCGCCACCATGGCGAGCGTGCTGGCCAACGAGTTCGCGGAGGCGTCGGCGGACATGCACCTGGCCGCGCTGATGGAGATCGGCCTGCTGCTGTTCGGCATCACCATCCTGGTCAACACGGTCGCGCGCCTGCTGGTGTGGCGCGTGGGGAAGCGCGCCGGCCGATGAACGAGCAGTCGATGGACGCGCGCACGCACGCCACGACCTTTCGCGCGCTCAGCTTTCGCGAGCGGCGGCGGCGCATCGTGAGCCACGTGATGATCTACGGGACGGGGGTGGCGGCCGCGCTGACGGTGCTGCCGCTGCTGCTGATCTTCTTTCACCTGATGCGCGCGGGGCTCGGCTCGCTGAACCCCGACTTCTTTACCAACGTTCCCGCGCCCGTGGGCGAGAGCGGCGGCGGGGTGGGGAACGGCGTTCTCGGCACCTTTCTCCTGGTCGCGCTGGCCGGGGCGATGGGGCTGCCGGTGGCGATCGGCGCGGGGATCTACCTGGCGGAGTCGGAGGGCGGAAAGCTGGCGAACGGCATCCGCTTCATCACCGACGTGATGAACGGCATTCCGTCCATCGTGATCGGCATCTTCGTCTGGGCGTGGATCGTGGTCTCCATCGGCTTCAGCGCCTTTGCGGGCGGGGTGGCGCTGGCCATCATGCTGCTGCCGATGGTGACGCGGACCACGGAGGAGATGGTGCGGCTGGTCCCGCGGGAATTGAAGGAAGGTGCCCTGGCGCTGGGCTTCACCCGCTGGCGGACGACGCTCGGCGTGGTCCTTCCCGCGGCGCGCAGCGGCATCCTGACGGGCGTGCTGGTGGCCCTCGCGCGGATCGCCGGGGAGACGGCGCCGCTGCTGTTCACGGCGTTCGGCAACCCGTTCTGGTCGTCGGACCTGGGCAAGCCGATCGCCGCGCTTCCCGTGCAGATCTTTCAGTACGCCATCAGCCCGTACGAGGAGCAGCACCGGCAGGCGTGGGCCGCGTCGCTGCTGCTGATCGCGCTGGTGCTGGCGGTGAGCCTTACGGCCCGGTTCCTCATCCGCAGTCCCTACCGGAGCAGGTGATGCAGCAGACGATCTTCGGGGCGCCGCACTCCGGCGCCCCCGCTACCCAGGACGCCGCGACGATGCCGCAGCAGACCCAGGCGACGCAGGTCCCTTCGCCCCTGGCCATCGAGACCGACGACTTCTCGTTCTGGTACGGCACGGCGCGGGCGCTCAACGACATCACCCTGCAGATCCCGCAGAAGCGGGTGACGGCGTTCATCGGGCCGTCGGGGTGCGGCAAGAGCACCTTTCTGCGGTCCATCAACCGCATGAACGACCTGATCCCCGGCACCCGCCACGACGGCGACATCCGCCTGAACGGCGAAAGCGTGTACCGCGCGGGGCTGGACGTGGTGCAGCTGCGCAAGCGGGTGGGGATGGTGTTCCAGAAGTCCAACCCGTTTCCCAAGAGCATCTACGACAACGTGGCGTACGGCGCCCGGGTGAACGGCATCGCCCGCGGGCGGCGCGACCTGGACGAGGTGGTGGAGCGGTCGCTGCGGCAGGCGGCGCTGTGGGACGAGGTGAGCGACCGGCTGGACCGCAGCGCGCTGGGGCTCAGCGGCGGGCAGCAGCAGCGGCTGTGCATCGCCCGCGCGCTGGCGGTGCAGCCGGAGGTGCTGCTGATGGACGAGCCGGCCAGCGCGCTGGACCCCATCGCCACGCAGAAGATCGAGGAGCTGATCTACGAGCTCAAGGACCAGTACACCATCGTGATCGTGACCCACAACATGCAGCAGGCGGCGCGCGTGAGCGACTTCACCGCCTTCTTCTACATGGGCGAGCTGGTGGAGATGGGGCGCACGGACGCCATCTTCACCAACCCGCGCGAGGAGCGCACGGAAAGCTACATCACGGGGAGGTTCGGATGACGCCGGGTGCGGGGATGCGCCACTTTCACGAGGAGCTGGCGCGGCTCAAGTCGCAGCTGCTGGAGATGTCGGGGCTGGCCGAGGAGCTGGTGGACCAGGCCATGCGCGCCCTGCGCGCCCGCGACGCGGAGCTGGCCAAGGAGGTCGTGCGGCGCGACAACGACCTGGACGCCATGGAGATCGTCATCGATGACATGTGCATCCACCTGCTGGCGCTGCAGCAGCCCATGGCGCGCGACCTGCGGCTGATCACCATGGCGATGAAGATCAGCAACGACCTGGAGCGGGTGGGGGACCACGCGGTGAACATCGCCGAGGCGGTGAGCCACCTGGCCGAGGCGCCGGTCTACCTGGAGTTCCCGGAGATCGAGGAGATGGGGCGGCTGTCGACGGAGATGCTCTCCGACGCGCTGGACACCTTCGTCCGCGCGGACGCGGACGCCGCGCGCGAGGTGTGCCGCCGCGACGACCGCGTGGACAGCCTGCACGAGTCGCTGTTCCGCATCCTGCTCACGCACATGATGGAGGACCCGCGGCGCATCGGCGCGTCGATGTCGCTCTTTCTCGTCAGCCGCAACCTGGAGCGCATCGCGGACCTGGCCACCAACATCGCCGAGGACGTGGTGTTCCTGGTGGAAGGCCGCAACATCAAGCACGGCGCCGGGCACCTGACCGACGAAGCCCGCGCGAGCTGAGCAGGAAGAAAGCATCCACGCAGAGAAGCGGAGGGGCAGAGCAGCAGAGTCGTTTCCTCTGCCTGCTCAGCCCCTCCGCTTCTCTGCGTGACTCCAGTTCCTGGAAAAGACGGGCACGCAGAGCTCGCGGAGTCAAGCAGAGTTGATGCCGCCGGGTGTGCTTTCACCTGTGCGCCACGATCACGCCACCGGAGGGGGAAGGCGTCGCACCGCCCTGTCCCCCTGAATCATTGGTTCATCGCGGATCTGGTTGCAAACCGCGGTCGCGCTCTCCAGGGGCGAGATGACCCGCGATGCAGTGGAATGGTGTCAGGGCACGGCGGCGGGTGGGGGTTGCTCCACGCGTGTGTGGACGCGTCGGGAACGGCAGAGGGAGGGAAGCGCGGCAGGGGGCCATGAGAATTTTCTAGAGAGATACCTATCCCGCCATCCTCGTCCCCCGCCTGGCGCCGACCTCCTGCCGCAGGCGCACCGGAGCCGGCCTCCACGAACACCCGATGCGCGATCTGGCGAAGCCTGGGTCCGCGAGAAGGCCGGGCGTTCCCGCAGAAGCTCGCGCGAGGGAGACGGTTCTCGGGATCGCGCACCGGGTGAAGCCGGAATGGTGGGCTGCGGGGCGCTGCGGCGGGAAAGGTGTTCCAGAGAAAAATGCGGATGGCTCCCTGCCGGGCGTCCATCTGCCTGCAGTTCCCGACGTCCCCAGGGAAGTCCGGTGTGCCCCGCCCCTGCCGACGCGCAGGACACGGTGGTCGCGCAGGGTGAACCCGCCACCGCTTCCCGCCGGGCGTGGCGTGCAACGAAATCCGCGATGAACCCAATCATTCGCGGCGTTGCGCGAAATGGGGGCGGGGGCCTAACTTGACGGCCTTTCGCGGCCCGCGCGGCCGGCGATCGACCGCAGCAAACAACGCACGCACACACAATGAAGATCGCAGTCGTGGGCACCGGCTACGTGGGCCTGGTGGCCGGGGCCTGCCTGGCGGAAACCGGCAACGACGTCACCTGCGCCGACATCGACGAGGGGAAGATCGGCCGCCTGAACGCGGGCGAGATCCCCATCTACGAGCCGGGGCTGGAGCCCATGGTGGAGCGCAACCTGCGCGAGGGGCGCCTGTCCTTTACCACCGACGTGGCCGGGGCCGCCCGCGAAGCCGAGGTCGTCTTCATCGCCGTGGGCACGCCTCCCGGCGAGGACGGGTCCGCGGACCTCAAGCACGTGCTGGCGGTGGCGGAGACCATCGGCCGCAGCATGCCGGAGGACGGGCCGGAGAAGATCGTCATCACCAAGAGCACGGTGCCGGTGGGCACGGCGGCCAAGGTGAAGGAGGCCATCCGCCGCCACACCAGCCGCCCCTTCCACGTCTGCTCCAACCCGGAGTTCCTCAAGGAAGGCGCGGCGCTGCAGGACTTCATGAAGCCCGACCGCGTGGTGGTGGGCGTAGAGAGCGAGCACGCGCGCCAGCGGCTGGCGGAGCTGTACGCCCCGTTCGTCCGCACGGGCAACCCCATCCTGTTCATGGACATCGCCAGCGCCGAGATCACCAAGTACGCGGCCAACGCCATGCTGGCCACCCGCATCAGCTTCATGAACACCATCGCGCAGCTGTGCGAGGCGGTGGGGGCCGACGTGGGGCTGGTGCGGCAGGGGATCGGCACGGACGAGCGCATCGGGCCCGGCTTTCTCTTTGCCGGCATCGGCTACGGGGGCAGCTGCTTTCCCAAGGACGTCAAGGCGCTGGTGCACACGCTGAACGCAACCGGCGTGGACGCGGCCATCCTGGAGGGGGTGGAGAAGGTGAACGCGGCGCAGAAGCGGGTGCTGCTGCAGCGCGTGGCCGAGCGCTTTGGCGAGGACCTGTCGGGGCGCACCTTCGCCGTCTGGGGCCTTTCCTTCAAGCCCGAGACCGACGACATGCGCGAGGCGCCGTCGCTGGAGGTGGTGCGCGGGCTGGTGCAGCGCGGCGCGACCGTGCGCGCGCACGACCCCGAGGCCCGCGACGAGGCGGCGCACTACTTCGCCGACCTGCTGGCCGAAGGGTCGCTGGCGCTGTGCGAGCACAACTACGACTGCCTGGAGGGCGCTGACGCGCTGCTCATCCTTACCGAGTGGCTGGCCTACCGCAACCCGGACTTCGACCGCATCCGCGCCTCGCTGGCCGAGCCGGTGATCCTGGACGGGCGCAACCTGTGGGACCCCGCGCGCATGGCCGAGCTGGGCTTCGAGTACGCATCCATCGGCAGGTTGCCCTCCAGCGTGGCGGCCGAGGCCGGCGCCGCGGCGGACTGAGGGGTTGTAGGGCGGCACCCCGGCGCTTCGAAAAGCATCGAACTGCGCCCGATGGGGCCCCCTCTCCCCCGGCCCCTCTCCCCCGCTGCGCGGGAGAAAGGGGAGAATTCGATCGCGCTTCGAGAAGCCTGCGTTCGCATCATTGGTCCCGGCCGCGCGCCGAACGTTCGGCGCGCGTCACCTCTCCCCCGCCAGACCTTTTTGCTCGTTCCTCGCGACGGCTGGCGACCCCTCCCCCAACTTCGGGCAACTTCGGGGGAGGGGTT
>DASUVG010000160.1:0-34759 GCA_036379135.1 Longimicrobium sp.
GGCAGGGTGACGGCCGCGGCGGAGATGCGGCGCAGCTCGGCGTAGATGTGCGTCGACAGGTCCAGCGCCAGGTCGCGGTTGAAGGCGCTGTCCACCACGTCGACGTGCAGCCGGAACTCCCACCGCCCCGCCATCCGGTCCAGCGCCCCGCTGAGCCCCGCATGCGACTCCGTGAGGAACGCGCGCACCCCGTCGTGGTCCGGGAACACCACGCCCACCGGCGCGGGAACCACGTCGTCGCGCAGCAGGGCGCGGTGCACCTCCCAGTGGCGGCTGGCCAGGTGGTCGGCGTCCGCGTCCGATCCCGGCGCCGGCGCGGGCGCGACGAGCGCCGCCATGTCCCCCGCGCGCACCAGCTCCACCCCCAGCGTGGGATCCGCCGGGTCCCACGCCGAGTGTTCGTCCGGCGCGCGCAGCACGCCGAGCAGCGCCCAGCCGTGGGCGGGGCCGGAGCGCGGCAGGGGGATCGGCTCGGCGCTCATCAGGCGAAGCGCGGGTCGGAAAGGAGCGCGTAGACCTCCGTCTGCGGCTCCGGCGTGGTGACCTCCGGCCCATCCGGCCCCATGTACACGTCCACCTCCGAGCGGAATCCCACGTCGCCCGCCAGGTAGATCCCCGGCTCGATGGAGAACCCGACGCCCTGGATCAGCCGCCGCGTATCCTTCGACTCCAGGTTGTCGATGTTGGGCCCGGACCCGTGCAGCTCGCGGTCGATGGAGTGGCCGGTGCGGTGGATGAACGCCTCGCCCCAGCCGCGCGCCTCGATCACGCCGCGCGAGGCGTCGTCCGCCTCCCACCCCGCCACCTCCTCGCCCGCGTCCCAGCGGCGCCGGATGAGGTCGATGGCCGCCAGCCGCGCGTCCCGCACCGCCGCGAAGATCTCCGCCAGCCGCTCGGGGACGGCGTCGCCCACGAAGCCCATCCACGTCTGGTCGGCGTAGATGGCGCCCTCGTCCTCCTTCCCCCACAGGTCGATCAGCACCAGGTCGCCCTGGCGGATCTCCGCGTGGTGGTCGGCGGAGGGCGCGTAGTGGGGATTGGCCGCGTTCGCGTTCACCGCCACGATCGCGTCGCCGCCCACGGTGATGCCGCGGCGCGCGAACTCGCCGATGATCCAGCTGCGCACCTCCCACTCGCCCACGCCGCGCCCCTCGCGCACGGCGGCGGCGATGCGGCGAAAGGCCTCGTGCGCCACCTCGTACACGTGCCGGGCGGCGCGGCGGTGGCCCGCCAGACCTTCCCCGGACCAGCGCGCGTAGAAGGCGCTCACCAGGTCGCCGGAGGTCACGGGCTCGGCGCCGGCGGCGCGGATCATCTCGATCACCCCCGCCGGCACCCTGTCCACGTACGGCACCGCGTCGGCGGGGGCGTACTCCATCGCCACGCGCGGGTTGCCGGAAAGCAGCTCCCCCAGCCGCGCATCCAGCTCGCGCCACGACGAGTACGGCCAGTTGTCGCCGATCCACCCCGTCCACGGCTGCTGCTCGATGCGGTGCGTGATGGCGACCGGCGTTCCATCCACGGGAATCCACACGAAGTAGCGCCGCGTAAGTGCGGGCAGGCCAAGAAGATCGTTGGCCACGGCGTTGAGGCCCTTGAAGTTGAACAGCAGCCACCCGTCCACGTCGTGGGCGCGCAGCTCCTGCTGGATGCGCGCGACGGTGTCGGGGGTCAGCGTTACGGTCTGCTCGGTGACGGCCATCCGGTACGTTCCGTGGTTCAGGGCCGCGTCAGGGCGGATCGCCGCTGACGGGCCACTTGGTTCCCTTGATCATCGAAAGTCCCAGCACCCGCTCGCGGGTGAGCAGGCGGTGGATCTCCCGCTCGCGCAGCACGGCGCCCTTTACCCCGCCCCACCCCCAGCGGCGCCACGCGCGAAACAGGATGGCGATCCGCTCGCGGAGCGAAAAGATCTCGGAAAAGTCCGGGAACGGCGCCGCGCCCGCCGTGGGGCGGAACGGCGACGGCGCGTCGGACCAGTCCTCCACGGTGAGATCCACCACCCCCGCGTCGCGCAGCAGCTGCTTCCACTCGACGAGGATCATGGGCCGCGCCCCCAGGTGGCGCACCAGGATCTCGCGGCGGGTGGGGTCCACGTGGCCGGTCCAGATGAGCTGGACGAGGACGACGCACCCGTGGGGCCGCGTGACCCGCGCCAGCTCCGCCACCGCGCGCGCGGGGTCGGCGGAGGCGGCCAGGCCGATCTCGCCGATGGCCACGTCGAAGGTGCCGTTCTTGAACGGCAGGTCGTCCAGGGGCGCGGTCTCGAAGCTGATGCGCCCCTCCAGGTCGCCGTCGCGGGCGCGCGAATACGCCTCCTGCACCAGCACGCGGTCGGAATCGATCCCCACGCCCGACACGCCGAAGGTGCGCGCCAGGTACAGCGTGCTGACGCCGCGCCCGCACGCCGCGTCCAGCACCTCGTTCTCCGGCACCAAGTCGGTGAGCTGCGCGATGCGGCGGTACAGGTCCTCGCCGCCGGGGGGAAACACTGTCTCGCGGCTCAGGCGCACCAGGTCCAGCATCGACGGCCCGCCTTCCCGCGGCGGCGGAGGGATCGACAGGTCGTCGCGGCGCTGAGGCATGCGGAAAGTATAGAGGCGGGCTGGTGGGGCCGCCAGAAGTGCGGGAGTGCGGAAGTGCGGGAGTGCGGGAGTGCGGGAGTGCGGGAGTGCGGGAGTGCGGGAGTGCGAACGGAGGATCACGGATCGGCAGCTGGCATCGGGCTGCGTCCGCGGGTGCCCCCCTCCCCCGGCCTCTCCCCGCCCGTTTCTCGCGGAGAGGGGAGTCGCGGCCGCTGGATCCGCGACCCTACGAATCGCTTCGAACTGGCGTCCGACAGCGCCCCCTCTCCCCCGGCCCCTCTCCCCCGCTGCGCGGGAGAAAGGGGAGAATTCGCTCGCGCTTCGACTTCGTTGGAGCGCTCCACCCTCGGCACACACCTCACCCCTCCCCCGCAGTTGGGGGAGGGGTCGACGGCCGTTGCGAGGAACGAGCAAAAGGCCGTCGGGGGAGAGGGCTCCCGCGGACGCAGCGCGATGCCTTTCGTGATGCAGATCAAGCCGGCGGCAGGGCCGCCAGCGCGCGCAGGTGCTGGTTGACCGCCCTCGCCGTCTCGTTGGCGGCGTAGCCGCCCTCGAGCACGGACACCAGCCGGCCGCCGGCGCGCGCATCCACCCATTCGCGCAACACGAGGGTGATGGCGTGCACCTCGTCCGGCTCCACGGCCAGGGAGCCGTGCGCGTCGGCGGCCAGGATGCAGAAGCCGGCGGAGAGGAGGACGAAGTCGGGGGATTCATCCACCGGGACCGTATCCAGCAGCTCGCGCAGCGCCGCGCCGAAGGCCTCGCCGTCGCTGCCCGGCGGGAGAGCGATGCCGTCGATGGACGGATGCTCGGCCGTTTCCTCCGGCTCGGGAAAGGACTGGGGATGCTGGTGGATGGAGATCAGCCGGATGCCGTCGTCCTCCTCCAGCACGGCCGCGAGCGCCGCCGGCTGCCGCGCCCCCCACGCCACCACGAGGACCCTGCCGATCCCCCGCCGCGCGCGCAGGTGCCGCGCGGCGATGGCGACGTTGTTGAACAGCGAGCACTCGCCCGCCGCGTCCGCGTCCGCGCCGCGCCCCGGCGGCCGCGCGAGGGCGAAGCCGTTGCGCACCTCGCCGTCCAGCACCGCATCCACCGCCGTGAGCGCGGCTCCGGCGCCGGCCAGCGCCGCATCCCACGACGCGCCGGAGACGGGGACGCCGTCCAGCTGCAGCGTCCGCTCCGCGCGCGCGGCATCCGTCGCCGCCTCGCGCACGCGGTCCACGTAGGCGGGGGTGTGGATCAGCCACAGGTCCTCCTCCGTGGCCGGAACCGCCTCGGTCTGCCGCAGCGGCTCCCACAGCGCCACCATGTCGCGCTGCACGGCGCGCACGATGGCCGGCAGGCGCCCCTGGTGGTCCGGGTGGTCCCACCCGGTGTCGTGGCGCGAGGAATCCTCGTGGCTTACGAAGGCGGTAACGTCGTGCATCGAAGCGCTCAATCGTCCTTTGCGCCGTGCGCGTACCGGTCCGCGCCCATGAAGTGCAGCGAGACGTACGGCTCGTCGCCCACCACCCAGCTGTCGTGCCCCGGCGCCACGTAGAACAGGTCGCCGGCGGCCATCTCATAGTACGTGCCGTCCTCCATCTGCACCGCGGCGCGGCCGGAGACCACCATCCCCACGTGCTCCACCTGGCACGTCGCCTGTCCCAGCGCGGCACCCACGTGCTCGGACCACTTCCATCCCGGCTCGTAGCTGGCGCGGCCCACGGTCATCGCCCCCATCTGCACCACCTCGAAGCGGCCCTTCTCGAAAGAGCGCGTCTCGTCGGGAGATTCGAAGCGCTTGAGCACGGTACTCTGCATGGACTATCCTCGGGGTTCGGGGGTCCGTCGCAAGCTCGCGCCGGGCACCGCCGGGCGTCAAGCCGCTGACACGCCGCGGGCGGGATGGATCGACGCGCGTCCAACGGCACCGAACTGCGCCGGCGGCGGGCCCCTCCCCCGGCCCCTCCCCGCTCGTTCCTCGCGGAGAGGGGAGAATTCGATCGTGTCCTGCAAACGAAGAGTTCGAATCCACCACACACAAGGGGCTGCACACCGCGTGCAGCCCCTTCGTGTTCGTTCTCGCAGATCGGCGGCCCCAGGGACACGATCGGCCCGGAGCTCATGCGCTCGCCACGCAGGCATCCGGCGCGGGAGCGGGCGCCGCGGGTGCGGCCACCGCCTCGGGCGCAGGCGGCGGAACGGGCGAGCCGAGCAGCCGCGGTCCGGACGAGCGGCCGGTGGACGATGGACGCGGCGTGCTGCGGCGAGAGGTGGTGCGGCGCGCCATCTCGTCCGCGTATCCCGGGCCGATGTAGCGGATCTCCGCCCCCGGCGCGCCGTCGCCCACGGAGCGGCGCAGGCGAACCTCCAGGCGCGCGCTGTCCAGCGTCCACACCGCCAGATCCGACTTGCGGCAGAACGGCGGCCCGTGCGTCTGCTCGGCGCGCGCGGCCGCCTGCCGGAAAAGGTCGTACGCATTGAGCGCCGCGTTCTCCGGATGGAAGTAGACGAGGCCCACCAGGCTGTCGCTCCTGAGGATGGCGACCGCCTGCAGCTGCCGGTTGGGCGAGGCCGCGTGCACGTCGCCCCCGCCGCGCATCATCACCACGTCCAGCTCCGTCGCCTCCAGCGCCGCCGACACCGCCGCGCCGCTGATCCCCCACGGCAGCGGCGCGGGCAGCGAATCCGGCGCGACGACAGGCGCCGGAGCCTGGGCGCGAGCAGGTGCATGCAGCGCGATCAACGCCGCGCCGGCCGCGGCGAAACGCAGCAGGTGTTTCTTCATCCGGAAGGTGTGGATCAGGTGGGGGATGATGGATAGCGACGAATGTCAGCCGCGTCGCGGGATTCCGCAACGGGCCCTCACCCGCTCGCTCAGGCTCGCACCTTCTCCCGCCAAGCGGGAGGGGGTGTAAACGTCGCGACGAGGTCCGGGGCGTTGCCGCTGGTGTGGCCGTTGCTTCGACGCGGGCCCACGCGGCGCGCCGGCCCCTGCCGACCCGAGCAGGTGAAGCCCCGCCGGGCGAGCTCCGCGAGCCCAGAGCGGGGCTTATGGCCGTCCCAGCCGCGGGCTTCAGCCCGTGGCGGCCCGTGGTGCGTGGCCCGCCCGTCCCCGCACCCCGCTGAATCGCGCCCCTACGCCTGGCCCCGCAGCCTGCGGATCGCCCATTCCGCGCCGGCGGCCAGGAGCAGGGCCCAGAAGAGCATCCACCCGATGGACAGCCGCGCGCCGGTATCCGCACCGTCCGGCGTGAGCCTGCGGATGGCGGGGCGCAGCGAGTCCGCGGGGAGCATGCGGCCGCCGGATGCGCTCGCCAGCATCGCCAGGCGCGCCCAGCCGTCGTCCGCGGCGCCGGCGGCATCCGTCGCACGATAGGCGGCGGCGGGCGCGCGGCCGGCGAACGCGAAGGTGTACAGCCCCGTGTCCGCGGGGAGAAACGCGCCGCGGAGCACGCCGGGACGCGCCGGATCCGCCACCAGCGACACCGTGTCCGCGCGCCGGTTCGGCCGCGTGACGACGAGCGGCGGCGCGGAGGCGGCGGCATCCCCCGCGGCGTAGACGACGACCTCTCGGCGCGCGCCCGCGGGCCCGACGGGCTCCGGCACCTGCACCGCCAGCGGCTCGCGCGGGGCGGAGGCCAGCCAGTCCACCAGCGCGCGCCAGAACTCGCGGTGCTCGCGCACGCGGCCGGCCTCCATCCGCCACCGCCACGTCTCCGTCAGGCCCAGCGACGCCGCGCGCCCGCGCCCTAGCGGCCGCATCGCCAGCACGCCGGCGTCGCCGCTCATCACCGCCATCGACGCCCCCGCGCGCACCGCTCCAAAGACGACGGCGCCGGATCGCACGCGGTCCGCGGGAAGCGGCGCCAGCTCGGGGGGCAGCATCCACGTCAGCGAGGGTCCGTCCACCGACCGCGCGCGCAGCCCGTCCGTCAGCCCGAAGGCGCCGGCGCGCGCCTGCCCGCCGACCAGCAGCACCCCGCCACCGCGCGCCGCGGCCCAGTCCTGCAGCATCCGCCGCTCGCCGTCGCCCACGGGCGCGCCGTTCAGCAGGATGACGGCGTCCGCGCGCGCCAGCCGCTCGGGCGAGAGGCCGGAGCCGCCCTGTACCACGAACTGGCCGCGCCCCAGGTCGTACGCCGTTTCCACGACGGCGCCGGACTCCTCCAGCGCGCGGACCAGGAACTTGGACTCCCAGTGCGGAAATCCGGCGCGCACCAGCACCCGCGGCGCCCCGGCGGAATCCACCCACGCGCCGGTCCGCGCGCTCGCGTCCCCCGCCTGCACGTTCCACTCACGCCACCCCGGGCGCGGCGGACGCACCCGGAAGGCCCCCGCGTAGCGCCCGTTCGCATCCGTCTTCACCCGCAGGCTGTCCAGCACGCCCGTCTCGTCCGACAGGCGCACGAGGACGCTGTCGTTCGCCTGGCCGGACACGCGGAAGCCGACCGCGGCGGCCCGGCCGGAGAGGGCGCGCGCCGGCGCCTCCGCCTGCACCGCCGCCGTCCGCGCCGGGAGCGCGGCGTACAGCGGCGCCCGGCGGGCGGCGGCGGCCAGCAGCTCCAGCTCCGCCGCCGTCGGCGGCTCCGCCGACGCGCGGGCGATGGCCGGCGGCGCGCGGCCGACCAGCAGCGAGTCCGCCTGGCGCTCCAGCGCGCGCGCGTCGGCGATCCAGGCGGGCGCGGCGGGGCCGCCCTTCCGGCCCCAGACGCCCGGCAGGGCGAGCGCCAGCCCCAGCAGCAGCAGGACCAGCGCGCGGAGGATGGCGGGCGCGCTCATCGCGTCAGCGCGTAGACGGCCACGTTCACCCCGAACCGCGTGTTGTCCACCGAGTTGAAGCGCTTGTTGCGGGCGTGGTAGTTCCACTCGGACGCGTAGTCCTTGTTGCTGTACAGCACGCCGATGCGCCCGTTCATCTCCACGCCGAACAGGTTCTCGTGGATCAGGTTGTCCCCCCAGCCGTTCAGCTCGTGGCTGGTGGTGGGCGGCCCGTCGGGGAAGACGAAGAAGGTGCGGTACAGCTCGTGGTTGTTGGGGATCGGCTTGAGCGACGCCGCGCCGAAGATGCGGCGCACCTCCGCCGTCGCCGTCTTGTGGAAGCCGCCGTCCACGTCGTGGTTGTGGTCGTCGATGAAGATGAAGCCGCCGCGCTCCACGTACGCCTTGAGGTTGGCGCTCTCCTGCTGGTTGAAGCGCACGGGCAGGTGGCCGGTCAGGAAGACGAACGGAAAGCGGAACAGCTCCGGGCTGGCCAGGTCCACCACCGCCCCCGTGGACGCCACCGGCAGCGCCGTGTACTGCGCGATGGAGTGCAGGATGTTCGTGGGCACCAGCGGTGCGCTGTTCCAGTCGCCGCTCTCGTACCGCGCCGTCGCGAACACGAACGCGTCCGGCGCCGCGGGAGATGCCTCCGGCTGCGGTGCCGGCGCCTGCTGCGGCGCACGGGAGGAGGAGAGAACGGCTGCCGAGGACCCCAGGGCGATCATCACAGCCATGAGGGCGGCGATGGCGCGCGTCCGCTGCGCCCCCTCCGCTCGCTTAGGCTCGCACCTCCCCCAAAAACCCCTGGGGGAGGTTGGGGATGCCGCCGGGCTCTCACCATCCCTCAGTCCGCGAAGGCGGACTTCGTGATTTTCCAGCCGCGATTTCAATCGCCCCAGCGCGGAGCCGGCGATGTTCGCGATCGACAGAAGGCGCCGCATCATGGCGTCCTCCCCAGGCGGCGGAAGTACTCCGCGGCCGCCGGGTCCGCCGTCGAGGGCAGCGCGCGGGCGGCGGCGCCGGCGGGGGGCGCAAGGCGCTCGCGGGCGCGGCGCAGCAGGTCCCTGGCGCGTTCGGTGCGCCCGTTCCCCGCCTCGCCCGCGGCGCGGGAGATGAAGCCGGCCGCCTCGCGGTCCGCCGACGGCTCGCCGAGCACGCGCGCGGCCAGGTTGCTGATCTCCAGCGACGAGGCGCGCCCCGGCTTGCGCCCCACCCCGGCGGCCACGCGATCCAGCTCCGCCAGCAGCGGAAGGAGCGACGCGAGCGCGGCGCCGCCGGAGCGGCCCGCGGGGGCCACGTCGTCCATCTTCCCCTGCCCCCGCGCCTCGGACGCGTTGATGGGATCGACGCGCACGTCGCCCCGCGGGTAGGTGCGCTCCGCCTGGTTCAGCTGCTGGATGATCTTGAGCGCATCGTACTGGTACGGCAGCGCGGTGTCTGGTTTGGCGAGGTTCAGCTCCTGCTGGCTGTTCCACATCAGGTTGTGCAGCCGCATCAGGTCGCGGTTCACGTCCAGGATGGCGCTCTCGTCGTGCCGGTGCTCGAACTCCTCGATCGAACCGATTCCCGTCGCCTCGTCCGCCTCCCGCAGCACCTCCTCGGGGGTGCGCGCACCCTTCTCTGCCGCGCCCTCCTCGTGGTGCGTCCCCGCGCTGCCGCCCTGCTCCAGGTAGCTGAAGTCCTGCTCCCCCTGCTGGATGGCCGCGTCCGCCTCGCGGATGTACACCTGCTCGCCCACGATCTCGCGCAGGCGGCTCTGGTGCTGGGCGATGTCGCTGCTGCGCGACAGCAGCTCCTGGCGCGAGAGCCGCGGGCGCTCGCGGATCAGCCGCTCCGTCATCAGGATGATCATCCGCTGGCTCATCACCGGGTCCTTGGGGAGCTCCGGCGGCATGCCGATGTCGGTGGTGATCTGGTCCATCTCCTCCGGCCGCGCCACGCGGATGATGCGCGTCCGCGACACGCTCTCTCCCGGCCCCGTGACGTCGTTGCGGTCGCGGGCCACGGCGCGGATGTGCATGATGTCGCCCGGCTGCAGCTGCAGCGTGGCCAGGTCGATGGTCAGCTCACCCGTCGACGTCTTTCCGTTCTGCGACACGCGGGAGAAGGTCCAGTCGCCCTCCACGAACTCGTACGATTCGCCGCTGCCGCGCGAGTGCGTCCAGTGCACGTCGAAGGCGCCGACCCCGTAGTCGTCCGCCGCGGTGGCGCGAAGGGTGATCCGCCCGGCGCCGGAGGCGAGGACCATGTCCTCGCGCGGCTCCAGCAGCTGCACGTCGGGCGGCTGGTCCGGGAGCGGCGCGAGGGGGACGATGCGCCGGTCGACAACGCCGCCGTCCGCCATCGCCTCCAGCGACAGGCCGCGCGCGTCCGGCGGCATCACGTACTCCACGATCCACTCGCCGCCCGCGCGGCGCACCGGGAGCGCGGCGCCGCCGATGGCACCCGCGCGCACGCCGTCCCAGCGGTCCGGAAAGCGGCTGCGGATGCGGATGCGGCTCCCCGGGAGCGCGCTGATGGGGTCGTCGCCGCGCCCGTCCTGCGCGGCGATCCCGGCGTACGCGGGCGGCTGCACCGTCCAGCGCAGTTCGTCGAAGAGGGGTATCGGCGGCGCCTCCACGTTGGGCAGCGTCTCCGCCCTGACCTCCTGCCACCGGCTGGCGTAGGCGTCCGCCGGGTCCATCCACCGCGTCCACGCCTCCGCCGCGGCGGAGGGGAAGGCCAGCGCGAACGCCGCCGCCAGCGCGATCGATCCGCCCAGGACCATCCCCGGAAGCCGCACCCGCGCCGGCGCCACGCCCTGCACGCCGACGTCTCGCATCCTGCGCTCCGCTTCGGCCAGGAACGCGCGGCCGACAACGCCCTCCGGCACCGAATCCGCCAGGTCGAACGCGGTCAGCAGGCGGTTCTGCAGCGCGGGGATGCGCTCCTCCGCCAGCAGCGCGAACCGGCGCGGCGCGGGCGGGCGGACGATCCGGTGGATGGAGAACGCCAGGAATCCGCCGCCCAGAAGGAGCGGAATCCACCGCAGCGTCTCGCGGAGCACCGCGCGCAGGGGAATGATGAGGTCGATCAGGACGAGCAGGACGGCGCTGGCGGCGAAGAGCGCGGGGGCCCAGGCCAGCGCGCGCAGCAGCACGGAGCGGCGCCACGCGGCGCGCACCCCGGCGATCAGGCGCTCCGTCGGCGCCTGCAGCGGCCGTCCGGCGGCCGGTGGCGAATGGGCGATGGTGTTCATCCGGCGGTCCTGCGTCCGTATGCCAGCAAGGTTTCGATCAATGCGATGAGGAGCGCGGCGGCCAGAATCCAGCGCCCCAGCGGCACGCCCGCCCCCGCCGCGCCCACGGCACTCGCGGGGACGGCGGCGGGTCCGCGGCCGCGGAGGACGGCGATCGCGCCGGGATCCAGGGGCCGCGCTGCCGCCGCGCCGGCAACGGCCTCACAGCCCCGCGCCAATCGCGCCAGCGCCGCGGGGTACTGCGCCTGGAACGGCAGCTCCCCGCCCTCCAATTCCGTCCCCACGAAGACGACGCATCCGCGCCCCAGGCGCTTCGCCGTCACCGCAGGCCGCCCGTCCTCCCACGCGGCGACGGTGCGCGCGCCGGGTGCGGGGCCGCCCGCCTGCACGCGCCCCGCCGCGCCCGCGAGCTCCGTCTCCGCACCGAACCACATCGCGCCGCCGCCGCGCACCAGGTCGTAGCCGCCTGTCCAGGGCAGCGCCGCGCGCAGCGGCCCGGCGACGGCGCCGGGGGTGACCACCAGCGTCGCGCCGGCGCGGGCGCGCTCCAGCAGCTGCGCCGCGGTGGAGGCGGACGGCGCATCCACCACTACGTACACCGCGGCGGGCGTCGCGGGGAGCGCGCCGGACGGGCTCACCCGCGGCCCTTCCATTCCCACGGCCGCCAGGGCGGTCGCCACGAAGCCGCCGCCCGGTGCCGCGAGGGTGACGGAGGTCGGGGCGATCGCGGCGGGCGCGGCGGAATCCGCCGGCGTCCGCGCCATTGGCACGCGGGCCAGCTCCAGCGCGCCGGGCCAGGCGGCGCGGCGCAGCGGGGCCAGCCCCGCGGTCCATCCCTCGTCCGCCAGCGCGGAGATCATCCGCACCCGCACGGAATCCGCCCCGCGCAGCTCCCGCGCGGCGGGGGAGACGGCGCGCAGCGCGGCCGCGTAGTCGGACGCCGCGCCGGACGCATCCGCCGTCAGCAGCGAATCGAACAGCGCGGGGGTGACGCGCGCGCGGGGGACGCGGACCGCCGCCGTGTCGAACATCACCAGCTCGCCGCGCGACTCGCCCTCCGCGTCCAGCAGCGTGCGCCGCGCCTCGCCGACGGCCGCGCGCCAGCCGTCGCCGCGCATGGCGGAGCCGCGGTCCAGCAGGACCACGGTGCTGGTCCCCTCCGGCGTCGGCAGCCACGCCGGCCGCGCGAGGCCGAAGCCCAGGAGAAGGAGGAGCAGCATCCGCAGCACCAGCAGGGGCAGGTCCGTAGGGCGGCTGACGCGGACGGCGTTGCGCGGGTCCTCCACCAGAAAGCGCGCGGTCGGCAGGGGCGCGCGGCCGGGCGGGCGGCGGCGGATGAGGTGCAGCGCCAGCGGCACCAGCATCGCCAGCGCGCCGGCGACCAGAACGGCGGGGACGGCCAGGGTCAGCACGTCACGCCCCCCGGCGGCGGTTGGCCCAGGCCACCAGCGCCTCCTCCACCGGCTGCGCGGTGGAGAGCGGCACGTACTCCACCCCGCGCTCCCGCAGCCGGTCCGCGATGGAATCGTAGTACGCGGTCACGCGGCGCACGTAGCCGGCGTCGTTCTCCGGCGTGGCGGGGAGCTCCTGGTGCGGCTTCTCCGGATCGAAGAACAGCCCCGCGCCCGGCGCTCTTTCTCCCGATTCGGCGGGGGTAAGGACGCGGAGGATGATGACCTCGTCGCCGCGGGCGCGCAGGCGGCCGGCGGAGGCGATCAGCGCGTCGCCGCCGTCGTCCTCCAGCAGGTCGCTGATGAGGACGACGCGGCCGCGCCGCTTCATCGCGCCGCCCACGCGGTCCAGCGCGTCGGCGGCGTTGCCGGTGCCGGCGGGCTTCATCCGCTCCAGGTGCAGCAGCAGGTCGTGCAGGTGGCCGCGGCGGGAGCGCGGCGGCAGCAGCAGCCGCGCCTCGGCGCCGCTGAGCGCCAGCCCCACGGCGTCGCCGGAGCGCAGCATGAGGTGCGCGAGCGCGGCGGCCAGAAAGGCGGCGTAGCGGGACTTGGTCACGCCGCCGGGCTCCGCGTAGTCCATGGACGCGGACGTATCCACCACCAGGTACGCCTGCAGGTTGCTGCGCTCCTCGAACTCGCGAACGTGCAGGCGGTCGGTGCGGGCGTACAGCTTCCAGTCCAGGTAGCGGACGTCGTCGCCCTGCTGGTAGTCGCGGTGCTTGGCAAAGTCTTCGCCGGCGCCGCGGTGCGGGGACTTGTGGATGCCGGTCTGGAATCCGCTGACCACGGTCCGCGCGATCAGGTCCAGCCCGCCCAGCCGCTCCAGCAGCTTCGGCGGCAGGAAGTCGGAGGCGGCGCTCATGGGCGGGCCTCGGCGCGCGTCCGCGGCCGCAGGGCGGAGTGCGTGAGTGCGTGAGTGCGTGAGTGCGTGAGTGGCGCGCGGCGGCCGGAACGGGTGCGAACCGGTACGCCCGGCGGATTGCATCGACAGCCGGCGGCGACGCGTGCCCCGTCCCCCGGCGAATGAATTCGCGGCTGGGAAAACGCGATGTCCGCCTGCGCGGACGGTTGCCGCGAGATCGAGGCGCGGCGACCAACGTGGGCGCGAACCGAATCGCCCGGCGAATGAATTCGCGGCTGGAAAAACGCAATGTCCGCCTGCGCGGACGGTTGCCGCGAGTACCGGGCGCGACGACCAACGTGGGCGCGAACCGCATCCCCCGGCGAATGAATTCGCGGCTGGAAAAACGCGATGTCCGCCTGCGCGGACGGTTGCCGCGAGATCCCGGCGCGGCAACCAACATGGGCGCGAATCGCATCGCCCGGCGAATGAATTCGCGGCTGGGAAAACGCGATGTCCGCCTGCGCGGACGGTTGCCGCGAGTACCGGGCGCGACGACCAACGTGGGCGCGAACCGCATCCCCCGGCGAATGAATTCGCGGCTGGAAAAACGCAATGTCCGCCTGCGCGGACGGTTGCCGCGAGATCCCGGCGCGGCAACCAACATGGGCGCGAACCGCATCCCCCGGCGAATGAATTCGCGGCTGGGAAAACGCAATGTCCGCCTGCGCGGACGGTCGCCGCGAGTACCGGGCGCGACGACCAACATGGGCGCGAACCGCATCGCCCGGCGAATGAATTCGCGGCTGGGAAAACGCAATGTCCGCCTGCGCGGACGGTTGCCGCGAGATCGAGGCGCGGCGACCAACGTGGGCGCGAACCGCACCCCCCGGCGAATGAATTCGCGGCTGGGAAAACGCAATGTCCGCCTGCGCGGACGGTTGCCGCGAGATCCCGGCGCGGCGAAAGGCCACGAGCAGCACCGAGTAGATTCCGCGGTCGCGCCCGAACGGCTGGGTACGGGAAAGGGCGGTGCGGCGCTCCCTCGGAATGACAATGTGGAACGTGCGGAAGCGGAATCGAAGTTCAACCTCCCCCAGGGTTTTTTGGGGGAGGTGCGAGCCTAAGCGAGCGGAGGGGGCGCGCCGGGCCGTCCGGAGCGACAGCCGGCCAGACGATCCACGACCGAGTCTCCCCCACTCTCGCACTTTCGCACTCTCGCACTTTCGCACTTGCCGTCCCCTCACAGCCCGGACCGGGGCGGCGCGACGGCGTTCATCAGGGTGGCGATCACGCGGTCGGGAGAGACGCCCTCGGCTTCGGCGTGAAAGTTCACCAGCACGCGGTGGCGCAGCACGGGGGCGGCCACGCGGCGGATGTCATCCACCGAAACGTGAAAGCGGCCGGAGAGCAGGGCGTTGGCCTTGGCGCCCAGGATGAGCGCCTGCCCCGCGCGCGGGCCCGCGCCCCAGCGCACCCAGCGGCGCACGTCCTCGGGCGCGGTGGGGTCGCCGGGGCGCGTGGCGCGGACGAGCGCGGCGGCGTACGCGAACAGGTTGTCGGCCACGGGCACCTCGCGCACCCAGCGCTGCAGCGTCATCACCCGCTCGGCGTCCAGCACCGGTTCCACGGCCGCGTCCTGCACGCCGGTGGTGGAGCGGAGGATGAGCACCTCCTCGTCCGCCGACGGGTAGTCCAGGCGGATGTCGAACATGAAGCGGTCCAGCTGCGCCTCGGGGAGCGGATAGGTGCCCTCCTGCTCCACCGGGTTCTGCGTCGCCAGGACGAAGAACGGGCGCGGCAGCATCAGGTCCTCGCCGCCCACCGTCACGCGGCCCTCCTGCATGGCCTCCAGCAGCGCGGCCTGCGTCTTGGGCGGCGTGCGGTTGATCTCGTCCGCCAGCAGGATCTGCGTGAAGATGGGGCCGCGGATGAAGCGCGCCTCCCGCCGCCCCGTAGTGCGGTCCTCCTCGATCACCTCGGTGCCGGTGATGTCGCCGGGCATGAGGTCGGGGGTGAACTGCACGCGGCGAAAGTCCAGCTCCAGCGCCTCGGAAAGCGTGCGCACCAGCAGCGTCTTCGCCAGCCCGGGAACGCCGACGAGCAGCGCGTGCCCGCCGGCCAGCAGGCACATCATCACCTCTTCGAGCACCTGCTGCTGGCCCACGATGCGGCGCTGCACCTGCGCCTTGAGGCGGCCGGCGTCGGCCAGCAGGGTCTCGACTTCGTTTTCGGCGGTGACCAACGGTTGATCCTCGGGGACTCGGAGGGGACGGACGGACCGGCTGCGAATACGCCGCACCGGGATGCTAAGTTCCTAGCACCTCCCGCGCAACGCGCCGCGGGACGAACAGATCGTACGAAGGTACGAGAGTACGAAAGTACGGGGCCACCCGGCGCCGCGTTTCGGGATAAGACGCGCGGGTGCCACGGAACGTTGTCCTCCACCCCCCCTGGCCCCTCCGAAATCGCCGACAGGCATCGAACCGCGCCCGCGGGGGCCCTCTCCCCCGCTCGTTCCTCGCAACGGCGGTCGCCCCCTCCCCCAAACTGCGCCAAACTGCGGGGGAGGGGTGAGGAGACTGCAGGGCGATGTCTGTCGAAGCGCGTCACCTCTCCCCCCGCAGTTTGGGGGGAGAGGCCGGGAGAGGGGGCGCCCGTCGGACGCAGCTCGAACTCCGCCGCCGTGCCCCCCCTCGACCCGGCCCCACTCTCGTACTCTCGTACTCTCGTACTCTCGTACTCTCGCACTCCCGCACTCCCGCACTCCCGCACTCCCGCACTTCCGCACTCCCTCATTGACGGAAGCCGCCGCGGCGCGCAGGTTGATGGCCCGCCGGACGCCACGTCCCGCCCCGCCGGACCACCGGCCCCGTCAACACACCCCGGTCCTCCGACCCATGTCCGCATTTCTACAGCGACTTACGCGCCGTAAACCCATCGCCGAGCTCCTGGCGGAGGAAGGCAACCCCAACGCGATGAAGCGCGAGCTGGGGGCCGGCGACCTGATCATGCTCGCCATCGGCGCGGTGATCGGCGCGGGCATCTTCTCGTCCATCGGCACGGCGGCGGCGGGCGAGATCAACCCCGACGGCCACGTGGTGCGCTACGGCGCGGGCCCGGCGCTGGTGGTCAGCTTCATCCTGCTGGGCCTGGTCTGCGGCCTGGCGGCGCTGTGCTACGCGGAGCTGGCGTCCATGATCCCGCAGGCCGGCAGCGCCTACGCGTACTCGTACGCCACGCTGGGCGAGCTGATCGCGTGGATCATCGGGTGGGACCTGATCCTGGAGTACGCGGTCGGCAACGTGGCGGTGGCCGTGGCGTGGAGCGGCTACTTCGGATCGTTTCTCAGCGGCTTCGGCATCACCCTGCCGGACTACCTTACGCACGGCTACCGCGCGGTGATCAAGAGCAGCGACCCCGAGGTTCGGGCGCTGCTGGAGACGGCGCCGCGGATCTTTGGCGACACGCCGCTGCTGGTGAACGTCCCGGCGTTCGCCATCGTGCTGGCCATCACCTGGCTGCTGATGCTGGGCGTGCGCGAGAGCGCGCGGGCCAACAACATCATGGTGGTGATCAAGCTGGCGGTGCTGGCGCTGTTCGTGGTGGTGGGCGTGATGCACATCGACACGAGCAACTTCACCCCGTTCGCGCCCAACGGCTGGCGGGGCATTCACCAGGGCGCGGCCATCGTCTTCTTTGCCTACATCGGGTTCGACGCCATCTCGACGGCGGCGGAAGAGACCAAGGACCCGCAGCGCAACATGCCCATCGGCATCCTGGGCGGGCTGGCCATCTGCACCGTCATCTACGTGATCGTGGGGCTGGTGGCGACGGGGCTGGTTCCCTACGCGCAGCTCAAGGGCGCGGACCCGCTGGCGCAGGCACTGCAGATGGCGGGGCTGGGGACGGCGGGGTGGATCGTGTCGTTCGGCGCGGTGATCTCGCTTACGGCGGTGCTGCTGGTGTTCCAGTACGGCCAGCCGCGCATCTTCTACGCAATGGGCCGCGACGGGCTGCTGCCCAAATGGTCCACAAAGCTGAGCACCAAGGCGCGCGTGCCGTACGTGACCACGCTGGTCACCGGCCTGGTGGTGGCGACCGGTGCGCTGTTCGCGGACGAGAACGAGATCTACGACCTCACCAACATCGGCACGCTGTCGGCGTTCGCCATCGTCTGCATCGGCGTGCTGGTGCTGCGCATCAAGGACCCGGACCGGCCGCGCCCCTTCCGCGTGCCCTTCGTGTGGCCCGTCACCCTGGGCGGCGCGGCGGCGTGCGTGTACATCATGGCCGGCCTTCCCAGGCACGCGTGGGAGCGCTTCGGGATCTGGATGGGGATCGGCCTGGTCCTGTACTTCGTCTTCGGCTACTGGAACAGCACCCTGCGCGGCCGCCCCGGCGCCGTGTACGAGGAGACGCCGAAGAGCTGACGCGGCTCCGGTGGATCGAGGTGAATCGAGGCGGCGGCTCCCGGGTGGGGGCCGCCGCTTTCTTTCGTTCGACGTCCTGGCCACGCCGGCACGACGTGAGCTCACGCGAGCAGGTAAAGCCCCGTTCGCGAGGAACGAGCGAGACGGGGCTCGTGGCCGTTCCAGCCTCGGGATTCATCCCGTGGCGGCCGCGGCGGGCCCACCCGCGACCGCACGTGGCGGGGCGCGGGTATGCCCCTTGCTCCCCCACGGGCCCGGCTCGCGGCGGGTGCGCCGCGCGGAGATCGCGAAATGATGGAGGGCGGGATGAGGGAGATGCACAGCACGCAGGACGTGGACGACGCGCTGGGACAGGACAGGGCGATCCTGTTCAAGCACAGCACGCGCTGCCCCATCAGTGCGGCGGCGCGGGGGGAGATGCAGCGCTTCATGGAGATGCACCCCGACACGACCGTCTACACGGTGGACGTGAACGACGACGTCGACGTGTCGAAGTACCTGGCGGAGAAGACGGGCATCGAGCACCAGTCGCCGCAGGTGATCGTCGCGCGCGGGGGGCAGCCCGAGTGGCACGCGAACCACTTCGACATCCGCGCGGCGGAGGTGGAGCGGCGCGCGGGAAGCGCGTGATGCCTTGGAGAAAGCGTCCAGGGTGACGTAGAGGGACTGACCGGGATGAGAGATGGCACCTCCCCGAACATCGATGGGGGGGTGCCACTCTTCTGCCGCGTCCTCGTCCCGTACACGCCCCCCCTTCAGGACGGCCTCGCGGGCGGATCAGCGACCTTGCGACGGGACGGTGCGGGCGCGTAATCATCCGTATCGCAACCTTCCTCCTGTACCCCACGCCACTCCATGCGGATTCTTTCGGCGGCCGCCGCGCTGGCCGTGCTCGCGCTCCCCGCGACCGCCTGCGCCCAGGCCGTCGTTCTCGATCCCGCGGCCATCGTCGCGGCGGTCGACACCACCTACATGGTAACGGGAAGCACGCACGCCGACACCATCGCGACGGCGGTGCAGTCGCTGCGGCGCACCACGCGAGAGGGGGTGGACGTGTGGGAGATGGCGTACGCGCACCGCGGCGCCGCCGTCAGCATGGTGGACACTACGTACTTCGCGGCGGGCACGCTGATGCCGGTCGCGCAGCTTCGGCAAAACCCGCGGCTTCGCCTGGAGGTGGCGTTCGACGGCGCGCGCGTGACGGTCACGCGGACCGAGGCGGGTGCGGAGCCGGTGGTGCGGGAATACCATTTCGATGAACCGGTGTACGCCGGCTCGATGATGGACATCGTCTACCGCGCGCTCGCGCTGGAGGAAGGCTACCGGACGCGCGTTCCGTTCTTCATCCCGGAGCGGGGGCAGGTCTACTGGTTCGACGTGGAAGTGGTGGGGATGGACGAGGTGCGGATTCGCGGGGCGGCTACCCGCGCGTGGCGGGTGCACGTCACGATCCAGGACTTCCGCGACGTGTACTGGATCAGCCCCACGACGCGCAAGCTGCTGAAGGTGGAGTCCGGCGACGGGAGCTGGTTCATCCGCTAACGGCGCAGACGGGAACGCCCACTCCCACGCTGGTGGTGGAAGCGGGCAGGCGCGGAACGAGCCGGGTGAGGGACCCTGGCCTATCCGCCGCTCACCGCCGGAACGATGGTCACCGTGCTCCCCTGCCCCACCGGCGTTCCCAATCCGTCCAGAAAGCGGATGTTGTCGCCGTCCACGAACACGTTGACGTGCTGGCGCACGCGGCCCTGCTCGTCCATCACCCGGTCCACCACGCCGGCGTAGCGGCCGGCCAGCGCGCCCAGCACGTCGCCCACGGTGCCGCACCGGCCGTCGACCGTCACCTCGGGGCTGCCGCCGGCGTACGGCCGCAGCGCGCCGGGAAGCGCGATGGTGATCATCGTCCCACCTCCTCCATCCATCTCACGAATTCGCCCCGTCCGCGCCGACGACGGCGGCCTTGACGCAGACGATGGGCGGCAGGGCGCCGCTGATCTCGCGCCACGTCTCCCCCTCGTCCGCCGAGCCGAACAGCTTGCCGCTCCGCGTGCCGAAGTAGAAGCCGGCTGTCGCGTGTCCGTCCGTCGCCAGGGCGTCGCGCAGCACGCACTCGTACGCGTCCTGCTGCGGCAGGCCGCCCTCCAGCGGCTGCCACGAGGCGCCGGCGTCGCGGGTGCGGTACACGCGCAGCCGCGCATCCGGCACGATGCGGAACTGGTCGGAATCGATCGGCACGATGTAGACCGTGTCGGCGTCGTGCGGGTGCATCTCCATCGCGAAGCCGAAGTCCGACGGGACGCCGTTGGCGATGTCGACCCAGTTGTCGCCCCAGTCGTCGCTGCGGTACAGGCCCCAGTGGTTCTGCAGAAAGAGCCGCTCCGGGCGCGACGGGTGGTTCACCACCTTGTGCACGCACTGGCCGAACTCCGGGTGCTTGTCCGGCAGGAACTCCGCCCGCACGCCCACGTTGCGCGCCCGCCAGCTGCGCCCGCCGTCCTCCGTGCGATAGAAGCCGCCGGTGGAGATGGCGACGCCCATCCGCCGGGGATCCGCCGGATCGAGCACGATGGTGTGCAGGCACAGCCCGCCGCCGCCCGGCTGCCACTGCGGCCGGTGCTCGTGGTTCAGCAGGCCGTCCACAGGGCTCCACGACTCCCCCGCGTCGCGCGATTCGAAGAGCGCGGCGGGCTCCACGCCGCAGTAGATCGTGTCCGGCTCGTCCGCGCGGCCCGGGCGCAGCTGCCAGATGTTGGCCAGCGCCAGGCCGGAATCCTCCGGAAACCGCACGTTCTGCCGGTCCGGCGCGCTCCACGTGGCGCCGAAGTCGTCGCTGGCGCGGATCACGCTCCCCCAGTGCATGCTCTGCGTACCCGCCAGCACGCGCCGCCGGCCGCCCCGCTGGTCCAGCGCCAGGGAGTAGACGGCCTCGCCCCGAAAGTGCGGCCCGTCCATCCGCCACTCGCCGCGCGCCCCGCCGGACGAAAAGAGGAACGCGCCCTTCATGGTTCCCACGAGCAGCACGACGTCGCCTTCGGAGGGGGATGCGGATCGGTCGGCGGGCATGGCGGTTCTCCGTGGATGCGGATGAAGCCCGGACTGGCGGTCGGACGAACGTGGCAGTGTAATGACGATAGTGAACAGAATCAACAGGTTTGCGCGGCCGCTCCGCACCTGTTTCCTTGCGCGCGGGGCGCATCGCCACCTACTTGGTGCAAAACCTTCATCCGCGGAGGCGGCCATGAATGCCGTGGAGACCGACCGCATCACCTGGATCCGTGGCGAGGAGCGCGAGGGTCCGCGCCAGGTGATCGGCGTGCTGGAAGTGCATGCGGACGGCTACAGCCGCGCGGCGTTCGCGGAGCGCACGCAGGTGGACGGCCGCTGCCACGTGCTGCTGGCGCGGCAGGCGTGGGGCGGCAAGAACAGCCTGGAGACCCGCTGGTGGAGCCTGGTGCTGGACCGCAGGACCCACAAGGTGAACACGGTGCGCAACGGCTCGTGCGGAGACGCGCTGCGGACGCAGGACGTGCCCCGCGTCGTCGCCGCGCTGGAAGAGCTGGAGCTGCTGGACGAACAGACGATGGTGGCGGTGGATGACGGCCCGTCGGTGTTTCCCCGGATGCCGCGCGCAACGTGAGGGGCAGCGCGAGCGTGCGCTGCGGATCGCGATGCAGCCTCTGCGTCCGCGACCGCGACCGCGCTCCGGCCGGCCTCTCTCCGGGGCGGTTGAAACCGCGGCTACAACGGCACGAAGTCCGCCTGCGCGGACTCGTCGGCCCGGCTTTGTGCGGCGTTCCGGACCCCTGCGCGTCCGCAACCGGGAATCAGGCCCGGACGCCCGGACGGGACCTGTTCCCCGAATGGCGTAGCCGCACCAGCTCCGCCGTAAAGCCATCGAATGCGGCCGCGAACGTCTGCTCGCGGATGGAGCCGGCCCCGGGCCGCGCGGTGAAGTTTTCGATCGCGCGCTTCAGTGAGCTGTTGTCGGTATATCCGCAGCAGACAGCAACGTTCATTACGGTGCGGTGCGCCTCTTCCAGAAGCGTGAGCGCCAGCAGGACGCGCACCCATCCCACCAGCCGCCGCGGGGGCGGCAGCCCTGCATCCGCGCATCGGGCTCCCACGGTGCGGACGTAGATTCCGAAGATCCCCGCGAACACCTCTCGCCCTCCCCCATCCACCACCGTTTCGGCGGCGGCACGCACCAGCGTCCGCGCATCCTCCGGCACCCACACCGGCATCCGCTCCTCGATCCGCCGCTTCAGCGGCCGCGCGTGGGCCTGGTGAAGCGCCGGAGTGAGCGCCGGGAACGTCGCGTTTTCGTCCGCGTTCGCGATCTCGGCGAGCCCGGCGTCGAGCAGCGCGCGCACCTGTGCTGCCGTTGCGCGCGCGAACGGCACGGCTGCCACCACGGGAACAGACGGCGTTTCGCGGATCAGGTCGCGGAGTGCCTGGGTTTCCGCCTCCACACCACCGGTGCGAACCAGGACGATGGTGGACGGTGCCGCGGTCCGCACCGACTCCCGCAGCGCTTCCCAGCCGGGGAGCGCCCGCACCACATACCCGCCCAGCCGCTGCGGAAAGCCCCGAAAATCTCCATCCAGCACGAGCAGGTCGCGTGAGGGATGCGTCCGCAGTCCCTCCGAAGCTAGCGAATGAGGCCTCATTTCAGGCCGTGCATGTGTTGCAAGTGGACATTTCGCGGGCGCATTTTGGGACTCCGCTTTCACATCCCCTGACCTTGGAGGCCCGGATGCGCCGACGTACGCTGTTGATCCCGATCATCATGCTCTCCCTGGCCGGCTGCAACACAGCCGGCGTGCTGCTCCCTGCCGCCCGCACACATTCGGGCAGTTCATCATTCGTGGAGAACGACAGCATTGCGCCTGCGGAGCCGGTGAGTGAACCGTCAGACGCTCCGTCAGGCGGCATTATGATTGGATCCGGAACGTAGAGCAGCCCGTCAGTTGTCGCGGGCGTTCGCACCCGCGGGGGCGGGCGCCTGCGCGTTGAGCGACCGCGCGAGCTCGGCCGCGAGATCGCGCACGCGGAGTGCAGTCCGCAGGTGGAGCGACTTGCCTAAGGCGTGGCGGCGGCTGAGGTGGTTGAGGGATGCTTCCGCTTCAGCGAGGGTGTCCCCTTGCCGCCGTTCCTGTGCGGCGTCACGGGCGGTGGTGAGCGCGTGCTCCGCGTGCTCCCACAGGCCGAGACTCAGCGCCCCGAGCCCCAACTCCAGTGAGGCGGCGGCGCGGAGATGATCTGCCGTGCCGGCATCGATCAGCTTCCATGCATCACTCCAGGCGCGGTGGAACGTATCCGATTGGCCCATTACGCCTGCCGCCCGCGCGGTGCTCGCGAGTACTCGCAGCTGCCGGTCAGCGTCGGGAAAGCGCCCACTGAGGGCCTTCAGGACTGCGAGGGCGCGCGCAAACTGGCCCTGCTGCTTCCAGAAATGTGAAACGTCGAAGGCCAGGTTGATCAGATCCGGGTGATCCGGCCCGTACGCTGAAAACGCGTCGCGGGCATGGCCCTCCGCTTCGTCGAAGCGTCCCGCGTAAGTTGAAACCACGAACAGATCGTGCAGCGCCTTGGCCAGCCGCTCGCGCAGACGCTTGCGCTTGGCCACGCGAGCAGCTTTCAGAAGCAGCTCCCTTCCCCCCGCGAAGTCGCCGAGATGAACCTTGAGGTTGCCCAGGCTGTTGACGGCCTGCGCCTGCAGCTCCCAGTCGCCGGTCCATGCGGCGACGCGGCCGGCGCGGCGCAGCCAGCTCTCTGCACGCCCGAAGTGCATGCGCTCGCGGTGCAGCTTGCCCACGACCCACGCAATGCGCGCGTTGGTGGGCCACACGGCGGCCGCGGCTTCGGCGAAGAGGATGGCGGTACCGTGGGCATCGCACTCGAGCGCCCAGTCCGTCACCGCGAGGCAGGCGTGCGCCAGGCGCTCCGGATCGACCTCCGCCGGCCGCGCCACCTCGCTCGCAATGACGGCAACCGGAGCCCAGAGCGCCTCATCGATTCCGCCGGCGCAAAGCACGTCGTGCTCCCACCCGTCCAGGTCTTCGCCATCGAACATGGCACCCGAGACGTCCGGCCCTGCAGCCCAGGCAAGGACCAGCCGGAGCGCGCGGAACAGGTGAAGCGCGAACGCCTCCGGGGCTTCGTGAAGGATGACGGCACCCAGCACCGCAGCGTCGGGAACGGCGAGCGGATAGGCGAGCTCCACCGGCGTCGGCGGCAGCTCGGACCGGCTGCGGTGTCGCGCGTTGGGCATGGCGGACGCGGCGGGAGGGTGCACGAGGCGGCCCAACACGGGCGCGACAAACGTCGCCTATTGTACGAACGGCGCCCCGTGCGCGTCTACGGCCTGAAATGTCTTTGCTTTTCCCGCGGCACGGGCCAGACGGACGCGTCCGGGCGTCCGCGCCATCGAACCCTTCCGTGCGAGTCTCACCGGCGCCGGACGCCGGTGCGGCAGCACTACCGAATCCGACGTATCACATCGACAGCAGCACGACGCCCCCGTTCGGCGCCTCTGCGCTCGCCGAACCGGGCTTCTACATGTCGACACCGGGAATCCTGACGTTGACGGCGCAATCCAGCCCCAACATCAACCTCCCCCAGCAGTTTGGGGGGAGGGGGGCGAGTGGTGCTCGCCCGGGGGGGCGCGCCTCGAGGCCAGCCGAAGCACCTCCGGGCACCGAAAATGCAGCCCGTCCCCCTCTCGCATCCAGACGTTTTTCGTCATCTTTGCTGGAGGTGGCCGATGAGAAAGCTCAGGCTGAACCTGGAGGAGCTGGAAGTAGAGAGCTTCGACACCGACGAGGCGCGGGCCGCGCGGGGGACGGTGCTGGCGAACGAACAGTACTCGTACTACTGCGCCACCGACCCCGATTGCCGTACGCCCGGCTACGCCAGCTGCGCCGCGACGCGCTGCGACAACCGCTGCTCGGGCGACGACCCTACCATCGGGTGCCCCGTCACGTCGATCTGCGCGTGACCTGAGCAGGTCCCGCCGGAATCCGGTGCCGCTCGCCGGGTTCCGCGGTGATCCACACGAAACAGCGGGGCCAGCGGAGAAGTTCTCTCCGCCGGCCCCGCTGAATCGTGAGACGCGAATCCTGCCCGCGCTCAGGTCGCGTGGATGACGCGGTAGCGCGCCTTGACCAGCTGGCTGATGCCGTAGGCCATCAGCCCCAGGGCCACGGCGGCCAGCAGGTACGGCCCGTACGCGACCTCCCGCAGCGTCACCAGCGCGCCCCGCAGCCCCTGCGCCTCGGCCGGGTCGTACTGCATGGCCGCCTTGATCACCAGCCAGCCGATGATGGCGAACACCACCCCGCGCGACGCCGTCCCCGCGCGCGCCAGCGCGAGCACCCGCCGGCGCGTGGCCACGGCGGAGCCCTCCAGGTTGAGCCGCTTGTCCAGGTCGGACTTGAAGGCCTTGACGATCTGGTAGATGCCGTACGCCGCGATCCCCAGCCCCGCCAGGCCCACCGCGATGCGCCCGAACGGCTTCTCCATCACCACCGCCGTCCAGTGCTGGGTCCCGCCGCCCCCGCCGCCGGAGCCGCGCAGCATCCGCACCGCCTCCAGCGTGAGCGCGGCGTACAGCACGCCGCTGATGGCGTAGCCAATGCGTTCGGCCGCGCGCTTCATCCCGCCGCCCGTGTGCTCCGGGTCGCGGACCGCCTGCACCACGCGCCACAGGACGAAGCCCGCCAGCCCCAGCGCCACGATCCCCAGCAGCACCTTGCCGAACGGCTGCTCCAGGATGGTGGCCATGGCGCCCTCCATCCCCTCCACCTGCTCCGCCGGGCTGAACGCCGCCTGCGCCGCGATGCCGCCGATGATGAGGTAGACCACGCCCTTGGCCGCATACCCCAGCCGGGCCAGCCGCTGCACGGAGGGCGACGCCCTGTGCTCGGCGCGCCGGGCGTGGTGCTTCACTTCTCGGGCGGATGCGTCGAACAGCGCCATCGAACCTCCGGCGTCGCGGGATCAGGGGGGACTTCGCTCGCCGCCGTACCGTTGCAAAGACCGGGCGCAGCGCTGTGACGGGATCCTCCGCCGGATCGGATCAGAGCCCGCGGAGGAGGAGAAAGAGGAAGGAGCCCAGGCCGATGAGGACGATGGCGCGGCGCACCCGCTGCTGCCCCACGCGCTGCGCCATGCGCGACCCGCCGTAGCCGCCCAGCAGGCCGCCGGCGGCCATGGCCAGCGCCACCGGCCAGTTCACGATGCCGCTGAAGGCGAAGATGGCGGCCGCCACCACGTTCATGCACACGGCGCCCCAGTTCTTGAGGCCGTTCATCCGGTGGATGTTGGTAAAGCCCATCATCCCCAGCCCCGCCAGCATCAGGATGCCGATCCCCGCCCCGAAGTAGCCGCCGTACACGCCGATTCCGAACTGCCCGGCGACGAACAGCCACGGCGCCACCCGCGGATCATCGCCGGTGGATTCGTCCGCGGATCTGGCGGCGGGATCGGCGGCGGCGGATCCGGCCGCGGCGGCGCGGCGGCGGGCCAGCCGGCGCATGATGGGGCCTTGCGCCTGGAACAGGAGGGTGGCGCCCAGCACCAGAAAGGGGACGATGCGGGCGAAGCGGTCCGGCGGGGTGTGCAGCAGCAGCCAGGCGCCCAGCGCGCCGCCCACGACGCTGGGGAGCGTGAGGCGCACCACCCAGGCGCGCGCACCGCGCAGCTCGCCGCGGTACCCCCACATGCTGCTCAGCGCGCCGGGCCACAGCGCCACGGTGTTGGTGGCGTTCGCGGCCAGCGGGGGCACGCCCAGCCCCACCAGCGCGGGAAAGGTGAGCAGCGTGCCCCCGCCGGCGATGGCGTTCACTCCGCCCCCCAGCACCGAGGCAATGAACACGGCCGCCAGCGCCAGCGCGGAAAGAGGTTCGTTCGGCATCGGCGGAAACTGCGGCCTCACACACAATCGGGCAAGCGGCGCCACAACGAGGTGATTAAGGTCTTTCGCTTGCGAGCGTTGGGGCTAGATTTGTACGGACGGAACGAATCTTTGCACCTGACGGGGGCAACAATGGCACTGATCGAGGGCTTCCGAGTCCAGAACTACAGGGCTCTCCGCGACATCACACTTGGCAAGCTGTCCAACCAGCAAAAGAGCCAGCCACTCAAGCCTTTCACGGTCGTGATCGGAAAGAATGGGGTCGGTAAGAGCACCCTGTTCGATGCTTTCGGCTTTGTATCTGACTGCCTTTCGCATGATGTCGAGACAGCATGTGACATGAAGCAGCGTGGTGGCTTTGAACGTTTGCGATCGCTAGGTACCGACGGGGCACTTCGGTTTGAGATTTATTATCGCGAGGCGCCTAATGAGCGCCCAATCACGTACGAGTTAGCGATCGCTCTGGATCGTGATGGACGACCCTTTGTCGAGTCGGAGATCCTAAAGCAAAGGCGCAAGAATCAGAGCTATGGCCGACCGTACCCATTCCTGCGCTTGCATCACGGACGGGGCATGGTATGGGCCGGCGAAGAAGCAGTTGAGACAGAAACGGATAGCGAAGAGGACTCGGCACAGGCGTCGGTAGAACTTACCGACTTGAGGCAACTAGGTATTGCGACACTCGGCACATTACGGGAACACCCGCGAATCAAACGATTCCGCGATTTCCTGAAGGGATGGTATCTGTCGTACTTCCACCCTGATGCAGCACGCGGCCTCCCTTCCGCCGGCCCGCAAAAGCATCTGAACGTGCACGGGGACAACCTCGGGAACGTTGTGCAGTTTCTAGAGCGGGAGCACAAAGACCGATTTCAGCTGATCTTGAATCGCATCGCCAAAAAAATACCGGGTGTTTTGAAAATCGACACTAAGGTTACTCTCGACAATCGGGTGCTGTTAAGATTCAATGATGGCGCATTCCAAGATCCGTTCTTTGCACAGCAAATGTCCGACGGCACATTGAAGACATTTGCTTATTTGATGCTGTTGGAGGATCCTGACCCGCCGCCGTTCATCTGCATCGAAGAGCCGGAGAACGGATTGTACCACAAGCTCCTAGAAACGCTCGCGCAGGAATTCCGTGCGCATGCTACGGGGAAGAAGAATGCATCGCAGCTCTTTGTTACTACGCACCAGCCCTATTTTGTCGATGCACTCTCGCCCGAAGAGGTCTGGATTCTGGAAAAAGGGAGCGATGGTTATTCTGTCATACGCCGAGCGTCCGATCTGGAAGTCGTGAGGAACTTGGTTGCTGAGGGATTACCCTTAGGGGGTTTGTGGTACAGCGATTATCTCGATGCGAGGTAGGCATGCACTTCGAGATACTTGTCGAGGACCGGTCCGGCCATGTGCTTCTCGAGACACTGCTCCCCGAACTTCTTGGCACGCACGGAGACCCGCATACGTGGAACATCCACGGATACAAAGGGATTGGCCGCATTCCACCAGGCCTCGCAGCGGTCGGTGACCCTGTCAATCGCATCCTGCTGGATCAACTCCCAAGGATCTTGCGCGGCTACAGCAAGACTCCGGGTATTGACGCCGTGGTTGTAGTCATGGATACCGACACCAGGGATTGCCGAGAGTTCCTTGATGAGCTTCAGGAACTGGCAAAGGACTGCAACATGTTGGATCGCACGTTGTTCCGCCTTGCCATTGAGGAGATGGAAGCTTGGTACTTGGGAGACCGTCATGCGATCATGGAAGCTTATCCCCGTGCAAAGAAGGGCATCCTGGACAGTTACGTTCAGGACAGTGTCTGCGGAACGTGGGAGTTGCTCGCGGACGCTGTGTATCCGGGCGGTTCGACGGAAATCAAACGTGTGGGTTGGCCTTTGCCCGGCCAAGTAAAGCGTGAGTGGGCTGAGGAGATTGGATTGTACATGAACGTGGACGATAATGCGTCGCCGAGCTTCGGAAAGTTTCGCGACGGAATCCGCCGTCTCGCGGCCACTGAAACGGAAGGCCACTAAAGAACCGCCCTTGCGGAGGGTGTACGATGACCACCGGTTGTTCAATACCGAAAATATTTCGACGCTTGACCGTCGCCGTGCTCGTACTCGTCGCCGCGGCGGCGCCAGCGGTGGCGCAGGCGCAGCGAACTGAGCGGCCGCTCGCCGCGCTCGGGTTCATGGCCGGGTGCTGGCGCGGCGATGCGGGGGTGGACCGGACGATAGAGGAGCAGTGGACCGCGGCGGATTCGGACGTGATGCTGGCCACCACGCGCTATCTGGACGACAACACCGGCGTCACGCGGGGATGGGAGTTCAGCCGCGTCGTCGCCGACTCGGCCGGAATCACGCTTTTCCCCGCGCCGCTCGGCACGGTGCAGGGACGGTTCCGGATGGCGCCCTCCCCCGCGGGCGAAGCACGGTTCGAAGATCCTGCACACGATTTTCCAAAACGCATCATCTACCGCCGCGCGGACCAACGGACGCTGCTCGTGTACCTGGACGCGGGAGAAGGCTCCCATGAGGCGATGGAGCTGCGGCTGGAACGCGTGCCCTGCCCTTCGGCAGCCGCGAGGCGTGAGAGGACACCATCCCCGTGATTCGCCGCCGAAGCCGCTGGAACGCACCGCGCGCCGGACGATCTGCATACCAGACGGATGTCGTCTATACATGTCGATCCGAACATGTATAGATTCGCGCGCTTCTGTATACATGACGGCAACTGCGAGAAGGAGAGCATTTCACCATGGCTCGCCCCCTGGCAAACATGCGTATCCTGCGGGTTGACATATGCTTAGCTGTGCGCTAGATTGGTAGCACTAACCGACACGGCTGGGGCTCACGTTTGAGCCGACACCCTTGAAGCAGGGGGCTGATCCCGTAGCAGATGCGGAGCGCGCGTGAGCGTGCATCGCAGACAGCCGCGGGGATGTCACCCACGGATACCTTGCGTATCGTGCTTCAAACCCGCCCCGGCCGTGTCACCCGGACTTTGACAGAATGCGCGCTCCCGTACCGTTCATCGATGCGGGAGCGTTGCTTTCCCCCTGTAAAACAACCGTTTGAGCGCAAAACGCCCTCCGAGGCGCGCTCCGACGACGACAACGAGGTCAGCGATTGCGTAACGACCACCTGCTGATGCTCGCCGCCGCCGCCGCGTTCGTGGGCGCCAGCGGCGCGCTGGCGAACGGAACGGACCGCGCCGAGAACAAGCCCGCCCCCGTGGCGGCCGTGCAGACCGCCCCGGTGGCGGCGCCGGCCCCCCGTCCTGCGAGCCCCGCGCTGCAGGCCGCGCGCGCCGTGCTGGACGGCGTGGGCGTGGAGAGCGCGGTCGAGAAGACGCAGGTGCAGACCGCGCTGGAGACGCTGGGCAGGAGCGTGCGCCGCCAGAGCGACCCCGCGGCGCTGCGCATGGCGTTCCAGGCGTACTACAACTACAAGACGGCCAATCCCGAGAAGGTGAAGAAGCCGTACCTGTACTACGTGGACTACGGCCTGTCGAACACCACGCCGCGCGGCTACGTGTTCGACATGGACAAGCTGACGGTGGTGGACGGGCCCTTTACGGTGGCCCACGGCCGCGGGTCGGCCTCGCCCAGCGACAGCAAGCCCGTGCGCTTCAGCAACCGCCAGGGGAGCAACGCCACCTCGCTGGGGCTGTACCTGGCGCAGGAGACGTACGGCTTCAGCGGCAAGACGGGCGGCCGCCGCTACACCTCGGTGGGGCTGCGCCTGCAGGGGCTGTCGGGCCGGTACAACAGCGCGGCCCGCGCCCGCGGCGTGGTGGCTCACGGCGCGCCGTACGTCACGGCCAGCCGCGCCGGCCGCAGCGAGGGGTGCCCCGCCATGGAGCAGGGCCGCGCCCGCGAGCTGCTGCCCAAGATCAGCCGCGGCGGCCTGGTGTTCCTGTTCTCGCCGCTGGACAGGACGTGGATGCGCTCGGACCCGTGGGCCAGCCGCGCCACAGGCCGGACCGGCCGCTCCAACGGCTGAGCCGCCCGCACCGCACGAAAGAAGGACCCGCCGAGGAGATCGATCCTCGCCGGGTCCTTTTTTTGGTTCATCGCGGATCTGTTGCACGCCACGCCTGGCGGGAAGCGGTGGCGGGTTCACCATGCGCGACCAACGTGTCCTGCACGTCGGCAGGGGCGGGGCACACCCAGCTTCCCTGAGGACGTCGGGAACTGCAGGCAGATGAACGCCCGGCAGGGAGCCATCCGCATTTTTCTCTGGAACACCTTTCCCGCCGCAGCGCCCCGCAGCCCACCATTCCGGCTTCACCCGATGCGCGATCCCGCGAACCGTCTCCTCGCGCGAACTTCTGCGGGAACGCCCCCGGCCTTTCTCGCGGGCCCAGGCTTCGCCAGATCGCGCATCGGGTGTTCGTGGAGGCCGGCTCCGGTGCGCTTGCGGCAGGAGGTCGGCGCTAGGCTGGGGACGAGGATGGCGGGATAGGTATCTCCCGGAAAATTTCTCATGGCCCCCTGCCGCGCTTCCCTCCCTCTGCCGTTCCCGACGCGTCCACACACGCCTGGAGCAACCCCCACCCGCCGCCGTGCCCCGACACCCTTCCACTGCATCGCGGGTCATCTCGCCCCTGGAGAGCGCGACCGCAGTTTGCAACCAATTCCGCGATGAACTTTTTTTCATGTCCCCCGGATCCGCCCGGAGAACGGGCTTATGGCGAATCCTGAAAAGACTTCTTCTCACACGGAGGGCACGGAGGATCAAATACTCCGTGCCCTCCGTGCCCTCCGTGCCCTCCGTGTGAGGCAGGCGGTTTCTGCTTACGTCGAGTGTTCAGCCGGCTCCACGCGTCTGCCAGCTTGCATTTAGCAGCGCGAAACGGCAGTATCATCTGACCCTCTCGCGACGCAACGGTCCCCACCCTGCCCCACGCGGCATCGTGCGGCGCCCGTTCTCCACCGCGCCGCGGCGCGCTCCCCGCACCCGGCGCCGCATGTTCCGGCCTGCCGGGGACGGAGGTCGCGTGGAGGGTGGCGAATGCGGCGCAGAGGCGTAAGTTGAGCGCCAACGTCCCCCGACCGGGGCGGCGCGGCCCGGTGCACACCAGAACGGAATGGCTCCCGACACATCGCCCCGCCCCGTCCGACGCGGCCTTTCGCTGGAGCACCGCCTGCCGCTGATGATCACCGGCCTGCTGGTGGTCACCATGGCGGCGGTGGTGCTCTCCGCCTGGGCGGAAGTGCGCCAGGCCGCCACCGGCAGCGCACTGGAGCGGCTGCGGCGGGTGACGGAGCAGCTGGCCCTCCTTTCCGCGCCCAGCATCCCCACCCGGCTGCAGGAGATGCGCACCGTCGCGGCCGCCCCCGCGTTCGGCGCCGTGCTGCAGGCGCCGGACGGCCCCGCGCGCGCCGCCGCCACCGAGGCGCTGCAGCGGCTGCGCGGCGCGGCGGAGCCGGAGCTGCCGATCGCGCTGTGGGACGCCGCGCGGCGCCCCCTGCTGCACGTGGGCACCTTTCCCGCCGGCGCCACCCCCGCCGCCCCGCCGCCGGCCGCGATCCCGGACAGCAGCGGGATGGGCCCTTTCTTTACCGCGGGTACCCTGAACTACTTCTGGCTCGCCGTCCCCGTGCTGCGCGGCGCCGACACCGTGGGGTGGGTGGCGGAGATGCGCCGCGTGGGCGGGCCCAACGCCGCGCCCATCAAGCAGCTCATCGGCGACGGCGTGGACGTGTACTTCGCCGACAACCTGGGCGGCCCGTGGGTGGCCCTGGACGGCACCGCCACCCCCGCGCCGCCGGAATGGCCCTTTCGCGGCGCCGCGCGCTACACCCGCGCCGGCGCGCCGCACTTTGCCCACGCCACGCCCGTCCCCGGCCGCAGGTGGAGCTTCGTGGGCGAGCAGAGCCGCGGCGAGGTGATGGCGCGGCCCGACGCCTTTCTTCGCCATTCGGGGCTGGCGGCGCTGGCGCTTGCCCTGGTGGGCGCGGCGGGCGCGTGGGCGCTCAGCCGCGGCATCACCCGCCCCGTGCTGCGCCTGCAGGCGGCCGCCGAGGCCGTGGCGCAGGGCGACTACGCGCCGCGCGTGCAGGTTCGCCGCACCGACGAGCTGGGGATGCTGGCCCGCGGCTTCAACCGCATGGCGGAGCAGGTGCAGGCCAGCCACGACGAGCTGCGCGAGCAGATGGAGATGGCGCAGGCGCTGGCCGAGGAGCTGGAGCACAGCAACGAGCAGATGGAGGCGGCGCTGGCCGAGGCCGACGCCGCGCGCGACGAGGCAGAGGCGGCCAACCGCAGCAAGTCGGAGTTCCTGGCCACCATGTCGCACGAGATCCGCACCCCCATCAACGCCATCCTGGGCTACACGGACCTGCTGCTGATGGGGCTGGAGGGGCCGGTGACCCCGGGGCAGGAAAAGCAGCTGTCGCGCGTGCGCTTCAGCAGCGAGCACCTTACGGGGCTGGTGGACCAGCTGCTGGACTTCGCGCGGATCGAGGCGGGAACGCTGCGGGTGGAGCGCCGCACGGCGCTGGCGGGGGACGCGGTGTCCACCGCGCTCTCCGTCCTGGCCCCGCAGGCGGAGGCGCGCGGCATCACCCTCTCGGCGGAGTGCGACGCCCAGGCGCGCTACACGGGCGATCCGCAGCGCGTAGACCAGATCGTGCTTAACCTGGTGGCCAACGCCATCAAGTTCACCGGCCCCGGCGGCCACGCACGGCTCAGCTGCTCGCTGAGCGACCACGGGCACGCGGGCGACGGCGCGGAGGCGTGGGTGTGCCTGCGGGTGGAGGATACGGGGATCGGCATCGCCCCCGAGCAGCTGGAGCGCATCTTCGAGCCGTTCGTGCAGGTGGAGAGCGGATACACGCGGCGGCACGAGGGGGCCGGCCTGGGGCTGGCCATCAGCCGGCGCTTCGCGCGGTGGATGGGCGGCGACCTGACGGTGGAGAGCACCCCCGGCGCCGGCTCCGTCTTCACCCTCTGGCTCCCCGCCGCCCCTGCCCCGCATCCCGCGCCCGCGGCGGCGACGCAGACCGCCTAGCATTGCGTACGGATCCGCAAAGACGATCACGCGGAGGACGCGGAGGAAACGAGAAAGGACGCGGAGAACTGATTCTGTTCTCCGCGTCCTCTCTGTTTTCCTCCGCGTCCTCTGCGAGAAACTACCTTCTTCTTCGATCAGGAGGCGATGGTCACGTAGCGCTCCAGGCGCGCGACCTCGGCCGGGTCCACGTACTTGCCGATCTCGCGGCGAAACTGTTCGATGCCGCGGTACGGGCGGTACTCCTCGAACTCGTGGCGCATCCGTCCGGCCACGCCGGGGATGAGCTCGATCTCCTCGGCCGTGGCGCTGTTCAGGTCCAGCGGCTTCCACAGGCGCGTGTACACGGAATCGCGCTGCTGCTCGCTGAGCCCGGTGAGCCTGGCGTTCACGCCGCGCATGTCCGCGTACGGCCGTCCCGCGACCACCGCGTCCGCCAGCTCCGGCGTAAAGCCCGGCACCGTCAGCAGCTCCTCGCGCGAGGCGGTGTTGGGGTCCAGGAACGACGTGCCCGCGGGCGCGGCGACGGGAGGGGCGGCGGCGGGCGCCGCGGGCGAGTCCGTCGCGGCGGGGCCCACGCTGGTGGCGGTGCCCTGGCTGGCCTCGTCGGCGTCGTTCCCGGAGTCGCCGCCGCCGCAGGCGGCGGTGGCCGCCAGGGCGCAGAGCGCAAAGGCAAGGATCGGTCGGTTCATCTCGTCTCCGTAGGGAATGGTGCGGCGCCCGTCGCGCCGCGTGGTGCCGGCCCGCGGCGCAGCGCCGGATGCCGGTAGGTGCACGCGAGACCCAGCAGGCCGAAGTGGGCCAGCGTCCCCGGGGCCAGCGCGGGGGTGGCGCCGCGCAGCGCCTCCCACAGCAGCGCCAGGCCGCGCAGCCCCGAGTCCATCTCGCGCTCGAACTCCAGGTTGCCGCGAACGTGAAGATACAGGCCCAGCACGCCCGCCGCGACGAACACCGCCATCATCATCCGGAACGCGAGCACGGTCGCGGGCGCGGGCCGCAGGAAGAGCGCCGCGCCGGAGGCCAGGCCCAGCGCCAGCGCCGCCAGCGGCACCCACTGCCACACGGACTCCACGTGCTCCAGCAGCACCAGCTCCGCCGACAGCCCCACCATCCCCGCCAGCAGCAGCCCCAGCAGCAGCCTGCGCAGCCCTCCCCCGCCCTCCCCGGTATCCCGCATTCGCGTCACGCGTGAGATGTGGATCTGCGTCGTTTCCGGACGCCCTTGTGTTCGGCGGTCGAACCCGCGGCTGGAAGATCACGAAATCCGCCTTCGCGGATTGCCCCCCGCACGGCCCCACGCACGACGAGGGGGACACGCAACCCGCGGCGGCCGTTGTGTCCGCAGGAGACGATCGAGCCGCCGGGTGTGTCGAACCATGCCCGGGATCATGCGCAAAATCGCCCGCTCACCCGTTCACCCGTTCACCCGTTCACCCGTTCACCCGTTCACCCGTTCACCCGTTCACCCGTTCACCCGTTCACCCGTTCACCCGTTCACCCGTTCACCCGTTCACCCGTTCACCCGTTCACC
>DASUVG010000161.1:0-8582 GCA_036379135.1 Longimicrobium sp.
CGAATTCTCCCCTCTCCGCGAGGAACGAGCGGGGAGGGGTCGGGGGAGGGGCCCCCGGCGGGCGCAGTTCGAGCCTGTCGTAGCGCAATTGAAGTTCTCCCCTTTCTCCCGCGCAGCGGGGGAGAGGGGCCGGGGGAGAGGGGGCTCCGTCGGGCGCAGTGCGATCCCGTTCGCCGAGCCACTGAAGTTCTCCCCTCTCCGCGAGGAACGAGCGGGGAGGGGCCGGGGGAGGGGCCCCCTCGGGCGCAGCACGCCCAGGATTGTAGAAGCACCGTCACGTTTACCAGGAACGAAACGCCCGTGACCGACGTCCTGATCCACGCAGAATCGCAGTCCCCTGAGGCGGAGACCACTTCCGCACTCACGCACTCACGCACTCCCGCACTTGGTTTCCTGGGCGTCGGCTGGATCGGCCGGCACCGCATGGAGGCCATCGCGAAGTCCGGCTTCGGGCGCGTGGCGGCGGTGGCGGACACGTCGGCGGAGATGGTCGGCGCGGCGCGGGAAGCGGCGCCCGGCGCGGAGGTCGCGGACGGGCTGGACGCGCTGCTGCGGATGGGGCTGGACGGCATCGTCATCGCCACGCCCAGCGCCATGCACGCGGAGCAGTCCATCCGCGCGCTGGAATCCGGGACCGCCGTCTTCTGCCAGAAGCCGCTGGGCCGCACCACGGACGAGGTGCGCCGGGTGGTGAATGCCGCGCGCGCCGCGGACCGCCTGCTCGCCGTGGACCTGTCGTATCGATTCACCCAGGGGATGCGTGCCATCCGCGAGCGCATCGCCCGTGGCGAGCTGGGGAAGGTGTACGCGGTGGATCTCGTCTTCCACAACGCGTACGGGCCCGACAAGCCGTGGTTCTACGATCCCGCGCTCAGCGGCGGCGGGTGTGTGATGGACCTGGGCGTCCACCTGGTCGACCTGGCGCTCTGGGCGCTGGACTTTCCGGGGGTGGAGAACGTCACGTCGCGCCTGTTCGCGGGCGGCGAGGCGCTGGGAGCCGGCGCCGACCGCTGCGAGGACTACGCGACGGCGCGCGTCGATCTCGCCGGCGAGACGTCCGTGCACCTGGCGTGCTCGTGGAAGGTGAGCGCCGGGCAGGACGCGGTGATCGGCGCGTCATTCTACGGCACCGGCGGCGGCGCGGCGCTCCGGAACGTGGACGGCTCGTTCTACGACTTCACCGCCGAGGCCTACCACGGCACGTCGCGCGAAACGCTCGCGGCGCCGCCGGACGAGTGGGGCGGGCGCGCGGCCGTGGACTGGGCGCGCCGGTTGAGCGAGGGAGCGCGCTTCGACCCCGCCGCCGGGCGGCTGGTGGACGTGGCCGCCGTCCTGGACCGCATCTACGGACGATGAAGGTCCTGCTCACCACCGACACCGTGGGCGGGGTGTGGGACCACACCGTCACCCTGGCGCGCGAGCTGGACGCCGCGGGCCACGAGGTGCTGGTGGCCGTCATCGGCGAGCCGCGCGACGAGCGGCTGGCGGCGCTGCCGGCGGGCGTGCAGGTGGTGTGGCGCGCGTACCGGCTGGAGTGGATGCAGGACGCCGACGACGACGTGCGCGCCGCGGGCGCGTGGCTGCGGGGGCTGGCGGAGGTGTGGAGCCCGGACGTGGTCCACCTGAACCAGATCGCCTACGCCACCGAGGACTTTCCCGCACCGGTGCTGGTCGCGGTGCACAGCGACGTGATCAGCTGGTGGCCGCACGTGCACGGCGCCGAGGCACCCGCGGACGAATGGGGCACCTACGCCCGCTGGCTGCGCGCCGGCCTGCGCGCCGCGGACGCCATCGTCACGCCGACGGCCTACCAGGGCGCGCTGGTGATGCGGCACTACGGGATGGAGATCACGCGCGTCATCCACAACGGCATCCACTTCGAGGATGAGCAGCCGCGGCCGCGCCAGGGCGGCATCGTGCTGAGTGTCGGGCGTCTGTGGGATCGCGGCAAGGGCGTGGACCTGCTGGACGAGGCCGCCCGCCTGCTGGGCCAGGACGCACCGGAGATCCACGTGATCGGCGAGACCGTGGCGCCGCACGGGGAGACGTTCAGCGTGCGCAGTGTGGTGGCGCACGGGCGGGTGGAGCGCGCGCAGGTGGACGAGTGGATGCGACGCGCCTCCGTGTACGTTGCGCCCAGCCGCTACGAGCCGTTCGGCCTGGCGCCGCTGGAGGCGGCGCTGCACGGCTGCGCGCTGGTGCTCAGCGACATCGGCACCTTTCGCGAGCTGTGGGACGGCTGTGCGGACTTCTTTCCCAGCGGCGACGCGCTGGCGCTGGCGCAGGCCATCCGCCGCGTGTGCAACGACGATGCGCGCCTCAGCCGCCTTGCCCGCGCCGCCTCCACCCGCGCCTCGCGGCGCTACACGGCCCGGCGCATGGCATCCGAATACATCGACCTCTACCAGCAGATGATCCGCACCCACGTCCCCCCCGTCCGGCGCGCCGAGGTGGTGGCATGATGGCGTTTCCTCGAGCGACTGCCCTGGGGCGGATGAATCCGCGGCGGAAAGCCCCGCAGACCGCGCGGGGCTTCGACTGCGAACATCGGGGTGACGCGCTGCACGCGCCGATGCTCCGGCCCCCGTCCGCGCAGGCGGACATCGCGTCTTCCCAGCCGCGAATTCATTCGCCCCGGCTGGCGGGCGGCGCGCCGGCCCCGTCCCGGGCGGATGAATCCGCGGCTGGGACAGCGGGAAGCCCCGCAAACCGCGCGGGGCTGCGTGGCGGAGGAATCTGCTCGCTGCTGCTCGTGGCTTGTCGCCGCGCCGCGATCTCGCGTACACCGTCCGCGCAGGCGGACATCGCGTTTTCCCAGCCGCGAATTCATTCGCCCCGGCTGGCGGGCGGCGCGGCGGCCCCGTCCCGGGCGGATGAATCCGCGGCTGGAACCGCGGAAAGCCCCGCAAACCGCGCGGGGCTGCGCGACCGAGGAATCTGCTCGCGGCTGCTCGGAGCCCGTCGCCGAGCCGCGATCCTGCGGACGCAGTCCGCGCAGGCGGACATTGCGTTTTCCCAGCCGCGAATTCATTCGCCCCTGGGTTGTGCGGCGCTGCTGGATGAGGGGGGCGGCCGATGAAGTTCGTCTTCTTCGTCCACAGCGCCGTCAGCGACTGGAACCACGGCAACGCGCACTTCGTCCGCGGGCTGATGAGCGCGCTCACGCGGATGGGGCACGGCGTGGTGAGCTACGAGCCGCGCGGCGCCTGGTCCGTGGAGAACCTGCTGCGCGACCACGGCGTGGGACCCATCGTGGACTTCGCCCGCGCGTATCCCGAGATCGACGTGCGGAGCTACGACCCGCAGTCGCCGTATCTGCGCGAGGAGCTGGCGCAGGCGGTGGCGGGCGCCGACGTGGTGCTGGTGCACGAGTGGAACGATCCGCACGTCGTCAACGCGCTTCCGCCGCTGGTGCGCGCGGCCGGCGGCATCCCGCTCTTCCACGACACGCACCACCGCCCGTGGAGCGACCCCGAGTCCATCGCCCGCTTCCACCTGCCGGCGTACGACGGCGTGCTGGCGTTCGGCGACGTGCTGCGCGACGTGTACCGCGAGCGCTTCGCCGTCCAGCGTGCATGGACGTTTCACGAGGCCGCGGACGTGGAGCGCTTCAGGCCGCTGGACCTGCCGAAATCCACCGACGTCGTCTGGATCGGCAACTGGGGCGACGAGGAGCGCACGCAGGAGCTGCGCGACTACTGGCTGGGCGCGGCGCGGCGCTTTCCCGCGCTGTCGTTCGCGGCGCACGGCGTCCGCTATCCCGAATACGCGCTGGCGGAGCTGGCGGAGGCCGGCGTGGAGTTCCGCGGCTGGGCGCCCTCCGTCCACGTGCCCGCCGCCTTCGCGCGCAGCCGCGTGACGCTGCACGTGCCGCGGCGCGCGTACGTGCAGGCGCTGCGCGGCATTCCCACCATCCGCGTGTTCGAGGCGCTGGCGTGCGGCATTCCGCTGGTCAGCGCGCCGTGGCTGGACTCGGAGGGGCTGTTCCGCCCCGGCGACTACGTGTCGGTGGATTCGCCCGAGGCCATGTGGCAGGCGCTGCACCGCCTGGCCACGGACGACGACGCGGCGGCGGAGCAGGCGGTGCGCGGGCTGGAGACCATTCGGGCGCGGCACACCTGCGCGCATCGGGCGGAGCAGCTGCTGGACATCATCGCCGAGCTGGGCACGGCCGGCGCGGCGGGATCTCTCGTATCCACGGAGGCGGCATGCACCTGACGTTCTTTGGCTCGTCGCTCGTTTCGTCGTACTGGAACGGCGCGGCCACGTACTACCGCGGGCTCCTCCGCGCGCTGCACGGCCTTGGCCACACCATCACCTTCTGCGAGCCGGACGCGTACGACCGGCAGCAGAACCGCGACCTGGCGGAAGACCCGGACTATGCGCGCGTCATCGTCTACACGACGGAGGCGGAGCGGGAGGGGCTGATCGAGCAGGCGTTCGCGGAAAGCGACTGGGTGATCAAGTGCAGCGGCGTGGGCCTGTGGGACGCGGAGCTCGAGGAGGCGGTCGCGGAGCGCTCCGGCGGGCGGGCGATGACGGCGTTCCTGGACGTGGACGCGCCGGCGACGCTCGGCCGCATCGCCGCGGACCCGGCGGACCCGTTCCGGCTGCACATCCCCCGCTACGACCAGATCCTCACGTACGGCGGCGGCCCGCCCGTCTGCCAGGAGTACGAGCGCCGGGGCGCAAAGGGGTGCACGCCCATCTACAACGCGCTGGATCCGGACGAGCACCGGCCGGTCGACGGCGTGCCGGTGGAGTACGACATCCTCTTCATGGGCAACCGCCTGCCGGACCGCGAGGCCCGCGTGGAGGAGTTCTTCTTCCGCGCCGCCGCGCTCTGCCCGGAGCACAGGTTCCTGCTCGGCGGCGAGGGGTGGGGATGGAAGACGGACATGCCCGCGAACGTCACCTGTCTCGGCCACGTGCCCACCGGCCGCCACAACGCGGTGAACGCGTCCGCGCGGCTGGTCCTCAACATCCACCGCGACAGCATGGTGCAGAACGGGTGGAGCCCCGCCACGCGCATGTTCGAGGCGGCCGGCGCGGCCAGCTGCCAGGTGACGGACGCGTGGCAGGGGATCGAGGACTTCTTTGCGCCCGGCAAGGAGATCCTGGTCGCCGCCAGCGCGGAGGAGGTGGCGCAGCTGGTGCGTTCGGTGGATGACGGGCGGGCACGGCGCATCGGCCAGGCGGGGCGCGCCCGGGCGCTGGCGGACCACACCTACACCCGGCGCGCGCGGCAGATGGACGCCATCCTGCGCGCCGCGCCCGTGGAGGCCGCATGAAGCTCGTCGTCTTCGGGCTGACCATCAGCAGCAGCTGGGGGAACGGGCACGCCACCACCTGGCGCGCCCTGCTGCGCGCCTTTGCGGCGCGCGGCCACGAGATCGTGTTCTACGAGTGGGACGCGCCCTGGTACAGCGGCAGCCGCGACCTGGGCAAGCCCGGCTACGTCACCCTCAGGCTGTACGGGGACTGGGCCGCCGTCTCGGCGGAGGCGACCGCGGAGGCGAAGGACGCGGACGCCACCCTCGTCGGCTCGTACGTCAAGGACGGCCCGCGGGTGATCGACGACCTGGCCGGGGCCGGCGTGGACCCGCTCTTCTTCTACGACATCGACACCCCCGTCACCGTCGCCGCGCTGCGGAACGGCGGGGCGGAGTACCTGCGGCCGGACCAGGTGCCGCTGTTCACCCGCTACCTGTCGTTCACCGGCGGGCCGTTTCTGCACGAGGTGCTGGAGGGCGAGCTGGGCGCGCGCGAGGCCCGGCCGCTGTACTGCTCGGTGGATACGGATCGCTATCACCCGACGGAGATCGATCCGCTGCTGGTGAGCGACCTGGCGTACATGGGGACGTACGCGCCGGACCGGCAGCCGGTGCTGGAGCGGCTGCTGATCCGGCCGGCGCGGCGGATGCCGGAGCGCAGGTTCTACGTGGCGGGCCCGCAGTACCCGGACGACCTCCGCTGGCCGGCCAACGTGCTCCACAACCCGCACCTGCCGCCGTCTCTGCACGCCGCCTTCTACAGCAGCGCGCGCTGGCAGCTCAACGCCACCCGCGCCGACATGGTGCAGGCCGGCTGGTCGCCGTCGGTCCGACTGTTCGAGGCCGCCGCCTGCGGCGCGGCGATGCTCAGCGACCGCTGGCCCGGCATCGACCACTTCTTCACCCCCGGCGAAGAGATCCTGCTCCCCGACTCGACGGAGGCGGTGATCGACATCCTCCGCACCACGCACGACGACGATCGGCGGATGATCGGCCTCGCCGCGCGCGAGCGGATCCTGGCCGAGCACACGGCCGCGCACCGCGCGGAGGAGCTTGAGGCGCTGGTCGCATCCCCCGCTTCCGTATGAGCCGGCGATTCATCGTCCGGACGGCCTCGGGGGCGGAGTGCAACAGAACGAGAGGACGCAGAGGATGCCCGGACTCTCCGCTTCCTGTCGTCGTACTCCGGGCGCCTTCACCTCCCCCAGGGTTTTTTGGGGGAGGTCGCGAGGCGACGAGCGGGAGGGGGCGCCGCGGTACGCGGCGGACCTTGCTCCTCCGCGCCTCAACGCAGAGTTCGCAGAGCGGAAGGGAGAGTTCGCAGAGGGATGATGATCGTACTCCGCGAACTTCTTCTGTTCTCTGCGAACTCTGCGCTGGATTGCTTTTGCGTTCTGCCCACGAGAGCGAAATCGGTGTGCGGCCTGTCTTTTGAAAAATCCGTCCGATCCTCGGCGTCGGCGCATTCCGGTGTCCCGCGCTTGCGGGCGGCGGCGCGGGAAACCAGCTTTGCGGCCGGGCGGCGCGTCCGCCGCACATCATGATCCGCGATCAAGCATCCACATGAACCTGTCCACCCACTCCCTTCGCGCGGCGTTGGCCGCCTGCTCGCTGCTCCTTGCCGGCGCCTGCGCGCCCGGCGGCCCCTCGCGCGGCCCCGCGCCGCGGCAGCCGACGGTGCTGGCGCCGCGCGAGTGGACGGCGCAGTCCCCCGCGGCCGAGATCGCCGCCTGGATGCTCCAGGGGTGCGTTCGCGCGGCGGAAGGCAAGGACCCCTGCGTGGAGCGCGCGCTCACGGCGCTGCTGGGCCGGGCGGGGGTCTCCCGCAGCATGGAGGCGCTGGACTCGCTGGCGCTCATGGACCCCGACGTGCGCAACAACGCCCACGCGCTGGCGCACGGGCTGGGCATCTCCGCCTACACCACGCCCGAGACGGTGGCCGCCACCTTCGCCGGCTGCCCCACCTCGCAGATGTCGGGGTGCTTTCACGGGGTCATCCAGGGCTACTTCCTTGACCTGGGCAGGCAGGGCCGCCCCGTGGGCGCCGCGGAGATGGACTCGCTGTGCACGCCCCACCAGGGGCAGCCGTTCATCTTCTTTCACTGCGCGCACGGGATGGGGCATGGGCTGATGGCGCTGCACCAGAACCACCTGCCCACGGCCCTGGCCTCGTGCGACCTGGCGAGCCGAGACTTCGTGCGGATGAGCTGCTACGGCGGCGCCTTCATGGAGAACGCCATCCAGATGACGCACCCCCACCACACCGCCGGGGGCCACGTTCAGACGCAGGGCGCGCAGCCGCCGGACGACGCGCACGCGGCCCACGGCGGCCACGCGGCGGGCGGGACCGACGCGCACGCCGGGCACGGCGCGCAGGCAATGCAGCACGGGGAGTGGCGCGCGCTGGATCCGGACGACCCGCTGTACCCCTGCAACGCCGTGGACGTAAAGTACCAGGCGGCGTGCTACGGATTTCAGCCTTCGCCGGTGATGTACTTCAACCGGGGCGACATCCCCGCCACGGCGCGCGTGTGCGAGCGGGCGCCGGAGGCGTTCGTGGCCACCTGCTTCGAAAGCCTGGGGCGCGAGATCACGGCCTGGGCCGCGCAGAACCATCTGCGCACCATCGAGCTGTGCGCGCGCGTGGGCAGCGCGGGCGCGGGGCGGGGGAGAGAGTTGTGCGAGGCCGGGGCCGCGGCGACCCTGATCAACCAGACGGCGGACGTCCGCGACGGCATCCGCTTCTGCGGCGCGCTGCAGGGCGCGGAGGCCAAGGAAAGCTGCTATCGCACCGTCGGCAGGGTCATGGTTTCGCTGATCGCCGACGGCGAGGGACGGGCCCGGGCCTGCGCTGCCGCCGAGCCGGAGTTCGTCGCCGCCTGCCGCCGCGGCGCGGAGGTCGATCCGGCCGTCCAGCAGGCCGGAACGTAATCGTAATACCGGATCCCGAAACAGGCTTCGTCGCCCACCTCCGGGGGCGAGGTGACCCGCGATGCAGTGGAAGGGTGTCAGGGCGCGGCGGCGGGTGGGGGTCGCTCCACGCGTGTGTGGACGCGTCGGGAACGGCAGAGGGAGGGAAGCGCGGCAGGGGGCCATGAGAATTTTTCCGGGAGATACCTATCCCGCCATCCTCGTCCCCAGCCTGACGCCGACCTCCTGCCGCAAGCGCAGCGGAGCCGGCCTCCACGAACACCCGATGCGCGATCTGGCGAAGCCTGGGTCCGCGAGAAGGCCGGGGGCGTTCCCGCAGAAGTTCGCGCGAGGGGACGGTTCGCGGGATCGCGCATCGGGTGAAGCCGGAATGGTGGG
>DASUVG010000162.1:0-22074 GCA_036379135.1 Longimicrobium sp.
CCCGAGCCGGAGACGCCGGTGAACACCGTCAGCCGGCGCTTCGGGATCTCCACGCTGACGTCCCTGAGGTTGTTCTCGCGCGCTCCGTGCACGCGGATCAGGTCGTGGCGGTCGGCGGCGTGCTGCGCGGGCGACTGCGTATCCGTCGTTGTAGCCTTGCTCACCGTATCTCCATCTGTTGGGCAGGGGGCTCGATCCAGCCAGCTTCGGTCGTCTGATTCTTCGGCGGAAGCGCGATGGATGAGGAGTCCGCCGCGGACTCCTCATCCACCGGGTTCTATCCCTGCTCGATGCGGACGAGGTTGCCCGCGGGGTCGCGCACGGCGGCGTCACGGGCGCCCCAGAAGCGGTTCGCGGGCTCTTCCAGCACCTCGACGCCGGGCGCGGTGGCGAGCCTGGCGAAGGTCGCGTCCAGGTCGTCGGAGCGGAGGAAGACCGAGCCCAGCTCACCCTTGGCGAGCAGCGCGGCGATGGCGTCGCCGTCTTCCTGGGAGCGGCCCGCGTGCGGCTGCGACAGCACGATCTTGATCTCGGGCTGGCTCTCGGCGACCAGGGTGATCCAGCGGAAGCCGTCGTAGGCGACCTCGTCGGTCACCGCCAGGCCCAGGATGTCGCGGTAGAAGCCGAGCGCGGCGTCGGGATCGTCGACGAGGACGTGGACGGCGCTGAGTGAAACGGTCATGGCACCTCGCTGGTTGAAACGCTGTGTGGAACGGTCATGGCATCGAACCTAAACGGGTGCGGCGGCGATTGCTTCTCCAAAACTGCTCTCTTTCGCGGGCGCCGGTTCCCTGCGCTTGCGCGGCCGGGTGAGCACCATCGTCTGGCAGGTGGGCACCACGCGCAGCTCGTCGTGGTCGCGGCCGCGGTACATGGACGGCGTTTCGCCGACGATCTCGGTGAACTTGGCGGAGAAGGAGCCCAGGCTGGTGCAGCCGACCGCGAAGCAGACCGCCGTCACGCTCAGGTCGCCGCGGCGCAGCAGCGCCTGCGCCCGCTCGATCCGCCGGGTCATGAGGTAGGAGTACGGCGTCTCGGAGTACGTGTCGCGAAAGCGGCGGCTGAAGTGCGCGGGCGACATCAGCGCCGTGCGGGCCAGCGCCGGAACGTCGAGCGGCTGCGCGTACTCGCGGTCCATCCGGTCGCGGGCCCGGCGCAGCCGGCGCAGCTCGTCCAGGTCGGTGTTCATCTGTCCATTCTACGCTTCAGCGCTACGCCTGGGGACGAAAGATCCAGACGCCCTTCGGCCGGGATTCGGTTCTGCGGGGAAGAGTACGGAAGGCGGAGAAGAGTGGCAAGCAACGTCCAGGAGTGAAACGGGTCCGAGGATCACCAGCGCCGGGTGAAGCCGAATCCGAACTGCGTTTCCGCGGGCGTTCCGGCCTGCGCCACGCGCCCAGCCCACCCGTCCAGCTGCAGGTCGCGCGTCAGGCGCAGCGCGGCGGTGGCGCGCGCCTGGCCCACGTCCGTCGCGCCGGCCCGCGTGGACGCGACCCGCGAGTACTCCAGCTGGACCGCGGCGGAAGCCGGCAGCTCCGCGCGGGCGGCCACGCCCAGCGTGTTCTGCCCGAAGCGGTCGCCCGCGAGCACGGCCTCGCGGTGCGCGGCGATCCCCACCAGCGCCAGCCGGTGCGGCAGGCGCCACTCCGCGGCCGCGGCGGCCTCCGGCTGCGCGCGCCCCGCGCCGAAGGCGTCCGCGCCGGTCGGGAGCGTGGAGCCCACCGTCAGCGAGAGACCCGGCATCCATCCACCGGGCTGGCGAAAGCGGTGCTTCAACGCGAGCGCCGCGTCGCTCGCACCCCCGGCGGCCGCGCCGGGCGTGACCGTCCGCAGGTACGAGGGAAAGGTCGCGCGCAGCTCCGTGCCCCGTCCCACCCCCACGCGCAGCAGCGTCTCGCCGAACACGCGGCGGCTGCGCTCGTCGCGCCGCGCCTGCGAGTAGCCCGCCTCCACCTGCAGCACGCCCGCCGACACCACGCCTGGGCCTTTCACCACCCCCATGCGGCTGGTCGCCACGACGCCCGCGCGCGGTGCCGCCGTGGCGCAGGCGGCGAGGGAGAGCGCGGCGGCCACCGCCGTGGCCGTCCGCATCGATCGTATGGCTGCGAAGAACATGGTACGGTTCCAGGACTGGATGGTTCGTTAAGATCCCGCGCCGGCACCTTCAGCGGACGGCCGCCCCGGCCTCGCGGAGGCGGGCGAGCGCGGCCCGGGTGCCGCTGCCCACGCCGTCCTGGCGGTGGACCATGCGGCCGTCGGCGTCGAGCACCAGGTACGTGTTGGAGTGCGAGATCTGCGCGTCGGTTTCGGCGCGGTAGCGGATGCCGAGCAGGGCCGCGAGCTCCCGCACCGCATCCTCGTCGCCGGTGAGCAGGGTCCAGGCGGCGGGGTCCAGCCGCATGGAGGTGGCGAACGCCTTCAGCTGCGCCGGCGTGTCGCGCCCGGGATCCAGCGAGACGAGCACGAACCCCGCGCGCGCCCGCCCGGCGGAGTCGAGCGCCGCCTCCAGCCGCTTCATCTCCGCCACGATCGCCGGGCATGTGTGGGTGCAGCGGGTGTAGACCATCGCCACCACCTGGGTTCTTCCCCGCAGCGACGCGAGCACCCGGTCGCGCCCCTCCTGGTCGCGCCAGCGCGCCTCCAGGTCGTAGACGGAGAAGTCGGACGCGGCGGCGGAAGGCGCATCGGCCGCGGGAGCGACGGGGGCGGATGGGCGGCCGCACGCGGCCAGGGCAAGGAGCGCGGCCGCCATCAGCGGCAGGCGGAGCGGGGAGCGCATGGTCACAGGTCCTGTGCGCAGCGGAAGCCGAGGCTCCCGACGGTGGTGCGCCCTTCAAGCGCGGCCCGGAAGCCGTAGCGCAGGAACGCGGGATAGTTGTTGGGGTCGGTGGCGCCCACCACGCCCGCGGCGCAGAAGAGCGGGTGGTCGCGGCCGCTGGTGGCGCGCGAGTCGTCCGACACCAGCACCGAGTTGAAGTCCAGCACCCACTCCCACACCACGCCGTGCAGGTCGTGGACGCCGTAGGCGTTGCGGAACCCGGAGCCCACCACCGGCGGAACCGGCCGGGGCGTGCGGTACAGGTCCAGCAGCCGCCCGATGAACGCCCGGTCGCGGGAGGCGTTGCGCGAGGTCTCGCTGGCCAGGGCGGCGTACTCCCACTCGTCCGTCGTCGGCAGCCGCGCCCCGCGCCAGGTGCAGAAGGCCCGGGCGGCGAACCACGACACCTCCGTCACCGGCCGGCGCGCGTCCACGCCCGATCCCACCGCCAGCGGCCCGGGCCACGAGGCCAGGTACCCCGGTCCCGCGAACGCCCGGGGGACGCGGCCGCGCTGCCACCGCGGCTGGGCACGGACGAAGGCCAGGTACTCCGCGCGGGTGACGGGGTGGCGGTCCAGCGCGAAGGCTTCCACCCGCACCGACGGGCGTCCGTTGATGAACAGCGGCACGTACCGGCCGGCGGGGATGCGCGCCATCGCCGGCGGAACGGCGGCCGCCGCCGCGGCGGGGGCCGCCATCGCAAGGCCCAGCAGCAGGTTGAGGATCAGGGCGCGCATCTTCATCACCATCGATCGGGAAAGAACGGCGGGGCGGGCACCGGGGATCGGCGCCCGCCCTCGCTCGTCCTACCGGCTCGCGGGAGCCGGGGTGTAGGGGCTGGTGGACGTCTGGCCGCCGAACGCGCTGGCCTTCGGATCGCCCTCCACCTGCATCAGCCCGACGGTGCCCTTGTGGAAGGCGCGGAAGAGCGCGTGGTCCACCAGCACCAGCTTGCCCGGCGTCTCGGCGCGGAACTCCAGCACGGCGCTGCCGCCGGCGGGGATGCTGGTGGTCTGCACGTTGTGCTGCGCCACCGTGCCGCCCTCCGTGTACACGTTGTCGAACACCTCGCCGATCACGTGGAACGAGGAGGTCAGGTTGGGCCCGCCGTTGCCCATGAACAGGCGCACCGTCTCGCCCGTGCGCACCTTGAGCGCGTTGTCGCCGGTCAGCGCGCCCACCGAGCCGTTGAACACCACGTACTCCGGCTGCTCGGCGATCGCCTTCTGCATGTCGAAGGGCTGCAGCCCCGGCTCGCCGTGCGCGCCGCGGGTGTAGAAGTCGCCCTGCATCACGTAGAACTCGCGGTCCACCGGCGTCATCCCCTCCTTCGGCTCCACCAGGATCAGCCCGTACATGCCGTTGGCCACGTGCAGCGACGCGGGGGCGAACGCGCAGTGGTAGACGTACAGCCCGGGGTTCAGCGCGGTGAAGGTGAAGGTGGCCTGGTGCCCCGGCAGCGCCAGGGTCGCCTCGGCGCTGCCGCCGGGGCCGGTGACGGCGTGCAGGTCGATGTTGTGCGGCACCGTGCTGGAGGGATGGTTCCTGAGGTTGAACACCACCTGGTCGCCCTCGCGCACGCGGATGAAGCTGCCCGGCACCGTGCCGCCGAAGGTCCAGAAGGTGTAGTCCACGCCGTCCGCCATCCGCATCGTCTTCTCGACGACTTCCAGGTCCACCATCACCTTCGTCGCGTAGTCGCGCGCGAGCGGCTTCGGCACCATGGGCGGCGCGGTGAGCTCCGCCCGCTCCTCGCCGCGGACGGCCGGGGCCGTGAGCGTGGGGATGCCGGCGGCGAACGCGGGCGCCGTGCCGGCCGGGGCGCGGTTGGAACGCAGCAGAAGGGCCGCCGACGACGCCAGCGCGACGACGGCCAGGAACACGGCCAGCCAGACGGGCCACGGCCAGGTGCCGCCCCGCGCGGCCGGAAGCGCGGGAGGCGCCGGCGGCGTGCGGTTGGGGGGGTTGAGGGTGGTGGCGGGCTCCTGCTCCAGTAGCGTGCTCATGGTGTGCTCCTTTGTGAGCGACTCAGGCCGCGGCTGCGGCCTGGTGGATGACGGCGGAGACGGGCTCCGCGTCGAATCGGGTCGAAGCCGGATCGAGCAGATCGGCGATCGTCGTGCGGTGCAGCGGCGCCCACAGGTCCTGCTGCACGCCGCTCCAGCGCGCGTGCGCGGCGCAGGGCGTGGAGGCCCGGCACGGCCGGTTGCCCAGCAGGCAGACGGCCGCCGGACGCGGTGCGTCGTCCACCGCGGTCACCACGTCCGCCAGCGCGATCTCGTCCGGCGGCGCGAGCAGGCGGAACCCGCCGGCCGGGCCGCGTGCGCTGGCCAGCAGGCCGCGCCGCGCCAGCAGCTGCAGCGTCTTGCCCAGGTAGTTGCCCGGGGCGCCCAGCGCGCGGGCGATGCGGTCCGCGGGGACCGGCTCGCCGGCGGGCTGCTGGGCGAGGTACAGCATCGCCCGGATCGCGTGTTCGGAAGTCTGGCTCAGCATCGTCTGCTCCTTTCGCATGTGAATATGCGAAATGGCGGCGGCCTCACCTGTCGGCGGATGGACGATTGTGGATGGGGTGGAATGCCGCCGGCGTGTGCGGGGAACTACCTGCGTCCGGCGCGTGCTTCGTGGGGAGATGCGGAGGTTCTTCGCGGCTACGACTCGACTCCGCGTATGCCGATAATTTGCAAAAGAAGTCCTCACGCAGAGTTAGCGGAGCTGGCGGAGTTTTTCTCCAGGGGATGCCCGCCGCGAATCGCGGAAACGCCTCGAACGAACTCCGCTGACTCCGCTGACTCTGCGTGAGAAATTTCTGTTGGTGATTCCGACGCGGCGCTCAGCCCGGGCGGGGAGCGAGGACTGCGTGAAAGACGAGGGGCTCGTCCAGCGCTTCGACAGAGTGCGTCTCGCCGGGCCGGTGGACGGCGGATTCGCCGGCGCGCAGCATCGCGTCCGCGCCCTCTCCGACGAAGCGCCCGCTGCCGGTAATGGACGTGCACGAGCACGGTGGAGGCGTTTTTGTGCGGCGGGACGGTCTGCCCGGGCCGAAGCCCAGCAGGTTGGCGTGCATGTGCGCCGTGCGGAACGCGGCGGCGGCCGGCTTCAGCGCCATCACGACGCCGATCAGCACGCCCACGCCCAGCCACACCAGGCTGCTGCGGATAAAGCGGCGAACGAACGGCGCCGGGGTGTCGTCAGGTCTCGGGCTTTCATCACCTCCGATGCAGGAGTGCACGCGGAGCGGGGCTCACATCCGCGGATCCACGGCTGCGCTCGCCGCGCAGACGGAGCTGTCGAGCGGACCTCCACGCGCGTGCAGAGGCGGACCCGCGAGGCCCGGCTGCCGGGAGACGCGCTCCACAACGGACTCCACCTCGAGCGGATCCAGCGGCCCCTCCAGACGCGCCAGGTCCGCCAGCGCCACCACGCCCACCAGCCGCCCGTCGTCGACGACGGGAAGCCGCCGGACCTGGTGCTCCTTCACCCGCTCCATCACCTCCTGCACGTCGGCGTCGGGCTCCACCGTCGCCAGCGGCGCGCGCGTGAGGTGGGCACCCACGCAGCACCGTCCTCCGTGCCGCGGTGCCACGCAGCGCACCGCGATGTCGCGGTCGGTGATCACGCCCAGCAGGTGCATCGCCAGCGTGTCGTCCACCACCGGGACCATCCCGACGTTCCAATCGCGCATGATCTCGGCGGCCCGGCTCAACGGGTCCCCCGCGGTCACCACCCCGGGATACGGGGCCATCAGGTCTCGGGCCTTCATCGGATCGCTCCACGCAACGGGTTTCCGTCCCCTACAGGATGGCCAAAGCTCCGGGGCGGGCCGGGAGGACCCCTCGTCCCCGCCAGGCGCGGGTCGCCTCCGCCTCGAGGGACCCGCGCGGTCCCGACGGCGAGCGCCAGATGCCCTCTCGAGCCGGGGCGGCCGCTGCCGCACGGCGTCAGCGCGGCAGCCACACGGGCTCGGAGATCTCCTCCAGCACCTTCTCTACCCGGCGGGGATGCTCATCCCCCTCCTCCCGCACCAGGTCGGCCTGGGCGACGACACCCAGCAGGGCACCGTCACCGTCGGTGACCATGACCCGCCGCACCTTGAAGTGCTTCATCTTCTTCATCACGTCGTCCACGTCCGCGCGTGGTGCCACGGTTACCAGCGGGTCCGTGGTCATGTGCTCGCTGACGGAGCAGTCGTGATGGTGCGCCGCGGCAACGTGGCGGACTGCGAGATCACGGTCGGTAATCACGCCGACGAGGATCATGCCATCCGGATCATCCACCACCGGAACGGCGCCGATGTCGTGGTCGCGCATGAGCTCGGCCGCGCGCAGCACCGGCTCGTCGGGGAGGACGAAGTGCGGCCGGGGCGTCATCAGGTCTCTGGCTTTCATCACACACCTCGCACGTAAAAACTCGAGTGCGCGGACCAGAGGATCGCGTCCGCACCTGAAAGATGCGCTCCGCACCGGCGGGACGCGCCGTGACCATCGCCACACACGTGCAGGGAGAAACCAGGAAGGGAATCGCGGATCCCCCCACACGCGCCGTGCCTGACATCCGCGCCCACCGCAGAACACCTTGCGCGGAGTGCATGAATGACTGCATAGCGCATGTCAGCAGATCTCCCCACAGACACCGCAACTCCTTGCCACATTCTTATTTAGGTATTCAATGACTCTGCTGTCCTAATTGCCGTTCCCGTCAGCGCGTTCCCGGCAATGCGCGTACTTCCCTACAGGCCATAGCGCATTCTCCAATCAACGCAGATCCCCCGGGGGCACGGCGGGTCGATTTTCGTGCGACGCCGGGGGGGGCGGTGAACGGGTGAACGGGTGAACGGGTGAACGGGTGACTGGTGTGACTGGTGTGACTGGTGTGACTGGTGTGATGGTGTGATGGTGTGATGGTGTGATGGTGTGATGGTGTGATGGTGTGATGGTGTGATGGTGTGATGGTGTGATGGTGTGATGGTGTGATGGTGTGATGGTGTGATGGTGTGATGGTGTGAACGGGTGACGGGCGATGGAGAAGGTGGCTTCCAATGCCCTCACCCGTTCACCCGTTCACCCGTTCACCCGTTCACCCGTTCACCCGTTCACCCGTTCACCCGTTCACCCGTTCACCCGTTCACCCGTTCACCTCAAGACGCGCTACCGCATGGACGCGGTGCCGGTGCGGAAGAGGGCGTACATCGGGCAGTAGCCCACGATGCCGGTCACCAGCAGCAGCAGGCTGAAAACCAGCGCCACGGCGGCCGTCGCGCCGGTCACGTACCCGGCAAGGTACAGCCATCCCAGCACGGCGCCCACCACGATGCGCAGCGTGCGGTCCAGGGGACTTTCGTTCGTCGGAATCCTCATCGTTTCCCTCCTCCGTGGGAATCGGGGTACCCGCCCGGCCGCCGCGGTGCGGGCCGGGCGTCCTGCACCTGCGTCAGCCCACCAGCGCGGGCACAGCCCCGTCGGCACGCATGCGGACGGCCCGGTCGCGGCGCTCCGCCGCCCCCGCCAGCTCGGCCGACGGCGCGCGCGGCGGCGCGATCAGCACGGCGCAGCCGGCGCCGCGCAACAGCTCCGTGGACGTGCTTCCCAGCAGCATTCGGGTGAAGAAGCCGTGGCCGTGGCTCCCCGCCGCCACCAGCCCCGCGCCGGTCTGGCGCGCCCGCTGCAGCACGCGTTCGGTGGGGTCGCCGCTCAGCACCTCGGTATCGAAGGACTGCAGCGGGCGCTGGGCCCGCAGCTCGCGGACGAGCCCGTCCATACGCGTCTGCGCGCCAGACTCGTACGTGGCCATCCAGTCGCCGTATCCGGGCGCGCCGGGTGATTCCAGCCAGGTGGCGTGCACCAGGTGCAACCGTCCGCCCGGACCCAGCACCCGGGCGGCGGTGAGCGCGGCATCGCGGCTGTATTCGCTGAAATCCACCGCCGCCACCCCCACCCGCGGCAGCCCCTCGGCGTCCGCGGGCACGGCCAGCACCGGCACCCGGGCCAGGCGGCTCACGTACAGCGACGTCTCGCCTCCCCCCCACCGCTCCGCGCGGCCATGCTTTCCCGCACCCAGCAGGATCATCGTGTCGCGCTGCGACTGCGCGTACGTGGCGATGGTGTGGGCCACGTGGCCGATCTCCACCCGCGGCTCCACCGCCGCCAGCGGCCCGCCGACGGCGCGCAGCTGCTCGCGGACGCGATCGCGGTACGCGTCCACCCACTCGCCCTCCGCAGACACGTACTCGCCAGGAAGGGCGTACAGGGTGACACCTTCCAGGAACACCGGGGCGACCACCGCCAGCACGTCCAGCGCGTACCCGTCGCGCAGCGCCAGGGCGTTGGCCAGCCGGAGCGCGCCCAGCGCTCCCGGCTCGCCGTGCGTGCAGACCAGGATGCGCTCAGTCATCTCGTCCTCCTTTGCCGTTCAGCATCCAGCTTCGGAATCCTCTTTCGTATGGTGCGGCCGCGAGCACACCCGGGGTGTCAGGGATCGTGAGGCGGACGTGTGGGGAACGTCGCGCCGCTTTCGTCATCGGCAAGCCTCGCCGCCGTGGTCCATGGAGCGGTCGTCGCCTGCGTCCAGGAACTCCCATTCGTACCGGTCCTGGCGCAGGGTGAGGCGCAGCACGCCCCAGCTCCCGTCCAGGCGGTACGCGCTTCCCGGCGCCGCGCGGACGAACGGGTAGTGCCGCGCGCCTCCCGTGCCCACCACGAACGAGCGGATCCCCCGCTCCGGGTCCGCCCGCCCGTCCGGCGCCATCCGCAGGAACCGCTCGTAGACGTGGTCGTGGCCGGAGAGCACCAGGTCCACGCCGGCCTCGTACAGCGCCTGCCAGAGCGACGCCACCGGCGGGTTGCTGCCGTGCCAGCTGCTGCTGAAGCGGGGATGGTGGATGACGGCCACGGCGCAGCGGGTGGGGTTGGCCGCCAGGTCCGCGCGCAGCCAGCGCTCCTGCTCCGACCCGGGAGTGGCGTCCACGTTGCTGTTCAGCATCACGATGTGCCAGTCCCCCGCACCGAAGCTGTAGTAGCCGCGCTCCGGCGTGCCGGCGCGCTCGCCGTAGTACGCGTAGTACGGCGCCGCGCCGGGGGTGTTGTAGTCGTGGTTGCCGGGTGCTGGCCAGGTACGGTCGCGGTGGCGGCCCCAGGTGGGCGCGTAGCACTCGCGGTACTCCCGCTCCGTGCCATCCACGTACGCGTTGTCCCCCAGGGCCAGGATCATCCCGGGCAGGGTGTCCAGCATCGCCGCCGTCTGCTCGTCGCCCCGGGTGCGGCAGTCGGCGATGTCGCCGGCGGCGAGCACCACGATTGAATCGCCCGGTTCCATAGCGCCCGCGAGCACGCCCTCCGTTCCGTAGTACGGCCCCGCGCAGCCGGCCAGGGCCGCCACTCCCAACCCCGCCAGGCCCGCCGCACGCTCGATCCTTCGCCTCATCTCTGCCTCCCTTCCGCTTCCGGAGAATCCCACATCCCCAGAATAGGACGCGTCGAGGCGAAGGGCTGTCGGACGGCGGCAACTCCCCTGTGGGGCGTTCCCCGGCTGAACGGAACGGGCTTGCGAAAAACGCAGAGGCGCGGAGAAATGCTCTCCGCGCCTCCATCCCCAGGACCGCCCCGACTCTTTTCCAGCGCAGCTGCCGCGATGGGGCTACGCGGCGACCGGCTCCTCCGCGCCGTGCTCCACCGGGTTGCCGCCGCGCACCCACTCCTGGTAGCCGCCGGTGAGGTTCAGCACGTCGGTGATGCCGCGCGCCTGCAGCACGCTGGCCGCGATGGCGCTGCGGCCACCGCCCTGGCAGTGCACCACCCGCGGCCGGTCCGCCGGCACCTCGTCCAGCCGTTGCCGCTGTACGTCTATTCAACTATTTTGGAATGCAATCAACAGGTCGATCCGGAGGATCTCCATGGCAAGGCTGCCCCTTACGCCCGAGCTGCTGGACATGATCGCGGAGCGCTTCAAGGCGCTCTCCGAGCCGGCGCGGCTGCGGCTGCTGAACGTGCTGCGCGAAGGCGAAAAGACGGTCACCGAGCTCATGGAGGCCACGGGCCTGGGCCAGGCGAACGTCTCCAAGCACCTGCAGCTACTGCACTTCATGGGCTTCGTCAATCGCCGCAAGAGCGGCCTGAACGTGTACTACAGCCTGGCGGACGAGGACGTCTTCGTCCTCTGCGACCTCATGTGCGGCCGGATCGAGGCGCAGGAGGCGGCGCGCCGCGGCATCTTCGAAGCCCGCTAGGCGACCGGCGCAGCGGACTCCGGCTCACGCGGAGGCGCCGCCGTCTCCGCCTGGCACCCGCCGGCACCCAGCCACCCCGCCCGCAGCGCGTGCCGCATCAGATCCGCGCGCGAGCCCAGCCCCAGCGCGCGCATGGAGCGCGTGCGCAGCTGGCCGGCCGCGCGCGCCGTCATCCCCAGCCGCGCGGCGATCTCGGCACCGGCGTATCCTCGCGCGGCCAGGGCGAGCACCTGCACGCCCTCCTCGCTCAGCCCCGCCGCACCGGTATCCGCCGGGTCCGCGACCCACCCCTGCAGCCCCGTGTCCAGCGCCCGCTCCCCCCGCCGCACGGCACGCAGCGCGCTGAGCAGCGCCGCGGGGTCCGCGCTCTTGCGCAGGTAGCCGCTGGCGCCGGCCTGCAGCGCGGCGGTAACGCAGCGGTCGTCCGGCTCCGCCGTCAGGATCAGCACCCTGGTGGACGGGTGTTCGGCCACGATGCGCCGGGTGGCATCCAGCCCCCCGCCCGGAAGGTTCAGGTCCATCAGCACCACGTCCGGGGCAAGCTCCGCCGCGCGCCGCACCGCCTCGTCGGCGCTCTCCGCCTCGCCCGCCACCGCAACCCCGGGGCTGTGCCCCAGCAGCGCGCGCAGGCCGCGGAGGATGCTGGGGTGGTCGTCCACCAGCAGCACCCGGACCGCCTCACCCTCCGCCGGCGCGGCGGGCACGGGCGTTCCGGCCGGCTGGCCCGGCGGCAGCTCCGTCGCGGGAAGGGTGAACGAGAAGGTGCTTCCCGCGCCGGGAGCGCTCTCCACCCAGATGCGCCCGCCGTGCGACTCCACGATTCCGCGCGCGATGGCCAGCCCCAGGCCGGCGCCCCCGCGCCGCGTTCCCTGCCAGAATCGGTCGAACACGCGCGGCTGGTCGTCGGCGCCGATCCCCGGACCGTCGTCGCGCACGGTGAACACCACCTCGCCGCCGCGTGCCGCGGCGCCCAGCCGCACCCCGCCCCCGGCGGGGGTGAACTTGACCGCGTTGCCCACCAGGTTGGAAAGCACCTGCAGCACGCGGTCGCGGTCCGCCACCACCGCCGGGACCACTTCGCCCTCGGGGCGGGAAAGGCGCACGCCGGCGGCGCGGGCCTGGGGCTCCAGCAGCTGCACCGCCTCCGCCAGCAGCGGCCCCACGGCGCACGGCGCCGGCTGCACCCGCAGCCGCCCCGCCTCCAGCGCGGTGATGTCCAGCAGGTCCTGGATCAGCCCGTTCATCCGCTCGGTGTTGCGCAGCACCACGTCCAGCCACTCCGCCTGCGCGGGGGTCAGACCGGACTCGTGCAGCACGTGCGCGTACATGGAGATGGCCATCAGCGGGTTGCGCAGGTCGTGCGCGACCACGCCCAGCACCTCGTCGCGCGTGTCCGTGGCCCGCTGGGCCCGCGCGTACAGGGTGGCGTTGTGCATCGCCAGCCCCGCCAGCACGCCGAGTTCCCCGGCGGCGGCAAGGTCCGCGTGGGAAAACCGGCGCCGCCCGGTGCGCGCCAGGGTAAGGGCGCCCACCACGGCACCGCGGGCCGTGAGCGGCACCACCAGGCTGGACCGGGGCGCCAGTGCGGGCGGAAGCGCTGCGGGCCCCTCCCCCTCCGCCGCATCCGTAAAGGCAGCCGGAGCGGCCACCAGGCACGGCCGTCCCGTCGCCAGCACCTCCGCCACCGCGTCCGCGTGGAGGCCGGCGGAGTTCAGGACGCCCGGGAGCAGCTGCCGCAGAGCGCCGATGCGCGCGGAATCGGCCGCGGCCACCTCCACCGGCCGGGGCCGGCCGTCGTCGCCCGGCACGTCGATCACGCACCAGTCGGCCAGCGCGGGGACGGAGAGACGGCCCAGGTTGCGCACCGTCTCGGCAAAGTCCAGCGAGCCGGCCAGCACGCGCCCGGCGCGTGCCAGCAGGTGGGCGGCGCGGCGTGGATGCGCGCTGCGCGGGGGGCGGCGCTCGCGGCCACGGCGGGCGGATGAGGGAAGCGTGGCGGGAGTCATGGCGTCCGGAGCCCTGGACGGTGAGCCGGCGTGCGGGGAGGCCGGCGGAGAGAGGGAACGGTTCCACGATGCGCCGACGACGACGTCGGCGGGAGCGGGTGGATTGCGGGAGATGCGTCAGGTAAATCTCGACACCGCGGTGGCTCGCACTCCCTCCGGCAAACGAGCGGCTTTCACACAACATCGGCGGCGTGAACGCCCCGGCAGGGGATTCGTCGCGCCGGCACGAGAACACTCGCGGCGTCAGCGTCTTCGGGGGAATCCGTCGCGTGGTACGAGAAAACTCTGCTCACCGTGCGCGTGGCTCCGTCCTGGGCGGAGCCGGATGCGGCGGGGCCGCTGGCGGCGTGTAGGGAAAACCACTGACATCCGGTGCCGATCGCTGTATATTGCCTGCACCCCTTCCCGCCACCCCGCGGGTATGCGCCGAAGCGCATCGCAAAGCTCCCTTCACGCCCTCCGGTTCCCGGGCCTGAGACGGAAATCACCCTCCCGCCCCACCCCGGAGGAAGGTACGATGAATTTCACCACCTCCCCGTCCCCGATCCAGGTGCTGCTGGTGGAAGACAACCCGGGCGACGTGCGGCTTACGCGCGAGGCGCTCAGGGACGACAAGGTCTTCTGCAGCACCCTTTCCGCGGTCGGCGACGGGGTAGAGGCCATGGCCTTTCTGCGCCGCGAGGGCCGCTACGCCGACGCGCCCCGTCCCGACCTGATCCTGCTGGACCTGGACCTTCCGCGCAAAGACGGCCGCGAGGTGCTGCGGGAGCTACGGGATGACCCGGCGCTGCGCGACATTCGCGTCGTGGTCGTCACCGGCTCCCAGGCGGAGCGCGACATCGCCGGGGCTTATGCGCTGCAGGCCGACTGCTACGTCACCAAGCCGGTGGGGATGGACCAGCTGGTCACCATCGTCGGCTCCATCAGGGACTTCTGGTTCACCATCGTCCGGCTGCCGGTGGACGAGCCGTGGTACCGGAGGACGGATGCGTCCATCCGGATCCCGCTGCAGGACCAGCCCCGCCCCCAGACGAACGCCAGCGACAGCTGATCACGCGCCGGTGCTCGCCGGCGCGCGGCCCGGCGGGACGGCGGGGGCCACTGCGGCGGAGGAAAGATCGAGGGTGGGCGCCGGCAGGGGCGCCAGGGCGAAGAAGTGGTCGGCCACGCCCAGGTGGGCCAGGATGGGGCGCTTCTTTTCCTGGTGCCGGTGCATGCGCGAGAGGATGTCGTCCAGCGTCCGCACCGCGTCCGCCAGGTACGGCCCCTTGTTCAGCATCACGCACTCCGCCCGCTCGCCCAGGGCCGCGTCGCTCACCTCCGCGCGCGACGGCGCGCCCTCGCGGGTGAGCTGCTCCAGCACCTGCGTGGCCCACACCACGGGGACGTGCGCGGCCTCGCACATCCACAGGATCTCCTCCTGCACCTCCGCCAGCCGCTCGAACCCCACCTCCACCGCCAGGTCGCCGCGCGCGATCATCACCCCCGCCGCGCGGCAGCGCAGCGCCTCCAGCAGCATCATCGGAAGCTCCAGGAACGCGGAGGTCGTCTCGATCTTGAGGATGACCCCCATCTCCGGCGCCCCCGCGCGCTCCAGCTCCCCGCGCAGGCGGCGCACGTCGGCCGCGGTGCGGGCAAAGGAGTAGCCGGCCAGGTCCGCGTGCCCGCAGACGAAGGGGAGGATGCGCAGGTCGTCCGGCATCAGCGCCGGAAGGCCGAGCTCCGTGTCGGGAAAGTTCACGCCCTTCTCCGCGCCCAGCTTTCCGCCGCCGCGGGCGTGGGTGATGCGCACGCGCACGCCCTCGTCGTCCACGGACGACACCACGCCGCCGATGTGCCCATCGTCGAACCAGACGCGCGCGCCGGGGCGGACGCACGCCAGCGCGTGCGGCGGGGTGCAGGGTACGCGCGCGGGCTCCACCACGGCCCCGTCGCCGGCCAGCACCGCTCCGCGCCCCGGCGCGGGGTTCCGGGTGAGCACCAGCGTGTCCCCCGGCGCCAGGTGGATCTTTCGCCGCAGCGCGGGCAGGTCGCCCACCTCCGCGGTGGTGACCTCCCGCCGCGGCCCCCGGACGCGCAGGGTCGTCCCGGTGGTGATGTACGCCGTCTTCGCCAGCCCCGCCCACACGCCCCCGCCGGCGGCTTCGTCCACCCGCATCCGCCGCCGCTCGCCGCGCGCGTCGCGAAAGCGCAGGCGGGCGTCGGGCTCCAGCTCCGCCAGGAACGCCTGGGGGAGCGGGAGGACGGCGTCCGCGGGCGCGGGCGGCGGCACGGGCGCCTCCGCGGCCGTCAGCCAGACGCGCGCCGGGCGCAGCACCCGGCCCAGCTCGTCGCGCTCCGGGCGGATCTTGACCACCCGCGGCCCCGGCTGCACCTCCCCCGTCCGCACCCGCGGCCCCGGCAGGTCCATCAGCACCGCGCACGGCCTTCCCAGCTCCTCGCGTGCGCGCCGCAGGTTCTCCACCATCCCCGTCCACGCTTCGGCGCCGTCGTGCGCGCAGTTGATGCGCATGCAGTCCATCCCCCCGGCCAGCAGGTCGCGGACGAGCGCGTAGTCCGTCGCGGCCTCGGCAGGCATCGTCGCCATGATGCGCACCCGCCGCCCCGAAGGCGCGGGCCCGAACAACGCGTCCGCCCGCTCGCCCCGCAGCCGCTCCCCGTCGGCGAACGCGACCTCCGGCTGCCCTTCGTCCTCCGCGAGCTCCGCGCGGCCGGTCAGCGACCGCAGCGCGCGGAGCACGGCGTCCAGGTTGGCCAGCACGTGCGGCTCCGCCCGCCCCAGCGACGACAGGCCGTGCGCGGCCAGCACCCGCTGCACCGGCTCCAGGTCGTGCGCGCGCAGCCCCAGGTAGTGCACCAGGTTGCGTGCGCTGGGCCGGGCGCCCGCCGGCAGCTCCGCGATCACGGCCGCGAAGCTCCGTTCACGGTCCACCAGCCCGCGGCGAACCTCTTCCAGCGCGTCCAGCGCCCACTCCAGCCCGGCGTTGGGGGTGATGGCGACGGAGGCGGCGGCAGGCTGTGTGTCCATGCGTCGGTGTGGCGCGGGTGACCAGGCCCGCGCGAGTGCGGGCGGGGGTTTCGGGAGAACGCTACGCCGGCGTGGGGAGCGCTGCGTCGGGAGAATCGTGCAGCGGGTGTGGGGAGCGTGGCCGTACCGCGGGCCGGCGGGCGGCGGGGGGCATCGGACGCCCCGACGGGGGTTGCCGGACGGACGGGGGACGCGCGCGAACCCATGTTTCCCTCACGATGGAGTTGCGTGAACCGGCGGCTCGGGCCGCCGCACACTGGACCGGTACCATGAGCCACCCCCTCGCGCTGGACCCCGCGCCCGTGCCCGTGGCGCAGCCGCACCGCAACGGATCTTCCGCCGGTGCGCCGCCGGCCGGAGCGAAGGCGCCGCCGCGCCGCTTTCCGCGGACCGTGCGGCGCGCCCCGGTCGTTCCCCTGGCGCTCTACTACGGCGCGCTGGTGGCCGGGTGGGCCGGGCTGGGGTGGGTGTTTCCCGGCGCCGTGGGGCGCGGCGCGCACGCCGACCGGCTTTCCAGCGAGATGGCGGCGCTGGTGGCGATGGCCGGCGCGCTGGCGCTGATGGCGCCCGTGGTCTCCGTGTACATGCGCACGCGCCGCCTGCGGTACGATCCGTCGCTGGTGCACAGCCTGATCATCCTTCCCGTGGTGACCGCCGGCATCTTCCTGGTGATCGAGAACAGCCTGGCGCGCGCCTTTTCGCTGGCCGGGATCATGGCGGCCGTGCGCTTTCGAAACACGCTCCCCGAGACGCGCGACATCGTCTACATCCTGCTGGCGCTGGGGATCGGGCTGGCGGCGGGGGCCGAGGCGCTGGACGTGGCGGTGGTGATGTCGGCCGCGTTCAACGTGCTGGTGCTCTTTCTGTGGAGCTTCAACGTGGGCTCCATCTACGCCGCCGGGTCGGCGCGCCGGGGGATCCTGTCGGTGGGCGAGACGCGGCTGCTGCTGGGGACCACCCCCGCCGCCCGCGCGGAGCTGCGCAAGCGGATGTCGCGCGAGGCGGACGGATTCCATCCGCACGGGGTGGTGCTGGTGCACACGCCGGCCGCCGAGGTGGCGCGCAGCATCGTGGAGGAGGTGCTGTTCGAGAGCACGCGCGAGTGGCGGCCGGCCGGCACCCTGCCGAATCCGCGAGGCGTGGAGAGCCTCGCGTACCTCGTGCGGCTGCGGAAGCGGCAGGCGCGCCCGGCGGAGCTGCTGGGCAACCTGGACGAGTGCTCCGTGCAGATCCGCGCCGCCGAGTACCTGCCGCTGAACCGCGACGCGGTGGACACGCACGCCGGCCATCACGGACATCATGGAAAGCACCACCACGGCCACCACCGCCACGACGGCCACGCGGCGGACGAAGCGTCTGGCGAGAGCGGAAAGTCCTGACGTTCGCACGAGTCGACGGGCTGGATCACGCAGGACCGAGGAGGGCACGATGAACGCGATGAGAACGATGGCCAGGCGCGCGCGGGGGATGGCGACGCTGGTGGTGCTGGCGGGGTGCGCCACCCTGGGGACGCCGAACGCCCCGCCGCGAACCGTGGAGCTGCGGCTGGATCCCGCCGAGTGGCAGCAGGTGCTGCACGCCAGCGACGGGGGGATCTCGGTGCGCGAGTACGCGGCGCCGGGGGAGAGCGCGGAAGCGTGGACGCGCCTGGTGTCGGTGCAGGTGTATTCCGACGCGCACCTGCCCTACCCCGGCGTGCGCCCCGCCCTGTCGGAATGCCGCGCCGTGCTGCAGGCCACCTGCCCGGGCGCCGAGTGGGCGGTGGTCCGCGAGTCGGAGCAGGACGCCGTCTACGAGTGGCGCACCGCCGGCTGTCCGTCGGAGCCCGACCAGCACGAGGTGGGCCGGGTGATGCACGGCGGCGGCACGTGGGCGCGCATCAGCTTTTCGACCAGGGGGCGGATGGATGCGGCCACGCGGGAGGCGTGGCTCCGGCGGCTGGACGAGGCGCGGCTGGTGGCCCGCACGCCGTAGGCGCCGCGCAGGCCGGTCCCGGAGAAGCCGCGCCGGCTCCAGGCCGCTCGCGGCCCTCGGAAGGCGGAGCGGGCGGGGGGTACACCCACATCCCGCGCAGTGCGGGAGGAGGAAACGATGAAGGACACGCGGTTTCCGGCGATGGACCCGACCGGCCCGGAAGACCCCGAGCAGGCCCGGATCCGGCGCCGTGTGCACCAGAAGGCGGAGCTTTACCGGCACCTGGTGGTGTTCCTGGTCGTGGGCGCCATCCTGGCGGGCCTCGACCTGCTGACGTCGCCGGGGACCCTCTGGTTCTTCTGGCCAATGGGTGTCTGGGCCATCGGGGTGGTGCTCCACTTTGCCGCCGTGACGGGCGAAGACGCGGAGATGGAGGCGCGGATGATGAGGCGCGAGATGGAGCGGCACAGGCACGCGCAATAGGGACACAGGGTGGGGAGCCTGCGGGTTCGCGGCGCCTCGCCCGGCCTGTTCCACGCCCGGAACCGTCGCTCCCCGGAACACCGCCTGCACGCCGTCCGGGGCTCCCTTTCCATGCCGATCCCGTGCACCCGATCCCGGTTTTCGTGAATGCCTCGGCCGGCGGCGCCGGTCCGGTGCTGCGGGTGCTCCGGGCGGATCCGCGCGTTACCGTATGCGTCACTCCGCCCGGCGAGCTCGCATCCGCCCTGGAAAGCGCGGTGGCGCAGGGCGCCGGGTCCGTCATCGTGGCGGGCGGAGACGGCACTCTCGCCACGGCCGCGGCCGCGCTGGCGGTGCGGGACTCCGCCCTGGGGGTGGTGCCTGCGGGCACGCTGAACCACTTCGCGCACGACCGGCGGCTGCCGATGGACCCGGCGGCCGCCCTGGAGGTGGCGCTGAACGGACGCCTGGCCAGGATCGACGCGGCCTCGGTGAACGAGAGGATCTTCCTGAACACCAGCGCGGTGGGCGCCTACCCGGCGTACGTGCGCACGCGCCAGCGCTGGGCGCCGCGGCTGGGATACTACGGCGCCAGCGTGCTCGCCGCGGCCAGGACCTTCATCCGCCTCCACAGCGTCGCCGTCGACGTCGAATTGCGGGGAGAGCTGCGGCGGTACCGCAGCCCGCTCGTCTTCGTGGGCGTGGGAGAGCGCGAGCTTCATCGCCCCCGGCTCGGCTCCCGGCGCGACGCGGGGCGGCGGGAGCTCCACGTGCTGATCGTCAGGCACACCGCCCGCGGCTGCTGTGGATGGTGCTGCGCACGGCGCTGCGCGGCATCCGTCCGTGGGCCGGCGAGAACGAGGTGGAATCCCTCCTGGTGGATCGCTGCACCATCACGCTCCCTCCCGGCCGCCACCGGATCGCGGTGGACGGCGAGATCATCCCCTCCTGGGGCCCACTGCGGTACCGCTACCGTCCCGACGCGCTCACGGTGCGCCTGCCGGACCCCGCGCGAGAGCAACTCCCGCGGGACCGGTGAGCCGGGTCCGGATCGCGCAGATCATCCTCCACGACCTCTTGCGATCAGACATCCGCCCGCGTTGCTGGCGAGACGGCCGGGTCACGAGAAAAACCCCACATTTTTCTCCACGGTTGCCCCACACCTTCAGTGCCTCACACGGCGTATGCTGGTAGGTGCCAGATTGTCCGATACTACGCCCCGGCAATGTGGCGACCTCGCCACAGGAGGCACCGATGCGCACCCGTGATCCCGCCGCGTCCCTTGCACGCTTCGTCTTGCTTGCGGCGGTGCTGGCCGCCGCGTGCGACTCTCCCGGCGTCCCGGAATCCCGCGTGCCTGCCGCGCTGCAGATGGTGCGTGGCGACACGCAGACCGCCGCGGCGGGGCAGGCGCTGGCCGACAGCCTGGAGGTGCGCGTGCTGAACCGCGGCGGCAGGCCGGTGCCGGGGGTGGAGGTGGAGTTCTCGCCAGCGTCCGGGGGCGGCACGCTGCACCCCGCCCGCGCCCGCACGGACGCGAGCGGCATCGCCCGCGCGGCGTGGACGCTGGGCCCCGCCGCGGGCCCGCAGACGGCGCAGGGACGCGTGCGCGGAGGCCGCCTGGACGCGCTCGTCTTTACCGCGCGCGCCACGCCCGGCGCCCCCGCCCGGCTGGTCGAGGTCAGCGGCAACCACCAGGCGGGCGTGGTCGGTGAACCGCTGCCGCAGCCGCTGGTGGTGCGGGTGGTGGATGAGCACGGCAACGGCGTCGCCGGCGTACCGGTCACCTGGGAGTGCTACGACGAGCAGGCCGTTCTCGCGGGAAACGACACCACCGACGCATTCGGCCACGCACGCGCCACGCTGACCCTCGGGACCATCGCGGGGGCGGATGTTACGCCCGCTGCTGCCACGTTCCAGGACCAGTCCCTGGAGTTCCACGTGGTGGCGGTGCCCGGTCCCGTGGCCGAGGTCCAGGTCGTGGGCGACGCCCCCCGGGTCCACCCCACGTCCGCACGCATGCAGGCCACGGCACAGGATGCGTACGGCAACGTGGTCCTGAGCGAGACCGCGTTCACCTGGACCAGCTCCAATCCGGCGGTCGCCGTCGTGGAGCCGGACCCGGTGCCTTCGCACGTGACCGTCCTTACGCGTGGCGGCGGAACGGTGCAGATCAGCGCGAGCCTGGGAGAACTCACCGGGCGCGCCGAGTTCCAGGTCAGGGCCATGCCCCCCGGGTTCAGCTTCGTGGATACCGGCCTGCCCTGGGCGGAGGCGCTCAACGACCGGGGGCAGCTGGCACGGCGCGTGGGAGAGTCCGATCCGATTCACCCGGGGCCCGAGGTCTTTGGCGTGTGGGAGAACGGGGCCGAGACGACCTTCACATTTCCGGCTTTTGCGTGGTCCGGAGGCCGGGGGACGCCCGCGATCAACAACCAGGGAACCGTTGTCGTCCACCTTTTCCAGTTTTCCAAGTGGACTGCCTATCAGGGAGTGACCTGGCTCCTGAGGGACGGGATTCTGATCCAGGCACGCTCACGAGGCCGCGACATCAACGACCATGAGCAGGTCGTCGGCACGTCTACCCACGGCCAGTTCTACAGCCATGTGGGGTTCGTATGGCAGGGCGGCGAGACAACGTGGTTCAACGACGTGCCGGTGCCCACGCCGGAGTACGACTCGTACACCATGGCGATCAACAATCGCGGTCAGGTGCTCGTGAACGTGGAGCCGAATCCCTGGCTCTGCCGCCCCCCCTCCTGCGCGCAGCCGGGCGCGTGGGCGTTCGTATGGGAGGCCGGCCGCTACACGCCCATTTCCCGGCCCAGTCCCGCGTGCCAGAAGTGGGTGGCGCTGGACATCAACAACCTGGGACACGTGCTGGTGCGCTGCACGCTGGCGAGTGACGAGGTGTTCGTCTGGAACGGCGCCACGTTCACCGGCATGGCCCTGCCGCACGCCAGCGCGCTCAACGACCGCGGCGAGGTGGTGAGCTGGGAGGCGGACGGGCCGTACGTGTGGCGCGCCGGCGAGGCGATCCGGCTGATGGACGAGCCCCGGACGAACCGGACGTCGATGCGGATCAACAACCGCGGCCAGATCCTGCTGAACCTGCCGATCGGCGCCTACCTGCTGACGCCGCTTCCGTGAGGGGATGCACACGCCGTCCGCTGGCCGCGGCGCGGTAGGGATTTCCGTCGGGTGGGGTGCCGCACGGCTGGTGGCGCGGCACCCCACCCGGTTGCGGCCGGGGACCCATCCGCACCTCCGGATCGAGGACTTCCCGACAGCCGCCGGAACCCGACAGCATCAACTTGCTTTCCGCGGGAGGCGGTGAGAGACCCGACACCACCGACGCACCAGCGCACTCGCTCACGAACGCGGCTTCGCACTTTCGCCCGCTTCCCCTGTGTTCACTCCCAAGCTCGTCACCACCCTCAAGGACTACGACCGCCGCCAGCTCTCGGCGGACGTGACCGCCGGCGTGATCGTGGGGATCGTGGCGCTGCCGCTTTCCATCGCGTTCGCCATCGCCAGCGGAATGCCGCCGGCGGCGGGGCTGTACACGGCGATCATCGCGGGCTTCCTCATCAGCGCGCTGGGCGGCAGCCGGGTGCAGATCGGCGGG
>DASUVG010000163.1:0-10274 GCA_036379135.1 Longimicrobium sp.
TGGGAGCTGGAGCTGCTCATCTCCGGCGCCGTGGTGTTCTCGCTGCTGCAGGTGCCCGGCGTGGTGGACGGGCTGTTCGAGCGCGTGCAGGCGCACCTGGGTGGGCGCGCCCACTTTGGCGCGTTCATGCTCTACGCGTACGTAGAGCTCATCCTGTACACGCTCATCTCGTGCTTCATCCTGCACCTGGGCACGCGGGCGTACTGGGTGGGGCTCATCGGGCTGGAGACGGTGTTTCCGCACGGCGTGCGCTGGGAAGACAGCACCTACGGGCCGGTGATGACGGACGTCTACCGCAAGAAGCTGGGGCGGCTGCAGCCCCGCATCGACGCGGCGGACCGCTTCTGCAGCATCCTGTTTCCGCTGGCGTTCACGCTGGTGATGCTGTTCGCCTACTCGGTGGTCATGCTGGGCGCGGTGACGCTGCTGGCGTTCGGCATCTCGCGGCTGCTGCTGGGCGGGGAGCACTTCGCGGTGGTGTGCGTGGCCATCTTTGCCGTCGCCATGGCCGTCCCGCTGGCGGCGTGGGGGCTGGACCGGTTCTACGGCGCGCGCCTGACGCCCGGCGGCCGCGGCGAAAAGACGGTGCGCCGGCTGTCGCTGGTGGCGTACTACGTGAACGCCATGCCGGCGTACGGCACCGTGTTCATGACGCTGTTCAGCAACGCGAAGAAAGGGGCGCGCTACCCCATGATGTACGCGCTGATGGCGGTGCTGTTCGGCTTCTTCATGATGAAGGACGTGTTCATCGCCCGCGGCGTGGTCCTCACCACCGACCACCTGTACCTGCCCGACACGCCGGGCGAGTTCGGTGTGCGGGCGTCGTACTACGAGAGCCAGCGCGAGCCCGGCGGGGTGTACGACCGCACCCCCAGCATCCAGTCGGACGTGGTGCGCGACCCGTACGTAAAGCTGTTCATCCCCTACACCCCCATCCGGCACGGCGCGGCGTTCGCCGAGCAGTGCCCGGAGGTGGAGCCGCTTTCGCGCGCCGGGGTGCGGATGGACATCGGCGATCCGCCGCAGGCCGCGCAGGTAAAGGCGGTGATGGACTGCTGGATGCGGCTGCAGCCGGTAACGCTCAACGGCGCGCCCGTGCGTCCGGACTTTCGCTTCTACACGCAGCCGCAGAGCGGGCTGCGCGGCATCCTGGCGTACATCCCGGTGGCCGGCCTGCCGCGCGGGGAGAACGTGATCACCGTGGGCCTGTCGCCGCGCCCCGAATCCGACGAGCGCATCCGCGAACGCATCCGCGGCGCCACCCCCGCCCCGCCGCACTACATCCGCTTCTGGCTCTGACGGACCGGACCCGGCGCGCGCCGATCCGTGACTCGCGCCGCCGGCCGTTGCCCGGACCCAAGCCAACACGGGTTGAAACCCGCGTCCAGGAAGGCCATAAGCCCCGTCTCGGCGCCGCTGACGCGTCGCCGAACGGGGCTTCACCCGCTCGTGTGGACAACGCCGCACTCTGTCGACGGATCGTCGTGTGCCAACGGAGGAGTGATTTCCTGAGGGAGCGCCGCACGGTACCCTGCCTCACTCAGCCCTCGGCGCGCGACCGAAGGACCTCGCCTCGGCTACCACGTGGCTGGGCGCAGCGTGAGGGTGCCGCGGCTACAGTCCACGCAGGTGGACTTTGCGATTTTCCAGCGGCGAATTCATTCGCTTCCGCGGGCGGACGGCACGTTATCCTGGTCTCGCGCCAATGAATTCCCATCCACCTTCCGCTCCGCTCACCCTCGTCTCCGGCGGGCAGACGGGGGTGGACCGGGCGGCGCTGGACGTGGCGATGGAGCGGAGGATGCCGTGCGGCGGATGGTGCCCGGCGGGCCGATGGGCGGAGGACGGGCCGATCCATGCGCGCTACCCGCTGCGCGAAACGCCCTCCGCCGATCCCGCCCGGCGCACGGAGTGGAACGTCCGCGACTCCGACGGCACGCTGCTGCTCGGCGCCTCCGCGCACAGCGCGGGGACGGAGCTGACGCACGACATCGCGCGGCGACTGGGGCGGCCGGTGTTCGAAGCGCGCCTGGATGCGCCTCCGGACCCGGCCGCCTTTCGCCGCTGGCTGCAGGGTCACGGCGTACGCACGCTCAACGTGGCCGGGCCGCGCGAGAGCGAGCTGCCCGGCGCCTACGCGGCGGCGTGCGCCTGGCTGCGCGCGGCGCTGTCCTGAAGCATCGCCTGAATCTCGTATCTTCCCATCGCGAGCCGATGGGGAGCCGTGACGGTCCAGGCGCACAGATCGCGGAGAATCCGTTCACTGCCAGTTTGACTCGCGGTACCTGCGCCTATTCGCGGGCAGGTACTTCCTCACTGCTCGTGGGCGGAGTCAGATTCAGCGTGATATAATAGAGGGCGTCCGGCGGGGCATTCGTCAGAGTCCAGACGAATTGGTTGTCATCTATTCGTCGGGGTGGTGGACAACGCGTGCTGGCAATCGATCCCGCGAGTTGCTCTACCTTTTCCTTGGAGACGATATGCCGGTCCCGCGGCGCTCGAAACGCGCGTGCACTTTGAATTGGCAACTCACTGTGCATCGTGAGCGACAAGCAAAGGGTGTGTGCGTGCACCGGGATCGTAATCCTGGCCGCTTTGAGGGGTAGCTTATATGGATATCGGGTGACTACCGTGTGTTCATAGGGTCGTCCAACCTCTACTCTGCCCATCTTAGGTTGCCAGAGAACTCGATGGGTTTTTTCATCCCGACGTTCAATCGCCACGGACTCGGCATCGGGGGAGTTGAACCCGATGGACTCCAAGTCGTCCGTGTAATCTCCATACGCGGTATCCGAAAGGTCCGCCGGGTGCGGCTCCTTGAAAAACAGATAGGTTCTTTTCGTCACCACGGAAACATCGCCAGTGGCATCGATCGTCCATTTTCGATCATGATTGATGTACAGGAATCGTTGGCCGAATGGGAGACTGAGGGCTCTCTGTTTGTTTTGTACGAACAAACCCAAAAGTGCCGGAAGAATGACCAGCAGCATCAGCGATGTCAGCACCGCGGCGCCCAGGCGCGTACCCATCCATTCCGTGAGGTCTTCGTAGGCATCGACCAGCCCCCACAGTGCAGCCAGTGACGTTGCGGCGGCGAACGCGTAGGCCAGAGGAGATGAGAACGCGTGATCGATGATCCGTCCCAGAGAATTGCTTTCCCATCGCATGATGATCCTCCTTTTGTGGTGCTTTCTGAGGCATCCTTCGGGTGTTCAGAATGCAGTATAAATTGAGGGTCCTCATCACGGGAGGAGGCGGGCTGCTGGGCGGCGAGCTGATCCGCCAGGCGCCCGCCGGCATCGAAATCCACGCCACCCGCCGCTCGTCGCCGGTCGATGGCGCGGAACCGCACGTCGTGGAGCTTTCGGATGCGGAGGCGGTGGAGGCGCTGTGGATGCGGGTGCGCCCTGACCTGGTCATCCACACCGCCTACACGCAGGCGGAGGGCGAGCGCGACGTGTGGCGCGCGACGGAGAGCGTGGTGCGCGCCACCCGCGCGGCCGGCGCGGCGCTGGTCTACATGAGCACCGACGCGCTGCTGGACGGAGAGTCGTCGCCGTACGACGAGGCGGCGGAGCCCGGGCCGGTGCACGAGTACGGGCAGTGGAAGGCGCGCGCCGAGCTGTACGTGCGCGCGGAGATGCCGGACGCGGCGGTCATCCGCACCTCGCTGATCGTCCGCGCGGAGCCGCCGGACCGCGGCAGCGCGTGGGTGGTGGATTCGCTGCGCCGCGCGGAGCCGGTGCGCCTGTTCACGGACGAGCTCCGCTGCCCGATCGCCGTGGAGGACCTGGCCGCGCAGCTGTGGGAGGTCGCGCTGCTGCCGCCGGAGCGGCGCGCGGGCGTCTGGCACCTGGCCGGCCCCGAGGCGGTGAGCCGCTACGCGCTGGGCGTCCTCCTCGCCCTGCGGCACGGGCTGGATCCATCTGCCGTCACCCCCGCGCTCAGCGCCTCCGCCCCCGCGCCGCGCCCGCGCGACCTGCGCCTGCTCACCTCCCGCGCGGACCGTGTGCTGCGGACACGCGCGCGCCCGGTGAGCGCCGTCCTCTTCCCACCTCGCTGAGGAGCGTTCCGCAACGGACCGGCCGGCGCCGGGGAAGGCCGCCGGCCGATCTTCACGCGGTGGCAAACGTACGTCGTGCTTTCGCGCACGCGGGGTCCGCGCTATTGTCCAGATTCGATCGTCCCTCCCTGTCTGCCACGACACGAGGTACTCGCGATGGACCCCCGGCCCCGAATTCACCTCCGCGCTTTCTCGCTTCTCCTCGCCCTCGCGCTTGCGGCCATGCCCGCCGGCGCGCAGGACCACGCGCACGGGGAGCATGGCGCGCTGGGGAGTCTGCGGTTCCCCAGCTCGTGCAGCGCCGCCGCGCAGCCGGTTCTGGAGCGCGGCGTGGCGATGCTGCACTCGTTCTGGTTCGACCGGGCGCAGGCCACCTTCCGTGAGGCCGCCGCCGCGGACCCGGGGTGCGCGATGGCGCACTGGGGCGAGGCGATGACGCTGCTGGGCAACCCGTTCACCGGCGTTTCGCCGTCGGAGCCGCAGCTGCGCGCCGCGCTGGCCGCCGCCCGCGCCGCCGTGGACGGCGCGCGCACGCCGCGCGAGCGGGCGTACGCCGAGGCCGTCCTCGTGCTGTATCAGGACTTCGAGACGGTGGACCACCGCACCCGGCTGCGCGCGCACGAGGAGGCCATGCGCCGCGTGCGCGAGGCGCACCCCGACGATCCCGAGGCGGCCATCTTCTACGCCCGCGCCGTGATCGCCAACGCGCCGCCCAGCGACCTGACGTTCGCGCGTCAGCTGCACGCGGCGCAGATCCTGGACTCGCTCTTTCGCGCGCAGCCGGAGCACCCGGGGCTGGCGCACTACACCATCCACGCGTACGACGCGCCGCCCATCGCGCAGCAGGGGCTGGAGGCCGCGCGGCGCTACGCGGGGATCGCCCCGGCGGCGCCGCACGCGCTGCACATGCCCTCGCACATCTTTACCCGGCTGGGCTACTGGGACGAATCCATCGAGACCAACCGGCGCTCCGCGGCCGCCGAGCCGGACAGCAACGCCGCCGTGCATCCCAACGACTACCTGGTCTACGCCTACCTGCAGCAGGGCCGCGACGCCGAGGCCGAGCGCGTCGTGCGCCGGGCCGTGCAGAACACCGACCGCTTCTACAGCAGCATTCTGGGATACAACTACGGGGCGATGCCCGCACGCCTGGCCCTGGAGCGCGCCCGCTGGGACGAGGCCGCCGCACTCCCGCTGTCGCCCGGCGCGCCGCGGCACGTGGAGGCCATCACCCGCTTCGCGCGCGCTCTGGGGGCGGCGCGTGGGGGACACGCCGCGGCGGCGCGCACGGAGGTCGCCGCGCTGGCGGCGCTGGCGGACTCCCTGACCGCGCGGCGCGACGAGTACTGGGCGACGATCGTCGGCGCGCAGCGGCTGGCGGCGGAGGCGTGGCTCGCGCACGCGGAGGGGGATGATGCGCGGGCCGTGCGGCTGGCGGGCGAGGCGGCGGCGCTGGAGGAGACGGTGGAGAAGCATCCCGTCACGCCGGGCCCGATCCTTCCCGCCCGCGAGCTGCTGGGCGACCTGCTGCTGGAGCTGCGGCGCCACGCGGAGGCCCGGCAGGCGTACGAGGCCACGCTGCGGCGCGAGCCCAACCGCGCCCGCGCCCTCTTCGGCGCCGCCCGCGCCGCCGAGCTCGCGGGCGACGCGTCCGCCGCGCGGGCCCACTACCAGCACCTGCTGGAGGTGATGCGCGCCGCCGACGCCGAGCGCCGCGAGGTGCAGGCCGCGCGCGCGTACCTGGCGGGTCCGTGAGCGCCTGAAGCGTCGCGCGATTTCGGTGGATTCGGCCCGCCAGCCGCGCGCGATCCGCGCCGGCTGGCGGGCCGTTTCGATCACGACCAGCGGAGTCGTGCGCCGGCGTGCCGTTTACGCCACCCTGCCTACGAATCACCCGATCCTGCTGTATTTGCTGGACTTTCCGTCCGCTTGAAGTGAGAAATGGGTGTGATTAGTTTCTGCCCATGATAAAGCCGAGCTACACAAACGACGAGCTCGCCGACCTTGGCGAAGCCGTATTCGAGCGCGACATCGCGGAACGCTTGCGCGGACGGGACCTCGGTGATTTCATCGCGATCGATGTCGAGAGCGGCGATTACGAGGTCGATGCGGACGAAGGCCTGGCCATCGATCGTCTCCACGATCGCCACCCAGGAGCCGTGTTCTGGCTCCGGCGGGTCGGCAGCCGTGTGGCGCATTCGTTCGGTCCGCGACTGCAGTTCCAGCCGCCATGGGCTCCGTGATCGAGGGCGTAGTTTACGGGAGCACCGATGCAATCGTCGCGCTGACGGTCCGCGGTCCGAAGGGGCAGGCCGAGCACGTAGATTTCAAGGTCGATACCGGGTTTGACGGTGCCCTAACGCTGCATTCCGCCGTGGTCGCCGCTCTGGGCCTGCCGCGGCGAGGTACCCAGGACGTTGTGCTCGCGGACGGCACCCTCATTCGGTGTGCCGTATATGACGGATTGGTGGAGTGGGCTGGCGTACCGCGTTCCGTCAGGATCCAGGTCGCTGATTCCGTGTCACTGCTGGGGATGGCGCTGCTGGCCGAGCATCAGGTGCGGATCGACGTGGTGGATGGCGGGCTGGTCCGCATAACGCCTCTGATGCAGATTGCCGCCTAGGCGTGCGATGTACAGCGACCCTTTTCCCACAAAACGTTCGTGCCCGTACCGGAAATCGTCGTGGGGGACCTGCTGGAGCAGCGGGTTGAGGTGATCGTGAACGCGTGGAACCGAAACGTGATCCCGTGGTGGCTGCTGCTGCCGCAGGGCGTTTCGGGCGCCATCAAGCGCACCGCCGGGCATGCGCCCTTCCAGGAGCTGGCGCGGCACGGGCCCATCCCCCTGGGCGGCGCGGTGCTCACGGGCGCGGGGCGGCTGCGGTACCGCGGCATCATCCACGTCGCGGGGCTCAACCTGCTCTGGCGCGCGACGCCGCAGTCCGTGGCCGACTGTGCCCGCAGCGCGCTGGACCTGGCGGCGCGGCACGGCTTCGCATCCATCGCGTTCCCGCTGATCGGCGCGGGGACGGGCGGGCTCCCGGAGGCGCGGGTGATCGACATCCTGCACGAAAGCATCACCCCGCATCCCTACGCGGGGCGCGTGCTGCTAGTGCGCCACGGCGTCGGCGTCACCAGCGCGCTCCATGCGGCGGCCGCGGAATCGATGGCGTAGTGGTTCGCGTTCAAACTCCCGCGGCAGGGGACCGATTCGGACCCGTGGGCTCCTGTCGGGGAGTGCGACGTTTTTCGAACCGTCCCACCCCGTCGGGCACCCACCCCTCCCCCGCAGTTGGGGGAGGGGTCGACCGCCGTCGCGAGGAACGAGCGAAAGGCCGGTCGGGGGAGAGGGCCCGCCCGCGGCGGATGCCGGTCGCGCCGCTCCATGATTCTTGCATCAGGGGACCGGCCCAGCGCGTGGAGTGTACACACGCGTCCGTCAAGATTTGAACACCGGGCACGTTTTCACCCGGCCGCGCCGTCCGCGCACGCGGAGCACGGCCGAACGCTCGCACCCTGGACCCGTTATGCTGAACCAGGATTCCTTCATCGTACGCACCGGCCTTCTGGTGCTTGCAACCGCCGTCGCCGGCTGCGCCACCATGCAAAACCAGGCATCCACCCTCGACGCGTCCGCCGAGGCGGCCGCCACCGCCCCGGCCCCCGCGCCGGCCCTGGATCCCAACAACCCGCTGCTGGCCGAGTGGACCGGGCCGTACGGCGGCATTCCGCCCTTCGACCAGGTGCGCATCGAGCACTTCAAGCCCGCCCTCGAGGCCGCCATGGCCCGGGAGCTGGCCGAGGTGCAGGCCATCGCCAGCAATCCGCAGGCGCCCACCTTTCAGAACACCATCGAGGCGCTGGAGCGCACCGGCCGCACCACGGGGCGCGTGGGCACCGTCTACGGCATCTGGAGCTCCAACATGAACACGCCGGAGTTCCAGGCCGTGGAGCGCGAGATGGCGCCCCGCCTGGCGGCGTTCAGCGACCAGATCACGCAGAACGCGGCGCTGTTCCGGCGCATCGAGGCCGTCTACAACTCGCCGCAGAAGTCCAGCTGGACCCCCGAGCAGCAGCGGCTGGCCTGGCGCTACTACACCAACTTCGTGCGCGCCGGGGCGCAGCTGGACGAGGCCAAGAAGGCGCGGCTCAGCGAGATCAACCAGCGCCTGGCCGGGCTGTACACCAGCTTCAGCCAGAACGTGCTGACGGACGAGAACGACCAGACCGTCGTCATCGAGAACGAGGCGGACCTGGCCGGCCTGCCGCAGCAGCTGCGCGACGCGGCCGCGGCCGCCGCCACCGCGCGGGGGATGCAGGGCAGGTGGGTCATCACCAACACCCGTTCGTCCACCGACCCGTTCCTTACCTACAGCGACCGCCGCGACCTGCGCGAGCGGGTGTGGCGCATGTTCGTGAACCGCGGCGACGCGGGGGCCACGGACAACAACGCCATCATCGCCGAGATCCTCAAGCTGCGGGCCGAGCGGGCCAACCTGCTGGGCTACCCCACGCACGCCCACTGGCGGCTGGAGAACGCCATGGCGGGGACCCCCGAAAAGGCGATGGAGCTGATGGAGGCCGTGTGGACGCCGGCCGTGGCGCGCGTGCGGCAGGAGGTGGCCGACATGCAGCAGGTGGCCAACGCCGAGGGCGCCAACCTCACCATCGAGCCCTGGGACTACCGCTACTACATGGAGAAGGTGCGCAAGGCGCGGTACGACCTGGACCAGAACGCGGTCAAGCCGTACCTGCAGCTGGACCGCCTGCGCGAGGGGATGTTCTGGGTGGCCGGCGAGCTGTTCGGCTTCAACTTCGCCCCCGTGTCCAACGTGCCCGTCTACCACCCCGACGTGAAGGTGTGGGAGGTGACGGACAAGACCACGGGCCGGCACGTGGGCGTGTGGTACTTCGATCCGTACGCCCGTCCCGGCAAGCGCTCGGGCGCGTGGATGAACGCGTACCGCACGCAGGAGAAGTTCGACCAGCCCATCACCACCATCGTGTCGAACAACTCCAACTTCGTGAAGGGCGAGCCCGGAGAGCCGGTCCTGATCTCCTGGGACGACGCGCGCACGCTGTTCCACGAGTTCGGGCACGCGCTGCATGGCCTGGCCAGCAACGTGAGCTACCCGTCGCTCAGCGGCACCGCGGTGCCGCGCGACTACGTGGAGTTTCCGTCGCAGCTGCTGGAGCACTGGCTGTCGACGCCGCAGGTGCTGCAGCGCTTTGCCGTGCACTACCAGACGGGGCAGCCCATCCCGCAGGAGCTGGTGAACCGCATCGATCGCGCGGCCACCTTCAACCAGGGGTTCGCCACGGTGGAGTACCTGGCCAGCGCGCTGGTGGACATGAAGCTGCACCTGGCCGGCAACGCCGACATCGACCCGCGCGCGTTCGAGCGCGAGACGCTGGCGGCGCTGGGGATGCCGCGCGAGATCGTGATGCGCCACCGCACCCCGCAGTTTGGCCACGTGTTCAGCGGCGACGGGTACTCCGCGGGCTACTACAGCTACCTGTGGAGCGACGTCATCACCGCCGACGCCGCCGAGGCGTTTGTGGAGGGCGGGGGCTTCTACTCGCCCGAGGTGGCGCGCCGGCTGCGCGAAAACATCTTCTCGGTGGGCAACACCATCGACCCGGCCGAGGGGTACCGCCGCTTCCGCGGCCGCGACCCGCAGGTGGAGGCGCTCATGCGCAAGCGCGGCTTCGCGCCGCCCGCGTCGCACTGACGCTTTCCGGCTGACGAGCACGGCCGGCGATCCGCGAGGGTCGCCGGCCGTTTCTGTCGACAAGGAATCACAGAATTTGGTGTCATCGTAATCCCAGATCCGCAAAAAGAATCAAAATCAGTTCAGTTTTTCGGTTCATCGCGGATTTGGTTGCACGCCACGCCTGGCGGGAAGCGGTGGCGGGTTCACCATGCGCGACCACCGTGTCCTGCGCGTCGGCAGGGGCGTGGCACACCGGGCTTCCCTCAGGACGTCGGGAACTGCAGGCAGATGGACGCCCGGCAGGGAGCCATCCGCATTTCTTTCTGGAACACCTTTCTCTCCGCAGCGCCCCGCACCCCACCATTCCGGCTTCACCCGATGCGCGATCCCGCGAACCGTCCCCTCGCGCGAACTTCTGCGGGAACGCCCCCGGCCTTCTCGCGGACCCAGGCTTCGCCAGATCGCGCATCGGGTGTTCGTGGAGGCCGGCTCCGCTG
>DASUVG010000164.1:0-11426 GCA_036379135.1 Longimicrobium sp.
GATACCTATCCCGCCATCCTCGTCCCCAGCCTGGCGCCGACCTCCTGCCGCAAGCGCACCGGAGCCGGCCTCCACGAACACCCGATGCGCGATCTGGCGAAGCCTGGGCCCGCGAGAAGGCCGGGGGCGTTCCCGCAGAAGTTCGCGCGAAGGGACGGTTCGCGGGATCGCGCATCGGGTGAAGCCGGAATGGTGGACTGCGGGGGGCGCTGCGGCGGGAAAGGTGTTTCAGAGAAAATGCGGATGGCTCCCTGCCGGGCGTCCATCTGCCTGCAGTTCCCGACGTCCTCAGGGAAGCCCGGTGTGCCCCGCCCCTGCCGACGCGCAGGACACGGTGGTCGCGCAGGGTGAACCCGCCACCGCTTCCCGCCAGGCGTGGCGTGCAACCAAATCCGCGATGAACCCGTTTTTCTCTGCGAACTCCTTCTGTTCTCAGGGTACTCGGCGGTGAACTGCTCTATCCGCTCCGCACACGAGCTCGGCGGACTCGGCTATTCCGTTCAGCTCCACCCGCCGCGGAGGCGTGAAAAAGCCCGCCCTCCACGTGGAAGGCAGGCCTTCAATGTTCGGTCGATGACGAACGGCGGCGATCAGCGCCGGCGGATGCGCACGCCTCCGGAGCCCGTCCCGATCTCCACGCGTCGCAAAGGAGTCCGGTCAGCGCTCCCCGACAACCGACAGCGCCGGCCCCTCACTGTCCGCCGGCCGCGTCCGGACGGTGATCTCCACGTCCTGCCCCAGCGCGTTGAGAAAGCCGATCAGCCGCTCCAGCGAGAACTTGGAAAGCTTGTCACGCATCAGGTCGGAAACGGTCGGCTGGTTTGTTCCCAGGATCTTCGCCGCTTCTGCCTGCGTGAGCCGCCGCTCGCGGATGATCGTTGTGACGCGATGCATCAGCTGGCAGCGTGCGAATGCCTCTTCAGCGTCCGGGCGACCGAGATCAGCCCAGATGTTGCCGCTGCTGACATGAACTTCGATCTCGTCGCTCATCGGTTCTGATCCCGGGTTGCGCGTAACGCGATTTCGGCATCGTAGCTGACGGCTTGCAGGTAGCGCTGCCGCACCAGCTCGATGTCCTGGTTCGGCGTGGAGATCCCGAACTTCGACTTCTTCTTGAATGCGTGCAGCACATACACGCCACTCGCGAGCTTCACCGTGTACACAACACGGTATGTGTCACGTTCGAAGTCGACCCTGAGCTCCCGGATCCCAAGGCCCTTGAGGGGCCCCCTGGTCAGCAGTTTCTCACCAGGCGCGCGCTCTCCCACCTGTACGCGGAAGAGTTGCCGCCCGAAGTCGTCGGCGGCGTGGTCTAGAAAACGACTGAAGTCCTTCTTCGAGGCACCTACCCAGAACAGCGGACGCAACGGAGGGTGATCCATGCGACCTCCTTGAGTATATGTTTTTTGATATGATCCGTCAAGCCCTCCAATTTCGGTGGAATTTCATGTGCCACGCCAGCCACGAATGCAAGCGCGCACCTTGCGCCATCCGTGATTCATCGCGTCCGGGAATTGGCAGATTCCGTGTATCTCCACCCGCCACGATGGACGCAAGAAGGCCCGCCCTCGCGTGGAGGGCGGGCCTTCAGGATTGGGACGATGATGTTCGGCGGCGATCAGCGCCGGCGGATGCGGACGCCGCCGGAGCCCGTCTCGATCTCCACCCGCCCGTTGCCGTCGCCGATACGGCCGCGAAAGCTGCCCCGCCGCGCCTCGCGCCGCGTGACCGGCACGTCCACCGTGATCCCGCCGCTTCCCGTGGAGACCGCCACCTCCGCGCCGAAGCTCGCGGGCACCGACAGCGTCACCCCGCCGGAGCCCGACTCGATGGTCACGTTCTGCGCGTCCGCGGTCAGGGCCAGGTCGATCCCCCCGCTCCCCGTCTCCACCGTCACGTCGCGCGCCGAGATCCCCGCCGCCTGCACCCGCCCCGAGCCCACGTCGATCGTGAGCTGCTGCGCGCGCACGTCGGTGGCGGTCACCGCGCCGCTCCCCGTCTCCACGTCCACCTGCGTGCCGCGCACCCCGGCCAGCGTCACCGCCCCGGAGCCGGTGGAGATCGCCACCTCGCCCTGCGCGTCGCGCACCTCCAGCGCGCCGGAGCCCACCTCCACGTCCAGGCTGCCGCGCGTTCCCTGCGTGCGCACCGCGGCGGAAGCCGTGTGCAGCTGCAGCTGGCCGTTCACGTTGGTCACCTGCACGCGCCCCACCCCCTGATGCACCTCCACGCCGCGGCCGGCGGGCACCAGCACCCGCACGTCCGCGTAGGCCCGCGTGCCCGCCCCCGTGCCGCTCACCGTCACCCGCCGCGAGCGCATCCCGCCGCCCACGGTGCCGTCCGCCCGCACCTGGATGGTCGAGCGCGAGCGCGCCCCCATCCGCTCGTAGACCACGCGCTCGCCGGGGAACGCCACCCGCACGGCGTTGCCCTCGCGCGCCACCCGCAGCCGCGCCGCGTCCGGGCCGCCGCGCGTGACCTCCACCACCACGCCGGAGCCCGTCCCCGCCGCCACCGTGACCTCACCCGCCAGGTTGTGCACCACCGCCGGCGAGCCGGTGATGGTGAAGCGCTCCGCGCGCTGCCCGGCCAGCGGCGCGGCGATCACCGCCGCCGCCAGCGCCAGCCGGGCCGTATGGACCATCCGCATCCGAGCCTCTTCCGGAAAGTGGGAAAGCCTACAGGTTGAGCCAGTAGTTCAGCTTGATCATCAGCACGTTGGTGGCCGGCACGTCGATGGCGTCGTCCATGCCGAACAGGCGGCGAAAGTCGCGCCCCGGGCGGAACGAGCCGTCCGCCGCGTAGTGCTCGCGCCCCTGGCTCCACACCACGAACAGCGTGCTTCCCGGGCGGTACTCCCAGCGCAGCACCGCGTTGCTGCGGAACTGCTTGAAGTTGAAGTCGGGGTTCCCCACCGTGTACGCGAACCCCGCCGCGTCGCCGCACCCCTCCCCCGTCGCGCGCACGCCGTAGAACCCGTCGCACGCGCGCGCCTCGCCGTCCAGGCGCCGGAACCGCTGGCCAAAGCCGCCCGCCCGCGGGTCCGCCACCTCCATCAGCCCCTCGTAGTCCCCCGCCGCCACGAACGGCGAGGCGTAGAACTGCAGCGTGAGCTCGGGCGTAAAGGTGTAGTTCACCCGCGCCGTGAGCGCCGCCACCGTCTGGTCCAGCCGCGCGAACAGATAGCGGCTCTCGTCCACCGCCGCGTCCGTCATGGTCCCCACGTACTGCGTGGCCGAGCGCGAGCGGGAGATGGAGGGATTCAGCGCGATCGAGAGGCGGCTGGACGAGCGCACGTTCACGTACGGGCCCAGCCACACGCGGTAGCCGTCCGTCTGGTCGTCCGCCCCCCAGCTGGTCTCCACCCCGCCCGACACCCGCTTGCGCGAGTCAGACCAGAAGCCCGCCCAGCCGGCCCAGCTGCCCGGCGTCTGCAGCGCCGGCCCGCCGCGCAGCGAGCGCGGGCTCAGCCCGCCCATGGCCCGCTCGATGCCGCCGTACGCGCCCCACAGGCTGTTGAGCGAAAAGCTGCCGTTGACGTTGGCGCCGGTAAAGGTGCGCTCGCCCCCGGTGGTCCACCCGCTGTACAGGTTCCACCCCAGGTCGCCGCGGCGGATGGCGCCCTTCGGCTCGAACTGGAACCAGCGCCCGTACGCCGCCACCTCCACCTTGTCCGCCTCGCGCAGGTAGCCAAGCTCGTTCACCTCGAACCCCGGCGAGCGGTACAGCCCCAGCAGCCCGCCGCGGTAGCGCTTGCCGCCGATCTTGGCCACGTGAACGCTCGCCGCGCTCCCGTTCAGCGAGGTGGCGTCAGGCGTGAAGGCCACGTGCTCCGCGTCCGGGCGCTGGTAGTAGCGCTGCGGCTGCAGCTGCAGGCGGCCGATGGCCAGGCTGTCGCCCTGCACCGAGCTGGCCAGCGCGTACCCCGACACCTCCCACGCGTCGTTCGCCCCGAACTTGTGGCGAAAGTCCAGACCGCCCGCCACCGACGAGGAGGGGAGAAAGAGGAGCGCCGGATCGTCGTCCATGAACCGGTACGTCCCGGTGAGCACCGCGCCCACCGCGCTGCGCCCCTGGCGCAGGTCGCGGCGCACGCGCGCCATGGAGTAGTTGGCCATGGGCTCGCTCACCACCGACTCCACCCGCCCCGTCCCCGCGTCCAGGTAGCGCGTGCGCTCCTCGGCCGTCACCGCGTCCAGCACGCCGACGGACCACCCGGCCACCTTTCCCGTCAGCTTGGCCGCGCCCAGGATCGTCGTCTGCTGCGGCGCGTCCACGTACGGCCGCTGGGCGTCGGTGCTCAGCCCCCGCTGCGGCTGCCGGCCGATGCGGCGCGAGTAGAACAGCGACTCGCTGTTGTCGTCGCCCAGCCCCACGCCGAACTGAAAGATGTCGCCGCCCTCCACGAAGAAGGGGCGCTTCTCCGAGAAAAAGCTCTCGAACGCCGACAGGTTCACCTCCGACGGGTCCGCCTCCACCTGCCCGAAGTCGGGGTTGATGGTGGCCGTGAGCGTAAGGTCGCCCGCCAGCCCGTACTTGAGGTCCGCGCCAAAGGACGCGTACGGCGCCGTCTCGTCGTAGAAGGGGTCGCCGCCGCCGCCCGGCTCGCGGGTCACGCTGGCCACCGTGTAGGGGAGCAGCTCCAGCCGGCGGGGGGAGCGCAGGTCCGCCAGCCCCGTCATCACGCCGAAGCGCGAGGAGAAGCCGGGCTCATCGGGGGCCATGGGCGTCCAGGTGGACTGCTCTTCGCGGCGCGCCACGTCGCGGCCGAACTGCAGCCCCCACGTCTGCTCCCCCGCGCCGGGCTTGAAGCGCAGCTGGCTCAGGGGGATGCGGAACTCCGCCGTCCAGCCGGCCGAGTCGATGCGCGCGGCCACGTCCCACACCGCGTCCCACCCGTCGTCCTCGTTGCCGTCGTTGAAGTGAAAGGCGTCCATCTTCACCCCGCGCGGGTTCACCGAGAAGCGGTACCCGGTGCGGCGGTCGTGGTAGCTGTCGAACACCACGTGCAGCCAGTCGGCGTAGATGCCGCCCGCGTCGCGCCGCCCAAGCTGCGCGGCGATGGAGTCGGGATGGGCGTCGTGTGCGCGCATGGCCACGTAGACCGCGCCGCCGTCGTACACGACGCGCGCCTCGGTGCGCTCGGTGGCGGGCTGCCCCGCGTGGGGCCTGCTCTGCACGAAGTCGGTCGCCGCGGGGGCCTGCGCCCACACCGCGTCGTCCAGGCGGCCGTCCAGGACGGGCGCCGCCTCGCTCGGGGCAAGGCGGTGCGCGGCCAGGGTCTTTCGAGGGGTGGAGTCTGCCGGGGCCAGAAGGGCGGCCCCTATGAGAAGGATCTCGGTGAACATCGTCCGAGGCGTGTCAGGGGTGATGAAAGAAGCCTGCTCGGACCCGCTACGCGATCATCTGCGGAGGAGTTTCACGTCGCCGCTGAAGGTGGTGATGCTTACCGTGGGCCCGCCGCGGCCGATGGTGACGTGCCGCTCGCGGGAGCCGTCGCGCGCCCCGCCGCCAAAGTCCGAGCGCAGGCTGCCGCTGAAGGTCTCCACCTCCACCTCGGCGCCGGCGCCGGAGGGCAGGCGCAGCTCCACGTTGCCGCCGTGGCTCTCCAGCGTGAACGCTCCGCCCACCGAGCCGGCCACCACCAGGTTGCCCGATACGCTCTGCACGTTGCCGCGCAGCCGGGTGCCGTTGACGGTCACGTTGCCGCTAACCGCCTCGATCTCCACCCGTCCCGTGGCGTTGGCCACGCGCACGTTGCCGCTCACGGCGTTGACCTCCACCTCGCCCACGCTTCCCAGCAGGTCAACGGGGCCGCTCAGCGCCTCGATGCTGGCGCGTTGGCGCACGCTGGCGTTCACGCGCACGGGGCCGCTCATCGCCGTCACGTCCAGCGTCTCCACCTGCCCGTCGATGGTGACGGGGCCGCTCTGGGCCATGACCTCCACCCTGCGGGAGCTCCCCTGCACCGTCACCGGCCCGCTGGCGCTCTCCGCCTCCACCGAGCCCGTAATTCCGCTCACGGTGATGGGGGCCGAGCCCGCCATCACCTTCAGCGTGCTGCCGGCGGGGACGCGGATCTCCAGATTGGCGGGGCCGGCGCGGCCGCGGCGGCCGGCCACGCGCACCTCCACCGTGCGCCCGCCGCCGTCCAGCTCCACCCGGTCGTCGCCGCGCGAAAGGTTTCCGGTCACCTGCACCTCGTTGCGCGACCAGCCGGTCACGCGCACCGAGCCGCTGTTCATCTCGATCTCCACCGTGCCCGCGGCCGCCGCGTCGTGGCGCGCGTTCACCTGCCGCTGGGCGTGGGCGGGGGCGGCCAGCAGCAGCGCCGCGGCGCCCGCCAGCCCAAGGGTGCGAATGTGTGTCATGGCTCCGTGTATCCTCTCAGGGCGCGCGCGGGTCAGAGCGAGACCGCCTGCCGCAGCACGTCCAGCTTGGTGTCGTACGCGTCGGAGAGCATGTGCGTGAGCTCCGCGCTGTTGGGGTCCGCCGCCAGCGCCGCCCGCGACTCCTGGATGGCCTGGTCGATGATGCGCAGGTTGGCCTCGAGCGTGGCCGCCGTCTGCGGCGCCATCCGGCCGCGCTGCGTCCGCAGCACGATCTCCAGGTCGGAGATCGCCTTTTCGTACTCCTGCTCCGCCGGCCGGAACGCCGCCAGCGCCGTCACGGCGCTGCGCGGCGCGGCGCCCTGCGGCCGCTGCGCCTGCTGCGATTCGATGGCCGGCACCGTCCGGTCGGCGCCGCGCCCGGAGAGCTGCAGCGTGGCGAACGAGGTGGTGACCACCAGCGCGATGCTGGCGGCCGCCAGCATCCACCAGGGGAGCGGGCGGGCGGGCCGGGGCCCGATCACGCGCACCTCCGTCAGGTTCTCCGGCGACTCCTCCGCCAGCGAGCCGCGGGACTGCAGCCTGGGGGCGATGTCCTTCCACAGGTCGCGCTCGGGGACGATCTCGTCGGGAAGGGCGGCCGCCTCGTCCAGCAGCGCGCGCAGCGCCTGCTCCTCGGCGCGGCACCCCTCGCACTGCATCAGGTGGCGCCGGACGTCCCGCTCTTCGCGGGGCGGCAGGTCGCCGCCCACGAAGTCGTCCAGCAGCTCCAGAATCTGTTCGTGTGTCATCGTCCCAGTGCCTCTCTGAGCAGCCTGCGGGCGCGGTGCAGCTGCGCCTTGCTGGTTCCCACCGCCGAACCGTGCATCTCGGCGATCTCTTCGTGCTTGTAGCCTTCCACGTCGTGCAGTACGAACACCGCGCGGGCTCCCGGGGGGAGCGTGGCGATGGCGCGCTCCAAGTCCATCGCCGTGCCGGGGTCCGATGCGCGGGTGGAGGGCGTCTCGTACTTCTCCGGCTCGTCGGTGGCGAACACCCGGTGCACGCGCACCGACTCCGACCGGCGGTCGCCCAGCACCACGTTCACCGCCAGACGGTGCAGCCAGGTGGAAAACGCGCTCTTGCCCTGAAAGCCGGCCAGCTTTTCCCACGCGCGGACAAAGACGTCCTGCGTAAGCTCCTCGGCCCGGCCGCTGTCGCCGCTCAGCCGCAGGCACAGGGCGTAGATGCGCCCCATGTTGTCGCGGTACAGCTGCTCGAAGGCGGCCGTGTCCCCCTGCTGGGCCCGCCGGACGGTGAGGTCCACGGCCCTCACCTCCGCTGCGGGGGGGTTCTCAGCCAGCATGGGTGCCGCCATCGAGACATGTGCGTTCGGGGAGCATCGCGTTTACGGACCTATGACGCGGCCGCGGCCCGCAGGGTTTAAACGGCCGGTGCGCCGGATGCGAAAGCCGGGTCTGGAGAGGGTGCATGGGAGGGTACCGCAAAGGGTTGCTGCCGGGAATGGATGGGACGACGGACGGGAAGCGCCGGAAGATCCGGCCGGGTCCGGCGGGGAGGCTTCCGACAGATTCGAGGCTCGGCGACAGAGAGCGAACTGGCGCGATCCGTGTCGCCGAACCTCCCACCCCTGCCGAACCCCCACCACCTCCGCGGCGCCCGGAGGTGCCGCGTTATCCCTTCGAAAGGTTGCGCGCCTAGTGGAGCAGGTGAGGGTCCGCCGACACGCGCATCGGAAGCGGGCGGTCCCAGAGGACCCGGCGCGCGCGCCACGCGAGCAGGATGGACACCACCACCAGCGAGACCACCAGCCCCGCCCACACGCCCTGCGCGCCCATGCGGGTGTGAAAGCCCAGCAGGTACGCCACCGGCGCGCCGATCACCCAGTAGCCCAGCACGGTGATCCACATGGGCGCGCGGGTGTCGGCGGCGCCGCGCAGGGCGCACAGGCCGGCCACCTGCGCGCCGTCGAACACCTGAAAGGCGGCGGCCATCACCATCAGCCCCATCCCCACCTCCACGATGCGCGGGTCGCCGGTGTACAGCCCCAGCAGCCAGCGCGGCGCGGCGAGAAAGGCCAGCGCGCACAGCGCCATGAAGGAGATCACCAGCACGTACGTGGTGAGCACCGCGCGGTGCACGCCGCGGCGGCTTCCCGCGCCCACGTGCTGGCCCACGCGGATGGAGCCCGCCAGGCTGGTTCCGAGCGCCACCATGAAGGTGGCGGAGGCGATGTTGATGGTGACCTGGTGCGCGGCCTGGGCCACGGGGCTCAGCCACCCCATCATCACCACCGCAAAGGCGAACACCCCCACCTCCGCCAGCAGCTGCCCGCCGATCGGCGCGCCGATCACCGCCATCCGCCGCAGCCGCGCGGCCACCGGCGCCAGCCGTACGCCCACGGCCAGGTCGCTGCGGCGCAGGATGTAGATCGCCATCGCCACGAACATGGACCAGCGGACGATGGTGGTGGACCACCCCGCGCCCACCAGCCCGCCCGGCGCGACGGCCAGGGTGCCGGCGAGCGGGACGCGCACTTCGAAGCCGTAGATGAGCAGGTAGTTGCCCCCGATGTTGATGGCGACGCCCAGAAAGGTCATCACCATCGCCGGGCGGGTAAGGCCCATCCCGTCCAGGTACTGCCGGAACGCCATGAACAGCAGCATGGGGAGCACCCCCCACGCGATGGCGACCAGGTAGCCGCCCGCCAGCAGCGACACGTCTTCGGGCTGCCCCAGCGCCCTGGCGATGGGAAGGCCGAAGAAGCAGACCAGCGTCATGGGGACGGCCAGCGCGGCGGCCAGCCACAGCCCCTGCACCATCACGCGCCGGCACTCGCGCCGGTCGCCCGCGCCGAACGCCTGGCTCACCAGCGGCGACATCCCCATCAGCGTGCCGGTGCACACCATGAGCAGCGACATGAAGATGGCGTTGCCCAGCCCGGCGGCGGCCAGCGCCTGCGCGCCCAGCGGGCCCACCATGATGGTGTCGGTGGTGTTCATGGCGATGCCGCCCAGCTGGCCCACCACGATGGGGCCGGCCAGGCGCAGCAGCGCGCGCATCTCGTGCAGAAGCAGCAGCGACCGCCGCCTGCGTCCGGGACGCGCGGCGGGCGGCGGCGTGGCGCCCCGGAGCCGGGGCCGGTCGACGGTGTGCATCCGATCCACCTGGAAAGACCAGTAAGATAACGCAGCGCACGGGGTTGCGGCACCCGGCGCACCGGATTGAACGGCAAAAGGAACGGGGCCCCGCTGGTCGCGAGGCCCCGTTCACGCCCCCCGGTGGGGGACGCGCGTCCGGTCAGTTTCGCTCGGGCGCCCGCACGGGGGCGGGAATGCTGAGCAGCTTGGGATCGGACGCGGAGATCAGGGCCTCGGCAAAGTCTTGTCGCTCTTCGATCTGGTTCAGGCGGCCGTCGATGCTGGACAGCACGTCGTGAATGCGCGCCAGGTCGGCTTCCGGGGCTGGCCGCAGCTTGGCCGCCGTCACGGCGTCCAGGTACGAGCCCAGCCGCTTGGAGATGGGACGCAGAATGAGCACTCCCCCGGTGGTGAGGATCAGCGTCATCATCACGGCCATGGGGGCAAGGAACTCGATCATCTTTCCTATCTCCTGGTATTCGGCATCGGGCGTACGGGTGCTGCCCGGTGCCTACGCCATGGTCGCCGGGCGAGTTTCACCCGGCCTCTCATCCTGCGATTCCGCCGCGGCGCGCCGGGTTGCCCGGGACCGCACTTCCGCGCGCCCGGGCTTTCGCCCGGCGAGCGCCGGCAGGCGCAGCGCCATCAGCAGCGCGAACACGGCGGCAAAGATCAGGGGGTCGCGCAGGTCGCTCTTCACCAGCCAGATGAAGTGCAGCACACCGAGCCCTGTCGCAAGATAAACCACCTTGTGGAGTTTCTGCCACCTTTTTCCCAACCGGCGTATCGACGCCTTCGTTGAAGTGAGCGCCAGCGGGACCAGGAGGAGGAACGCGGTAAAGCCCGCGGTCACGTACGGACGCTCGGCCACGTCCTCCACGATGTACGTCCATGCGAACCCCTGGTCCACCAGGTACGTGGCCAGGTGCAGGCACACGTACAGAAAGGCGCAGAGGCCCAGCGTGCGGCGCGCGGGGGCCAGCCAGTTCCACCCGGTGAGCCGGCGCACGGGGGTCACGGCCAGCGTGCACATCAGCATCAGCAGGGTGGCGAAGCCGGTGCGCAGGGTGACGTACTCGATGGGGTCCGCGCCCAGCCCGCCGGTGAACGCGCCGCCGGCCAGCAGGACAAGCGGAATCAATCCCCCCACCCACGCGGCGGGACGGATCCACCGCGCGGCCTTCAACTGCCACGAGGCCTGGACCATCAGTAGTTGCGGCGCAGGTCCATGCCGCCGTACAGGCTGGCGACCTCGCTGTAGCCGTTGAACATCAGCGTGGGCCGGCGGCGGAACTCGCCGATGCGGCGCTCACGGGCCTGGCTCCAGCGCGGGTGGTCCACCTGCGGGTTCACGTTGGCGTAGAAGCCGTATTCCTGCGGCGCCGACACGTTCCACGCGGTGCGCGGCTGCGTGTCGGTAAAGCGGATGCGCACGATGGATTTGATGGACTTGAAGCCGTACTTCCACGGCACCACCAGCCGGATCGGCGCGCCGTTCTGCGCCGGGAGCGCGCGGCCGTACAGCCCGGTGGCGAGCAGGGCGAGCGGGTGCATGGCCTCGTCCATCCGCAGCCCCTCCACGTACGGCCAGTCGAGGACGGCGCGGCGCTGCCCCGGCATCTGCACGGGGTCGTGCAGGGTGGTGAACTCCACGAAGCGGGCGCCGGCGCGGGGGCGGGCGCGGTTCACGATGTCGCGCAGGGGAATGCCGCGCCACGGGATGACCATGGACCACGCCTCCACGCAGCGCAGCCGGTACGTGCGGTCCACCTGCGCGGCACCGCGGACGAAGTCGTCGAAGGCATAGCGCCCGGGGCGGTCGCACAGGCCGTCGACCACCACGGTCCACGGGCGCACGCGCAGGGTGCGCGGCGCGTTGCGGGCCGGGTCTTCCTTGTCCGTCCCGAACTCGTAGAAGTTGTTGTACCCGGTGACGTCCTCCAGCGGCGTGAGCTCG
>DASUVG010000165.1:0-63529 GCA_036379135.1 Longimicrobium sp.
CTCGTCGGAGCTGAGCGCGTTGACCACGGACATGGAGGGGTGCGAGGCGAAGATCCGCATCTCCTCCACGCTCTCGTTGGTCCGCATCACCAGCACGTCCAGGTAGCCGGCCAGGGTGCGCGCCGTGTCCTCCAGCGTCTCCCCGGTGTTGGTCTGCAGCTCGCTGGGGCCGAAGTAGACCGTCGTCGCCCCCAGCCGGCCGGCGCCCACCATGAACCCGGTGCGGGTGCGGGTGGACGTCTTGCGGAAGTACACGCCCACCGTCCGCCCGCGCAGCGTCTGCGGGTCTGCCTTCGCGTGCTTCAGGGCCAGCGCGCGGCGGCAGAGGTACGTCACCTCCTCCGCCGACAGGTCCAGGATGGAGAGGACGTGCCTGCGCACCACGCCGGGCTCGCGCACGGCGATGGCGGGGATCTGCAGAAGCTCGGGAGAACTGGCCTGGCTCATGGATGGAAACATCCGTTCCGGTGTTGGCGACAGCACCCCGCCGGCGAGCCGCACGGTGCGGTCGTGGCTCGCGGAGGGGCGCGCGTTCGTTGCGCGACGACGATCTTCGATCGTCCGGAGGGGCACACCCCGCGGCGGGTCGGCCGCCGTGCCCGGCATCTGGAAGCCCGGACGTGGAGGGCGGCACGGCGTGGAGGGATGGAAACCATCCCGCCGGGCAGCGGCATCGGGGCACGGGACCCGGCCTTTCGGCTCCCGGTCCGCGTCCGACGCCACCGCCCTTTTCAGCCGCAAGTCACCCCTTCATGTGTTTCCTCGTGTAGGAGGAAGGATGGAGCCTCACCGCATGGTTGTCAAGGGATCGGCTGGAAAGGTAAGTATCGATTCGAACACCTGTTAACTGTTTTCAATGCAACTTCTTGCGCATATCCGGCGCGGCGCCGTGGTTACGGGGGCAATCCACCAATTTTTCATTAGTGGCGTATTCCGTATCTACACCGTTCCGCACACCTCCCTGCCGCAGAGGAAAGATACGGCCCCATTGGCGCCATCCTGTGCAAGGTGCCACGAATCCGCGCGGCAGCACCCTCTTCCCCGCCCGCGCCGGCGTCCTCCGCGACCCCGCGCGAGGACAGACCGATGCGGCCCTGCCACGCTCCGCACCCGACGCGGCGCCGTGCCGGTTAAACGGAGTCGTGCACGACACAGAGTGGGACCCGCCGGCTCCGTCCCCGAAGCGGTGGAGACCCGCCGGCGCCGCCCCGAGGCGGTGGAGACCCGCCGGCGCTGTCCCGGGGCGGTGGAGACCCGCCGGCGCCGTCCCGGGGCGGTGGAAACCCGCCGGCTCCGTCCCCCGGGCGGTTGAAACCGCGGCTGGAACGTCACGAAGTCCGCCTCCGCGGACTCGGCGGCCCGGCGGTGTGCGGCGTTCCATGCACCGGCGCATCCGCTCCCGGTCTGCGCGTCCAGCGGTGTCAGGAACGCAGCCGGGCTCGCGGACGCCACAACACGATGCGCGTCTTTTCAGCCCGCGTGCCCCACGCCACGAAAACCGGCATCGCGCCGCGAGCGTGGATGCGACGCCGGCACGCCGCGGGGCGTGCCGGAGAGCCTTCGGGATCGCGCATCAGGTGGATCGATCGGCCTGCTCTCGTGCACTGCGGGGATCATCCAGCGATCCCCATCCTTCCCCCCAAAAACGCGGATGGCCCCCTGCCGCGATTCCATCCCTCTTCCGTTCCCGATGCCCCACACCGGCTCGTGCCCCGTCGACCGGAGCCCGTGCCTCCGCTCACTACGCCCTGGCATCGCACGGGGAGAGCAGAGGAAACGGCACGAGAAAACTCCGCTGACTCCGCTAACTCTGCGTGAGACCAATCTTTTTTCAGGGTCTCGAGATCGATCCCAGCTTCGTATCGACCGAACCAAAGAAACGTCGAGTCTCACACGGAGCCAGCGGGGCGCGCGGAGACGGGCTCCGATCGCTCCGCTGGCTCCGTGTGAGGAAAAAACGGTCGGATCAGACGCCCGCCATCACGCCCGAATCGGCGCGCTCGCGAGCGGTTTCGAGCGCCGCGCGCATGCTCTGCGCGAGCACGCGCACGTGCGGCTCGGAGGCCATCGTGGGATGGCTGCCGGGGACGTGGTGCACCTCCACCGAGCTCTCCGCGTGGCGCGACCAGCCCAGCGTGCGCTCCTCCTCCTCGCCGTACCGGGCGAAGAAGCGGTCCAGCCCCTCCGGCGCCTCGTGGGCGCGGAACAGCGTCACCGTGCCGGCCAGCGTTCCCGGCACGTACCCCGCGCGGCTCCGGTAGCGGTCGCGGATCACCTTGCACTGCGCCGCCAGCGCCGCCGCGTCGAACTCCGCCGACGCCGCGCCCTGCGCGTGCAGCTCCTCCACCACGCGGCGCACCTGCTCGTCCGCGTCCAGCCCGCGCAGCCCGGCCGGGCTCATGGAGAACTCGCGGCGCATGCGGGCCGCCACCTCCGACGCCAGGCCGATGGCAAGCTCGGCGTTGTCCTGGCGCGGCCACTCCGCCTCCAGCACCGGCGACATGGTATCCAGCAGCCCGGTGAACGCCACCGTCTCGCCCGCCGCCTCCAGCTGCAGCGCCATCTCGAACGCCACGAACCCGCCGAACGACCAGCCGCACAGGTAGTACGGCCCGCGCGGCTGCACCGTGCGGATGGCCGCGATGTGCTCCGCCGCGATCCGCGACAGCGAGCGCGACATGTCCTCGCCCACGTCGCGCAGGCCGTACGCGGGCTGGTCGGCGCCCAGGTGGCGCACCAGGCCCACGTAGCCCATCACGTTGCGGTCCGCCGAGTGCACGAAGAAGAGCGGCGGCAGCGCGCCGTGCGGCTGCAGCGGCACCACCCCCGCGGCGGGCGCCGCGGCCGAGCGCTTCTGCTCCAGGATGGCGTGCGCCATCTGCCGCACCGTGGCGCCGGCGAACAGCGTCGACACGGGCAGGTCGCACTCCAGCCGGCGGTTCACCAGCGCGAACAGGCGCAGCGCCAGGAACGAGTTGCCGCCCAGCTCGAAGAAGTTCTCCGTAGGCCCGATGCCGTCCACGCGCAGCAAGTCTTCCCAGATCTGGATGAGCTGCACCTCCACGTAGCTCTTCGGCTCGTCCGCCGCCGGCTCCGACGCGCGGTACTCCGGCGCGGGGAGCGTCTTGGGATCGATCTTTCCCGTCTGCGTCTTCGGCAGCGACTCCAGCATCACGAAGGCGCCGGGCACCATGTACTCCGGCACGCTGGCCCGCAGGTGCTCGCGCAGCGACTCCGCCTCCGCGTCGCCCACGACGTAGGCCACCAGCCGCCGGTCGCCCGGCGCGTCCTCACGCACCACCACGATGCACTGGCGCACGTCCGCGTGGCGGCGCAGCACCGCCTCGATCTCGCCCAGCTCCACCCGGTAGCCGCGCACCTTCACCTGGTTGTCGGTGCGGCCCAGGATCATCAGGTTCCCCTCCGGCAGCCAGCGCGCGCGGTCGCCCGTGCGGTACATGCGCTCGCCGGCGGGCGCGAACGGGTCCGGGACGAACTTCTCGGCGCTCAGCGCCGGCCGCCCCAGGTATCCGCGCGCCACGCCCACCCCGCCGATGTACAGCTCGCCGGGCAGGCCCACGGGGACGGCCTGCATCCGCTCGTCCAGCACGTGGAAGGTCATGTTCTGGATCGGCCCGCCCACGGGCACCGGACCCGCACGGTGCTCGCCGTGCGGCAGCACGTAGGCCGAGCAGCCGACGACGGTCTCCGTGGGCCCGTACTCGTTCATCAGCCGCACGCCGGGCGCGTTCTCCTGCCAGAACACCGTGGGCTCGGCGGAAAGGAAGTCGGCGCCGATCACCAGCGTGTGGGCCGCGCCCGCCGCCTCTTCGGGCGAGAGCATGGAGTTGAGCAGCGCCAGGTGGATGGGGGTGATCTTGATCAGCCCGTACCCCGGCTTCTGCCGCAGCACCTCGGCCAGCGCCTCTACCGGCGACTCCTCGGAGAGCAGCCGCACCGGGTGCCCGGCGAAGAGCGGGAGGAGGTTGGTGATGGTGAGGTCCACCGCCATCGACGAGAAGACGGGCGCGCCGGTGCCGCGGTCGGCGCCGTACGCCGGGATCCCCCAGTGGATGTAGTTGCTCACCCCGCGGTGGTGCATGGCCACGCCCTTGGGGCGGCCGGTGCTCCCCGAGGTGTAGATGACGTACGCCAGGTTCTCCGACGTCACCCCGCTCTCCATCCGCTCCGCGCTCTCCGCGGCGATGCGCGCCCACTCGCGGTCGATGCGCACCACCCGCACGCCGTCCATGGCGGGAAGGCGGTCGGCCACCCGGCCCTGCGCCAGCAGCAGCGCCACCCCCGAGTCGCCCAGCACGTAGGCGATGCGCTCCGCCGGGTGCGCGGGGTCTACCGGGACGTACGCGCCGCCGGCCTTCATCACCCCCAGGATGGCCACCATCACCTCCAGGCCGCGCTCCAGGCACAGCCCCACGCGCACCTCCGGCCCCACCCCCAGGGCCGCCAGGTGGCGGGCCAGCTGGTTGGCCCGCTCGTCCAGCTGGCGGTAGGTGAGCGACGCGTCCTCGTAGATCACCGCGACGGCGTCGGGCGTCCGCGCCGCCTGCTCCTGGAACAGCTGGTGGATGCAGCGGTCCGCGGGGTACGGGGCGCCGGTGCGGTTCCACCCGGCCACCCGCGCCCGCTCGGCGTCGCCCACCAGCTCCAGCCGGTCCAGCGCGCGGTCGGGGTCGGCGGCCACCTGCTCCATCACCCGCTCCAGGTGCTCCACCATCCGCTCGATGGTGGCGCGCTCGAACAGGTCGCGGCTGTACTGCAGCCCGCCGGTGATGCCGCGCCCGTGCGCCTGCAGCGCCAGCGTCAGGTCGAACTTGGTGGTCCCCACCTCAACGTCCACGCTCTGCGTGCGCACGCCCTGCCGCTCCGCCTCGGGCTGGGGCGCGCGCTCCGCCGCGTGCGCGGCCGACTCCTGAACGTCGTCCATCTGGAACATCACCTGAAAGAGCGTCGCGTGCGAAAGCGACCGCTCCGGCTGCAGCTCGCCCACCAGGCGCTCGAACGGCACCTCCTGGTGCGCGTAGTCGGCCAGGGCGCGCTCGCGCACCCGCCGCACCACCTCGCGAAAGGTGGGGTTCCCCGACAGGTCCGTCCGCAGGACCAGCGTGTTGACGAAGAGCCCGATCAGGCCCTCGATCTCCTTGCGCGAGCGGCCGGCCACGGGCGTGCCGACCACCACGTCGTCGGTGGCGGCGTAGCGGCCCAGCAGCACCTGAAAGGCGGCCAGCACCACCATGTAGAGGGTGGCGCCCTCGGCGCGGGCCAGGGCGCGCAGCCGGTCCAGCACCTGGGGCGGCGCGTGCACGGCCACGTTGCCGCCGCGGAACGACGGCGCCGGCGGGCGCGGGTGGTCGGTGGGAAGCGCCAGCAGCTCCGGCGCGCCGCCCAGCTGCTCCTTCCAGTACGCCAGCTGCTTGGCGGCGTGCGCGCCCTGCCACTGCTCGCGCTGCCAGACGGCGTAGTCGGCGTACTGGATCGGCGGCTCCGGCAGCGGCGACGGGCGCCCCTCGCCGAACGCGTTGTACAGCGCGCCCAGCTCGCGGTAGAGCACGTTCATGCTCCACCCGTCGGTGACGATGTGGTGCGTGCACATCACCAGCACGTGCTCGTCGGCGGAGAGCCGGAGCAGGCGGGCGCGGAACAGGGGCCCGGCCGTCAGGTCGAACGGCGTGGCGGTGACCTCCGCCGTGCGGCGGCGCTCCTCGGCCGCGCGCTCCCCCTCGGGGACGCCGGACAGGTCCACCACGGGGAGGGCGAAGCCCTCGAAGGGGCGCACCACCTGCACGGGGACGCCGTCCACGTCGCGGAACACGGTGCGCAGCGACTCGTGCCGGCGCACGATCTCGCCCAGCGCGCGCTCCAGCCGCGGCACGTCCAGCGCGCCGGCCATCCGGCGGCCGCCGGGAAGGTTGTACGAGCTCAGCCCCGGCTGCAGGCGGTCCAGGAACCAGAACCGCTCCTGCGAAAAGGAGAGCGGCGCGTCCCCTTCGCGGGGGCGGCGGGTGATGGCGGCCGAGCGGGTCTCGCCGCGGCGCCGGGCCTCCAGGAGCGCGCGCTTGGCCTCGGAAAGCTCCGGGCGCGGGCGGGCGGCGGTCTGCTCTGACGACACGGGGGTCCTCCGTTCGGTTTCTGAAGCCGTCCCCTCCGTCCCCGGCAGCGCCGGGGTGGCGGGGAGCGGCGGCGTGTTCAGGGCGCTCATGCGACGGGCCCGGCGATCAGCTCCAGGGCCTCTTCGTCGCTCATCTCGTCCAGCTCCATCAGGATGGCGTCGTCGATGACGGCGGCCAGGGTGGAGATGGTGGGCGCCTCGAAGATGGCGCGGAGCGGCAGCTCGATCAGGAAGGCGTCGCGCACCCGGGAGATGAGCTGCATCCCCAGCAGCGAGTGTCCGCCCAGGGCAAAGAAGTCGTCGTGGATGCCGATCTGCCCGATCCCCAGCAGCTCGCGCCACACCTGCGCCAGCACCTCTTCGGCGTCGTTGGTGGGGGCGTGGAACTCGGTGGCCATCTCGGGCCGGGCGTGCATGGCGGCGTCCGCGGCGGGACGCGGCGCGGGGGCGGCCGGCGCGGCGTGCCCGCGGGCGATGCGCGCGCCGGCGTCGGCCGTGCACACCACCACCCGCGGCTCGCCCGCCAGCTCCAGCACCCGCTCGAAGGCGCGCGCGCCCTCGGCGCGCCCGATGCCGGCGGCGTCCGCGTCGCCCGCGGCGTGCCAGCGGTCCCAGGCCACGCCGGTCCACCGCGCGCCCTCGGATGCGCGGCGCTGCGCCCAGGCGTCCGCCAGCGCGCACCCGGCCGCGGCCTCCGCCGCCATCTCCCCCGTCAGCGCCTCCATGGGCGTCCACAGGAGGACGAAGTCCGGCGCGGCGCCGTCGGCCGCGGACTGCAGGGCGGCCAGCTCGCCGGCGACGCGGGCGGGGCCGGCCTGCGCGACGGTGTGGACGACGCCGTGCACGGCGCCGAACGCGTCGCGCATCTCGTCCATCGCGCGGCGGACTGCGGCCGCGTCGTCCAGCGGGGCGCGCAGCAGCAGCGTCCGCGCGCCCTGGCTCTCCGCCGCGCGCAGGGCGCGGATCGTCGGGCCGGCGGGCGAGGCGAGCGCGGCGTCCCAGCCGTCCGCCTCGGGAAAGGCGGGATCCACCAGCACGGCGATCCGCGCCCCGAAGGCGCCCACCAGGTGCTCCACCACGGCGTCGCCGCCGGCGGCCAGCGGCCCCGCGAAGAGGTACGCGCCGCGGTGGCGCGGGGCGGCGCTCCCGGCGGTGCGCACGCCGGTGTAGCCGCGCGTCCAGCGCAGCGGCCCGCGCAGCGCCACCGTCGTGTCCGCCGCCTCCGCCGTCACCTCGGCGAGAAGCTGGTCCACCAGCCGCTCCGCCCCGCCGCCGCGCCGCTGCACGTCCACCGTGCGGCAGAGGACGGCGGCGGAGGCGCAGGCGCCCAGCACCGCCGCGCGCTCCGGGCGCACGGGGTCGCCGCCGGCCACGTCCTGCACGCACTCGGTGACCACGACGATCCGCGGCGGCGCGTGCTCGTCCCCGAAAATCGTGGCCAAAACGGCCACGGTCTCGCAGCCGCGCGCCTGCGCCCGGGCGAACCCGTCCGCCGCACCCTCCGCCGCGTCGTCGTCGATCCCCCAGAGGGAAACGACGTGGCGCGGGCGGATGCCCGCCGCCTGCAGCGCGTCGCGCAGCGCCGCGAAGTCGGCGGCGGAGCCGGGGCGGACGGTGTAGCCGCGGTCGCCCACCCGGGCGAAGCCCCCGCCCGCCTCGGCGACGGCGACGGTGTGGCCCAGCGCCTCCAGCCGTCCCGCCAGGCGGGTGCCGATGCCGGCCCCGTCCGCCAGCACCAGCCACTCGCCCACGGGCGCCGGCGCGGCCGGGGCCGCGGGGAGCGGGGCGCGGTTCCAGGTGGGGAGGTACGTCCACTCCGCCGGGTCGGCCCGGCGCGCGGCCGGATCGGCGGCGGCGGGGGCGATGGCGCGGCGGCCCTTGTCGATCCAGAAGCGCCTGCGCTCGAACGGGTAGGTGGGAAGGGGAACGCGCCGCAGCCGCTCGTGGGCGTGCATCGCCGTCCAGTCCACCGCCACCCCCGCCGCCCACAGGCGCCCGGCCGCGCCCAGCACGTGGCTCACGTCCGGGTGCCGCTCGTAGTCGTGGCGCAGTGACGCCACCATCACCGGCAGCGCGTCGTTCGGGATGGGCATCTGCGCCACGAGCGAACGGAGCGCGTGGCCGGGGCCCACCTCGAGCAGGACCCGGCTCGCGTCCTTCGTCAGCGTCTCGATGCCGTCGGCAAAGCGCACGGCGCCGGTCAGGTGGCGGGCCCAGTACCCCGGGTCCACCGCCTCCGCCGGGCGGATCCAGCTCCCCGTCACGTTGCTGACGAACGGGATCTTCGGCGCGTGCATCCGCACCCGGCGCAGCAGCGCGGTCAGCCGCTCCGCCACCGGCTGCATCATCGCGGAGTGAAAGGCGTGCCGGGCGGGGAGGCGCCGGCAGACCACGCCGCGTGACTCCATCTCCACCTGCAGCGCCTCCAGCGCCGGGACAGGGCCGCTGACCACGGTGACCGACGGCCCGTTGAGCGTGCCCACGCAGAGGCCGTCGCGCAGCAGCGGGCGCAGCTCGGGCTCGGCCAGGGCGACGCCCATCATCCCCCCCTCCGGCATTTCCTCGATCAGCTTCGCCCGCTCCGCCACCAGCATCAGCGCGTCTTCAAGCGACCAAACGCCGGCCACGGTGGCGGCCACGTACTCGCCCAGCGAGTGGCCGATCATGGCGTCGGGGCGCACCCCCCACGCCATCCACAGCTGCGCCAGCGCGTACTCGGTGACGAAGAGGCCCACCTGCGCCATCCGCGTCTCGTTCATCACCTCCGCCGCCTCGTCGGGCTTCGCGGCCGCGCGGCCCAGCATGGCGCGAAAGTCGATGCGGGGCGCGGCGCCGTCGTCGTCCCCCTTGGTCCCGGCGGGGTACAGCACGGCGCGGATGTCCTGCCCCAGGTGCGGGCGCAGCAGCCCGGCGCAGCGGTCCACCACCTCGCGATAGACGGGCTCCGTCTCGTACAGCCCGCGCCCCATCCCGGCGTAGTGGCTCCCCAGCCCGGGGAAGAGAAAGGCCACCTGCCGCGCGCCCTCGGACGCCGCGGCCGAGGCCAGCTCCGGCGCGCGCGCCTCCAGCGCCGCCGCCGCCTCGCCGCCGTCGCGGGCGACCAGGACGCGGCGGTGCTCGAAAGCGCGGCGGCCGGCCTGCAGCGTCCAGGCGACGTCGGCCAGCGCCTGCTCCGGGTGCGCGCGCAGGTGCGCCGCCAGCCGGTCGGTGGCCGCCTCCAGCGCCGCCGGCGTCCGGGCCGACAGCGCGAGCAGGTGCCAGGGGCGCGCGGGGGTGGACGGCGCCGCGGCGGGCGCCTCTTCCATCACCACGTGCGCGTTGGTCCCGCCGATGCCGAACGAGCTGACGCCCGCGCGGCGCGGCCGGGTGCCGTCGTTGGCCCATGGCCGCAGCCGGTCGTTGACGAAGAAGGGGGAGCCGGCGAAGTCGATCTTCGGATTGGGCGCCGTATAGTGCAGCGAGGGCGGGATCTCGCCGTGCTGCAGGGCCAGCGTGGTCTTGATGAGCCCCGCCGCGCCCGCCGCCGCGTCCAGGTGGCCGATGTTGGTCTTTACCGAGCCCAGCGCGCAGAACTGCGTGCGCGACACGTCGCCGAACGCCTGCGTGAGCGCGGCCACCTCCACGGGATCGCCCAGGTCGGTGCCGCTGCCGTGCGCCTCGACGTAGTCCACCGTCTCCGGGTCGATGCCGCACACCGCCAGCGCCTCCTCGATCACCGCCGACTGGCCCTCCACGCTGGGGGCGGTAAAGCCCACCTTGCGGGCGCCGTCGTTGTTGATGGCGCTGCCGCGGATGACGGCGCGGATGCAGTCGCCGTCGGCCAGCGCCTCGTCCAGCCGCCTGAGGACCACCACGCCCACGCCGTAGCCGCCCACCGTGCCCCCCGCCCTGGCGTCGAACGCGCGGCAGGTGCCGTCGGGCGAGCCGATGCCGCTGGGCGACCAGCGGTACCCCTGCCCCTGGCTGGAGCTGATGGACACGCCGCCCGCCAGCGCCACGTCGCACTCGCCCGCCAGGAGCGCCTGGCAGGCCACGTGGATGGAGACCAGGCCGGTGCTGCACCCCGTCTGCACGTTGAGCGCGGGGCCGCGCAGGTTGAGCTTGTGCGCGGCGCGGGTGGCCAGCGAGTCGCGGCTGTTGGCCAGCATCACCTGGAACCCGCCCACGGCCTCCACGATGTCGGGGCGGCTGAAGACGTGGTACTGCAGGTAGTGGCTGCGCGACGAGCCGGCGTACACGCCCACCGTCTGCTCGGTGGAGATGGGGTCGTACCCCGCGTTCTCCATCGCCTCCCACGCCGTCTCCAGGAACACGCGCTGCTGGGGGTCCATGACCTCCGCCTCGCGCGGGTTGAAGCCGAAGAACGCCGCGTCGAACTGGTCGATGTCGTCCAGCACCCCGCCCGCCTTCACGTACTCGGGGTCGCGGATCAGGGCGGCCGACACGCCCGCCTTCTCCAGCTCCTCGTCGCTGAAGAAGCGGATGGAGTGCACCCCGCCGCGCAGGTTGCTCCAGAACTCCGCCACGTCGCGCGCGCCCGGAAAGCGCCCCGCCATCCCGATCACCGCGACCGCGGGGCCCTGCTCCGCGCCAGACTCATGGGTACCGCTCATCGACCTGCTCCGTTGTTGTTGTCACCGTTGCCGCCACGACCCCGTCCGCCCGCCAGCGCCCGGCGCTTGGCCGCGCGCGCGCTTCCCCGCCCCGGCCTGCCGGCCGCCGCGGGATCCGCGTCCAGGTGCTCGGCCAGCGAGCCGATGGTGGGAAAGCGGAACAGGTCCACGATGGGGATCTCCCGGCCCAGCTCGTCGCGCAGCCGCGCGTGCAGCTGCATCATCAGCAGCGAGTGGCCGCCCAGCTCGAAGAAGCCGTCGTCCCGGCCCACCCGCTCCACGCCCAGCACCTCGCGCCACACCGCCGCCAGCGTCTCTTCCACCGGCGTGCGCGGCGCCGCGTACGCCTCTTCCGCGGACCCCATCTCGGGGGCCGGCAGCGCCTTTACGTCCAGCTTGCCGTTGGGCGTAAGCGGCAGGTGGGCCATCACTACGAAGGCGGCGGGGACCATGTAGTCGGGCATCCCCCGGCGCAGGTGCGCCCGCAGCCCGTCGGCCTCCACCTCGCCCACCACGTACGCCACCAGCCGCTTCTCGCCCGGCGCGTCCTCACGGACCACGACCCGCGCCTCGCGGACGTCGGGGTGGGCGTTCAGCGCGCTCTCCACCTCGCCCGGCTCGATGCGGAAGCCGCGGATCTTGACCTGCTCGTCCAGGCGGGTGATGAACTCCAGCGTGCCGTCCGCCTTCCACTTCAGCCGGTCGCCGGTGCGGTACATCCGCGCGCCGGGGTGGACCGAGAACGGATCGGGGACGAAGCGCTCCGCCGTGAGCGAGGGGCGGTTCAGGTAGCCGCGCACCACGCCCCAGCCGCCCACGTACGCCTCGCCGGGCGCGCCCACGGGGACGGGGTGCAGGTCGGCGTCCAGCAGGTAGACCCGCGCATTGCCGATCGGCGTGCCCACGGAGACGGTGGTCGCGCCCTCGTCCACCTGGCGGACGTCCTCGTACGTGCACCACGCGGTGGTCTCGGTGGGCCCGTAGACGTGCAGCAGGCGCTGCGGCCTGCCGGCCTTCAGCAGCCGGCGCACGCTGTCGGCGTCCACCGCCTGCCCGCCGAACAGCACCTCGCGCAGCGAGGCGAAGATGTCGCCGTGCTCGCGCGACAGCTGGTTGAGCAGCGCGGTGGTCTGGTACATCGTCGTGATGCGCTCCTCGCGCAGCACGCGCCGCAGCTCCGCCGGCGACAGCAGCACCTCGCGGGGGATGCCCACCAGGGTCGCGCCGTTCAGGAAGGCGCCCCACGCCTCGAAGGCCAGCGCGTCGAAGCTGGCGTTGGACGCCTGGGCCACGCGGTCGCCCGGGCGCAGCTGCACGAAGTCGGTCTCGCACACCAGCTGCACGATCTCGCGGTGGCCCACCATCACCCCCTTGGGCCGCCCCGTGCTGCCGCTGGTGTAGACGATGTACGCCAGGTTCTCCGGCGCGGCGCCGGCCTGGGGGGACGCGGTGGAGCGCGCGCCGATCTCCGCGGCGTCCTCGTCCACGCACACCACCTCCAGGTCCGGCCCGGCCACCGCGTCGCGCAGCTCGCCGCGCGTCACCAGCACGCGCACGTCGCTGTCCTGCAGCATCATCTGCAGCCGCTCGCGCGGGTACGTCGGGTCCAGCGGCACGTAGCAGCCGCCGGCCTTGAGGATGGCCAGCAGCGAGACCACCAGCTCCGCGCTGCGCTCCATCATCACCGCCACCCGGCTCTCCGGGCCCACGCCCAGCGCCGCCAGGTGGTTGGCCAGCTGGTTGGCCTCGGCGTCCAGCTCGATGTAGGTGCGCTCCGTGCCGCCCCACACCAGCGCCACGGCGTCGGGGCGCTGCGCCGCCTGCGCCTCGAACAGCCCGTGGATGGTGGTGCCGCGGGGCCAGGGGCGCTCGGTGTCGTTCCACCCCTGCACCATCGTCCGGCGCTCGTCGTCGCCCACCAGGTCCAGCTCCGACAGGCGCAGGTCGGCGCCCTGTGCCATCTGCGCCAGCACGCGGCGCAGCTGGTCCATCATCCGCCCCACCGTGGCCGCGTCGAAGCGGTTCTGGTCGTAGCTCAGGGTCAGGTGCAGCTCGCGGCCGGGGGCGGCCAGCAGCGTGAGCGGATAGGTGTTCCACTCCAGCCGGCGCCCCCTGGTCAGCTTGAGCCGGCTGGCCGCGCCGGCGGCGGCGCCGGCCCGCTCCATGGGGTAGTTCTCGAAGACGAACAGGCTCTCGAAGAGCGGCGTGCCGCGCGGCACCTCGCTCCACCCCTGCACCTGCACCAGGGGTGCGTACTCGTACTCGCGCGCCTCGGCCTGCTGCCGCTGCAGGGCGGCCAGCCACGCGCCGATCCGCGCGCCGCCGGGCACCGGCACCCGGGTGGGAAGGGTGTTGATGAACAGGCCGATCATCTCCTCCACCCCTTCCAGCTGGGGCGGACGGCCGCTCGCCGTGGTGCCGAACACCACGTCGCGCTCGCCGGCGTAGCGGCCCAGCAGCAGCGCCCAGGCGCCCTGGATGACCGTGGGGAGGGTGACCTGCATGCGCCGGGCGAACTCCTCCAGCTTCGCCATCTGCTCCGCGGGGAGGGCGCCGCGCAGGCTGGTGTTGCGCACCTCGGCGCCCTGCACCGCCGGGCGGTCCGACGCCAGCGGCGTGGGGGTGGTGAAGCCCTCCAGCACGCCGCGCCAGAAGCGCTCGGCGGCGCCGGCGTCCTGCCGCTGCAGCCAGGCGATGTAGTCGCGGTACGGCCGCACGCGGGTGAGCTGCACCGCCTCGCCCGTGCTCCAGGCGCGGTACAGGCGGAACACCTCGTTCAGCACCCGCGAGGTGGACCAGCCGTCGGTGAGCAGGTGGTGCAGGCTCCACACGAACCACTGGGTGTCGTCGCCCAGGGTGAACAGGGCGCAGCGCATCAGCGGCGCCTCTTCGAGCGTGAAGCCCCGGGCGCGGTCCTGCGCCAGGTAGTCGTCCAGCGCCTGCTCCTGCTCGGCGCCCATCATCCCCGACCAGTCGTCCACCTGCCAGGGGATCTGGACGGCGGACTCCACGCGCTGCATGGGGCGGCGCAGCCCCTGCCGCACGAACGCCGTGCGCAGGATGGCGTGGCGCCCTGCCACCTGGGCCCAGGCGCGCTGAAAGAGGGCGACGTCCATCCGCCCCTCCAGCCGCTGCGCCACCTGCACCTGGTACGCCTGCGACCCGCCGCCCACCAGCGAGTGGAAGAGCATCCCCTCCTGCATGGGGGTGAGGGGATACAGGTCCTCCACGTCCGTCCGCCCGCCGACCACGGCGTCCAGCTCCGCCCGCGTCAGCGCGGCCAGGGGAAAGTCCGACGGCGTGCAGCCGCCGGCGCCCGCCTCGCGGCAGTGCGCTATCAGCCCGCGCAGCGCCCGCAGGTACGCCTCGGCCAGCCGCTCCACCGTCTCGCGGGTGTGCGTCCCCTCGCCGTACGTCCACCCCAGCTGCAGCCGCCCGTCGCGGATGGCGCCGTTGACGGTGAGCGCGTACTGCCGGCGGTTCTCCACCGACGACTCCGGCCCGCGCCGGCCGGCGGCGGGGCGAAAGCGCGTCTGCGCCGTCTCCGCCTGGTCGAACTGGCCCAGGTAGTTGAAGACGATCTCCGGCAGCGCCTGCGCCTCGAGCGCCGCGCGCACGTCCGCGTCCGGCGACAGCCAGCGCAGCACCCCGTAGCCGATGCCGCGCACGGGGACGGCGCGCAGCTGCTCCTTGACCCGCTTGAGCCGCTCGCCCGGGCCCTCCGCCCCGGCCACGTCCAGCACCACCGGGTACACGCTGGTGAACCAGCCCACGGTGCGCGTCAGGTCGATGCCGGCGCCCACCTCTTCCTCGCGGCCGTGGCCCTCCAGGGCGATGCGCACGCGGTCGCCGCCGCTCCACCCGCCCACGGCCTCGGCCAGCGCGGCGAGGAGCGCGTCGTTGATCTGCGTGCGGTAGGCGGCGGGCACCTCCGCCAGCAGCGCGCGCGTCTCGTCGGCGTCCAGGCCGACGGTGACGGTGCGCGAGCTGGCCAGCGCGGAGCTCCCCTCGCCGTCAGCCGGCAGCGGGGCCACGCCCTCCGGGCCCTGCGCCAGCCAGTAGCCAGCCTCCGCCGCGAGCGCGTCCGCCGAGGCGTACGCCTCCAGCGCCTGCGCCCACTGGCGGTAGGACGTGCTCTTGTCGCCCAGGTCGATCGCCTGGCCGGCCTGCAGCTGCCCGCAGGCGCGCTCCAGGTCGTCGCCCAGGATGCGCCAGGAGACGCCGTCCACCACCAGGTGATGGAGGGCGATCAGCAGCGCCCTGCCCCGCTCGCCTCGGTCGAAGAGCACCGCCGCGCCCAGCGGGCCCCGCTCCAGGTCGAACGACGCCTGCCGCTCGCCGCCCACCCGCGCCAGCTCCGCGTCCTGCGCCTCGGCCGAAAGGGCGGAAAGGTCCACGCGCTCCAGCGCGATGCCCACCTCGGCCGCGTGCCACTGCTCCCACCCGGACTCCGTCCGGCGAAAGCGCAGGCGCAGCGCGTCGTGGTGCGCGAACACCGCCGCCAGCGCCGCCTCCAGCGTGGCATCGTCCACCGAACCGTCCACCGCCAGCAGCGTGGACTGGTTCTCGTGCCAGGGGCGCGCGTGCTCCTGGGCGAAGAACGAGGCCTGGATCGGGGTGAGCGCCACGCTCCCCTCCACCCTTCCCTGCTCCGCCGCCGTCCCGCAATCCACCGCGCCGCCGACCACGGAGGCCAGCTCGGCGATGGTGCCGTACTCGAACACCTGCCGCGGCGTGATCTGCAGGCCGGCGCGGCGGGCGCGGCTCACCACCTGGATGGAGAGGATGCTGTCGCCGCCCAGCGCGAAGAAGCCGTCGTGGACGCCCACGCGCTCCACGCGCAGCACCTCGCTCCAGATGGCCGCCAGCGTCTGCTCCACCGGCGTGCGGGGCGCCAGGTAGGCGTCCGCGTCCGCCGTGGCGTACTCCGGCGCCGGCAGCGTCTTCGGGTCGATCTTTCCCGTCGCCGTCTGCGGCAGGGTCTCCATCATCACGAAGGCGGCGGGCACCATGTACTCGGGCACGCTGGCCCGCAGGTGCTCGCGCAGCTCCTCCGCGTCGGCGGCGCCGGCCACGTACGCCACCAGCCGGCGGTCGCCGGGCGCGTCCTCGCGCACCACCACCAGCGCGCCGCGTACGGAGTCGTGGCGGCGCAGCACCGTCTCGATCTCCCCAAGCTCCACGCGGTAGCCGCGCAGCTTCACCTGGTTGTCGGTGCGCCCCAGGATCATCAGGCTGCCGCCCGGCAGCCAGCGGGCCCGGTCGCCCGTGCGGTACATCCGGGCGCCGCCCCGCGCCGCGAAGGCGTCGGGGACGAACTTCTCCGCGCTGAGCGCGGGCCGCCCCAGGTATCCGCGCGCCACCCCCGCGCCGCCGATGTACAGCTCGCCCGGCACGCCGACGGGGACCGGCTGCATCCGCGCGTCCAGCACGTAGAAGGTCAGGTTCTGGATCGGCCCGCCCACCGGCACGGGCCCGTTGCGGTGCACGCCGTTGGGCAGCACGTACGCCGAGCAGCCGACCACCGTCTCCGTCGGCCCGTACTCGTTCATCAGCCGCACGCCGGGCGCGTTCTCCTGCCAGAACACCGTGGGCTCGGCGGAAAGGAAGTCCGCGCCGATGACCAGCGTCCTGGCCGCGCCGGCCAGCTCGCCGGGCTCCAGCAGGTCGTTGAGCAGCGCCAGGTGCACCGGGGTGATCTTGATCAGCCCGAAGCCCGGCTTCTGCCGCAGCGCGTCCGCCAGCGCCTCCACCGGCGACTCCTCGGGAAGAAAGCGCACCGGGTGGCCGGCGAACAGCGGGAGCAGGTTGGTGATGGTGAGGTCCACCGCCATGGACGAGAACACGGGCGATCCATTGCCCTGGTCCGCGCCGTAGCCGGGAATCCCCCAGTGGATGTAGTTGGCCACGCCCCGGTGGTGCATGGCCACGCCCTTGGGGCGGCCGGTGCTGCCGGAGGTGTAGATGACGTACGCCAGGTTCTCCGAGGTCACGCCGCTCCGGACCGGCGCCGCGCTCTCCGCCGCGATGGTCTCCCACGCGCGGTCGACGGCGACGATCGCCACCCCCTCCAGCGCGGGAAGGCCGCCGGCCAGCTTCAACTGCGTCAGCAGGACGGAGACGCCGCTGTCGCCCATCACGTAGGCGATGCGCTCGGCGGGGTGGGCGGGATCCACCGGGACGTACGCGCCGCCGGACTTCATCACGCCCAGGATGGCGGTCATCACGTCCAGCGAACGCTCCAGGCAGAGGCCCACGCGCACCTCCGGCCCCACGCCCATGCCGGCCAGGTGGTTCGCCAGCCGGTTGGCGCGCGCGTCCAGCTCGCCGTACGTCAGCGACGCGCCCTCGTAGGTGACGGCCACGGCGTCCGGCGTCTTTTCCGCCTGCGCCTCGAAGAGCTGGTGGATGCAGCGGTCCGCCGGGTACTCGGCCGCGGTCCGGTTCCACGCCTCCACCACCTCGCGGCGCTCCTCGGCGCCGATCAGCTCCAGGTCGGCCAGGCGCACGTCGGCGCCCTCCGCCACCTGCTCCAGCACGCGGCGCAGGTGGCCCAGCAGCCGCCCGGCCGTGTCGGCGTCGAAGCGGTTCTCGTCGTAGCTCAGCGAAAGGCGCAGCTCGCGGCCGGGGATGGCCATCAGGGAGAGGGGATAGGTGTTCCACTCCACCGTGCGGCCCCGGCTCACGCCGATGCGCGCGCTTCCGTCGCGCGGCGCGGCGCTGCGCTCCACCGGGTAGTTCTCGAAGATCAGGTGGCTCTCGAAGAGCGGCGTGCCGCGGGGCACCCCGCTCCACCCCTGCACCTGCCCCAGCGGCGCGTACTCGTACTCGCGCGCCTCGGCCTGCATCCGCTGCACCCCGCCCAGCCACGCGGCGAGCTTCGCGTCCCCGTCCACCCGCATCCGCACGGGCTGGGTGTTGATGAACAGCCCCACCATCTCCTCCACCCCCTCCAGCTCCGCCGGGCGGCCGCTGACGGTGGTGCCGAACACCACGTCGTCCTGGCCGCTGTAGCGGGAAAGGAGAAGGCCCCAGGCGCCCTGCATGAGCGTGTTGAGCGTCACGCCGCCGCGGCGCGCGGCGTCGTCCAGCCGTTGCGTGAGCTCCGCGGGGAGCGCCAGGGCGCGGACGGCGTTGCGCGCCTGCGCGCCGGCGCCGGCCGGGCGGTCCACCCCCAGCGGGGTGGGCGCGGTGAACCCGTCCAGCACGCCGCGCCAGTAGCGCTCGGCCGCGCCTTCGTCCTGCCGCGCCAGCCAGCCGATGTAGTCGCGGTACGGACGCACGCGGCGAAGCTCGGGCGCCTGCCCGCCGCTGCGCGCGCGGTACACGGCGAACACCTCGTTCCACAGCCGCGAGGTGGACCAGCCGTCGGTGAGCAGGTGGTGCTGGCTCCAGACGAACCAGTACGCGTCGGGGGCGGCGGCAAAGAGGGCGCAGCGCATCAGCGGCGCCTCTTCGATCACGAAGCCGCGGGCGCGGTCGTCGGCCAGGAACTGGTCCAGCGCCAGCTCCTGCTCGGCGTCCATCATCCCGCTCCAGTCGTCGGCCGTCCACGGCACGTCGGCCGTGGCATGGACGCGCTGCAGCGGCTGCGGCAGCCCCTCCCAGACGAAGGAGGTGCGCAGGATGGCGTGGCGCTGCGCGACCTCGTTCCACGCGCGGCGAAAGAGGTCCACGTCCAGCGCGCCCTGCAGCCGCTGCGCCACCTGCACCTGGTACGCCTGCGACTCGCCGCCGTACAGCGCGTGGAAGAGCATGCCGCCCTGCATGGGCGAGAGCGGATACAGGTCCTCCACGTCCGTGCGCCCGCCGACGACGGCGTCCAGCTCCGCCTGCGAGAGCTTCGCCAGGGGGAAATCCGACGGGGTGAATCCGCCGGCGCCCTCCTCGCGGCAGTGGGCGATCACGCCGCGCAGCGCCGCCAGGTACGCGTCCGCCAGCCGCTGGATGGTGCCGGCCGCGTGCGTTCCCTCGCCGTACGTCCACCCCAGCTGCAGCTGCCCGCCGATCACGCTGGCGTTCACGTCCAGCAGGTAGCGGCGGCGGTTGTCGCCCGCCGTCTCGGCGCCGCGGCGGCCGCCGGCAAAGCGGAAGCGCGTGTCGGACGACGTGCCGCCGTCGAACTGGCCCAGGTAGTTGAAGACGATCTCCGGCTCCGCCTGCGCCGCCAGCGCGCCGCGCACGGCGTCGGCGCCCAGGTAGCGCAGCACGCCGTAGCCGATGCCGCGCAGCGGGATGGCGCGCAGCTGCTCCTTGACCCGCTTGATGCGGTCGCCGGTCCCCGCCGCGCCGGCCACGTCCAGCACCACCGGGTACACGCTGGTGAACCAGCCCACGGTGCGCGTAAGGTCGATCCCGGCGCCCACCTCTTCCTCGCGGCCGTGGCCCTCCAGGGCGATGCGGATGCGGTCGCCGCCGCTCCACGCGCCCACGGCCTCGGCCAGCGCGCACAGCAGCACGTCGTTGATCTGCGTGCGGTAGGCGGCGGGCACCTCCGTCAGCAGGGCGCGGGTCTCGTCCGCGTCCAGCTTTACCGTCACCGTGCGCGAGGCGGCGGCCGTGCGCCCGCCCTCGCCGTCCACGGGGAGCGCGGGGACGCCGTCGGGCCCCTGCGCCGTCCAGAAATCCGCCTCCGCGGCCAGCGCGTCGCCCGCGGCCAGCGCCTGCAGCGACTCGGCCCACTGGCGGTACGAGGTGCTCTTGGCGCCCAGCTCCACCGGCTCGCCGGCGTCGATCTGCGCGCACGCCCGCTCCAGGTCCTCGCGCAGGATGCGCCAGCTGACGCCGTCCACCACCAGGTGGTGCAGCACCAGCAGCATCACCCGCCCCCGCCCGCCGCGGTCGAACAGGATGGCGCGGCCCACGGGCCCGTTCTCCAGGTCCAGGCCGGCCTGCGCCGCCTCCGACGCCCGCAGCTGGGCCGCGTCCTGCGCCTCCGCCGCCAGGGACGAGAGGTCGGCGCACTCCAGCGCGATCCCCACCTGCTCCGCGTGCCACTGCTCCCAGCCGGCGGCGGTGCGGCGGTAGCGCAGGCGCAGCGCGTCGTGGTGCTCCAGCACCGCGGCCAGCGCGGTCCGCAGCGTCGCGTCCGGCACGGCCGCGTCCACCGCCAGCAGCATGGACTGGTTGGCGTGCGCGGGCGACGGGTGCTCCTGCTCGAAGAACCACGCCTGGATCGGCGTGAGCGCGGCGGCGCCGTCCACGCGCCCCTGCTCCGCCCAGCTGGCCTCGGCCGCGGCGCCCCGGCCCACCACCCCGGCGAGCCCGGCGATGGTGGGGTGCTCGAACATCTGGCGCGGGCTCACCTCCACCCCGGCGCGGCGCGCGCGCGCCACCACCTGGATGCAGAGAATGCTGTCGCCGCCCAGCTCGAAGAAGCTGTCCTCCACGCCCACCCGCTCCACGCGCAGCACGTCCGCCCAGATCGCCGCCAGCGTCGTCTCCACCTCGGAGCGGGGCGCCACGTAGCGCTCCTCGTCGCTGCCGTACTCGGGCACCGGGAGTGCCTTGCGGTCCAGCTTGCCGTTGCCGGTAAGGGGGATGCGGTCGATGGAGACGAACGCCGCCGGCACCATGTACTCCGGCAGCCCCTGGCGCAGGTGCGGCCGCAGCGTCTCCACGTCGACGTTCCCGACGAGGTACGCCACGATCCGCCTGTCCCCCGGCGCGTCCTCGCGCACGATCACGGCGCACTCGCGCACGGAGTCGTGCGAGAGCAGCGCCGCCTCGATCTCGCCCAGCTCGATGCGGAAGCCGCGGATCTTCACCTGCTCGTCCAGGCGCCCCAGGTACTCCAGGGTGCCGTCCGCCAGCCACCGCACCCGGTCGCCGGTGCGGTACAGCTTTCCCGCGCCGAAGGGGTTGACGACGAAGCGCTGGGCCGTGAGCTCCGGGCGGTTGTGGTAGCCGCGGGCCACGCCGCCGCCGCCCACGTACAGCTCGCCCGGCATCCCCACGGGGAGCGGCTGCATCGCCCCGTCCAGCACGTACAGCTGCAGGTCGGGAATGCGCTCGCCGATGGGGCTGCCCCCGCCGCCGAACACGTCCTCGTTCGCCAGCACGCGGTAGGTCACGTGGACCGTGGTCTCCGTGATCCCGTACATGTTCACCAGGCGGGGCGTGTCGATCCCCCGCCGCGTCACCCACTCGCGCAGCGTGGCCGGCTCCAGCGCCTCGCCGCCGAAGATCACCTCGCGCAGCGCCAGCGGGCCGCCGCGCTCCTCGTCCACCCGGATGAACTGGCGGAACGCGGAGGGCGTCTGGTTGAGCACCGTGACGCCCTCGCGCTGCACCAGCGCGTGGAACGCCTCCGGGTCGCGCGAGACGTGGAAGGGGACCACCACCACGCGGCCGCCGTACAGCAGCGCGCCCCACAGCTCCCAGACGGAGAAGTCGAAGGCGTAGGAGTGGAAGAGCGTCCACACGTCCTGCTCGCCGAAGCCGAACCAGGGGTCCGTAGCGGAGAACAGGCGCGCCACGTTGCGGTGCTCGATCAGCGCGCCCTTGGGCTTGCCGGTGGATCCGGAGGTGTAGATGACGTACGCCAGGCTCTCCGGCGTGGCGCCGCTCTCGGGATTCTCCGCGCTCTCGGCGGAGATCGCCGCCGCGTCCGCATCCACCGAGACGATCGTCACGTCCGCGTTCATCGGCAGGGTGCCGCGCAGCGCCTGCTGCGTCACCAGCACCGGCACGCCGCTGTCGGCCACGATGTGGGCCAGGCGGTCCGCCGGGTAGCCGGGGTCCATCGGCACGTACGCGCCGCCGGCCTTGAGGGTGGCGAGGATGCTGACCACCATCTCCAGCGACCGCTCCAGGCACAGGCCCACGCGCACCTCCGGCCCCACCCCGTGGCGCCGCAGGTGATGGGCGAGCTGGTTGGCCGCCGCGTTCAGCTCCGCGTAGGTCAGGCTCTCGTCCCCGAAGGAGGCCGCGACCGCGTGCGGCGTGCGCTCCGCCTGCGCCTCGAACACCTGGTGGATCGTGAGGTCCGCCGCGTACGTCGCGTCGGTGCGGTTCCACTCCTCCACCACCTGCCGGCGCTCGGCGTCGCCGAGCAGGTCCAGCTGGGCCAGCCCCACGTCCGGACGCGAGGTCACCTGCTCCAGCACGCGCTCCAGCTGGCCCAGCATGCGGGCCACGGTGCCGCGGTCGAACAGGTCGGTGTTGAACAGCGTGACCAGCATGATCTCGCCGCCCGTGTCCACGGCGTCGATCTGCAGGTCGAACTTGGTGAAGGGGGTGGAGGTGCCCACCACGCGCTCCATGGGCACGCCGCCAAAGGTCGGCGCCTCGCCGCCGCCCTCGGAGGGGCGGCCGCCGGGCTCCAGGTTGAAGACCACGGAGATCAGCGGCGGCAGCCCCGGCCCGCGGGCGATCTTCGCCTTTTCGTGCAGGCGCGCGGAGGTGAACACCTCGTCCTCGTACGCGTCCAGCAGCCAGCCGCGCACGTCCTTGAGAAAGCGCAGCGCGCTCTGCCCCTCTTCCGTGCGGGTGCGGATGGGGAGCACGTCCACGCAGTGGCCCACCAGCGAGCCGGAGCCCGGAAAGGTGCGGCCGGCGGAGGGGATGCCCACCACCAGGTCGTCCTGGCCGCTGATGCGGTGCAGCGCGGCCGCCAGGCCGCCCAGCAGGGTCATGAACAGGGTGCACCCCTGCTGCCGCCCCAGCTCGCGCAGCCGCGAAGCCAGCGGCAGCCCCAGCGTCAGCTTGAGCGAACCGGCCTGGTTGGTGGGAAAGAGCGGCCGGTGGCGGTCGGCGGGAAGGACCAGCGGCGCCGCGCCGTCGAAGCGCGCCAGCCACTCGGCCTCGCGCCCGGCGTTGCGCTCCGCGTGCTCCGCCAGCAGCGCCGCGTACTCGCTGAACTGCATGGCCGGCGCGAGCGTGGGGGCCTGCCCCGCGCGGCGGGCGCGGTAGGCGGCCTCCAGGTCGCGCTCCAGCAGGTCGATGGCCAGGCCGTCGGCGGCCACGTGGTGGATGACGAACTGCAGGACGTAGCGCTCCGGGCCGCGCGCGTGCACGTGGACGCGAAAGAGCGGCCCGGCCGCCAGGTCGAAGGTCTCGCGCACGGCGGCGTCCAGCCGCTTCGCCAGCCCCTCGGGCGTCGCCTGGGCCGGATCGCTCTCGTCCACCACCAGCGGCGGCGGGCCGTCGAGCGAGGGAAGGATGTGCTGCACCTGCCCGGCGGGGTCGAACACGGTGCGCAGCGCCTCGTGGTGCGCCACCACGTCCTGCACCGCCAGGCGCATGGCGCCGGCGTCCACCGCGCCGCGCAGGCCCACCACGAACTGCTCGTTGTAGGCGCGCGACGCGTCGTCGCCCATCTGCGCGTGCGTCCACACCTGCCGCTGCGCCGGCGTCATCGCCACCGACCTGGCGGCGGCGTCGGCGGGGGCGGCGAACACCTCTGCTCCGGCCGAAAGCGCGACGGCGGACCCGCCCGGACCCGAGGGCCCGCCGTCAGATTTTCCCGGCAGGAACCCGCCCTCCCGCAGCGCGCCGATGCTCTCGCGCAGCGCCTGCACCAGGCGGCCGCAGTCCTCGTCGGTGTGCGCGGTGGAGACGAAGCAGGCCCGGCCCTCCCAGATGTAGATGCCGCGCATCAGCATGTGGAAGAACATCAGGTCCACGAAGCGGTCCTGCTCGCGAAAGGCGAACTTGAAGAACGAGCCGGCGTGGCGGATGCGGATGGGCACCTGCTCCTCCTCCAGCACCCGGCGCAGGTCCGCCACCAGGCGGGCCGTGCGGGCGTGCAGCTCGTCGTACATCGCCTCGCCGCGCTCCTCGATGTGCCGCAGCACGGCGTTGGCCGCCGCCATGGTCACCGGGTGCTTGCAGAAGGTGCCCGCGAAGAAGGTCTGGTCCGCGGCGGGAAAGCTGTCGTCGCCAAACTGCCACTGGCCGCCGTCGATGGCGTCCATGTAGCGCGCCTTGCCGGCGACCACGCCCAGCGGAAATCCGCCGCCGATCACCTTGCCGTAGGTCGCCAGGTCGGCCTCGATGCCGTACCACCCCTGCGCGCCGTGGGCGTGCAGCCGCAGCCCGGTGATCATCTCGTCGAAGATCAGCACCGTTCCCGTCTGCTCGGTGAGCGCCCGCACCTGGTGCAGGAACTCGCGCGGCTGGTTCTCCGGGAAGTTGCTCTGCACCGGCTCCACCAGCACGGCGGCCAGGGTGGACGCGTTGGCGCGCAGCCACTCCAGCGCCTCCGGCGTGCCGTACGGCAGCACCACCACGTCCTCGATCATCCCCTGCGGCGTCCCCGCGGCCACGGGGCGCGAGCCCGGCGCGGCGCCGCGGCCGGCGGGGCGCGCCAGGATGCCGTCGAAGCAGCCGTGGTACGAGCCCTCGAACAGGACGATGCGGTCGCGTCCCGTCACCGTGCGCGCGATGCGCAGGGCCGTCATCACCGCCTCGCTGCCGGTGTTGCAGAACGTCACCCGCTCCATCCCCGTCAGCTCGCTGAACAGCGCCGCCGTGGGGCCGGCCAGGTCGCTCTGCGGGCCGGTATGGAAGCCGCGGCTCAGCTGCTCCTCCACCGCCTGCACGATGAACGGCGCGCGGTGGCCAAAGAAGTGGACGCCGAAGCCGATGGTGAAGTCCACGTACTCGTTGCCGTCCACGTCCCACAGCCGCGTCCCCTGCGAGCGCTCGCCCACGATGGGGTACATCAGCTCCTTGGTGGCCAGCCGGAATCCGAGCGACGCGCGGTTGTCGGAGAGCCGGGGCCGGCTGGCGGCCGCGTACTCCCTGGACCCGCGGGTGCGCGCGGTGTAGCGCTCCACCAGCGCCTGGTAGTGCCGCGCCTGCCGCTCGTTGAACGGCCCCGTCCGCGACATGGTCTGCCGCACCGGACGGTGCGGCCCGTGCGACGCTTCCGCCGCGGCCGGCGCGGGAGCCGTCTGCACCATCGAGACGGATGATGCGGACGGAGCCGGGACGATCGCCGCGGCCGGGGCCGCCGGCATCGCCGGGGCCGTCTGCACCATCGAGACGGACGACGCGGACGGAGCCGGGACGATCGGCGCGGCCGGAGCCATCGGCATCGGCATCGGCAGAGCCGCCGGAGCCGCCGAAACCGTCGCCGGCGCCGATCCGGCACCGCGCAGCAGGGCCAGCTGCTCGCGCATCAGCGCGATCTGCTGCGACACCACGTCCTGCAGCCCGCCACCGTTCCCCGCCGGCGCCGCTCCGCCCTCCGCGGGCGGGGCGAACACCGGCGCGGGCGCGGCGTGGACGACCATCGGCGCGGCGGGCTCGGCCACGGCGTGCACGGGGGATTCGACCGCGGGCGGCGCCGCGGCTTCGGCTGCCGCCGGCGCGGGAGCCGGCTCCGGCTCCGGCTCCGCGGGGGGCGGCACCTGCCCGGCCAGGTGGTCCGCCAGCTCGCCGATGGTGGCCAGCCCCGCCAGCAGGCGGCGGAACGGCACCCGCACGCCAAAGGCGGTCTCCACGTTGCGGCTCAGCTGCATCAGCAGGAGCGAATCCGCCCCCAGCTCCAGAAAGCTGCTTTCCGCGTCCAGCTGGTCCGGGTTCATCCCCAGCAGCCGGGCAAAGAGCTCGGTCACCTGGGCGGCGATGCGGGACCGGTGGTCCGCTTCGCGGGTGCGCTCGGCGGCGGCAACGTGCAGGATCATCGGATCGGTCTGGCGCGGCAGTGGCGAAGGATGCGACGCGGGGACCCCCGCGTCGGCGCAAACGGGTGGGGCGGCCCGGACGGGCGCCGCCTGGGGCGCGGGGGAGAGCCGGTGCTCGTCCCGCGCGAACGGATAGGTGGGAAGCGGAATGCGGCGGCCGGGGCGGGCGCCGCGGAGCGCGGCCCACTCCAGGGGCACGCCGGCCGTCCACAGGGCGCCGGCCGCCTCGAGCATGGCCAGGCAGCTGTCGTCCGGGCGGTCCGCGCGGGGAAGGCTGCGGACGATCACCCGGCCGGCGGCGCCGCCGGGGTGGCGCCGCGCGAAGGTGCCCAGGGTCTCGCCCGGGCCCACCTCCAGCAGCACCCGGCCGGAATCCTCCAGCAGCCGGGCCACGCCGTCGGCAAAGCGCACGGTCTGGCGCAGGTGGCGAACCCAGTAGCCCGGGTCCGTCGCCTGCCCGGCCGTGATCCAGTCGCCGGTGACGTTGGAAAGGAACGGCAGGGTGGGCGCGGCGGGGCGGGCCCGGCGCACCTCCTCGGCGAAGGCGTCCAGGATGGGGTCCATGGACGCGGAGTGGAACGCGTGCGAGGTGTGCAGCCGCCGCGCCTCCACCGACCGCGCGGACAGCGCCGCCAGCACCGCGTCCACGTCGTCCGCGCCGCCGCTGACCACGCAGTGCGCGGCGCTGTTGACGGCGGCCAGCGACAGCCGCGAGGTGAGCAGGGGGCGCACCTCGCCCTCGGGAAGGGGCACGGCCAGCATGGACCCGGCCGGGAGCGCCTGCATCAGCCGCCCGCGCGCCGCCACCAGGTGCAGCGCGCCGCGCAGGGTGAACACGCCCGCCAGGCAGGCGGCCACGTACTCGCCGATGCTGTGCCCCAGCATGGCGTGCGGCCGCACCCCCCACGACATCCACAGCTGGGCCAGCGCGTACTCCACCGTGAAGAGCGCCGGCTGGGTGAAGCGGGTCTCGCGCAGCAGCGCGTTGGCCTCGTCCTCCCCGCCGGGGGGCGGAAAGAGCGCGGCGCGCAGGTCCATCCCCAGCTCCGGCTCCAGCAGCTGCGCGCAGGCGTCCACCGCGCCGCGAAAGACGGGCTCGGCGGCGTACAGCTCGCGCGCCATCCCCGCGTACTGCGTCCCCTGGCCGGGGAACAGGAACGCCACCGAGGGACGCTCCGCCGCGCGGCGGCTGGCGGCGCGGCGCGGGGCCGTGCCGGCCAGCGCCGCGCGCGCCTCGTCCCCGTCGCGCGCCACGGCCGCCCAGCGGTGCCGGTGCGCGGCGCGCCCCTCCTGCAGCGTGAACGCCGCGTCCGCCAGCGGCAGCCCGGGATTCCGCGACAGGTGCGCCGCCAGGTTGCCGCGCATCCGCTCCAGCGCCGGCTCGCTCTTCGCGCTCAGCACCAGCAGCTGCGCGGAATCCGCGGAATCCGCGGCGGGGAGCGCCGGCGCCTGCTGCAGCACCACGTGCGCGTTGGTGCCGCCCATCCCGAACGAGCTGACCCCGGCGATCCGCGGCCCGTCGCTCTCCCACGGCCGCAGCGCGGCGTTCACGTAGAAGGGCGAGCTCTGCAGCCCCGTCTCGGGGTTGGGGGATTCGAAGTGCAGCGTGGGCGGCAGCGCGCCGTGCCGGAGCGCCAGCACCGTCTTGATGAACCCGGCCACGCCGGCCGCCGTGTCCAGGTGCCCCACGTTGGTCTTCACCGCCCCCAGCGCGCAGAACGGCCTGCCGTCCGCCGGGGCGCCGAACACCTCCGCCAGCGCGGCGATCTCGATTGGATCGCCCAGCGCCGTCCCCGTGCCGTGCGTCTCCACGTACGACACCTGCGCCGGGCTCACCCCGGCGGCGGCCAGCGCCTCGGCGATGGCGCGGCGCTGCCCCTCCACGCTGGGCGCGGTGAATCCCACCTTGGCCGCGCCGTCGTTGTTGATGGCGGAGCCGCGCACCACCGCGTGGATGGTGTCTCCATCGCGCAGCGCGTCGGACAGGCGCTTGAGCGCCACCACCCCCGCGCCGCTCCCCCCCACCGTCCCCGCGGCGCGCGCGTCGAAGGCGCGGCAGTGGCCGTCGGGAGAAAGGATGCCGCCCTCGTCGTAGCGGTAGCCCGCGGGCTCGGGGTAGATGGTCACGCCGCCGGCCAGCGCCATGTCGCACTCGCCGCCCAGCAGGCTGCGGCACGCCATGTGGATGGCCACCAGCGAGGTGCTGCACGCCGTCTGCACCGCCACGCTGGGTCCGCGCAGCCCCAGCCGGTACGAGGCGCGGGTGGTGAGAAAGTCCTTGTCGTTGGCGAACACGGCCAGCGCGCGGCTCACCTGGCGCGAAAGCTCGGGGTCCGCCATCACCCGCCAGGCGTAGTTGCTGAACCCGGAGCCCGCGTACACGCCCACGGCGCCGGCGAAGCGGGCCGGGTCGCACCCCGCGTCCTCCAGCGCGCTCCAGGCGCACTCCAGGAACACGCGGTGCTGCGGGTCCATCACCTGCGCCTCGCGGTGGCTGATGCCGAAGAAGGCCGCGTCGAAGGCGTAGGGCGCGTCCAGCGCCCCGTACGCCGGCACGTAGTCGGGGTCCGCCAGAAGCTCCGGCGCCACCCCCGCCCCCCGCAGCTCCTCGGGGGAGAAGCGGGCGATGGACTCCGTCCCCGCGCACAGGTTCCGCCAGAACTCGTCCGTGTCGCGCGCGCCGGGAAAGCGGCAGCTCATCCCCACCACCGCCACGTCCGTCTCGCGCCCGCCGCGGCCGTCGGCTCCCTCCACCGCGGACGCGGGCGCCGGCTGCGGGCGCGCCTCGACATCCACCGAAAGCGCGGCGGCCGGCGCTTCGCCGCCCAGGTGGCGGGCCAGCGCCTCCACCGTGGTGTGGCGGAACAGGTCCACCACCCGCAGGTCGGCGCGCAGCTCCCGCAGCCGGCTGAAGACGCGGTAGAGCAGGAGCGAGGTGCCGCCCAGGTCGAAGAAGTTGTCGTGCACCCCCACCCCGTCCACGCCCAGCACCTCGCGCCACACCCCCGCCACGTGCTCCTCTACCCCGGTACGCGGGGCGGCCGAGGCGGCGCCCGCGCCGTACTCCGGCGCGGGGAGCGTCTTCGGATCCAGCTTTCCCGTCTGCGTCTGCGGAAGCGAGGGCAGGGCCACGAAGGCGCTGGGCACCATGTACTCCGGCAGCCCCTGCCGCAGGTGCTCGCGCAGCGCGTCCGCGCCGGCATCGCCCACCACGTACGCCACCAGGCGCCGGTCGCCCGGCCGGTCCTCGCGCACCACCACCAGGCACTGCCGCACGGCGGGGTGCCGGCGCAGCTCCGCCTCGATCTCCCCCGGCTCCACCCGGTAGCCGCGCACCTTCACCTGGTTGTCGGTGCGGCCCAGGATGACCAGGTTGCCGTCCGCCAGCCAGCGGGCGCGGTCGCCCGTGCGGTACATGCGGTCGCCCGGCCCGGCAAAGGGCTCGGGGACGAACTTCTCCGCCGTGAGCGCCGCGCGCCCCAGGTAGCCGCGGGCCACGCCCACGCCGCCGATGTACAGCTCGCCGGGGAGCCCCACGGGCACCGGCTCCCCGCGCGCGTCAAGCACGTAGAAGCGCAGGTTCTGGATCGGCGGCCCCACGGGGACGGTCCCCGCGCGGTGCCGCCCGTTGGGAAGCACGTACGCGGAGCATCCCACCACCGTCTCGGTGGGCCCGTACTCGTTCATCAGCCGCACGCCGGGCGCGTGGTCCTGCCAGAAGACCGTCGGCTCCGCCGGCAGGAAGTCCGCGCCGATCACCAGCGTGTGCGCGGCGGCCCGGGCCTCGTCCTCCGACAGCAGCGGGGTGAGCAGCGAAAGGTGTACGGGGGTGATCTTGATGGGGCCGAAGCCGGGCCCCTGGCGCAGCGCCTGCGCCAGCGCCTCCACGGGCGCCTCTTCGGAGAGCAGGCGCACGGGGCGGCCGGCGAACAGGGCCAGCAGGTTGGTGATGGTCAGGTCCACCGCCATGGACGAGAAGACCGGCGACCCGTTGCCGCGGTCCGCGCCGTAGAAGCGGATCCCCCAGTGGATGTAGTTGCACACGCCCCGGTGGTGCATGGCCACGCCCTTGGGGCGGCCGGTGCTCCCGGAGGTGTAGATCACGTAGCACAGGTTCTCCGGCGTCACGCCGCTCTCCACCGGCTCCGCGCGCTCCGCGGCGATGCGGGCCCACTCCGCGTCCACCCGCACGCTCTCCACCCCCGCGGGCGCGGGGATGCGGCCGTGCAGCCGCGCCTGGGTGAGGAGCAGCGCCACGCCGGAATCCTGCAGCACGTAGCCGATGCGCTCCGCGGGGTGCGAGGGGTCCACGGGCACGTACGCCCCGCCGGCCTTCATCACGCCCAGGATGCACACCATCAGCTCCAGGCTGCGCTCCAGGCACACCCCCACCCGCACCTCGGGCCCCACGCCGCGGCCGCGCAGGTGGCGGGCGAGCTGGTTGGCCCGCGCGTCCAGCTCGCGGAAGGTCAGCGACTCCTCGCCGTGGACGACGGCGGTCGCGTCCGGGGTGCGCTCCGCCTGCGCCTGAAAGAGCTGGTGGATGCAGCGGTCCTCCGGAAAGCGGGCGCGGGGGCGGTTCCACCCCACCACGCGGGCGCGCTCCGCCGGGCTCATCAGCTCCAGGCGCGAGATGCGCCGGCCCGGATCGTCCACGGCCTGCTCCAGCACCCGCTCCAGGTGCTCGATCATCCGCCGGATGGTGCCGCGGTCGAAGAGGTCGGTGCTGTACTCCATCCCGCCCCGCAGCCCGCGCGCGTCCGGCGCCAGCCCCAGGGTCAGGTCGAACTTGGTGACGTCCAGCTGCGCCTCCACCCGGCGCGCCTGCACGTCGGCGAGCCCGCCCTCCGCCGCGTCGGTGTTGCGCAGGGCAAAGCTCACCTGCACCAGGGGCGAGTGGCTCAGGCTGCGGTCCGGCTGCAGCTCTTCCACCAGCCGCTCGAAGGGCAGGTCCTGGTGCTCGTACGCGCCCAGGGTGACGGCGCGGACGCGGCGGACGACCTCGCGGAAGGTGGGATCGCCGGACAGGTCGGTCCGCAGCACCATGGTGTTGACGAAGAAGCCGATCAGCTCCTCCGTCTCGCGCCGGGTGCGGCCGGCCACGGGGCTCCCCACCACCACGTCGTCGCTGCCGCCGTGGCGGGCCAGCAGCACCTGGAAGGCGGCCAGCAGCACCATGTACAGCGTGGCGCCCTCGGCGCGGCCCAGCGCCTCCAGCCGCTCCGTCAGCGCGGCGCTCAGCGCGATGGGCTCGTGCGCGCCGCGGTACGTCTGCACGGCGGGGCGGGGACGGTCCGCGGGGAGCTCCAGCAGCGCGGGCGCGCCCGCCAGCCGGGCCTTCCAGTACGCCAGCTGCCGCTCCAGCGTCTCGCCCTCCAGCTCCGCGCGCTGGCGCACCGCGTAGTCGGCGAACTGCACCGGCAGCGGCGCCAGCGGCGACGGGCGCCCCTCGCGGTACGCCCCGTACAGCGCGGACAGCTCGCGAAAGAGCACGCCCATGCTCCACCCGTCGCTGACGATGTGGTGCATGCACAGCAGCAGCACGTGGTCGTCGTCCGACAGGCGCAGCAGGGTGGCGCGGAACGGCGGGCCGGCGGCCAGGTCGAACGGCGCGGCCGCGTCGTCCAGCGCGCGGCGGCGCACCTCCTCCTCGCGCGCGTCATCGGAGATGGAGGAGATGTCCTCCACCGGCACGTCGAAGCCGGCGAACGGCGCCACCACCTGCACGGGACGGCCGTCCGACTCGGGAAACGCCGTGCGAAGCGCCTCGTGCCGGCGGACGATCTCGGCCAGCGCGCGGCCCAGCGCGGCGGCGTTCAGCGGGCCGGTGAGCCGCAGCGCGGCGGGGACGTTGTAGAAGGCGCTCTCCGGCTGCAGGCGGTCCAGGAACCAGAGCCGCTCCTGCGAAAAGGAGAGGGGCAGCTCCCGCGTGCGCGGGGCCTCGGCCGCCTCCACCGCCGGACGGACCTCCTCGTCCGCGAGCGCCTGCACCCGCTCCGCCAGCTGCGCCACGGTGGGCGCCTCGAACAGCGCGCTGAGCCGCAGCTCCACGGCAAACCGCTCGCGGATGCGCGACACGACGCGCGTGGCCATCAGCGAGTGCCCGCCCAGGCGGAAGAAGTCGTCCGCCGTGCCCACGCGCTCCACCCCCAGCACCTCCGCCCAGATCTCCGCCAGCGTCGCTTCCACGGGCGTCCGGGGCGCCACATACGCGTCCTCGTCCATCCGCTCCGGCGCGGGGAGGGCGCGCGTGTCCACCTTGCCGTTGGGCGTCAGCGGCAGCGCGTCCAGCGCCACGAAGGCGGACGGCACCATGTAGTCCGGCAGCGTGCGGCGCAGCTCGCCGCGCAGCGCGTCCACGTCCGCGTCGCCCGCCACGTAGGCCACCAGCCCCTTCTCGCCCGGCGCGTCCTCGCGCACGATCACGGCGCACTCGCGCACCCCGGCCATGCGGTGCAGCACCGTCGCCACCTCGCCCGGCTCGATGCGGAAGCCGCGGATCTTCACCTGCCGGTCCATCCGGCCCAGGAAATCCACGGTGCCGTCCGACCGCCACCGTACCCGGTCGCCCGTGCGGTACATGCGCGCGCCGGGGGTGGGGGAGAAGGGGTCGGGGATGAAGCGCTCTGCCGTGGCGGACGGCCGGCCCAGGTAGCCGCGCGCCACGCCGTCGCCGCCCGCATACAGCTCGCCGGGGACGCTCACGGGGAGGGGGCGGCCGCTGCGGTCCAGCACGTAGACCTGCGTGTTGGAGACCGGGATGCCGATGGGAACGGGCCCGCCGGTCCACCTCTCGCTGATGGTATGGCAGCAGGTGACGGTGGTGTTCTCCGTAGGGCCATAGCCGTTGATCAGCCGCAGCGCCGGAAAGCGCTCACGTACCCGCCGCACGGCCTCCACGGGCAGGACGTCACCGCCGGTAAGCAACTGGCTAACGCCAGCCAGGTCGTCCAGCCGCTCCTCCACCATCACCTGGAACAGGCCCGCCGTCAGCCAGAGCGTGGTGACGCCGTGGCGGACGATCGCCCGGCCCAGCTCCTCCAGGGACGGCGCACGCCCGGGCACCGGCACCAGCCGCCCGCCGTTCAGCAGCGCGCCCCAGATCTCCAGCGTCGACGCGTCGAACGAGACGGGCGCGGCCTGCAGGATCACCTCGTCCGCGCCGAGAGACGCGTAGTTGGCGCCGCGCACCAGCCGCACGACGCTGCGGTGCTCCACGCCCACGCCCTTGGGCGTGCCGGTGCTCCCCGAGGTGTACATCACGTACGCCAGGCGATTGCCGCCGGCGGCGCCGCGAAGGTCGCCCGCGGGCGCGGAATCGATCGCCGCCCGCTCGCCGTCGATGCTGACGACGCGTACGCCGGCGCGCGCGGGCACCACGTCCCGCAGCGCCTCCTGCGTCAGCAGCACCGCCGCCCCGGAGTCGGCGAGCATCAGCTCCAGCCGCTCGGCGGGATACGTCGTGTCCAGCGGCACGTAGGCACCGCCGGCTTTCAGGATGGCGAGGATGGAGACGATCATCTCCATCCCCCGCTCCAGGCACAGCCCCACCCGCGTCTCCGCGCCCACGCCCGCGCCGCGCAGGTGGTGCGCGAGGCGGTTGGCGCGCGCGTTCAGCTCCCCGTACGTCAGCGTCTCGTCGTCCAGGACGACGGCGACGGCGTCCGGCGTGGCATCCGCCTGCTCCTCGAACAGGTGGTGGATGCCGCGATCGGCGGGATATTCGACGTCCGTGCGGTTCCATCCCTCCAGCACCTGCACCCGCTCCGCATCGCCCAGAAGGTTCAGCCGCGAGAGGGGGAGATCCGCATCGTCCGCGATCTGCTCCAGCACCCGCTCCAGGTGCCCGGTCATCCGGCGGATGGTGCCACGGTCGAAGAGGTCGGTGCCGTAGGCCAGCACGCCGCGCAGCCCGGCCGCGTCCGGCGTGAGCGCCAGGGTAAGGTCGAACTTGGTGCTGGCGAGCTCCGCCTCCACCCGCGCGGTGCGCAGCCCGGGGAGCGCGGCCGCGTCGCTGCCCGCCTCCTCCAGCGTGAACACCACCTGAAAGAGCGGCGAATGGCTCAGGCTGCGCTCCGGCTGCACCTCTTCCACCAGCCGCTCGAAGGGCAGGTCCTGGTGCTCGTGCGCGCCCAGCGTGGCCGCGCGGACCCGGCGCAGCACCTCGCGGAACGAGGGGTCGCCCGACAGGTCCGTACGCAGCGCAAGCGTGTTGACGAAAAAGCCGATCAGCTCCTCCGTCTCGCGGCGCGTGCGCCCGGCCACGGGGCTGCCCACCACCACGTCGTCGGTGCCGGCGTACTTGCCGAGGAGAACCTGAAAGGCGCCCAGCAGCACCATGTACAGCGTGCCGCCCTCGCGCCGGGCAAGCGACTCCAGCCGGTGCAGCAGCCCGGCGGAGAACGCCACCGGCTGCCGCGCGCCGCGGTAGCTCTGCGCGGCCGGACGCGGACGGTCCGTGGGCAGCTCCAGCAGGGCCGGGGCCCCGGCGAGCTGCCCCTTCCACCACGCCAGCTGCCGCTCCAGCGTCTCGCCCGCCAGCTGCGCCCGCTGCCACACGGCGTAGTCCGCGTACTGCACGGGCAGCGGCGCCAGCGGCGACTCGCGCCCCTCGCGGTACGCCCCGTACAGCGCGGCCAGCTCGCGAAAGAGCACGCCCATGCTCCACCCGTCGCTCGCCACGTGGTGGATGCAGACCAGCAGCACGTGCTCGTCGTCCGCCAGGCGAAGGAGGGTGGCGCGGAACAGCGGGCCGGCGGCCAGGCTGAACGGCCGCGCCGCGTCGTCGGCGGCGCGGCGGCGCACCTCCGCCTCGCGCGCCTCGCCGCCCAGCGCGGAAAGGTCCTCCACCGCCAGCGAGAAGCCGGCGAAGGGGGCGATCACCTGCACCGGGCCGCCCTCCGCTTCGCCGAACACGGTGCGCAGCGCCTCGTGCCGGCGCACGATCTCGCCCAGCGCACGCTCCAGCGCCGCCGCGTCCAGCGCGCCGGCAAGGCGCAGCGCCGCGGGGACGTTGTAGATGCCGGACGCGCCCTGCATCTGGTCCAGGAACCAGAGCCGCTCCTGCGCGAACGAGAGCGGCGGCGCCTCCGTGCGATCCACCGGCACCACGGGCGGCAGCACGGGCGCGCCGGCGCGGCGCAGCGCGTCCACGCACTCCGCCAGCTGCGCCACGGTGGGCCCGTCGAACAGGGCGCGCACCGACAGCTCCACGCCGAACACCTGGCGGATGCGGGAGATGGCGCGCGTGGCCATCAGCGAGTGCCCGCCCAGGCGAAAGAAGTCGTCGGCCGTCCCCACGCGCTCCAGCCCCAGCACCTCCGCCCAGATCCCCGCCAGCGTCTCCTCCGCGGGCGTGCGGGGCGCCACGTACGCGTCCTCGTCCACCCGCTCCGGCGCGGGGAGCGCGCGCGTGTCCAGCTTGCCGTTCGGCGTCAGCGGCAGCGCGTCCAGCGCCACGAAGGCGGACGGCACCATGTAGTCCGGCAGCGTGCGGCGCAGCTCGCCGCGCAGTGCGTCCGCGTCCACATCGCCCGCTACGTAGGCCACCAGCCGCTTCTCGCCCGGCGCGTCCTCGCGCACGATGACGGCGCACTCGCGCACCCCGGCCATGCGGTGCAGCACCGTCGCCACCTCGCCCGGCTCGATGCGGAAGCCGCGGATCTTCACCTGCCGGTCCATCCGGCCCAGGTACTGGAGTGCGTGAGTGCGGGAGTGCGTCAGTGCGTGAGTGTCCAGCGCGCCGTCCTCCGCTTCCGCACTCACGCACTCACGCACTTCCGCACTTCCTTCCGTCCAGCGCACCCGGTCGCCTGTGCGGTACATCCGCGCGCCGGGGTGCGAGGCGAACGGATTCGGGACGAAGCGCTCCGCGGTGGCGGCGGGACGGCCCAGGTAGCCGCGCGCCACGCCGTCGCCGCCCGTGTACAGCTCGCCGGGGACGCCGGCCGGCACCGGGAGCCCGGCGCGGTCCAGCACGTAGACCCGCGTGTTGCTGATCGGCGCGCCGATGGGCACCGGCCCGCCGCTCCACGCGTCGCCGACGGTGTGGCAGCAGGTGAAGGTGGTGTTCTCCGTCGGCCCGTAGCCGTTGATCAGGCGCAGCCGCGGAAAGCGCTCGCGTACCCGGCTGACCGCGTGGACGGGGAGGACGTCGCCGCCGGCCAGCAGCTGGCGCACGCCGCGCAGGTCGTCCAGCCGCTCCTCCACCATCACCTGGAAGAGCCCGGCCGTCAGCCAGAGGGTGGTGACGCCGCGGTCGACGATGGTGCGGCCCAGCTCCTCCACCGACGGCGTGCGGCCGGGCATCAGCACCAGGCGGCCGCCGTTCAGCAGCGCGCCCCAGATCTCCAGCGTCGACGCGTCGAACGAGACGGGCGCGGCCTGCAGGATCACCTCGTCCGCGCCGAGAGACACGTAGTTCGCGCCGCGGACGAGGCGGATGACGCTGCGGTGCTCCACGCCCACGCCCTTGGGCGTGCCGGTGCTCCCCGAGGTGTACATCACGTACGCCAGGCGATTGCCGCCCGCGGCGCCGCGAAGGTCGCCCGCCGGCGCGGAATCGATCGCCGCCCGCTCGCCGTCGATGCTGACGACGCGTACGCCGGCGCGCGCGGGCACCACGTCCCGCAGCGCCTCCTGCGTCAGCAGCACCGCCGCGCCGGAGTCGGCGAGCATCAGCTCCAGCCGCTCGGCGGGATACGTCGTGTCCAGCGGCACGTAGGCGCCGCCGGCCTTGAGGATGGCGAGGATGGAGACGATCATCTCCATCCCCCGCTCCAGGCACAGCCCCACCCGCGTCTCCGCGCCCACGCCCGCGCCGCGCAGGTGGTGCGCGAGGCGGTTGGCGCGCGCGTTCAGCTCCCCGTACGTCAGCGCCGGGTCATCGAACACCAGCGCGATGGCATCCGGCGTGGCATCCGCCTGCTCCTCGAACAGGTGGTGGATGCCGCGATCGGCGGGATATTCGACGTCCGTGCGGTTCCATCCCTCCAGCACCTGCACCCGCTCCGCATCGTCCAGCAGCTCCAGCCGGGAGAGGGGGAGATCGGCATCGTCCGCCACCTGCTCCAGCACCCGCTCCAGGTGCCGCAGCATGCGGCGGACGGTCTCGCGCTCGAAGAGGTCGGTGCGGTAGGCCAGCACGCCGCGCAAACCGCGCGCGTGCGGAGCAAAGGAGAGGGCGAGGTCGAACTTGGTGGTGGACAGCTCCGCGTCCAGGTCCGCGGTGCGCAGCCCGGCCAGCGCCGCGCGGGCGCCGTGCGCGTCGTTCAGGGTGAACATCACCTGAAAGAGGGGCGAGTGGCTGGAGGTGCGTTCCGGCTGCAGCTCCTCCACCAGACGCTCGAACGGCACCTCCTGGTGCTGGTACGCGCCCACCGTCGCCGCGCGCACCCGCCGCAGCACCTCGCGGAACGAGGGGTCGCCGGACAGGTCCGTGCGCAGCGCCACCGTGTTGACGAAAAAGCCGATCAGCTCCTCCACGTCGCGGTCGCCGCGGCCGGACACCACGCTCCCCACCACCACGTCGTCGCTGCCGGCGTACTTCGACAGCAGCACCTGGAACGCGCCCAGCAGCACCATGTACGGCGTCGCGCGCTCGCCGCGCCCCACCGCCTCCAGCCGCTCCGCCAGGCGCGCGGAAAGGTCCAGCACCTCGCGCGCGCCGCGGTGCCCCTGCACGGCGGGACGCGGATGGTCCGTGGGCAGCTCCAGCAGCGCGGGCGCGCCGGCCAGCCGCTCCGTCCACCACGCCAGCTGCCGCTCCAGCGCCTCGCCCTCCAGGCGGGCCCTCTGGCGCGCCGCGTGCTCCGCGTACTGCACCGGCAGCTCGGGAAGGGGCGACGGGCGCCCCTCGGCGAACGCGTCGTACAGCGCCGACAGCTCCCGAAAGAGCACGCCCATGCTCCACCCGTCGCTGACGATGTGGTGCATGCACAGCAGCAGCACGTGCTCGCCGTCCGCTACGCGAAGGAGCGTGGCGCGAAAGAGGGGGCCCGCCGCCAGGTCGAACGGCCGCGCCGCGTCGTCGGCCGCCAGGCGGCGCACCTCCGCCTCGCGCGCCTCGCCGTCCAGCGCGGGGAGATCCACCCGCTGCAGCGCGAAGCCGGTGAAGGGCGCGATCACCTGCACCGGGCTTCCCTGCGCGTCGGCGAAGGTGGTGCGCAGCGCCTCGTGCCGGCGTACGATCTCGCCCAGCGCGCGCTCCAGCGCCGGCACGTTCACCGTGCCGGAAAGGCGCAGCGCGCACGGCAGGTTGTAGGCGCCGGACGCCCCCTGCACCTGGTCCACGAACCACAGCCGCTCCTGCGCGAACGACGCGGGGGCGGTGCGGGGGCGGCTGATCCTCTCCACCAGCGACTTGCGCAGCAGCTCCTGCTTCTCGCTGCGCGAAAGTGCGCGGGCAACCTCGGGGGGTACGGTCATCTGCCTGCCTGGTTGGTCATCCGGCGTGCGCAGGGCGGGCGATCGCTCGCCCCGCTCCGGCCATCAGTAGCCCACAATGGGCCATCTCGCGGAAATGTCTCTCGTCCCTGCACCCGCACTCCCGGCGCAGGGTGCGCCGGGAGGATTCTCCGTCCCGCGACCTCCGGAGCCACCCGGAGCGAAACGGGACCAGAAACAGTAGTTCCAGTCCGGAAATGCGCGTCAGGATGAGCGTGGCACCGGCACTGGCGGCCCGGAGCGGAGCACCACGTACACCCTGACGGGGGATTTTCACCTGCGACGAAGATCCCCTCGTACCTGTGCGGGGGGATCGACTCGCCTGGATCTGAACGGGCTCGGGTTTGTGGGGATGACTATATCACAATCGTTTCAATGCATCAAGTGTTTGCGGCTTATGTATGTGTGATGATTTCAGATGCGCCCATCGGCCGACATCGGTTTCACAGGCACTTTTCCGCGCCGTTGCACGCAGAAGCAGGTGGACGGTGGACGTTCCGCATCCCCCACCGCCCCGTGCGTCCCGGGTGTGCCCGTCCGCGTCCGCACCCCTCCGCCACTCAATCAACACGTCCAGACGGGAAATGATAGCGTAAGGGGTTGACGACTCGTCCGGTGCGCTGCTATTCTCGTAGACACCGGTCTACCCCGATCCCCCTCCACGCCTCCGCCGCCGGCCGCTCATGGCGCCGCCGCCGGGCCGTGCTGCGGGGATCGGCGCGTATTCCCCCGGGCTTTCGTAACACGCCTGAATCTTGCAGGCAGCCCGCAGCAACGGTCCCCGAGCAGATCCCGACCCGGATGGAGACGATGACGGCCGGCCCCGCCACGGAGCGCGGCACCCCGCCCGCGTATCCGCTCACGCCCCTGCAGCACGGCATGCTCTTTCAGACGCTGCGCGCGCCGGGCGCGGGGCTGGACGTGGAGCAGGTGGTGTGCACGCTGCGCCACGCGGTGGACGCCGAACGGATGCGGCGCGCCTGGGAGCGCGTGGCCGCGCGGCACGAGATCCTGCGCACCCGCTTTCAGTGGGAGGGGCTCCCGGAGCCGGTGCAGGCCGCCGACACGGACGTCGCGCTGGAGTTCGGCGTCCACGACCACGCGGCGCTCCCCCCGGCCGAGCGGGAAGCGCGGCTGGAGCGCTGCCTGGAGGAGGACCGCGCCCGCGGCTTCGACCTGAGCCGCGCGCCGGCCATGCGCCTGGCCCTCTTCCGCCACGCGGCGGACGAGCACGTGCTGGTGTGGAGCTTTCACCACGCCATCCTGGACGGGGCCTCCGTCGCCCACGTGCTGCGCGAGGTCTTCGCCCTCCACGACGGCGGGGATGCGGCGGAGGCGGATCTCCCCGCGCGGCGCCCCTTCGGCGAGCACGTCGCGTGGCTGCGCGGGCGCGGCCCGGCGGCGGACGAGGCGTACTGGACGGGGCGTCTGCGGGGCGTCGCCGCGGCCGAGCCGCTCAAGGCCGGCCGCGCCGCCCCCCGCGACCCCGCCGCCGAGCCGCCCTTCGGCGGCTGCGAGCTGCGGCTCTCGCCCCACGCCACCGCCGCGCTCCGCGCCTTCGAGCGCGAGCAGGGGGTGTGGCTCAGCACGCTGGTGCAGGGCGCGTGGGCGCTGCTGCTGGGGCGCTGCACCGGCCGCCGCGAGGTGGTGTTCGGCGCCGTGCGCGGCGGGCGCGCCACCGGCGTGGACGGGGTCGAGGGGATGGTGGGGATGCTGATCAACACCGTCCCCGTCCGGGTGGCCCTTCCGCCGGAGTCCACCGTCCTGGACTGGCTGGACGAGCTGGGCGAGCAGCTGGCGGAGCTGGCGGACCACGAGCACGCCGCGCTCCCCGACGTGGCCGCGTGGAGCGGGCTTCCCCAGGGCGCCGCGCTCTTCACCACCCTGCTGGACTACCAGGCCCGGCCCTTCGACGCCGCCCTGCACGACGCCGGCGGGGCGTGGGCGCAGCGCGGCTTTCGCGTCGTCCGCCGCACCGGCTTTCCGCTCTCCGTGGCCGTCACCGGCGAGGCGCCGCTGCGGCTGCGGATGGACTACGACGCAGACCTGTTCGACGCCCCGGCGGCGGAGCGGATGCTGGGCCGCCTGGCGCACCTGCTGGAAGAGATCGCCGCCCGCCCCGACGCCCCGCTGGGCGCGCTCGACCCGCTTCCCGCGGCCGAGCGGCGCACGCTGACGGAGGCGTGGAACCCGTCGGCCGTGGAATACCCGGCCGGCCGCTGCGTCCACCGGCTGGTGGCGGAGCAGGCCGCGCGCACGCCCGGCGCGCTCGCCGTGGAGTTCGGCGGGGAGCGGATCACCTTCCGCGAGCTGGAGTCGCGCGCGGACCGGCTGGCCCGCCGCCTGGTGCGCCTGGGCGTGGGCCCGGAGTCGCGGGTGGCGCTCTGCCTGGAGCGCGGGGTGGAGATGGTGGTCGCCGTCCTGGCCGTGTGGAAGGCGGGCGGCGCGTTCGGCCCGCTGGACCCCGGCTCCCCCCCGGAGCGGCTCTCCTGGCTCCTTCACGACCTGGGCCCCTCCGTGCTGGTGACGCAGGCGCGCCTTCGCGCCGTGCTCCCCGCCCACGACGCCGCCACCCTGCTGGTGGACGCGCCCGGCGCGGAGCCGGCGGACGGGGAGAGGGAGGTCGATGGCGGCGCCGGACCGCAGAACCTGGCGTACGTCATCTACACCTCCGGCTCCACCGGCGCCCCCAAGGGCGTGGCCGTGCACCACGCCGCCATCGCCAACCACCTGCTGGGCGCCGCCGACGCGTTCGGCTTCGGCCCCGCGGACGTGGGGATCGCGCAGGCGGCCTACACCTTCGACATGTGGCTGGTGGAGGTCTTCGCCCCGCTGCTGGCGGGGGCGAGCGCGCGGCTGCTGGCGCCCGGCGAGCTGCTGGAGCCCGCGCGCCAGGCCACGGCGCTGGCCGGGGCCACCGTGCTGCACGCCGTCCCCGCCGTGCTGCGCCAGCTGGTGGACGCGGCCGGCGCGGGGGCGGACGGCCCGCTCGCCACCCTTCGCCGCGTCTTTACCGGCGGCGACCGCGTTCCGCCGGACCTGCTGGCGGACGTGCGCCGCGCCCTCCCGGCGGATGCCGAGCTGCGCGTGCTCTACGGCCCCACCGAGACCACCGTCGTCTGTACCGGCTGGCGGGTCCCCGCCGGCGGGGGCGCGGAGGGGCACCCGATCGGTGCGCCCCTCCCCAACCTGCGCGCGTACGTCTGCGCCCCCGGCGGCGGGCTGGTCCCCGCGGGGGTGGCGGGCGAGCTGTGCATCGGCGGCCAGGGGGTGGCGCGCGGCTACCTGGGGCGGCCGGGGCTCACCGCCGCGGCCTTCGTCCCCGACCCGTTCGGCGCGCCGGGCGCGCGGCTGTACCGCACGGGCGACCGGGCGCGCCACCGCTCCGACGGCACCCTGGAGTACCTGGGCCGGCTGGACGAGCAGGTGAAGATCCGCGGCTTTCGCATCGAGCCGGGCGAGGTGGAGGCCGTGCTGCGCCGCCACCCCGACGTGTCCGCCTGCGCCGTGGTGGCGCGCGAGGACGGGCCCGGCGGCGCGCGGCTGGTGGCGTACGTGGCGGGCGGCGTTCGCTCCGGAGAGCTGCGCGGCCACCTGCGGCGCCACCTGCCGCACTACATGGTTCCTTCCGCCTTCGTGCTGCTGGACGCGCTGCCGCTGGGCGCCAACGGCAAGGTGGACCGCCGCGCCCTCCCCGCCCCCCCGCCCGCCGCCGAAGAGGCGGAGTACGTGGCGCCCCGCACCGCGGTGGAGGCGGCGCTGGCGGAGATCTGGGCCGAGGTGCTGCAGCGCGGGCGCGTGGGGGTGCGCGACGACTTCATGGAGATCGGCGGGCACTCGCTGCTGGCCACCCGCGTGGTCGCGCGCATCCGCCAGGCGCTGGACGGCGACGTGACCGTCGCGGCGCTCTTCGAGCACCCCACCATCGAGTCGCTGGCGCCGCTGCTGGCGGAGCGCACCGCTCCCGCGGCCGGCCCCGCGCCGGCCGGACCGGAAAGCAACCCCCACCAGCTGCTGGCCATGCTGGACGATCTTTCGGACGAGGAGCTGGACCTGCTCCTTGCCGCCCAACCCTGACGCCGGTGCACCGATGACCCTGCTGTCCCCGTCCGTGGCCGGAGTCGCCCGCCCCATGGATCCGTCGCATACGCCCCCCGCCGCTCCGTACGCGGACGTCCCGGAGGCCGCCGCCTTTCCCCCCGCCATGCGGCTGCACCTGCCCAACGGGCTCACCGTGGTGCCGCAGAGCCGCGCGGAGGCGCAGCACTTCTACCACGACATCTTCGAAAAGCGCATCTACCTGCGCTACGGCGTCACCCTGCAGCCGGGCGACTGCGTGTTCGACGTGGGCGGCAACATCGGCACCTTTGCCCTGTTCGCCAGCCGCGAGGCGCCGGGGGCGCGCATCTACACCTTCGAGCCCGCCCCGCCGGTGTACCAGCGGCTGCGCGCCAACCTGGCGCTGAACGGCGCCCGGGCCCGCGCCTTCAACCACGGCATCGCCGAGGCGGAGCGCACCGCGTGCTTCACCTTCTATCCCAACAGCTCGGGGATGTCGTCGTTCTACGCCGATGTGGCCGAGGAGCGCGAGGTGCTGCGGCTGATGATGGACCGCGAGCGCGACGAGGGGCTGGAGGGGATGGACGCGCTGATGGAGTACACCGACGAGCTGCTGGACGAGCGGTTCCGCGCGGTGGAGATGGAGTGCCGGCTGCGCCCCCTCTCCGCCGTCATCCGCGAGCAGGGGGTCGGCCGCATCGACTTCCTCAAGATCGACGTGCAGAAGGCGGAGATGGAGGTGCTGCAGGGGATCGACGACGAGCACTGGCCCCTCATCCGCCAGATCGTCATCGAGGTGCACGACCTGGACGGGCGCCTGGACGAGGTGACGCGCCTGCTGGAGAAGCACGGGTTCGACGTGGCGGTGGAGCAGGACGAGGCCGTGGAGGGCTCCATCCTCTACAACCTCTTCGCCGTCAGCCGCACCGTCCCCCCGCGCGAGACCGACCCGCTGCGGACCCCGGTGGAATCGGCCGCGCCGGCGGACGCGGAGTCGGCGGATGCCGCAAAGCCCTGGCAGCTCCTCCTTCTCTCCGCCGCCACGGCGGAGGGGGTGGACGCCGCGGCGGCCGGCCTCGGCGGGCACCTGGCGAAGCACCCGGGGCTGCCGCTGGCGGACGTCGCCTTTACCCTGCGCCAGGCGCCCGCGCTCCCCTGCCGCCGCGCCGTGGTCGTGCGGCAGGGCGAGGACGCGGCCGCCCTGCTCGCCGGGCGCGACCCGGCCCGCGCTGCCGACGGCGTGGCGCGGGCGGAGCCGTCCCCCGCCCTTCTCTTTCCCGGCGTGGGCGAGCAGTACCCCGGCATGGCGCGCGGGCTGTACGACGCCGAGCCGGTGTTCCGGGCGGAGGTGGACCGCTGCGCCGGGATCCTGCACGCGCACCTGGGCTTCGACCTGCGCGAGGTGCTCTTCGCCGCGGACGCGGAGCCGGCCCCCGCGTCCGGCGGGATGGACCTGCGGCGGATGCTGGGCCGCGCCCCCGTCTCCCCCGCGGCGGCGCGCCTCAACCGGACGGAGGTCGCGCAGCCCGTGGCCTTCGTGGTCGGCTACGCGCTGGCGCGGCTGTGGGAGTCCGTCGGAATCCGCCCCGCGGCGCTGATGGGGCACTCGCTGGGCGAGTACACGGCGGCGTGCGTGGCCGGCGTCTTTCGCCTGGAAGACGCGCTGGAGCTGGTGGCCCTGCGCGCCCGCGCCATCCAGGCGCTCCCCGGCGGCGCCATGCTGGCCGTCTCCCTCTCCGCCGACGCCGTCGCTCCCTGGCTGGCGGACGACGTGGTGCTGGCCGTGGTGAACGCCCCGGAGCTGTGCGTGCTCTCCGGCACGGACGCGGGGATCGCCCGCGCCGAGCGGGCCCTGGCGGCCGCGGGGCACGCGGCGCGGCGGCTGGCCGCCACGCACGCCTTCCACTCGCCGCTCATGCGGCCGGTGGCGGAGCAGGTGGCCGCCCTGGCGGCGCGCATGCCGCTGTCGGCGCCGCGCATCCCCATGCTCTCCAACGTCACCGGCACCTGGCTGACGGCGGCGCAGGCCACGGACCCGGAGTACTGGGCGCGGCACCTGGTGGGCACCGTGCGCTTCGGCGCCGGCGCGGCGGAGCTGCTGGCGCAGCCCGGGCGCGTGCTGGTGGAGGCGGGGCCCGGCGGGTCGCTGGGCACCTTCGTCCGGCAGCAGGCGGCGGCGCTGGGCGCGGACGTCCCCCCCGCGGTGGCCTCCCTTCCCCACGCGGCCGAGGGCACGCCGGAGCCGGCGTTCCTTCTCGGCGCGCTGGGGCGGCTGTGGACGGCGGGGGTACTGCCGGACTTCGCCGCCCTGGACGGCGCGTCGTCGCCCCGCATCGTCCCCCTTCCCGCCCTCCCCGCGGAGTCCGCGGAACGCATGGGGACGGCGGACGAGGAGGACGGCGGCGAAGTGGCGCGGGAGCTGGCGGGGATCTGGAGCGAGCTGCTGGGCGTGCAGGCGGGCCCCGGCGACGACTTCTTCCTGCTGGGCGGGCACTCGCTGGTGGCCACCCGGCTGATCGCCCGCGTGCGCGACCGCTTCGGGGTGCAGATGCGGCTGCGCACCCTGTTCCAGACCCGCACGGTGGCGGGGATGGCGCGGTGGATCGAGGAGAACGCCGCCCCGGCCCACGCCGCGCGCGGATGAGCGGGACGCACCCCCATCGACCGGTCCTGAACCCGAGAGGCCTTGCCATGTCCGCACCGACCACGGCGGAGCACGAGTTTCCCTTCGCCGACTGGACGCGGGAGATCCGGCAGTCCGCGCTGCGCGAGATCCACACGCTGCTCTCCCGCCCGGGGCTGCTTTCCTTCGCCCTGGGGATGCCCGCGGCGGAGATGTTCCCCGCCGAGGCGTGCGCCCGCGCCAGCGCCGAGGTGCTGCGGCGGGAGCCCGACGCGCTGCAGTACGGCCTGCCGCTGCGCCGGCTGCGCGCGCACGTGGTGGAGCTGATGGCGCTGCGCGGCGTGCGGTGCACGGAGAGCGAGGTGTTCATCACCAGCGGCGCGCAGCAGGCCATGAGCCTGCTGGCGCAGCTGCTGGTGAGCCCCGGGGGCACCGTCGCCACCGAGGAGATCACCTACGACGGAATGCTCAACTCGCTGCGCCCCCTGCAGCCGCGCGTGCTCACCGTCCCCGCCAGCCCGGAGACGGGGATGGACCTGGACGCGCTGGAGGCGCTGCTGGCGGGCGGCGAGCGGCCGTCGCTGGTCTACACCATCCCCGAGGGCCACAACCCGCTGGGCATCAGCATGCCGGCCGCGTCGCGGCGGCGGCTGGCGGAGGTGGCGCGCCGCTACGGCGTGCCGGTGATCGAGGACGACGCGTACGGGCTGCTGCGCTACGACGCCGATCCGCCCCCCGCGCTGCGGTCGTACGATCCGGACTGGATCCTGTACGTGGGCTCCTTCAGCAAGATCATGGCGCCGGGGCTGCGCGTGGGGTGGGTGGTGGCGCCCGAGGCGGTGGTGCAGCGGCTCTCCATCCTCAAGCAGGGCGGCGACCTGGACGTGAGCAACTACGCCCAGCGCACGCTGGTGGAGTACCTGGACGCGAATCCCATGGCCCCGCACCTGGAGCGCCTGCGCCGCGAGTACGGCGCCCGGCGCGACGCCATGCTGGACGCGCTGGAGGCCCACTTTCCGGCGGAGGCGCGCTGGAGCCGGCCGCAGTCGGGGATGTTCGTGTGGGTGCGGCTGCCGGCGGAGGTGGATACGACGCGCCTGCTGACCCGCGCCGTGGAGGAGGCCGGCGTGGCGTTCATCCCCGGCCAGGCGTTCTGCGCCCCGGGGGGCGCGCACGGCCGCAACGCGCTGCGCCTCAACTTCTCGCGCATCCCCGCGGACCAGATCCACGAGGGGATCCGCCGCCTGGGAGGGGTGCTGCAGCCGCGCCCCACCGTCATCCCCTTCCCCGCCGGCGCTCCCCTGGCGCCCCGGGAGACCGCCGTCTGAAGCGCGGCGCCACGCCGTTCAGGGAAGATGCAAAGGGCACCGCGAGCGTTCTGCTCGCGGTGCCTTTTCGTTGGCGGGCGGCTGGCTGAACTGTCATTCTGAGGGCGGCGCCCGCGCGACACTCTCCTTTCGGCTGGGAAGCCTGGCGCCGACCGAAGAATCTTCAACGCCGCGGCTCCGCGACGAGCGCTCGCTCTGGACGACAGCTGTTTCCCCGGATTCGGGATTATCCCGGATCCGGGAAGAATGTGACTTCCTGAAGGAGCGCACGCGCAGATCCTGCCGCCTGCGCTGACTCCGGCGCGCGACCGAAGGACCTCCCTTCGGCTGCGCAGGGGCCGGATCAGGACGCGGAACCAGCCCCTTCGTTCTGCCGGCGAGGTCCTTCGGTCGGCGCGCCGGGTTCCCGGTCGAGGGCAAGGCTCAGCGCGGCGCCTCCCTCAGAGTGTGTTTGAGAATCTGGTCTTCCAGATAATCGAGTATTGATTTCCTGAGGGAGCGCGCCTCCGGAACTTGAAGTTACTCAACCGCTTGCGCGCGACCGAAGGATCTCGTGTCGGCTACCGCGGGGCTGGCTACGCGGCAGTGATCCAGCCCCCAGGTGCTGCCGGCGCGGTCCTTCGGTCGGCGCCAAATTCCTTATGTAGCAGCGGGTTGGGAGCGGCGCCTCCCTCAGGAAGCCAATCGTTGAGGCTGATTCTTGAACACACTCTCAGGAAGTCATGCACTCTTTTCCCGGGTTGGTATTATCCAGGATTTGCGAGAAGACTGGTTGTGGCGGCGCTACCGCCGGTCCGCGGCCCGGGTCACGGTGAACACCGCGGCGAACTCGCCGGACCGCGGCGGAAGCCGGGTTCCCGGACCCGCGTACAGCTGTGAGATGGACCCGTCCAGGAACAGGGCGTCCCGGCACCCGAAGGCGTCCCGGAACGCCACCGCGAAGTCGCGGAACGTGACCTCGCTGTCGGCGATGGCAAAGACCACGCTCCCGTCGCGGCGCACGCCCACCCCGTTGCGCACCTTGCGGCTCCGGCTGTTCGCCGCAAACCCGCGGGCCAGCGCGCCGCCGCGCACCAGCATGGGCCCGGACTGGCTGGCGACCGACGGCGCGGCCCGCGAAGCAGGGCGCGCGGCGAAGTCCGCCGTGGAAAGCACCGCGGCCCGCCCCCCGGCGACGAAGAAGACGCCGTTCGGCGGGCAGTAGAAGTTCGCCACGCCGCACGGGTCCGGCGGCCCGGCGCCCCGGTTCAGCCGCGAATACGTCCGTCCGCCGTCCGCCACCAGCAGTCCCGTCGCGGAATCCACGCGCTCGTACAGCCCCGCGTTCGTCGCAAAGAGCAGCCGCTCGCCGCGCCCGCGCACCAATGAGTCCACGCGCGCGATCGTGCGCACCGGCCGCCCGCCGGCCTCGCGCGCGGTGAGCTGGATGCGGGGTACCGCCGCGGGCGCGATCTCGCACACGCGGTACCGCGCGCCGCCGATCGTCCGCGGGCTGCAGCGTACCGGCCACTCGGACGGCGTCTGCGCCACGGCCTCCGCGGCCGGGACGAGGGCGAAGGCGAGAATCCACCGAACGACCGCCGCGGCAGGCGCGGAACGGCTCATCGGCGCCCGTACACGTCGGTGCTCAGGTACTTCAGCCCGGTGTCGCACATCAGCGTGACCACCGTCGCGTCCGGGCCCAGCCGCTCCCCCACCCGCATCGCGGCGATCACGTTCGCACCGGACGACGTCCCCGCGAACAGCCCCTCCTCCCGCGCCAGCCGCCGCGCCATCTCCTTCGCCTCCTCCGTGGGGACGGGGACGATCTCGTCGATGACGCCGGGGTCCCAGAGCGGAGGCGTGGAGCCGATCCCCACGCCCTCGATCTTGTGCGGCCCGGCCGGTCCGCCCAGCAGCACCGAGGATTCGGCCGGCTCCACCGCGACGATGCGGACGCCCCGCTCGTGCCCCTTGAGCACCGTGCCGACCCCGCGCAGCGAAGCCGCGGTCCCCACGCAGTGGACGAACGCGCCCACCCTGCCGCCCGTCTGGCTCCAGATCTCCTCGCCCAGCGCGTGGTAGCCGGCGATGCTGTCGTGGTTGTTGAGCTGGTCCGTCCAGAAGGTGTGGGGCTCCCGGCTCAGCGTGCGGGCGGTCTCGATCATGTCCAGGATCAGCTTGCGGGTGGTGAGGCCGCCCTCGCTGGGCACCAGCGTAAGCTCCGCACCCAGCGCCGCCATGTGGTCCCGCTTCTCCACGCTGAAGGCGTCGGAGGTGACGATGTGGATGCGGTACCCCCTGGCCGCGCAGACCAGCGCCAGCGACGTCCCCGTGCTGCCGCCCGTGTACTCGATCACCGTGTCCCCGGGCTTCAGCCGCCCGTCCCGCTCCGCCCGCTCGATCACCGCCCGCGCCATCCGGTCCTTCATGCTGCCCGTGGGGTTCTCCCACTCCAGCTTGACCCATATCTCCGCGCACCCCGGCGGCACCACCCTGCGCAGCCGCATCAGCGACGTGTTTCCGATGGCCTGCAGAATGTCCATTGAAGCTCCCCGGTTCACGCGCGTGATGCGGATCAGCGTCCTCGGAACAGCCGGACATCCCAGTGCACGGGCACTTCCGATTCACGAACGATGCGGTCGTAGTCCGGGTGTGCGGGGTTCAGCAGCAGGTTACGTCCGTACGGACGGGCCGTCGCCGCGGGCACGGAAAGGATCGCGGTGCGCTGCTCCTCCAGCCATCGATCACCAAAGCTGCGCGAGACGACCGCATCCTCATCATCCCACCCCGGAAGATCCGCCTCTTCCAGAACTTCGACGGCGATGTCGTCTTCCGCGAACGCCCGCGCGCAGTGATGCGCGCCCGGCAGCGCCACCGGTGCGTTGGCGTGCACCAGGATCTCCAGCAGCGAGCCGGCAAAGCTGTCGGCACAATAGATCAGCGGGCGGCCGCGAGAGTTCCAGCGGCCGCCCGCGATCTCCGCTCCCGTGCCGTCGAACACCGGGTAGCGGACCTTGCACACGCGATACGCGACGATCATCAGACCGGAAGACCGTACTCCAGCGCCAAAAGGATCTCACGGACGCGCTCGGCGCCTTCGGGGGTTTGGGCAGCGGCCAGAGGCGTCTCGCCGTCCAGCATTGCGTGCGGAGTCGACAGGAACTCGCCGGCATCCTGCGCGTTCTCCCACACGCTGAGCGCGAGCTCGCGAATCCCGCTCACCGACGCCGGCTCCCCTGGACTCGCCGCCTGCTGCGCGCGTTCGACTCGCCGCACCAGACCGGTCCCGGAGATCCGTGGACCGAAGATCGCCTCCACGGCACGGCCGGCGGCGGCCCTGCTGATTCCCGCCTTCTCCGCCACCTGCGACACGAACTCGGCTTTGGTCACCTGCACCATCCTGGTCGAGTGCGGAATCCGTCCTCCATCAAGGTAAGCACGGGACCGGGCATAGATCAATCCGCCTGCCCGCGCTCGCTCCCCGCAACGGGCCCGCCGGGGCCGCGTGTCGGGTTCACGGCGACACCTCACAAAACAGCGACGTGCCGCGAAACCGGCCGCTCACGTGCCCTGCGGAGGGGCCGGATCCGGACCGGCGGCGACGGGGGTGGCGCGCGGGCGCGGCTTCACCAGGCGCCCGTACGCCACCTGGCTCAACCCCAGCACCCATGCCAGCGACGCGGACCACCCGGCCACAACGTCCGACGGAAAGTGCACCCCCAGGTACACGCGCGAGAACCCCACCAGCAGGGTGAACGCGCCGCCCAGGACGATGGCCCACCACCGCCACCGCGTGGGCCACGCCAGCACCGCCAGGGCCGCCACGAAGGCCATGGAGCCCATGGAGTGCCCGCTGGGAAAGCTGTAGGTGTGCTCCGGCGTGGGGGAGAGCCACAGGTCGGGCCGCGTGCGGCGAAAGGACATCTTCGCGCCCTGGTTCAGCAGCCCCGCGCCCCCCACCGCCACCGCCCAGAAGAGGGCGTTCCCCCGGCGGCGCACGGCCAGCAGCGCAAAGAAGATCAGGACCCCCAGCGGCACCACGCCCCACTCGTGGCCAAGGGCGCTGATGAACGTCATCACCGCATCGCGGCCCGGGGTGGAGTGGCGGTGGACGTAGCGCAGGATCGGCTCGTCCCACAGGATGCCGCCGCGGCGCCAGACGTCCGCGGCCAGGTCGCCAAAGGCGACGAGCGGAAGGCCTACCCCCAGGAACAGGAGGAGAAGAAGCTTCCAGCGGGCGCGGACGAAGCGGACCAGCGCCTTCACCAGCCCGCGGCCGGCGGCGATCACGGTCTTTCGTCCGTCGTGCACGGACGGCGGTGCGGTGTTGGGCAAGGCTGGCCGTACGATGGAGTCAGGAGCGAGCACCTTCCGGTGCGTGCGGCATCTGCACGAAGGTTGCCGCGCGCCGCGCACGCCTGGGCCGGACGGGGTGCCGTGGCGGGATTCACCCGGCAGGATCTCTCCAGGAGCGCGCCGCGCCGGTTTTGCGCCGATCTGATGAATCCGCAACAGAATGGGCCTCACGCAGAGTTAGCAGAGTCAGCGGAGTTTTCTCGTGCCGTTTCCTCTGCTTTCACGGCCTGATACCGAACTCGGCTCGGTGTAGCGGCAACCACTTGCCTCACGCCGGAGGGCACGGAGGTTTTTGATCCCCTGTGTCCTCCGTGCCCTCCGTGTGAGAACAGTCTTTTTCGGAATTTGGGGATGGGGGTCATTCGAAGAACACGCTGCTTCCGCCGATCGCGCTCCCTCCGCGCACCAGCTCCTGGTTGCGCCGCGCCCGCGCCTCGACCTCCTGCTCCCGGACGTTGCCGCCGCGAAGGCCCAGGGTTCGCCGGGGCTCCTGCTCGTCCAGAAGGTCGTACACGCGGGCTTCCTCGTCCGTCGCCAGCGCCTGCACCACGGCGTTGTGCAGGGGCGCGATCATGGACCCTCCGCCCGTGAGCGTCTGCGCGTTGATGGGCCCGCGCACGTGGTCCCGGAGAAAGGAGTCTCTCACCGTGATGAGACGGTTCGCGAAGCTCCGCAGTGCCTCCGCCGTCCGCTCCGCGTCGGCCCCTCCCCCGATTCGCCGGGGCCTCCCGCGGACGCTGCCGATGGTCACGGGCGCACCGCGGTACAGGTCCACCTTCAACGCGTCCCACTCGCCTGGAGACAGCCGCCGGATCGCCTGCTGCGCCTCTTCGTCCAGGCGGTCGTAGATGGCCTGGTCCAGCTCGCGGATGCCGAGCTCGTACGACTGCTGGACGATTTGCGGACGATGCCAGTCGTTGGAGCTGAAGCTCGTGTCGAACTGCACGTATCCCAGGTCCGTGGTGAACCCCCCGATGTCGATGACGAGCACGCCGAAGCTCCCCGACATGCGCCGGAGTGCCTGGAGAAGGCCTTCCGGCTCCAGCATCTTCATCAGGTGCAGCGAGCGGCCCGCGCGGGGCGTGAACGGCGCCGCCGGGGGATACCAGGTCGCGTTGCGTCCGCGCGTGAACATGCCGCAGGCGTTGGATTCCGGCTCGTACACGGTGACGCGGCCGTGTGCCGGCCGCCACCCCGCCGCGTCGAGGATCCTCCCCACGCGGCCGTCCATGTCCTCGACGTCGATGCGGGGAACGCAGACGCGGACCGCGCTCGACGCCACGCCGTCCCCGTACGGCGAGCGCTCCAGGCTCTCCCGCAGGCCGCGGAAGAACCGGGTGGCAACCAGCTCGTAGTCGTCGCTGCCGTACGCTTCGGACGACTGCCCCATCTGGTCGCGGCTCACCTGCGTAGGCGAGCCGGTGGCGAAAAGCCGCGCCTTCCAGTAGCGAAAGATGCTGACCCCCTCTCCCGGGGCCTGCGCCGCCGCCGCCGCGCCGATCATCCACCGTGCATCGCCCCCCGATTCCACCCTGGCGACCACCGACGGCACGCAGAAATCCACCTCATCCGAGGCGAGAGGCAGGTTGCGAAGCAGGTCCGACTCGGCGTTCCAGTCCCTCCGTATCGCCACCTTGGTGTAGGCACTCCCCAGATCGATCGAAACCAGCCGGCGGTTTTTCACTCAGCCTCACGTTTACATGCATCGTTCGGGCGTGTTGCCCGGACCGGAGAAAGCGCGGACTTCCTGCGGGATCTCTGCCGGATGCGGTACAAACCCGTTCTTCCGCGGATCTGGCGAGACGATCAGCGCTTGCTGCCCAGCAGGGTGCCGCGGCACGACGCGGCGCCGCAGTGGCACGGAAAGCGGCGCTTCATCTTCGCGGTGTGGCGCTCGGGGAGGATGTAGTTGTAGTCGTAGGCCAGCTCCTCGCCCGGCCGGATGTCGCGGATGCTCTCGATGTAGAGGCGCCCGTCCTCCTCCACCACCTCGCAGTTGGGATCGCAGGAATGGTTGATCCACCGCGCCAGGTTGCCCCCGTACGCCGCGTCGATCATCGTGTCGTCATCCACCGCGAACAGAAAGGTGTGATGCGGGGCGGAAAAGTCGTCGGGATAGCGGCGCTCGGCCTCGGCGGTGGTGATGCGCTCGCCGCGGTACTCCACGATCCGCGTTTCGGCGGGGATGGGCGCACGGGCGTAGACGCCCCGGCCATGGATGCCGGAGCGGCGCACGGACAGAAAGCGCCGGACGGGAAGCACGGGTCGTCGCATCCGGCGATTCTACACCCGCGGAGACCGTCGCGGGAGGGTGCGCCAGGTACCGCGATGCTTCACGCCGCCGTGAGGAGCCGATCCCGCTGGCTCCACTCCAGCCCCGCCAGCCCGCCCACGAAGACGGCCTCCCCGATCAGCTGCCCCAGCCCGAACCATGTGGCTGGCTCCCAGAACACCACCGCGAGGCCCAGGCACACGACCGCCCAGCCCAGGTTGGCGAAGACCAGCAGGTTGATCAGGCGCCTGGGCCGCCGGGCTCGGACGGCGAGTGAAAAGGAGTAGCAGCCGTAGAGCAGGTTCACCGCGCCGATGAGCAGCAGCAGGTCCCGCGGCAGCGCGTACAACCGGCTGAGCCACCCGCTGAACGCCAGCACGGCCGTCCCGGCCAGCGCGGCGGCGATGCAGTCCACCCACAGCAGCCTTCGCCGCAGATACGCACTCCACCCTTCAGCCCCCACGCCGGTCATACCAGTTCCGGGAAAAGAATGTGATACCATTTCTGATGATTCGTTGTGCACTCAGGCAAACAAATGTGTTCACGAATGCACACTTGATCTGCAGAATTGGTATGACTTCCTGAGGGAGCGCACGCGCGGATCCTGCCGCCTGCACTGACTCCGGCGCGCGACCGAAGGACCTCCTCTCGGCTGCGCAGGGGCCGGCTCAGGACGCGGAACCAGCCCCTTCGTTCTGCTGGCGAAGTCCTTCGGTCGGCGCGCCGGGTCTCCGGTTTAGGCAAGGTTCAGCGCGGCGCCTCCCTCAAGGAAGTCACGCACTCTAATTAGCGGATTTGGTATCAGGCCTCCGCCGTGCGGATCTCGTCGATGCGGGAGGCGGAGACGCCGTCCACCATCGTGCGGTTGACCATGGGGTGATGGTCGTGCGTGGGACCAAAGTCGCTGTCCGGGTGCCAGGCCAGCACGTCCAGCGCCTCGCCGCGGGTAAAGAACGAGTGCAGGACGCCGGTGGGGATGCGCCACCCCATCCCCGGCCGCAGCGCGAAGGTGCCGCCCGGCGTGCGGCACTCGCCCGTGCCGCGCACGATCACGCCGATGCGCTCGGACGGGTGCGTGTGCGCCGTCTGGTCCGTCCCCGGCGGCATGTGCAGGTGGTTCAGGCAGGGCTCGCCCAGCACCGGCGGGCACACCAGCAGCGTGTCGGAGCAGCCGTCGATGTAGCGCAGACGCCCGGCCGCCTCAACCGGCCCGCCGAGCTGAAAGAGCCCGCGGTACCCCAGCCGCGAGATCACCATCCCCGCCCCGCCCCGCACCCGCCCCGCCCCGGGCACCACGAAGAACATCCCCGCCCGCAGCGCGAAGCATCCGGCCTCCGCGTCGAGCGTGCCGCCATCCTCCACCGCCATCCCGTAGTGCGTCGCGTCCGCCTCCAGCGCAAGCGCCTCCGTCCGCCAGCCGTACACGCGGGTGGGATACGCGTCGTCCGCCAGGTCCACCAGCAGCCCGTCGCGGATCTCCAGGGGGACGAATTCGTCATTCATCGGCAGTCCATCTGTTCCACGGTCGGTCACGAAAGGGGGAGATGCGGACCGGTCAGCGGTCCGGGGTGCACACGGGCGGCGGAACCTGCCACGACTTCAGCCCCCACTCCGGCGGCGAGTGGGAAGTGCCCAGGGGCCAGAAGTGTCCGGTGCAGCGGGAGCGGACGGACCGGGCGCGTTCCCCGGCTGCGCCCGGACGCGTTTCGGTCAGGCGGAACGAGCACCGGTCCGTGACCGGGTCCACGGCCACGCAGCGAATGTCGGTGACGACCATCGCCTCGCCCGCGATCAGCCGTCTGCCGCAATCCAGGAACTGCAGCGGACACTCGTCGAAGGTTCCGTAGAACCCGGCCTCCCGCAGCGCGTGCGCGATCCACCTCGCATCGGGGGAGGTGCCGATCCAGCTCCACGGGTCCATCCGCGCGTCGCGAACCCATTGCGTGGGAGGAGCTTCGGCGACGGCATCCCGTCGCGCGGAACAGCCGGTCCCGTGCACAAGCGCCACCAAGGCGGCGCAGACCAGCATCAGTCTCCGGAAAAGCATCGTGACCTCCCCTCGGCATCAGGGACCCGTCCATGGGCTCGCCTTCAATCGTCCAACTCCTCCAAGCCGTCGATGAAGTCGGTAAACGACTCGGCAAGCATCTCTACGTTGTCGGCCGTTATCGCTTCTCCGTCCCATTCCTCCGGGTCCGGCATGTTCTCGTGGTCCCAGAAGAACACGCGGTCGCGCTCGATCCCCGACACACCGAGGCAGATCGCGTTGCCGAACGGATCGTCCATGATCCAGATCAGCGAGCGCGAAATCCACCGCTCCTGGACCTGGTACGTCCGGTGAGCATGGCGGAGCGAGAAGTGGGGCTCCTCGCGCAGCCCGCCCACGTGGTGCACGCCCGCCCCGTCGAACCAGAAGCGCCCACCCACGAAGCCACCGTTGCACAGCGAGAGGAACCGGCGGTAGTCCTCCGGGAGCGGGTGCCCGATCTCGCGCTCGAAGGCATCGATCTCCTCCGGCGCCAGCGGCGGGCCCTTCATCGTGATCTCCGCCACGAACTCGTCGATCGTCATCGGATCCTCGATAGCCTCCGGTAAGGCCTTTACTCGTTCGTCCGCAGCCACACTTCCATCGTCAGCAGGAGCCAGAGCTTCACGCCGCGCTTAGGCACCCTGGGCGTATCGAGCCACTCCTTCACCGTCCGCGGATCGAAGTACGGCCGCGTGCGCGCGTTCCGGTCCAGCAGCATGGCGCGCGCGTAGGGGCGCAGGTCGCCCTGGAACCAGGCCTGGACGGGCACCAGCATCCCGCTCTTGGGGCGGTGGACGACCTCCGCCGGAAGCAGGTCGGCTACCGCGGCCTTGAGCACGGCCTTCTCCACCGTGCCGGCCAGCTTGTGCTCCGGAGGGATGGCGAAGCTGGCGTCGATCACGCGCCGGTCCGCCAGCGGCGAGCGGCCCGTCAGCCCGTTCGCGGCGGTCAGGTTGGCGACCTTGGTGAGGATGTGGTCGGCGCCCTTGAAGCGGACGTTCACGTCCAGCAGCCGGTTCAGAAAGTGCCGCATCCCTCCATCCACCAGCCGCGGTGCGAACCACCACCCCGCAGGCGGCCCGTCCCGCAGCGCCGCCTGCACGTCGCCCGTCAGCAGCGACGGCAGGTCGTCCCAGCACTTGCCGAAGGAGCGCAGGTACGCCGCCGCCAGGTCGTCCGCGCCGCCGTACAGGGCGTGCAGCAGCATCGGCGTGTTCTTGGGGCCGCCGAAGCTGGGGTCGCCGCCCTCGCCGTTCAGGATCGTGCCCGTCACCTGCGCGGCCGCGCGGCCGATGAGCAGGTTGGGCGTGGTGAGCGGGTCGCCGATCGGGTCGTCCAGCGCGGCCAGGCTCTCCGGCAGATGCTTCTGGATGATGGACGCGGGAAACTCCAGCACGTGGTGCCGCGTCCCGCAGTGCCGCGCGACCAGGGACGACCACGCCAGCTCGTTTGCGTACGATCCTCCGAAGTGCAGCGAGAAGGTGTGCACCGGCCCCGGCGCCATCCGCGCCGCCAGCGCCGTCACCAGGCTGCTGTCCACGCCGCCGGAAAGGTACACGCCCACGGGTCCGGAGGCCGGGAGCCGCACCCGCACGGCGTCATCGATCAGCCCGCGCAGCCTCGCCGCGTGCACCTCCAGCGGCGCGTCCGCGTCCTCGATGCGCTCCACCGGCTCCCAGAAGACATGCGCGCCGCCGTCGGGAAGCGACATCGCCGTACCCGGGCGCAGCTCCGCGACGCCGCGCCACATCGTCCGCTCGCCGGGGACGAAGGCGCACGTCAGGTAGTCGCGCAGCGCCACCAGGTCCACCTCGCCGGAGACGCCCGCCGCCCGCCGCAGCGCGCGCGGCGACGACGCGAAGCTCCACCCGCGCGCCGCATCCCCCGTCCAGTACAGCGTCCGCGCGCCGGCGCCGTCGCGCAGCAGCCACAGGCGGCGCTGGGCGGGGATCCACACCGCGGCGGCGTACATCCCCAGCGCGTGCCGGCCGGCATCGGCGCCGTGCGCGCGCGCCAGCTCCGCCAGCAGCGCCAGCGGCGACGCGCCGGGAAGGTCCAGCATCGACCGCAGCTCCGCCGCGTTGTCCAGCACCACGTCGCCGCAGGCGATCCATCCGCCGTCCGCCGCCCGCTCCACCGCGCCCGCGAACGCCGCCTCCCCCTCGCTCCACGCCGGATCGAGCCCCAGGCGGCGGAGCGCGGCGGACGGGTCCGGCCCGCCGAGCACGCCCGCGAATCCCGTCATCCAAAGCCGTCCACCGCGGCCGTGTCGGCGCCGGGGCTCAGGTCGCCCACCCAGATCACCCCGCCGCCGTACGAGTCTCCGCCCCCCGAATCCCCGCCCGAACCCGAGACGCCGGAGCCGTCGCCGGCGGCCACGATCCCCTGGTAGGCGGCGCGCAGCACCTGCTCGGGGCGCAGCGCCGCCAGCTCCGCCGTGTGCCCCTCCGCCAGCCACGCTACGTCCTCCGCCGGAAGGATCTCCCCCAGCCGCGCCGGGAGCAGCGTGGGCGCGCCGGGCAGGGCGGGAACGCGCAGCCGGCGCGCCGTCCCCGGGCGCAGCCCCAGGTCCACGATCCGCATCGCGTGGTCGGGAAACCACTCCGGCTCGCGGAGCGTGAGCGGGAGCAGGCATCCGCCGGGGCTGGCATCGTGCAGCGCGAACACCGTCAGCCGCGGGTTGCGGCGCAGCATCTCCTTCACCGTGCCGGCGATCCCGTCCGGGTATCCGTCGCGGCTCAGCACGGCGCAGTTGTGCTCGAAGTGAAAGCGGTTGGCCACCAGCATCGCCGCCGTCTCCCACGTGTCCGTCACCACCGCGCGGTCGAAGGAGAAGGCGGCCACGTCCGCCGGCACCGCCCGGGGCAGGTCGGGAGCCGCCACCTCGCGCACGGGGAGCAGCCCGGCCACGTCGTCGTGCACCTCGCGCCACCGCCGCAGGTACTGCCGCTCGAACACGTCGAACGGGATGCGCGGCGGCCGGGGTGGGGCGGGCGAGCGCCGGTTGGCCAGGCGGCTCAGCAGCGCGCCTGCCCCGAGCCCCAGCGCCCCTCCCAGCAGCGCGATGGGGAACGCCGCCAGGTGGACGCCCGCCAGGAGGGCGACCAGCGCCGGGCTGGCGCCCACGACCGGAAGCACGCCGTACGGGCTGCGCCAGAAGGGGGGCTTCATCCAGCGGCGGTTGAACTCGTACCAAAGCTGCCGCTCGGTAAAGCTCACCTTGCCGTCCCCGGAGACGCGGTCGATGGCGTTCTTGAACTGGCCGTCGGTGACCCGGTACGGATCGCTCGTGGGCTCGAACGCGAACCGGTTATGGCATTTCGGACAGCGCTTGTCCGTCCGCTCGCGGAGCCTGGAATCCGTCCCGCAGTGGATGCACTTCATGCAATCGGCCGATCGGAGAGAGAGACGAGGTGCGGCTGGGGCGGATCCACGGGCGCTGGCCGCGGCGGCCGCCCGTCACGCGATCCGCCAGTCCAGCGGGGGATCCTGCGCGTCGATCCACAGATGCAGCATCAGCAGCGCCCACAGCTTTTCGCCGCCCCGGCGCCGCCGCGTCTCGCCGGGGTCGTCGTCACCGCGGCGGAGGGCGGCGACGTACTCCGGCCGGAACCACCCGTCGCGCCGCAGCCGCCGCGGCGACAGGCGCCGGGCCGCCTCCCAGCGCAGGGGACTCGTCCAGCCGCGCAGCCACTCCGTCGCCGGCACCCCCATCCCCCGCTTGGGCCGGTCGATGAGGGCGGGCGGAAGCAGCCCCTCCGCCGCACGCTTGAGCAGGTGCTTCTCGCTGGCCCCGCGGAGAAAGAAGTCCGCCGGGAGCGTGAACGTCCACTCCGCCAGCGCCTGGTCGAAGAAGGGCGCGCGTGCCTGCAGCCCGTGCGCGGCCGCCAGCTGCGTCATCCGCGGGGCGATGTTCTGCGCGCCCTTGAGGCGGATATTCGCCGCGCGCAGGCGATGCAGCAGCGTGGGCAGGCCGGGCGCGTCCAGCGCCGGCCGCAGCCACGCCCCCGCGTCCGTCGTCCCGATCGCCGCCCGCGCCGCCGGCGTCAGCAGCTGGTCTTCCGCGCCGTGAAAACGGTGGTAGGTGGCAAGGTACGCGGCCTCGCGGCTGTACCCCGCGCCCCCGTACGCCTCCGCCGCCAGCATCGGCTTGGTCGCCCATCCCCCGAATAGCTGGTCCCCGCCCTCCCCGTTGAAGACGGTGGAGACGTGGTCGCGCGCCGCCTGTCCGAGCAGGAAGAGCGGGACGGTCACCGGGTCGCCAAAGGGTTGATGCAGGGTGGCTGCGGTGGGCTCCAGCGCGCGAGACACGTCGCGCGGGCGGGCACGGACGCGGTGCAGCGGGCGGCCCAGGTGCGCGGCCACCGCCTGCGCGTGCTCCAGCTCCGCGTCCCACGGCGGGCCGAAGTCGAGCGAGAAGAGGTGGACGCGGGCCCCGGCGCGCGCCAGCAGCGCCGCGACCAGGCTGCTGTCCAGCCCGCCAGAAAGGTAGACGCCCACGTCGCGCTCCGCCCCCAGCATCCGCTCCACGGACGCGCCGAGCAGCGCGCGCAGGGTGCGAACGGCGGAGTCCTCGTCCGCCGGCGCGGGAAGCTCCCGCCAGGGCGCCGGAGCGGGGATGCGCCCGATGCCGGCGAACAGCGTCCGTTCTCCGGGAGGGTGCGAAAAGCAGAGGTAGCCATGGAGCGCGGCCGAGTCCACCCCCCGCGGCGCGCCGTCGAGGCGGCGCAGCGCGCGCGGGTCGGCGGCGGTGTGCGTGCGATCGCCCAGGCGCAGCGCGTACACGGCGTGTGCGCCGAAGGGATCGGGCGCCGGATCCGGAGCGGCGCGGGAGGCCCCGCTAGTCGATCCGGAGGTCGTCCACCTCGACGCGGCCTCGGGCATCCGTGGGATTGAAGGGGTGGCCGACCTTGAGGGAGACGCCCGTCACCGCGCCGGGGGGACCGCCGCGGCGCGCGCGCCAGGGAGCGCGCGAGTCGGCGCGGGTCTGGCGCTCGAACTGGTCCATCCGAAGGCTGATGGTGCGCCACTCCGCCTCCACGGGGATGTCGGGCGACCGCCAGCGCTCCGTGGGCCCGTTCTCGATGAAGATCCGCGCGTTGCTCAGCCCGCCGTCGCCGCGGATGCGCAGCGTGATCGTCTCGTGCCCCTCCAGCGAAGCCGGGACGGAGGCGGTGTTGAGATTGGCCCAGTAACGCCCGTCGTCCTCCGCCACGAAGCGCTCCACCACGATGAGCCCGCGGCCGCCCTCCTGCCGCGCGCTCCCCGCGGAGCGCGGGTTGAAGTCGCCGGACCAGACCTGAGCGTCGTTCTGAAAGGTCCAGGCGACGGGCTCCGGCGCGGGCGGGTTGGCGACGCGGTAGGCGCCCGCCGCCACCAGGATCGCCGCGACCGCGCCGATCACGGCGTTTCGGATGCGCCGGCCGCGGCGGATGCGCACCACCGTCGCGGCGTGCGTCTCCGCGGCGGCGCGGTCCAGCTCGGGGCGGGAGATCCCCATCTCCGCCGCGGCCTGCGCGTAGCTCTCGCGGTCCAGCCGCACCTCGCGCTCCCGCTCGTCCACGTCCTGCCGGCGGACGGCCTCGCGCAGCACCTCGGGCAGCTCCTCCGGCTGCAGGTCGTCGTAGCGTCGGGGCATGGACGGTTCCGTCTCGCGGGCTGCGTGGAGCGGCGGGCGTTTCGCGGCCAATCTACCCGCCGGCCGTGGGCGGGACCAGCCCGCCGGCGCGCACTCCTACGGTCGGGGCAGGGCGAAAGTGTCGCAATCCGCCCCGCGGTACTGGCCCGGAGCCCGGCCGGAGCGGGTCCCTCCACGACGCGCGAGCGAGTCCCCGCGAAAATCGGCATGGCCGGCAGCCTTCCCGGGAGGGCGGAGCCGCGGAACGGGAGGGATGACGGGATCCTCCGCTCACCGGGGGGGATATCCCCTTACACTGTGGCCTATGTCCTGTCAGAATTTCCACCTGATGATCGTTGTTGACGTGTGGGGAAGGTAGGCAGCGGGCAGGCAAGCCGGCCCAGCCAGCTGGCGAGGACGGTCCAGGTGGTGGTTGGCGCCCCCAGAGAACGGAGGCCCCCATGTGCAGGCACTCCTGATCTTCACGGCACTCCGACACGCCGGCGAGACGCCGGACGGAGGAGCACGCAAAGCCGCGCCGGGTGTCTCATCCGGAGAATCCGTCGGCTTGCGGGTACTTGCCCAGGGAGGCGCGCTATGGCACACGGCAGCAAAGGGCGCCCCGATCGCCCCGGTTCCGAGCTGGATCGCGAGCTCATCCCGCTCATCCTGCAAGTCGTTCTGTTCGCCGAAACCGCGCGGGGGATACAGGCCTTCGAGCGGTTGGCCATCATTCTCACCCGCCCCGTCAAGCGGATCGCACGGGCCAGTCTCGAGGCGTACCTGCCCCCCGAAGAGATCAATCAGGACGACATCGACGAGATCGCGAACGAGGCCCTGTTCCGGGTCTACCGCGCGATCCCGGGGTACAGGCCGGAGGCTCCGGTCATTCCGTGGGTGGCGGTGATTGTCCGCCGTCTCGTGATCGACTGGATCCGCCGGGAGAGACACACGCGGGTGCCGAACGCGCCGAAGTTCGTTCCCCTGAACGAGGACGTCTACCTGATCGCCGCGCCGGACGACGGCGTGGATGATCGGCTGAGCATCGAGCGGCTCACGGAGGGCCTGCCGCCGGTGACCCGGGACGTGGTGCGTCTGGCCAGCGACGGCCATTCGGCGGTGGACATCGCGAAGCGGGTGGCCAGGCCCGCGTGGTGGGTGCGCAGCGAGCTGAAGAAGCTGCGCCCACGGTTCGGTCGATAGCGACACAGGGTTTACCCCCCAAACCTCAGGCCGCCGCCAGTGCTCGCAGAGCGCTGGCGGCGGCCCGCGTTTCACACGGCTGCGATTCAGTCGTACCGGTAGGTAGGCGGTAGGAAGGACGGCGGAGCCGGCATCCGACGCGACTTCACTCTCCGCCGCGAATGGCGGATGCACCTCCCTTCCCCGGCGGCCCGGTTCACGGTGATGCACCTGGCGTCGTACCGCAGGTGTAGGGGGAAGGAGGCAGGAGAAGCGGGAGCCCGGAATCAGCTGCCGGCACCGGCTGGCCGGCAGGAACAGCCCGAATAGCGGAGGCCTTTGTGGACGCAAACCGATGACCCGGGCATCAATCGGCTCTAGACGAAAAACTTCCTACCAACGGAGGGTTGCCCCCATGACCGAGCGACACGGACGCGAGAACGGTGAATTGACTGTTCGCCTTCCGATGCCCGACATCAATGCAGATCTCCGGTGGATGATTTCAGAGGCGCTGTTGTACGCGGGTTCGGACCGGGGCAGGCTGGCCTTCGAGCGGCTCACGGCCATCCTGAAGCGGCCAGCCCTGCGGATTGCCCGGGTCAGGCTCGAAGCGGTTCTCCCCCGTGACCAGGTGGGTGACGATTTAATCAATGAGCTCGTCAGGATGTCAATCTACAGACTATACGTGCGGTTGAGCCGGTATGAGCCGAGAATGCCGGTGATCCCCTGGTTCGCTGAGCTGGTGGAGGAATGCGCTCAGGACCTCGTGCGCCGGGGGCGACGGTGACCCGGACCACGGTATCGCGTGCGGGAATTGCGGAAAGCCGGCGGCTCATCCGCACGTGGATGCCTCACTCCAAGCCGGAGGGTGTTATGGCGAGCAAGAACAGCGGCCCAGACAAGCGATCGTCGTTGCAGGGCGGCCTCAGCCATGGCTCTCTCCACCACCAGCACGTGCACGGGGAGAGCCCGTCCGATGCCGAGCTGATCCGGCTTGCGGACGCGTACACCATCAACATGCTGGACGACCCCCGCCCCCTGCCGGGCGACGACGCGGCGATCGAGGAGAGCACTCGCATCTTCCTGGAGTACATGCGCGAGGCGGGCTACGCCCTGGCGGAGCACGATCACCCTTTCTCGCCGGACGACCTGGAGGCCTGGCGAGCCCGGCGAAAGCCCTCGCCGGAGACGTCCGCGAACCGGGGGGCCAACGGATCGTAATCCCCTCCTGACCGGCACTCCCACGGGGGATCCGCAGCCCCTCCCACCCCGCCGCCAGCGGCTTTTTCGCAAGCGCTGGCGGCGGGTTTTCGCATTCGATCCTGCCCCCATGCGCACTCGCCCGATGGGCCGCCTGTTCACGCGGGCGGCGTTGTGTCGTACTGGTAGGTGAAGGGGAAGAAGGGCAGTCGCAACCTCCGCACCGGGTGGCGGTGCCGAAAGGCGAACCCGGAGCAGCTTCGACTCACCTCGAGGAGGCCAGCATGACGACGCACCGTAAGCACCACGAGCACGAGCAGCACGACGCGCACAGCGGCCACGATGGCCACGAGTACGGCCACGGGCACGAGCACGAGGAGTACGACGCGCACCGCGGCGAGGATGGCCACGACCACGGCCACGACCACGGCGGGCAGCACAGCCACGACGAGCACGACGTGCACCACGGCCACGGGCACGATGGGCACGACCACGATGGGCACGGCCATGCCGGTCGCGGCCACGGCCACAGCGGGCACGATCACGGCCACAGCGGGCACGAGAACCGGCTCGGCAGGGCGGAGCTGGAGCGCGATCTGGGCGTGCTCATGGTGCAGGCCCAGCAGCACTTCAACACCGAGCGCGGCATGCGCGCCTACGAGCGCATCGTGGCCATCCTCACCCGCCCCGGCATGCGCGTCGCCCGCGGCAAGCTGGAGGACCTCCTCAGCCGCGGCGAGGTCAATTCCGACGACGTCAATGAAATCGTCTATAGCGCCCACTTCCAGTTGTACCAGACGCTGAACCGCTACCAGCCGGGGACGCCGGTGATCCTCTGGTTCGCCACCATCGTCCGCAACAAGGCCATCGACTTCGTGCGCCAGCTGTACCACACCCGCGCCAAGCAGCCCCCCGACCTCCTCCACTACGACGAGCTCTCCTTCGTCATCACCGCGCGGGAGGACGACGTGGATACGTGCCTCGACATCCAGCAGGTCGTGCACGGGCTTGCCCCGGAGAACCAACAGGTGCTATCCCTCCTCGAGAGCGGCCACTCTACGGCG
>DASUVG010000166.1:0-2049 GCA_036379135.1 Longimicrobium sp.
CGCCAAGAAGGGCGAGACCATCGACGCGGCGCGCGGGCGCGAGGTGTTCCGCGCCATGATCGTGGGCGCGGAGCTGGCGGAGGACGTGGCGGACTGGAGCGCGCTCTTCCCGCGCATGCTGGCCGGCGAGATCGGCCAGACCGAGTGGGAGGACACGCTGGCCTCGCTGCCGGTGCTGGCCCGCCGCGGCGAGCGCATTACCGAGGAGCTGGCGGAGCGCCTGGCGGCGCAGCCGATCAACCTGGTCCGCGTGGTCTCCCGGCGCGCGGGCGCGGCGGCGCGCGGCGTGGCCCCCGAGGCCATCCGCAACCCCATGTCGCTTCCCGTGCGCGTCTTCCAGCCGACGACGGCGGCGGTGCTGGGCGTGCCCGGGACGGTGCTGACGGCCGAGGTGGCCGAGGCGCTGTTCGCGCGGCAGTCGCAGGGGCTGGACGTGCAGGAGTGGGGCGACACGCCGGACGAGGTGGCGCTGGACTACACCTCCGGCGTTCCCGCGCTCCCCCCCGAGGGCGAGGTGGGCCGCGCCCTGCTGGGGACGAGCGGCAAGACGACGCACGTGACCCCGGTGGTGACGCGCATCACGGCGTGGCTCTCGGCCAACGAGGAAGAGTCGGCCCGCATCGCGCAGGCCAACGCGCCGCTGTCGAGCGGGTTCACCTTTCAGAACGAGTTCGTCCTCTGCCGCGAGCGGGGCGACTTTCCGCTGCTGCGGCCGGAGGAGATCGACTACATGGACGTGGCGCCGGACCAGCTGGTCTCGGTGGCCGCGGCGCTGATCCCGTTCCTGGAGCACGACGACGCCAACCGGGCGCTGATGGGCTCCAACATGCAGCGCCAGGCGGTGCCGCTCCTCTTTCCCGACGCGCCGCTGGTGGGCACGGGGCTGGAGAGCGTGATCGCGCGCGACTCGGGCGCGGTGGTGGTGGCCCGGCGCGGCGGCGTGGTGCAGGAGGTCACGGCGGACCACATCCTGGTGGACGCGGGGATGGAGGGCGCGGGTTCGAGCGACGAGCCGCTCCGCCGCCTGGCCCAGTTCGACCGGTACCGGATGAAGAAGTACTGGCGCACCAACCAGGACACGGCGCTCAACCAGCGCCCGCTCATCCGCAAGGGACAGATCGTCAAGAAGGGCGACGTGCTGGCGGACGGCCCCTCCACGGAGGGCGGCGAGCTGGCGCTGGGGCGCAACCTGCTGGTGGCGTTCATGCCCTGGTACGGCCACAACTTCGAGGACGCCATCGTCCTTTCGGAGCGCCTGGTGAAGGACGACGTGTACACGTCCATCCACATCCAGGAGCTCGAGCTGCAGGTGCGCGACACCAAGCGCGGCATGGAGGAGATCACGCGAGAGATCCCCAACGTGGCCGAGGAGTCGCTCGTCGACCTGGATGAGCGCGGCGTCGTCCGCATCGGTGCGCGGGTCAAGGCCGGCGACATCCTGGTGGGCAAGATCACGCCCAAGGGCGAGACGGAGCTGAGCCCCGAAGAGAAGCTGCTGACGGCGATCTTCGGCGAGAAGGCCAAGGACGTGAAGGACTCGTCGCTCAAGGTGCCGCCCGGGGTGGAGGGCACGGTGATCGACGTGAAGATCTTCAGCCGCCGCATCGACGACCCGATCCTGGAAAAGGAGCGGGGCCAGAAGATCGGCGAGCTGCGGGCGTTCGAGCGCTCGGAGATCCAGCGCATCGGCGAGGCGCGCGACGAGGAGATCCGCGAGCTCATCCGTGGGCGCGAGGTGGCGCTCTTCCTCAAGAAGGGGACGGTGGAGCCGTTCTTCAACGAGGGGACGCAGCTCACGGACGAGGTGGTGGGGGCGCTGGACTTCAACGACATCGACCTGACCACGCTCAAGGTCACCGACCGTCCGACCAACGAGCTGCTGCGCCGCCTGATCGACGAGAGCAAGCGCCGCATCGAGCGGGTGCGCCAGCGCACGGAGAGCCAGATCGACAAGATCTTCCAGCCGGACGAGCTGCCCCCGGGCGTCGTGCAGCTGGTGAAGGTCTACCTCGCCGAGAAGCGCAAGATCTCGGTGGGCGACAAGATGGC
>DASUVG010000167.1:0-16663 GCA_036379135.1 Longimicrobium sp.
CTCTCCCCGGCTGGCGCCCCGGTTCACGTACCACGCTGTGAGCTTGCGCAGGGTCGAGCGGTACGGCCGCGTCCCGTTGACGAAATGCTGCAAGCCCATGGGGCTCATCGGGATGCTGCGCGCCACCGCCCGCAGGGAGGCCTCGGCAACGGCGCGCCGCGCCGCCTCCCGGATGGCCTCGAGGGGCACGTGCGGGCTAGGCGGAGGCATGCGTCACCTCCCCATGGCGCCGGCCGTTCGGCCAGCGTCCAAACCGTATAAATCCAGTAGTGTTACACTCTTCAGTCTACGGTGCCCGACGCGGCTTAACAAGAGGCGCGTTCCGCATCGTCAAAACACGCCAATGCTGGACAGCGTAAACAAAGCGAACGGGGCCGCATCCGTGTGGATGCGGCCCCGCGTTTCTTCAACCGCCCGGCGGGCGAATCAGCTTTCGATGCTGGCGATGATGCGCTGCGCCGCCGCCGTGAGCGCCGCCGCGTCCGCCGCCGTCATCCGCCCGGAGCCCGCCATCGCCTGCACCTCGTGGATGAAGGCGTTCAGCTGGTTGGCCGCCGTGGCGCCGTTGCCCCGCTCCAGCGAAGCCTCGGCCGCGCGCAGCTTGGCGTTCAGCGAGACGATGGCGCCGCGGGCGATGTTCAGCCCCGCCACGTCCTGCGCCAGCCCGCCGGTCGCCTGCCCAGGCGACTGCACCGCCACCGTCGCCGTGCGCACGCCCTCGGCGCCGTCGTCGTCCGTCACACGCACCGTCACCGTGAAGGTGCCGGCCGCCGTGTAGCGGTGCGAGAGCGAGAAGCCGTCGCCGTTCAGCGCCAGCGGCTGCGCGCCGCTGCCGTCGCCGTAGTCCACCGTGGCCGTCCACGTGTCCGCGCCCGGGTCGCCGAAGCTCCCCGCCGCCGCGTACGTCTCGCCCTGCAGCAGCGAGCCGCCGGCGAACGCCGCCACCACCGGCGCCACGTTCATCACCGTCACCGTGGTCGTGGCCGTGTCGGCCGCGCCGTACGGGTCGGTGACGATCACCGTCACCTGGTAGGTACCGTTGTCGGCGTAGGTGTGGCTGGGCGAGGCGCCCGTCCCCTCGGCACCGTCGCCAAAGCTCCACTCGTACGTCAGCGCGTCACCGTCCGGATCCGACGAGCCGGCCGCGCTCAGCGTGACCGACGAGCCCTCGATCCCCACGTACGGGCCGTCCGTGGCCGCCACCGGCGCGCGGTCCTTGCTCTCCACGATGCGCTCGATGCCGTTGGGCAGCGCGTCCAGCAGGTCGTAGCCCGTGCGCGCCTCGATGTCGTCCACCGTGGTCTCGTACATCGTCCACGGGTTGTTGCGGATGCCGCGCGCCGTGGCCGTGTCGTTGGGCATGCGGATGGCCAGCACCTGCAGGTCGCCCGTGCCGTGCACGTCGTCCAGCCCTTCGCCGCCGTCCACCACCACCGCCACCTTCCAGGTCCACGCGGGGATCTGCACCTTGCCCTCGCCCTTGAGCGTGGCGGGGTTCGCGGTGTACTCGCCGCCGGCGACGACGTAGATCTCCTTGCCCTGCTGGCGGGCCAGGTCGTTCAGGTAGTTCTCGAACTGCACCCACGGGCCCTGGTTGTTCTCGCCGGCCTGGGGCACGATGTTGGTCATCAGGAAGGTGGCCGCGTTCTCCTGGAACGTCGCCGTGCGGCTCTCCGACTGCACCATGTGGCCGCGGTCGTACCCGCTGTTGCGGTAGTTGAAGTCCACCACCTTGTAGACGCCCGACGGCAGCGTCTGGTCCGCCGTGAAGCAGTCGCAGCGCGGCGCCGCGCCGAACTGCGTGGCGTTGATGTTCCACGACACCCAGCTGGGCGCGCCGCGCGTCTCGCTGTAAAGCGAGGCGAACTCGCGCTTGTTCACCGCGACGCCCGAGGCGCCGTCCGGCGTGCCGAACTCCAGGTGGTTGCGGTAGACGGCCGTGGTCGGCACGTCCGCCGGCAGGATCTCGATCGACGCCGTCCCCGCGGCGCCGCTGGACGCCGTGGCCGTGATGGTGGCCGTGCCCACGCTCAGGCCGTTGATGTAGCCCAGCGAGTCCACCGCCGCCACGGACGGGTTGCTGCTGGTCCAGGTGTAGGTGACGTCCGTCACCACCTGGCCCGCGGAGTTGCGCGCCGTGGGGAACGCCGGCTTGGTGTAGCCCACGGGGATCTGGCGCGGGGCGTTGATGCTCAGGCTCACCGAGCCGCCGCCGCCGCCGCCGGTGCACGCCGCGTTCGACGCGCCGGGCGTCCCGCGGTCGCCCGCGCCGAACGTCGCGGCACAGCCGGTCCAGGCGGTGCCGTTCACGTTCAGGTTGTCGCTGGCCGGGTCGATCAGCGCGCGCGCCGTGCCGGCCGTAACGCTGGTCCACGCGATGGAGTCCACCGACGCGCCCGCGCCGTCACGCAGCGCCAGCCAGTCGTTGCCGTTCCCCAGGTTCAGCGTGGTGGTGCCTGCGTAGACGTAGTTCACCGTCACGCCGCCGTTGGTGGCCGCGTTGCCGTTGCGCCCCAGCACCGCGTAGCCGCCGGCCGGGATCACCACGCTGCTGCTGATGACGTGCGACACGTCGTTCAGCGAGGCGATGGTCCACCCCTGCAGGTTCACCGCCGTGGTGCCGCGGTTGTACACTTCGAACCACTCGCCGTTGGCGTCCAGCACCGCCTGCGGGTCCTGCAGCAGCTCGTTGATCACCACGTTGCCCGTCCCGCCCGGGGGCGGCGGCGGGGGCGGCGAGGTGGCGCCGTCGTTGGCCGCGCCGGGGGTGCCCCTGTCGCCCAGGCCGTACACGGTGGTCTGCGTGGCCCAGTTGGCCCCGCTCATCACCAGGTTGTCCAGCGTCGGGTCCGTCAGGCCGCGCGAGGCGCCCGTGGGGGGCGACGCGGTGCCCCAGGACACCGAGTCCAGCGAGGCGCCCGACGGGTCGCGCAGGGCAAGCCAGTCGGTGGCGCTGTTATTCAGGTTGAACTGCTGGTGGGCGTACGAGTAGGTGGCCGTGACGCCGCCGTTCTTCGTGGGGTCGCCGTTGCGGGCGAAGACCGCGTAGCCGCCGGCCGGCACCACCACGCTGGCGTTGATGACGTGCACCGCGTCGTTGTTTGACGCGATGATGTAGTTCTGCAGGTCGATGGCCGCGGTGCCCGCGTTGTAGACCTCGAACCACTCACCCAGGGTGTCGTCCACTCCGGACGGGTTGGGCATGATCTCGTTGATCACCAGCGGAGAGACGGCGGTCGCCTGCAGATCGAGGTTCGCGCCGGAGCTGGCCGCGTCCGTCACCTGGTCGCTGCTGCATGCCGCCAGCACCAATCCCAGGGCAACGGCGCCCAGGCCGCGCAAGGTGAGATGATTCATGTGGGGAGGGTTCCGGAAAAAGGAACGCGCCCTCGGATTCCAGGAGGGCGCAGGCACCGCGGAAGAACACTGAAACTTACCTTATCCGACATCCGCGGTCAAGGCTTTCGAGAAGCGGCTGCGTCACGGATGTGTAGCAGGCGCCGCACCTTACGTGTCCATCCGTTTACGTCTCGATGGCCACGGTGCGCAGTCCCGCGAGGTTCCCCCGCCCGTCTCCACCCACGATGTAGCACTGCACTTCCACGCGCCCCGTCCGGTAGACCGTCGTTCCCTTCAGCCCGGTCCGCAGCAGCTCGCGCAACGCCTCGTAGCGCGGGCGAATGCGCTGCGCCTCGGTGTCGTACGGGTCGCTGGTCTCCGCGTGCCGCATGAAGAAGTCGTCCAGGTCGCGCTCCTCCACCACGCCCTCCGCCCCGATCAGCGCACCGAACGCCTCCGTCCCCGGCGGCGCATCCCCTCCGCCCGGAAGAAAGAAGAATTCGAAAGGCCGGTCGGACTCGCTGGTGTACGTCAGCCCCTCCGCCCCCTCTTCCAGCCGCGCCCGCAGCCCCGGATCGGGGAATGTGGATGATGATTCCGTCATCTGCTCTCCATTCGATTGAACCGTCCGATCGTCCGACACGCTCTGTCATTCCGAGGCCCGCCCACCCCGCGCCTTCCCCCGCCGGTCGCAAGATGGAGGAATCCAGCCTCCGCCTGCTCGAACACCGACACCACACCCGCGGCGATCCCACAGCCGGACAGAGCCTCCCGGCCCCGCAGACGGAACATATCGACGACGCGCCGCATCCCGCACGTTGCCGAATGCAGCGGCCGCGCGAAAGTGTCCCCTCATGTGGACGATGCGGATCACGCCACCGCCGCCCGCATCTTCCACAGGTGATTAGCACGAAACGACTTGCATCATCCGCAGCGCGAAGGCGCCGCGGTTGCCATACGTCATCCACATCCAGCGCACGACCGATCCCACCTGACCTTCTCCTCCGACACGGGATACACCCATGATCCGCATACGTAAGGTTCTCGCCCTGGCGGCGCTCGCCCTGGCCCTTGGCACGGCCGCCGACGTGCAGGCCCAGTCCAGCGCCCAGTCCGACCTCTCGCGCTGGCGCGGCGGCCGCAGCGAGCAGCTCATCAACCAGGCCGTGCGCCACTACGGCTTTCGCCCCAACCGCCTTACGGAACGGCAGGTGGATGCCATCCAGGACACGTGGTACGAGCTCTTCGGCGGCCAGAGCGGGCGCCGCACGCTCAGCCGGGCGCAGGCCACCGCCATCGTCTACATGGCGCTGGTGCACCCGTACGAGGACGCCGGCACGTACCAGGACGGGCGCCCCGGCTCCGGGCGTCCCGGCGGTGGGTGGAACGACCGTCCCGGCGGCCAGGACGATGCGCCCCCGTACCGCGACGACGCCTGCGTGCAGATGGAATCGGACGCGTACCGCCTGGGCAACCTGATCAGCGCGCCCGAGGCGAGCACCGGCCTGTTCGTCGTCGATCCGGAAAAGGGCCGCGCCCGCACGCTCGCCCGGCAGATCCAGCAGAGCGCCGTGGAGTGCCGCGCCAGCACCGTCGCCGACCGCGCCGCCGTCATCCTGACGGCGCTCTCGGAGCCGCTCCCCCGGCGCTCCGACCTGGAGCCGCGCGTCAACGCGCTCAAGCAGGCCATCCAGCAGCACGCCGGCCGCCGCCGCTGAGCGGACGGGGCATCAGACCAGAGGGCCGGGCGCCGCCGTGGCGCCCGGCCCTCTTCTCATGATGACGGAGCCGGTCCGTCAGCTCTCGTCCTCGTCCTCGTCGTCCGCGTCCTTCTCCGCGCCGGGCGGCAGGGGGATGATTCCCTTCCCCTTGTACTCGGAGCCGCCGTGGGCGCGCGGGCCCAGGATGCGGCGCCCGTAGCCGTTCTCCGGATCGGCGCCGCGGCGCAGGGCGCGGTCCACCGAGATCTCACCGCGGTTGTAGGCGATCACCCCCAGGCGGACGGCGTCGGCGCCGTACTTGTCGTACCGCTCGATCATCTCGCGCAGGTAGCCGAATCCCAGCCGCATGTTGGTGCGCGGGTCGATGAGCTCCTTGCGCGTGTCGATCTCGGGGTTGATGTCGCGCGCGGTGCCGGGCATCATCTGCACCAGCCCCGTGGCGCCTCCCGAGCCGATGGCGTCGGGGTCGAACACGCTCTCCACGCGGATGAGCCGAAAGCCGAGTTCCGGGTCCAGCCCCACCTCCACCGCCGCGTCGTGGACCATGCGCGCCATGGCGGCGGTGATGTGGTAGCGGTCCGCCATCTCCTGCACCACCAGCTCGGCGGAATCCACCTTCACCACCGCGCGGCGCAGGTAGGTGGCCTGCAGCAGCTGCGGCGTCTTGGGCTGTGGCACGCGCAGCTCCCGCAGCGAGTCGGGCACCCCCGCGCGCGGCCCGAACCGGCCCACCACGCTGCTGGAGGTCCTCGCCAGCGCGAACCCGCCGACGAAGATCAGGGGCAGCAGCGCCAGGAGCCACCACGACAGCCCCTTCATGCCATATCGCCTGCGTCCGCCAGGCCGGGCGACTTCGGTCACGGTCCCTCTCCTCCGATTCCGAGACGTCCATCCATAACGAACCAATTCGCCGCCGCTCCCGTGGCAAATCCGGGACCGGTGGAGCGGAGAGTCAGGAGGTACTTTCGTTGAAGAGCACAAGCTCCGGAGCAACGTCCAGAACCCGGGAAAAGTGCTTGTCGCGCGTCCACAGCGGAACGCCGTGGTGGATCGACGTGGCGATGATCACGATGTCCGGGAAGGGAATGCGCGCTCCCTTTGCTTCCAGAGCTCCAGCGATTCGCCCGGCGATCTCCCACACCGGCTCTTCGACATCGACACGCCCGAAAACGGCGAGCTGGTGCATCACTTTCGAACGCTCGGGCTGCGTGCGGATCCCTGTCAGGAGCTCCGTCAACGTGACGCCGCAGATCGCTGGATGATGCGAGCCGATGATCCGCCGGGTCAGGAGCGAAGGAAGACGAAACCAGTCGATCACCACCGAAGTGTCGGCGAGGATCATCCGCGGCTGTTCGCGCGCAGACTGACGATCGCGTCTACATCGATGTGGACCGTTTCAGCAAAGTCCAGCGCAGAGGCCAGGATGGGGTCGGTCGCGGCGGCCTGCCGCAGTTCGGCGATCTCCTCTGCCGTGGGCGGCGGCCGGTGCAGCGCGTCGCCCAGAAACGTCTCGAGGGTTTCCAGCGGCTCCTCGTCCACCGGCTGCGAACGGATGGTGATCTCCACGTCCTGGCCCATCATCTCCCGCAACTCGGGGATGTGCACCAGGTCGGAGTCGATGTGCTTCAGAACGCGGATCGCATTCACGTCGGTAGCGCTCCTGCGGAAGGAAAACGGCCACTCCTCACGATCATCCAATCCGGCGCTCCCGTCAAGCCCTCCCGCTCACACTACGTACTTCAACCCGCTGCCTGTGTTGAAGAGGACCACCTCGTCGTCGGGGCGGATGGCGCCGGACTGGCGCAGGCGCGCGGCGGCTACGGCGGTGGCAGCGCCTTCGGGCGCGCAGAAAATGCCGGTGTCGGCGCCCACCAGCGGCGTCCAGGCGCGCATCTCGTCGTCGTCCACGGCGATGGCGGCGCCGCCCGAGCGGCGGACGGCGTCAAGGATCAGAAAGTCGCCCACGGCGCGGGGCACCCGCAGCCCCGAGGCGTAGGTGTGCGCGCCGGCCCACGGCTCCGCGTGCTCCGTCCCCTGCTCCCAGGCGCGGACGATCGGCGCGCAGCCGGACGCCTGGACGGAGATCATCCGCGGCCGCTCGGGGCCGATCCACCCCAGCCGCTCCATCTCGTTGAACGCCTTCCACATCCCCACCAGCCCCGTACCGCCGCCGGTGGGATAGACGATCACGTCCGGAAGCCGCCAGCCCAGCTGCTCGGCGACCTCGTACCCCATCGTCTTCTTTCCCTCCACCCGGTACGGCTCCTTGAGCGTGGACAGGTCGAACCAGCCGTGCTCGCGCGCGCCCTCGGCCACGCGCGCGGCGCAGTCGGTGATCAGCCCGTCGAACAGCTCCACGTGGGCACCCAGCGCGCGCATCTCTTCCAGGATGGGGTGCGGCGTGTCGCGCGGAACCACGACGTACGCGCCCATTCCCGCGGCGGCGGCGTAGGCGGCGGTGGCGCTCCCCGCGTTGCCGGCGGAGGGGAGCGCCACCTCCGTGATCCCCAGCTCCCTGGCGCGGCTGATTGCCATGCACAGCCCGCGCGCCTTGAAGGAGGCCGTGGGGTTCTGCCCCTCGTCCTTCACCCAGCACCGCGCCACGCCGATGCGCGACGCCAGCCGCGGCGTGTCGATCATCGGCGTCCACCCCTCGCCCAGGCGGATGGCGTTGGCGGGGTCGCGCACGGGAAGGAGCTCGGCGTACCGCCACAGGTCCGCGGAGCGCCCGGCCAGGTCGTCGCGCGACAGGCGGCGGCCGATGGCCTCCAGGTCGTAGCGCGGGTACAGCGGCTTTTCGCAGCACGGCGACAGGCGGTGCGGCTGCTCGCTCTCGTACGATGCGCCGCAGCGCGTGCACTCCAGGTGCGTGGCGCCGCCGGCGGGAATGGGATCGGTAGATGTCATCGGATTGGATTCAGGATCTCGGGACACGCCTCAGCGCCGCGCCGGGCGGGCGGCCAGCACCGTCTCCACCGGCCCGCCGCAGTCGGGACACGCCGCCTCCGCGCCCTCCGACCAGCGCCGGCAGGCGGTGCAGAGGGTGACCAGCCGCCCCTCCTCTTCCGACGCCGCGGGGAGAAGGAAGGCGGTGCCGTCGTCGCCGACGGCGCGCAGGGACGGGCCGGTATAGAAGTGGGCCAGCAGGTCGCGCAGGTCCACGTCCGCCGCCTTCTCGATCACGTCCTCGCGGCTCACCGCCGTGCGGTCGCGAAAGCGGGCCCGTTCCGCCGTCCAGGTGCGCTCCACCCCCGGCTCCGGCGACATCTTGAGCGTCAGCCCGCGCGTCTCCAGGGCAAAGCGCACGTCCAGCCGCGCACGCAGCCGGTCCGCCGCCTTGCGCAGCTCCAGCCCCGGCGCCAGCTGCCGGCGGTTGGCGGAGTGGATGGACGGATCACAGAAGATCCGCGCGCGGGCGTCGGACCACAGCGGCGTCTTGAGGTTGCCGACGTCCGCCTCCACTACCGCCGTGTAGTCGTACGGCCGATCCACCGTCCCCGCCTCGATGCGCGTCTCGCGCACCCCCGGCGAGCCCTCCAGCGCATCCAGCAGCGCCCGCGCGAGCAGGTCGCGCCGCTCGCGATCCGAGAGCGGGCACCAGAGGTCGGGATCGAACAGCTCGGGAAAATCCATCGAAACGGCAGTGCAAAAGTACGAGAGTACGAAAGTACGAAAGTACGAGAGTGCGAAAGTGCCGGCGACGCTGGTTGCGGACGCGCGGGTGCCCGGAACGCCGCACACCGCGCGGCCGCCGAGTCCGCGCAGGCGGACTTCGTGCTTTCCTAGCCGCGGTTTCAACCGCCCGGGACGAAAGCGGGCGGGGCGCGCCACAGTCACCGAATCGGCCGAGTCCGCACCAAGAGCGATTGAAATCGCCGCTGGAAAATCGCGAAGTCCGCCTTCGCGGACTGTTGCCGCAGGTGCAGCGCGCGACGACCTGCACCGGAGCATCGGCCGATCCCGGTTGCGGACGCGCAGGTGCCCGGAACGCCGTACACCGCCGAGCCCCCGAGTCCCCGCAGGCGGACTTCGTGCTTTTCAAGCCGCGGTTTCAATTCAACCGCCCGGGATGGGAGCGTGCGGCGGGCGCTCTCCGGCTACGCGCGGCAATGGGCGGAACCGCGACAACTTAGCCCGCGGGGGGAGCCCTCGAAACCTCCGGGGCTTGACCCGGCGCTTATCTCGTAACATTGTAAGTTACATGAAACGGAGCAATCGATTCTCGGTCGCCCTGCACGTCCTGATGCACCTGGCCGAACGGCCGGACGAGCCCACCACCTCGGAGCACCTGGCGGCGTGCGCCCGCACCAACCCGGTGGTCGTGCGGCGGACGCTCGCCGGCCTGCGCGAGGCGGGGCTGGTCGCGTCCGCCAGAGGGCACGGCGGAGGATGGACGCTCGCGCGGCCGCCGGACTCCATCACGCTGCGCGACGTCCACGCGGCGCTGGGCGAGCGGCTGCTCTTCGCCCTCGACTTCAGCGGGGGAAATCCCGGATGCCGCGTGCAGCGCGCTGTCTCGGGGACGCTGGACGACTTTCTACACGACGCCGAAGCCCTTCTGGCGGCGCGCCTGTCCCGCATCACGCTCGCGGACATAGCGGCCCAGGTGCGCTGCAACGGGCACGGCACGGACACGGGGGAGGGATGATGACGGAATCCGATCGATACGACGTGGTGGTGGTGGGCGGCAGCTTTGCCGGGATGTCCGCCGCGATGCAGTTGGCGCGGGCCCGGCGCCGCGTGCTGGTGGTGGATGCGGGGCGACCGCGCAACCGCTTCGCGCACGCGTCGCACGGCTTTCCCGGCCAGGACGGCCGCGCTCCGGCCGACATCATGGCCACCCTTCGTGCCGAGCTCCTGGCCTATCCCACCGCCGCGTTCACCGCGGACGAGGCCACGCACGCACGCGCCGCCGGCGACGGCTTCGAGCTGACCCTCGCGTCGGGATCCACCATCGCCGCGCGGCGCCTGGTCCTCGCCACCGGCGTCGCCGACGACCTGCCGGAGATCCCGGGAGTGCGCGAGCGGTGGGGCGTGTCCGTCCTCCACTGCCCCTACTGCCACGGCTACGAGGTGGCGGACCGGCGCTTCGGCGTGCTGGCGCGGGGGGAGACGGCCACGCACCAGGCGCTGCTCGTCACCGACTGGAGCGCGGACGTCACCCTCTTCACCAGCGGCGTCATGCAGCCGGACGAGGAGCAGCGCGCCGCACTGGCCGCGCGCGGCGTGCGCATCGAGGAGCGTCCCGTGGCCGCGCTGCTTGGCGAGGGAACGGCGCTCTCCGGCGTGCGGCTGGCGGACGGCGCGGTGGTGGAGGTCGATGCGCTGTTCACCACGCTGCAGACGCGAATGGCCAGCCCGCTCGCCGAACAGCTGGGATGCGAGTTCGAGGACGGTCCCTTCGGCCCCATGATCCGCACCGACCCCCGCAAAGCGACCACGGTGCCCGGCGTGTTTGCCGCCGGCGACATCACGCGGGTGCCGCCCAATGCCACCCTGGCCGCGGCCGAGGGCGTGTTCGCGGGGTTCGCGGCCCACCAGTCGCTCGTCTTCCCCTCCCTTTAGCCCCGCGGAGCGCGTCCCGAACCGCGGCTCCGCACCTCGTCCCACGCGGGTGGAGGGATGACGCGGATCCACCGATCATCCTCATGAGTGGAAGGAATGATCAGGCGGAGGACGCGGAGGAAAGGAGATGAGGACGCGGAGAACCCCCATCCGGCGCCGCCGCGTCCTCACCCTGTCCTCCGCGTCCTCCGCCTGATTGTCTTCGATAGACGCGCCAGGGATCAGGCCACGCGGCCCAGAAGCCGGTCCGCGGCGGCCAGGCCGGAGGTGACGGCGCCCTCCACCGTGGGCGAGTACATCCAGTCGCCGGCCAGGACGGCGCGCGGCGCGGAGTCCCACGCCAGCGAGCGCAGCGCGGGTAGCCGGCCCAGCGCGCCGGGGCCAAGGATCGTCCACCCGTCGCGCCAGTCGTAGAAGCGGGCTCCGACGACGGCGCGGTCGATCCCCGGCAGCGCGCGAGCCACGTCGGGGAGCAGAAGGGCGAGCGCGTCGTCCGCCGTGGCGCCCTGCAGCCGCTCCGCCGCGTGGGGAAGGGCGAACACCACCAGAAGGCCCTTGCCGGGCGGCACCAGTCCGCCCACCTTGTTCTCCTGCACGCAGACGGCGGCCGCGTTCCGCGCCTCTCCGGGGGCGAACGACAGGCCGAACCAGCGCACGCCGGCGGGGCGGTCCAGCAGCAGCGCCAGCGAGGCGGCCGGCCGCACGCGTACGTCGTGCAACGTTTTCGCGGCATCGGGTGTCAAAAATTTAGCAACGCGGTGTGCCGCCGGCGCGGGAAGCGCCACCACCGCCGCGCCGAATCGCTCGCTCCACCCCTCGCCCGAAACCTGGACCCCGTCCGCCGCCGTATCCACCTCGTTCACGGCGGTGGAAAGGTGGATGGAGGCGCCGGCCTCGCGCAGCCGGTCGGCCGCGGCGCGGCAGAAGCCGTCGGCGCCGCCGCGCAGGGCGCGCACCTCCAGGTTCATCCCCTGGCGGGCCAGAGCGTGGTAGAAGCCGGCGCTCACCTCGTCCGGCAGCGCGCCGTACAGGGTGGCCAAGAGCGGCGCCGCCAGCAGGTCCACGAAGTCGCGGCCCAGCTCGCGCCGGCCCCACGCCGCGATGGACTCCGCGTCCAGCCCGGCCGGCGCGGCGCGCTCCAGCGCCCCGAGGTCCAGGTCGCCGCCGTGGCGCTGCAGAAAGGGGAGGTACTGGGCCCCCATCCGCAGCTTGAGCTGCAGCGGCAGCGCGCCGGACGCCAGCATGCTGGCGGGGGAGCCGTACACCACCTCGTGCGCGCGCCCCTTTCGCCACAGCGCGTCGCGGCCGGGGGAGCGCTCCGCCAGCGCCTCGGCACCCGCGGCGCGCAGCAGGCCGAAGAAGCGCGCGTAGCTGGCGCTGTACAGCTGCACCGCGGGGTCGATGCGCCAGCCGTCGGCGTGGTCCGTCCGCGTGCGGCCGCCCACGTGGGGGGCCGCGTCGAAGACGGTGACGCGGGCGCCGGCCGCGTGCAGGCGCAGGGCGGCGGCCAGCCCCGCGGGGCCGGCGCCGCAGACTGCGACGGAGAGATCACGCGCGCTCATGCGGCGCAGCCCCACGCAACCGCCGCGCCGGAGCCGAGTTGCGCCGTACGGACGCTCGTTCTAGTTTCCGCAGTCCCATCCCAACCCTCCATCCGGAGTACCCATGAAGCGCAGAGACTTCCTCCTGCAGAGCGCGGCGGCCAGCGCCGCGCTGGGCGCAGGATCGGCGATCCTGCCCAGACTGGCCTCGGCCGCGGTGCCGATGGACCCGGTCGACGCGGCGGTGAGCCGCGAGCTGGCCATGCGCGCGCTGGACGCCGCCCGCAGCGCCGGCGCCACCTACGCGGACTTTCGCCTGGCCGCCAACCGCAGCCAGGCGCTGGGCACCCGCGAGCGGCAGATCACCTTCTTCAACGACGCCGAGACGTACGGCTTCGGCGTGCGGGTGATCGCCAACGGCTCCTGGGGCTTTGCCGCCAGCCGCGACCTGAACCCCGAAGAGGTGGTTCGCGTGGCCCAGCAGGCCGTGGCGCAGGCCCGCGCCAACGCCGCCGCCCGCCAGCGTCCGCTGGAGCTGGCGCCGGTGGAGCGCGTGCCCGACGGCAAGTGGACGTCGCCGATGGAGATCGACCCCTTCGACGTGCCCATCGAGGAAAAGGTGGACCTGCTGCTGCGCGCCAACGCGGCGGCGATGGGGGTGCAGGGCGCCCGGTTCGTGAACTCGGTGATGTTCAGCACCCGGCTGGGCAAGACCTTCGCGTCCACCGACGGCTCGTACATCGAGCAGACCATCTACCGCTCGTACCCGGTGATGCAGATCACCGCGGTGGCGGCCGACGGCAGCGACTTCCAGAACCGCAGCAGCACCGACGTGGCGCCCCGCGCCATGGGGTACGAGCACATCCGCGACGCGCGGCTGGTGGAGAACGCGCCCCGCTGGGCCGAGGAGGCGGTGGCCAAGCTGACGGCCAAGCCGGTGGAGCCGGGCCGCTACGACCTGGTGCTCCTTCCCACGCACCTGTGGCTCACCATCCACGAGTCCATCGCGCACCCCACCGAGCTGGACCGCATCATGGGGTACGAGGCCAACTACGCGGGCACCTCGTTCATCTACCCCATCGAGAACTTTCTGGGCAAGTTCCGCTACGGGCAGGACTTCATGAACATCCAGGGCGAGCGGTCCATGCCGGGCGGCCTGTCGTCCATCGGCTGGGACGACGAGGGGGTCAAGCCCGACGAGTACCTGATCGTGAAGAACGGCATTCTGAACGACCTGCAGACCACCCGCGAGCAGGCGCCCATGCTGGCGGAGTGGTACCGCCAGGCCGGCAAGCCGGTGCGCAGCCACGGCAACAGCTACGCCGAAAGCTGGGACGCGGTGCAGTTCCAGCGCATGCCCAACGTGAACCTGCTCCCCAACGCCGAGCGCGACGTGAGCGTGGACGAGCTGGTGTCGGGGATCGAGAACGGGATCCTGATCGACGGCGACGGATCGTTCTCCATCGACCAGCAGCGCTACAACGCCCAGTTCGGCGGGCAGGTGTTCAAGGAGATCAAGAACGGCCGCATCACCGGCCCGCTCAAGGACGTGGCGTACCAGATGCGGACGCCGGAGTTCTGGAACGGGATGGACATGATCGGCGGGCAGAGCACCTACTTCGTGGGCGGATCGTTCAACGACGGCAAGGGCCAGCCCTCGCAGAGCAACGCCGTGTCGCACGGCTGCCCCGCGGCGCGGTTCCGCGGCGTCAACGTCATCAACACCGGCCGGAGAGCCTGAGCAATGCCCGAACCCCGTTACCTTTCGCGCGCGGACGCCGAGGCGCTGGCCCAGAAGGTCCTGTCGTTCTCCACGGCCGACGAGGCCCGCGTGAACATCAACAGCGGCACCGAGGGGAACACGCGCTTCGCGGTGAACCAGGTGTCCACCGCCGGCGACGCGTACGACGCCAACATCAGCGTCACCAGCGCCTTCGGCAAGAAGACGGCGTCGGCCACCACCAACCGCTTCGACGACGAGTCGCTGCGGCAGGTGGTGCAGACGTCGGAGCGCCTGGCCCGACTGGTGCCCGAAGACCCGGAGTACCTGGGCGAGCTGCCGCCGCAGCAGTACCTGCCGGTGGAGCCGTTCTTCGACAGCACGGCCAACCTGACCCCGGAGCAGCGCGCCCGCGCGGTGATGGAGATCACCGGCCCCGCGGCGCGGCAGAACCTGGTGAGCACCGGGTTCCTGACGCACTTCGCGGGCTCCAACACGGTGGCCAACAAGAAGGGGCTGTTCGCCTACGCCCGCGCCACGGGGGTGAGCTTCACCACCACGGTGCGCACCCCCGACGGCACCGGCAGCGGCTGGGCCGGCAGCGGCGGCAACGACTTCAGCGAGCTGAACTTCGGCGAGCTGGGCGAGCGCGCCATCCGCAAGGCCGAGCTGTCGCGCAACCCGCGCGCGGTGGAGCCGGGCGAATGGACGGTGATCCTGGAGCCCACGGCGGTGGCGAACCTCGTCAACCTGATGATGTTCAGCATGAACGCCCGCAACGCCGACGAAGGGCGGTCGTTCTTCAGCAAGCAGGGCGGCGGCAACAAGATCGGCGAAAAGTTCCTGGACGAGCGGATCACCATCACCACCAACCCGGCGGACCCGCGCACGGCCGCCATCCCGTTCTCGGGCGAGGGCCTGCCCAACAACGCCAGCACCTGGGTTGAGAACGGAACGCTCAAGGACCTGGTGTACAACCGGTTCTGGGCCCAGCGCAACAACCGCCAGCCCACGGGCTTTCCCGGCTCGTACCGCATGAGCGGCGGCAGCAGCAGCGTGGAGGAGATGATCCGCTCCACCGACCGCGGCCTGCTGGTCACGCGCATGTGGTACATCCGCCCGGTGGACCCGCGCACCATCCTGTTCACGGGCCTTACCCGCGACGGCACGTTCCTCATCGAGAACGGGCGCATCACGTCGGCGGTCAAGAACCTGCGCTGGAACGAGTCGCCCATCTTCCTGCTCAACAACATCGAGATGATGAGCGAGCCGGTGCGGGTGAACGCGTCCGAAGACGGCGCAGGCGGCTCGGTGCTGGTCCCCGCCATCAAGGCGCGCGACTTCACCTTCAGCTCGCTGTCCGACGCGGTCTGACGGTACGGAAGGTTCGAAGTACGAAAGTACGAGAGTACGAAAGTACGAAAGTACGAGAGTACGGAACGAAGCGGGCGGATCGCCGAGGGTGGCGGTCCGCCCGCTTCGTTCCGGTACGAGCCCTGAGCGGCTGAAGCCGCCGCTACAAAGCGGAAAGCCTCGCAAACCGCGCGAGGCTTCGACTGCGAGCAACGTACTTTCGTACCTTCGTACTCTCGTACTTCCGTGCCCCTGGCCAATGAGCCGGGTTCAGCTCACCCGCCGTCTGCTCCCGGGGCCAGGATCCGGCGCGTTCTTACGCGGCGCGGGCTCCGGGCTTCCAGCGGCCAAAGGGCAGGGACGGCGTGGCGGCGTCTTCGCCGCCCCACACGAACGCGATGCGCGGCGCGCGGCCCGGAGGCGGCGCGTTGTCGTGCACCACGATCCCCACCGCGGGAAAGCGCTCCGCCGACTCCATGTCGGCGTGCTCGTCGAAAAACATCGGGCTCGAACCAATGAGAGAGGCCCCGCGCGAAATCCGCGCGTTCGGGCAGGGTAGAAGATGCACTCGCCGTACCGAACGCGCAAGGATACGCAAACGGCCGCTTCGCAACAGGTTGCGAGAGCGGCCGCCGTGCGGTGCCAGCAAAGGCGTGTCAGTCCGTCACACAAGCCTTGCGTTCATCCGACACACGCCAGCCGCTCCGGCTCGTCTTCTTCGGCCACCAGGGCGATGCGCGGAACGGTCACCTGCGCCGGCGCCGACACGGGCGTGGAGACGAAGCGGTCGGGAAGCGGAAAGCTGATCACCGTCTGCTGCTGGCGCTCCGCCATGCGCTGGGCGCACCACGCACGGTATCCCGGCAGCTTGAGCATCCTGAAGATGCGCCGGTCCATGGCGTTGCAGATCAGCAGCTCGGTGAGCTGGTACTGCCCGTCGGGGTTCATCCGCAGGTCGGTCACCACCTCGTCCGCAATGGCGAGCAGGTGCGAGCGCGGAATCCGCTCCTTGAACTCCTCGATCTGCTCCTCCACCCACTCCACGTAGGCGCGGCGCAGCGAGCGGGGCGTTTCGGAGCCCATCGGCATTCCTCCGAGGCGCGGGGCCGGGTTCTGCGTGTTCGGCAAACTGGCGTGAGGAAGGTGGCGCGATAGGGACGGAACCGGATCGAGCGTCAAGTTAGGATCAATGCCGCGCGGGCGTCAAGACTCTTGTAACCTGCGCAACTTCAACGATGGACGGCATTCAGCACAGAACGCGTGTTCCTTGTGGTCGCTGTCGGCAATATGCCGGGAGGGATACATGACGCACGATGCGCGCCGACAGTGCGCCAGCCCCGCCAGGTGGCCCAGCTCGTGGAGGGCCTCGGTGAGCAGCCGGTCGCGCAAAACCCCAGCGTCCGCGCCCGATCCATCCCGCAGCG
>DASUVG010000168.1:0-15767 GCA_036379135.1 Longimicrobium sp.
TCGGCGGGGTGGTTCCTGACCCGCAACCTGCTCACCAAGGCCGAGTTCGTCCAGCAGGACTACGACGGCTTCGCGGCGACGGACATCCGCAACGGCGGCCAGTTCCGCGGCATCGCGATCGAGGGCGTGATCGCCTTCTGATCGAACGCACACCCCCGGCGCAGGGACGCCGGGCGAGGGAAGCACGGAGCGGGGAGCCTCGGAAGGGGCTCCCCGCTCCGCGTTCGGGGGTGTGCGTCGGCATCATGAGCGACCCGCCCACCTCTCCCGGGGCGGTTGAAACCGCGGCTACGACATCACAAAGTCCGCCTGCGCGGACTCGGCGGCCCGGGCGTGTGCGGCGTTCCATGCGCCTGCGCGTCCGCAACCGGGACAAGCCCGAGGATCGCTCCACCTGCATTCGCAGCGCCTCGCACCCGCGGTCACAATCCGCGAAGGCGGATTTTGCGATTTCCCAGCGGCGAATTCATTCGCTCCTGGAGCTTACACCGAGTGTTCAGCCGGATTCGGTAGCCGTCCGCCGCCTCCGAACCCGGCGCGCGACTGAGAAATCCACCGTCGGCCATGGGAGAGCGGCTGAGCCGCACCGTCGCCGCGGAGGCTATCGGCCCCAGCCGAGGGTGAGGGTGAGCACGGCGTGGCGCGGAAGGCCGGGCTCGAACGCGACCGGCTCCCCATCCACCACGTCGGGGTTCAGAAAGGCGGAGGCGACGTATCGCTCGTCCAGCAGGTTCTCGATCCGCAGCGAGCCGCGGGCGGTCAGGCCGCGCGGCAGGCGCAGGGGCCGCCGCACCCCGATCCCCGCGCTCCACAGCGCGTAGCCGGGAACGCGCACCCGGTTGGCGTCGTCGGCCCAGAAGCCGTCCACCCACTGCATCGCCACCTCCAGCTCCGCCTCGCGGCGAAAGGCGGGCGCCCAGCGCAGCGCGGCGGACCCGTGCACGTCCGGCACCCCCACGACCCGGTTGCCGCCGAAGTCGGCCGTGGCGCCGGGACGGCCGTAATGCACGCTGTCCACCACGTACCCGGTGTAGCGGTGGTCGCTCCCCGCCAGCGCCAGGTCCATCTCCACCCCCGGCGCCGTCACCACGCGCACGCCCAGCTCGGCGCCGCGCCGGCGGACGGCCCCCGCGCTGAAGTAGAAGCGGCCGCCGCGGTAGGGCACGATCTCGTCGCGCACCTCCGTCCAGTAGAGCGCCAGGTCGTAGCTGAACGCGCGGACGGTCCCTGCGCTCCGCTCGTCCAGCCCCTTGGCCCCCACCTCGTACGTCGTCGAGCGGATGGGGCGCAGCAGGGGGTTGATGCCGTGGATGGTGTCGTCGCCAAAGGTGCCCACCGGGTCCGTCTCGTTCCCCGCGGGCGCCTCCACGCCGCCGCCCACGCCGGCGTACACGCTGCGCGCGGGGGACAGCCGCCAGAGCAGCCCCAGCTTGGGCGAAAGGCGCGTAAAGCTGCGGCGGTCGCTCAGCCGCGGGTCCAGCAGGTCGTCCACGTCGTACGCCACGGCATCCCACCGCGCGCCCAGGATGATCTCGAGGGCGCCCGCGGAAAGCTGCTCCTGCGCGTACACGCCGAAGTTGCCGGATCCCTCGCGCTGGTGGGTCCGCACCTCCGGGCCGCGCCCGCCGTCCTCGGAAAGCGAGTAGAAGATCCCGGGCCCCCCCTGCCGCGCGTGGTCCACCCCGGCGGAAAGGCTCCCGGACAGACCCCCGGCCGCGGGGTGCTCCCAGCGCGCGCCCAGGCTGCCGCCGGCGTGGCGGCGGTCGAACTCGCGGTACGTGCCGCGCTCGCTGCGCCGCAGCCGCTTGGGCTGCGCAAAGAGCATCCCGTCCACCGTGAGCCGGTCCGTCGCGCGGTGCTCCACGTGCACCGAGCCGCGCGCCAGCCGGTTGTGGCGCCGCTCCCGGCGCTCCGCGTAGACGGCGTTCGCCTGCCGCGGGTCCGCGTCCAGCGCCGCCTGCGTCAGCGGGCCGGGGATGCCGAAGCGGTTGTCGGCGGCTACCGCGTGCAGCCGCACCTCCGTCCGCCCGCCGACCGGCGCGACCAAGCCGGCGTTCAGCAGCGTCCGCCGGCCGGCGGAGTTGCGCCGCCAGCCGTCCTGCTCCGTCCGGGCCAGCATCCCGTAGAGCCGCGCCTGGCCCACCCGCTGCCCGCCGCGCGCCACGTGCCGCATCAGCCCGAACCCGCCCGCCTGCTGCTCGGCCTGTACGAACGGCGCGTCGAAGTGGGGGACGGAGGAGAAGCTGACGACGCCACCCGCCGCGTTCCCCCACAGCGCCGACGCGTTGGAGCGCACCACCTCCATCTCCTCCACGGCGCCCAGGTCGATGAGATCCATGGAGGTGCGGCCGTCCGGCTCCGTCTCCGGCACGCCGTCCTGCAGGATGCGGATGCCGCGCGTGGTCCCCGCGTTCGACCGGTCCCCCGCGCCCCGCGCCCCGAAGCCGCGGATGACGATGCGCAGGTCCCCGCCGCCCGCGCGCGACTGCGCCAGCACGCCGGGAACGGTCCGCAGCGCCTGGTCCACGCGGTTCCCCTGCGCCTCCCGCAGCTCCTCCCGCCCCACCACGGTGACGGCCAGCGGCACGTCCAGGATGCGGGCCGGCGCGCGGGTGGCCGTCACCGTGACCCCCGGCAGGTGGACGATGCTGTCGATTCCGACGGTGTCCCGCCCCGCGGCCGGCTCCTGCGCGTGCAGGTGTGCGGCCGAGCCGGCGGCGAGCAGAAGCGGAGCGATACGGACGATCGGGTGCATCTCGGTAGATCCATGAAGGGCTTTCGATACGGATCGGCCTCGTCACTCCACGTCCTCGCGCTCCACCCCGTCGAACTGCAGGATCCAGTCGGGGCCGTAGGCGCGGGAGGGGGTCTGGAAGCCGGCGGGGGCTTCGCCGGCCAGCACGCGGCGCACGGCCTCTACCGAGGTGCGCGCGGTGAGGGTGTAGCCCTCCGGCGTGCGCAGGCGGCTGACGGCGCAGCCGCCGTCCGCATCACCCGCCATCCCCCACAGCAGGCTGAGCCCTTTGGCGCGCTGCTCGGGGGTGGGCCCGGGCGGTCCCTTGCGGATGGCGCGCTTCATCAGCCCCTGCACGGGCGCGGAGCCCAGCAGCCAGCCCAGCCGCCGGGTGGCGCGCATCATCCGCACCTGCCTGCGTGGCACGCGGGTGTAGACCTGCACGTCGGGGATGCCGGTGCTGTGGAACGCGGTGGATACGTCGCCCCAGGGGATGGTGGTGACGGTGACGGGCCCGCGCCCAAAGTCCACCTCCATCGACCGCCACGCCGCCGGGACGCGGGTGATGCGCCCGCCGCGCCGCACCGCGCCGCCCTCGCCGGCGTTTTCCGCCATCGTCTTCAGCGTGCCGCGCGAGGCGCCGCCGATGGCCTGGAACGCGAGGGTCAGCGAGGTGGCGGCGGGAAGCCGGCGCTTGAGGTGCGCGGCCAGGCAGTCGGAAGGCACCACGTCGAATCCGGCGCCGGGAAGCAGCATCACCCCCGCCTTCTTTGCCCGGGCGTCCTGCGCCGCCGCCATCTCGAAGACGCCGATCTCGCCGGTGATGTCCAGGTAGTGCGCGCCGGTGCGCAGGCACGCCTCCACCATCGGCTGGGCCGTGTGCGCAAAGGGCCCGGCGGCGTGCAGCACCACGCGCGTCTCGCGCAGCGCCGCGTCCAGCGCCGCCGCGTCGTCCAGCGGAAAGGCGCGGTGCGGCAGACCGAGCTCCGCCGCGTGCGCCTCGACCTGAGTCGCGTCGCGGCCCGCCAGCAGCGGCGTGAGCCCCAGCTCGCGCGCCCGCTCGGCGATCAGGCGGCCCGTGTACCCGTAGGACCCGTAGAGCAGGAAGTCGGCGGCCATGTCGCTTGAGGGCTGAGGGATGTGGTCCGGATCCACGGCAATCTATGCGGCGGCGGTTCGCCGCGCCCGTGGATCCTCAGCCGTGACCTCCGCGATGAGGCCCCGCGCGACCGCTTCCGTCTGCCGAAGGAGGTCCGGAGGCCTCTGCGACAGGTCGATGGCTACCGAGGCCAGGCGGATGCCGGAGTTGATCACCGCTCCCTCGGACGGTGCAAGGGTGCCGGCGTAGATGAGCGTGCCGGACGGAAGGCCCAGCGCGGTGCAGTACGCCAGCAGCTGATACAGGTCGGTCGCCTGCGCAACGTTCTCCGGCAGCTTGTACTTCACGTCCGCGACCGCCACGTCCCGCCCGTGGCTGCGCAGCACCAAGTCCGGGTGCATCTGCACGCCGGCCATGAGCGGGCGTGGCGGGTTCGGCAGAACCTCCACGCCTCCGCGGCACGCCCGCCGCACGGCCCGTTGCACGAACCGCTCGAAGAGCGTGTTCATGTTCAGCGTGAACGAGCTTGCGGCCACGCCGCCCTCCCGGTCCGCGACCGTACGGTTGGCGAGTACGAGGCGCGCGAGCCGCGCCGCCGTCTCCCAGTGCGCGTTCAGGCGCGTGAAGGCAATCTGCGGAACCGTGGCGCGGGCGTACTCCACCAGGCTCACCTCCGCGAACGACCTCAGGTGATGGCGCAGCGCGCGCACCAGGGCGGGATCCAGCTCCGGTACCTTCAGCATCTGCACGATGGCGGCTTTCACCAGCCGGTTGAGCTCCACATCGGTGGTGAACTCGTCGAACCGGCAGTCGAACGGATAGGGCCGTCCCTGCCGGGCCCGGATCTGTGCGGCCGTGTCGATGCGTCCCCTGAGCGTGGAGAGCGTGTCCCGTGTCTCGACGTATCCGTGCACCAGCCCCGCGGTGAGCGCGCGGCCGATTTCCGCGGCCAGCAGCCAGCCCACGGCGCGCAGCAGGTCCGGCTCTTCGGCGTAGTCGAACGGCGGCTCCTTCCACCAGGCCAGCTCTTTGCCGAACCCCAGCAGAAAGAAGAGGTTGGAGAGCGGCGTCTTGGGGCGCAGCAGCAGGCGCAGCGACGGCAGCACCACCGTGCCCACCGTGGAGCCGGGGTGAAGCTCGTACTCGCCGGGGGCGCCGGTGGGGCGAACGTCCACCACACCCGCGGCCAGCACCTGATCCAGCTCAGCGGGCGCCAGCGGGTGCGCCGCCCGCTGGTGCTCCTTCAGGACGATCGTCCGCATTCGTCTCCGCCAGCAGGTGCTCCAGAGTGAACCGCTCCAGCTCACGCTCCTGTCCGAACAGCTGGTCCTGCAGAAAGGGCATCACGTCGTACTTCCACACGCGCTGCAGCACGGCGGGAGAAAGGTCTTTCCGGGTAAAGTGGCTGTGTCCCACCTGCAGGTTGGCGTTCAGCTCGCGGCGCAGCCTCTCGTTCAGCCGATCCACCAGCCGGGCCACGTAGGCCATCTCCGGATGGTGTCGCTGGAGCCAGCGGTCCAGAAACCCGTCGAGCGGCTCCTCGCCGGGAAATAGAGGGACGAAGTGGAACCTGCGCCGCAACGCGGCGTCGACCAGGGCGATGGACCGGTCGGCCGTGTTCATGGTGCCGATGAACTTCAGGTTGCCGGGCAGGCTGAACAGCTCGCCCTCCTCCGCGTAGGTGAGGGCCACGTCGCTGTCGCGGTACTCCAGCAGGTACAGCAGTTCGCCGAAGATGCGCGGCAGGTTTCCGCGGTTAATCTCGTCGATCAGCATCACGTGCTCGTGGTCCCGCGCGGCGTCCGCGGCGCGGGCCATCTGCAGCAGCGGGCCCGGCTTGAGGCGGTAGCCCAGCGAGCCGGCCGCGTCGGAGACCGGCCGGTAGCCCTGGACAAAGTCCTCGTAGCCATAGGCGGGATGAAACTGCACCACCGTGTGCCGGCCGGGCGCCAGGTGCTCCATCAGCTTGCGCGCGATGTACGTCTTTCCGGTGCCCGGCGGGCCGTAGAAGATGATCTGGCACTTGTCGCGCAGCAGGTCGACTACCTCGCGCAGAAACGCCTCGCTCACCAGCAACTCGTCCGCCAGCTTGGGCAGCCTGTCCTCGGTCCCGCTGCCGTTCGGGGGCGTCTGCGCATAGCTCAGCCAGTAGAGAAACTCCTTCATGCCGTGCGTGTCGGTGCCGAAGTACGGCTCCAGGCGCGCCCGCAGCATCTCGTTGGACCGTTCCGCCAACTGGCCGCGGCTGGCGGTGCCCGGCACGGGAGGAGTGAGGTTGAGGGAGGGGTGGCGCATCAGGGCGGCCTTCCCCTTTTCCCCGCCGAACGGAAACACGGGGAGCACGCGGTCGGGGTGCACGATGGAGACGAGCTTCATCGCCCCCGACTCGCCCAAGCCGCGGATGCGGTAGCCGCCTTCCAGCACGTCGTCCAGCCGGCGCGCCAGAGGCTCGTCGTCCAGGAGCAGGCGGCGCAGCGTGCGCTGAAGGGCGCGGCTCCCTTCCTCGTCCGCCGTGTTGATGTAGCCGTTCAGGGTCGATTGGGGACCGGGGTTTCCATACGTGCCGCTGGAGATGATCCACTGAAGCGTGTGCCAGTCCGGCTGCTCCGTCTCCAGCTGATCCCGCAGGTACGCCTCCCACTCCGCCCTGGCCCGCAGGTCCGCGTCGTCCGATGTCGTGGGATACCCGCGTTCTTCACGGAACCGCTCTACCAGCGAGGCAAGATCGTTCACGGGACTCGCTCCGTTTCTCCAGCTCGTGAATTCGGGATCGTCGCGACTGCTCAGGATGAAAATGAGGCTCTGCACGTCGAGCATGTCGCGGACATGGATGCCTGCCTCCTGTAACGCGCCGCGCAACTTCTGCGCAAACGTCACGTGGTTTCCGTACACCTGCCCCGGCGTGGAGCCCGGGAGCGATACCGGAAAACGAAGCACGCGCTCAACGGTGTTGAACGGGGTGTGCCGGAAGATGGGGAACTGCTCCGGCTGCTGGCCAAAGAGAAAGAACGAGGCGAGCGAAAGCCGGTTTCCCGTGCCGCCGGGCACCGCTTCCGCTGGCGTTTCCGCCAGAAACCGGTCTATTCGCTCGCGTGGATCATCGCCCGACATCAGGTGGCGGAGCGCCGCTCGCGCCTGCTCAGGGTTCGCCTGCGCCCACGTCAGGAACGGGCCGTGTACGCGGTACGAGGTGAGGTTGTTGGGCGATGCGAACGCGCGGCGAAGGATTGGCAGGTAGTCACCCCCGTTCTGGACCGCCTGGAGCGCTTCTCTGACGCGCCGCGCCACCGCGAGCTTGTAGTCGCGCTCCTCGCGGTCGCACCGCGCCCGGTCCGCCCACACGCGCCGGCAGAGCTCCACCGCCGCGCCAAGCGCTCGCTTTTCATCCATCACGGCAGCCATGTGAATTCACGGGTCGAATGAACGTGGTCCAGCGGCGGGTCCGCACATTCTAGCGATAATGACGCGTCCCGGCACGCGTCGCCGCTGGGGGAGATTGTGGAAATTGTCGGATTGGCCCGGGCGAATTCCGGCGGACGGGTGGGCTGCTCGGCGCGTCCTGGCTGGGCGTCTGCGGCCGCCGCGTGCTCGTCAACAAACTTGCGCTGGGGGTGCTCGATCGTGACGACGGGCGCCTGCTGGCCACAGCGTGCACGGGGCAGGAGTTCCCGGTGGGACACGGCGGGTATCCTGAGATCTCGTTCGATGGTGGCCTGATCGGACCGTCGTTCGCATTTCCGGTGGGCAGGCACAGCCTGGATCCCACGCTCCTGCTGATCGTTGCGGCGCTACAAGTGTCGCCCGGGGATGCGGACCGGTACATGGGCCGGTCCGGGTACGTGCGCGTCCGTGAATCCACCGCCGACCGCGTGGTCGGCGAGTTCGAGTTCGCGGGAGCGGGCCCCCGTCCGTCCGCGTGCGAGGGGTATTTCACGCAGGCCTCCAGGAGTCGCTCTTCAGCCTTGGGCGCGGAACGGTTCCGCGGCCGGGGCGACTCGCAGGAGCGCGGGCTGGCGTTGCGGGCTTCCACTCTGCCGGATACATTCGGATCAATTGTTCCGGCCCAGAACAATCTAATCGAGTCCGCATCCGCGCACGCGTGGCCCGCATCATGACGCGTGGGCGATCGAACGCCGTGCCGCATCCCCATCCAGCGAAATCCATGGAACACGAGCCCGCCACGATCGACCCCGCCGCGACCGCCGCGGCCGCATCTTCCGCCGTGCCGCCGGAGCCGGAGACGCGCGCGGAGGACGTGCCGCTGCACGAGGACGTGCGCTGGCTGGCCGCGGCGCTGGGGCGGGTGATCGGGCGGCTGGAGGGCGAGCAGGCGCTGGAGACGGTGGAGGGGCTGCGCCGCGCCTGCCGCGACCGGCGGCGCGGCGATCCGGGTGCGCCCACGTTCGAGCAGCTGCTGGAGCGCGTGGCGGCGCTGCCGCTGGAGGCGTGCGCGTCGGCGGCGCGGGCGTTCACGCTCTTCTTTCTCCTCATCAACACCGCCGAGCAGGTGCACCGCGTGCGCCGCCGCGCCGACTACCTGCGCCAGGGCGGCAGCGAGCCGCAGACGGCCTCCGCGCGGTGGACGCTGCGGCAGCTGCGCGAGGGCGGCAGGACGGCGGGCGAGGTGGCCGAGGCCATCGCGCGGCTGGACGTGCGGCCGGTGATGACGGCGCATCCCACCGAGAGCACACGGCGCACGCTGCTGGCGCTGCAGTCGCGCGTGGCGGACCTGCTGCTGCGGCGCGAGGCCACGCCCCCCGCCGAGCGGCGCCCGGTGGAGGACGCGCTGGAGGGGGAGATCGAGCTGCTGTGGCTTACGGCGGAGGTGCGCCGCGACCGCCCGTCGGTGATGGACGAGGTGAGCACGGGCCTCTGGTACCTGGAGACGCGGCTGCTGGAGGCGGGGGCAAAGGCGCAGGACGCGCTGGTGCGGGCGTTCGAGGACGAGTTCGGCGTGCAGGCCGACGAGGGGCTGCGGCTGGCGACGCCGCTGCGCATCGGCAACTGGATCGGCGGGGACCGCGACGGCAATCCCAACGTCACGCCGGAGGTGACGGTGGCGGCGGCGCGGCGGGCCAGCCACGTGATCCTGGGCCGCTACCGCCGCGAGGTGGAGACGCTGGTGGAGCAGCTTTCGCTCTCCGCGCAGGTGGCGGAGCCGGGGCCGGCCCTGCGCGAGTCGCTGGACGCGGACCGCGCGGTGCTGCCGGAGGTGTGGGAGGCCAACCGCCGCCGCAACGCCGACGAGCCGGTGCGGCTCAAGCTCAGCTTCATGTCCGGCAGGCTCGAGGCCACGCGCCGGCGGGTGGCCTCGCGCGACGCGGGGCGCCCCGCGCACGAGCCGGCGGCGTACGCGGACGCGGCGGCGTTCGAGCGCGACCTGCTGCTGGTGCGCGAGTGCCTGGTGGCGGCGGGCGCCCGGCAGGTGTGCCGCGCGGCGCTGGACCCGCTCCTGGTGGGGCTGCGGGCGCACGGGTTCCACGGCTTCATGATGGACGTGCGCGACCACGCGTCCGCGCACTCCGCGGCGCTGGCGGACGTGGCGGCGCAGGTGGGGCTGGCGGAGCCGGACGGCGAGTCGCTGCGCGGCGAGCTGCTGGCGCGGCGCCCGCTGGTGGGCCCGCACGTGCCGGTGGAGGAGGGGACGCGCCGCGTGCTGGAGACGTTCGGCGCCGTGCGCACGGTGCAGGACGAGTCGGGCGCCGCGGCCGCATCCACCTACATCGTGTCGATGACCACTTCGGCGGAGGACCTGCTGCGCGTGCTGCTGCTGGCGCGCGAGGCGGGGCTGGTGGACCTGGCGGCGGACCCGCCGGTGTCGCGCATCGACGTGGTCCCCCTCTTCGAGACGCTGGACGACCTGGAGCGCGCGCCGGAGGTGATGGGCTCGCTGCTGGACGACCCCGTCTACCGCCGCCAGCTGCAGGCGCGCGGGGGGCGGCAGGAGGTGATGATCGGCTACTCGGACTCCGGCAAGGACGCGGGGATCCTGGCCAGCGCCTGGGGGCTGCACCAGGCGCAGGAGGCGCTGTCGGCGCTCTTTCGCGAGCGCGGGGTGGAGCTGACGCTCTTTCACGGCCGCGGCGGCAGCGTGGGGCGCGGCGGCGGGTCGCCCGTGCACCGCGCGCTGGCGGCGCTCCCGCCGGACACGGTGGAGGGGCGGATCAAGATCACCGAGCAGGGCGAGATCATCTCCCAGCAGTTCGGCCTTTCCGCCATCGCCGAGCGCACGCTGGAGGTGACGCTGGGGGGCACGCTGCTGCACGCCTTTTCCGACTGGCGCGACGACGCGGAGCCGGGGGAGGAGGCGGCGTTCCGCGGGGTCATGGACCGGCTTTCCGCCCGCTCGCTGCGCGTCTACCGCGAACTGGTGCACGAGGGGGACGAGGTGTTCGCGCTCTTTCGCGCGGCCACGCCGGTGGAGGAGCTGGCGGACGCGCGCTTCGGGTCGCGGCCCGCGTACCGGCCGGGGGCGGGGGCGGGGATCATGGGCATTCGCGCCATCCCCTGGCAGTTCGGGTGGACGCAGAACCGGCTGATGCTGCCGGCGTGGCTGGGCGCCGGCACCGCGCTGGCGGAGGCCGCGGAGGCGCCCGGCGGGGTGGAGCTGCTGCGGCGGATGGCGGACACCTGGCCGTTCTTCGACGACCTGCTGGGCAAGATCGAGATGGTGTGCGCCAAGGCGGACCTCGTCATCGCGCGCGCCTACGTGGAGCGGCTGGGCGGGGACGTGGCCCTGCTGGGGCGGCTGGAGGAGGAGTTCCGCCGCACGGTGGACACGATCCTTCGCGTCCGCGGCGCCGCGCACCTGCTGGACGACGCCCCCGTGCTGCAGGCGGCCATCGCGCTCCGCAACCCGTATGTCGATCCGCTCTCGCTGCTGCAGATCGTCCTGCTCCAGCGCAAGCGCGAGCACGGCGTGGCGGACGAGGACGAGGCCGCGCGCCTGGACAGCGCCCTCGCGACCACGCTCAGCGGCATCGCCCAGGGCCTTCGCAATACCGGCTGAGCTCCGCAACTGATTGGGGCCTCACACGGAGTCAACGGAGTTAACGGAGTTGCTCCGTGCCGGCGGAAGCTTCTTTCCGTCCATCAACTGATCCAAAAACAGGTTGGGGTACAGAGGAACAGACAAAAACCAGAGATACAGAGGGAAAAAGAGGATGCCGTTCCTCCATTTTCCTCTGTATCTCTGGCAGTTCTCTGTTCCTCTGTACCCAACCAATCTTTTTCGCTGACCCTGCATGGGGCCTGCTTCACGGCACGAGAAAACTCCGTTGACTCCGTTGACTCCGTGTGAGGCTAATCTTTTTCGTTGGCTGGACACGCGGGGCATTGCTTCCGCGCTCCATCGCGTATACCTTCCACTGCAATTGTTTCGGATGAGAACAATCTTGGCGCCGTTCTCCATCCAAGGAGCGCGGCGAGCCGTCCGATCGCCATCATCCCTCCTCCGAATGCCGATGAAAGCCCTGCGCATTCTGCCGGTTCTGCTCCTGCTCGCGGGATTCACGCTGCTCGACCGTCCTCCGGCGATCTACCTGGCGGGGGATTCGACCATGGCGCAGAAGCTGGCGAGCCGGCGGCCGGAGACGGGGTGGGGCGAGCACCTGCAGCAGCACTTCGACATGGACCGCGCGCGGGTGGTGAACCTGGCGCGCAACGGGCGCAGCACGCGCACCTTCATCGAAGAAGGCCGCTGGGGGGAGATCGCCGACGCGCTGCGGCCCGGCGACTACGTCTTCATCCAGTTCGGTCACAACGACGCGTCGGTGGAAAAGACCGACCGCTACACGCCCCCCGCCGACTACCGCCGCAACCTGCAGCGCTTCGTCGCCGAGGTGCGCGCCAGGCAGGCGCATCCGGTGCTGTTCACGCCGGTGATGCGCCGCCGCTTCGACGAGAACGGTGCGTTCTACGACGCGCACGGCGAGTACCCGGACCTCGTGCGCGCGGTCGCCGCGGAGCTGCGGGTGCCGCTGATCGACATGCACCGCAGCAGCGAGCGGGTGATCCGCGCGTACGGAACCGAGCCGTCGAAGGCGCTCTTTCTCCACATCCCGCCGGGTACCCACGCCAACTATCCGCAGGGGCTGGAAGACAATACGCACTTCTCCCCCCTCGGCGCGGAGTTGATGGCGGGGCTGGCGGTCGATGGCATCCGCGAGTCGGTGCCGGAGCTGGCTGCGCTGCTTGCCGGGGACCACCGCGCCCGCCCCGGCCGGACCGCGCTGATGCGCATCTCCATCCTCCCCAACGCCTTTCTCGCGGCGGCGCTCGCGGCCGGGGGGCTGGACGCGCAGGCCGACTCCACGCTGCTGAGCCCGTCGCGCATCGCCGCGCTGCCGGCGGCGGAGCGGCCCGCGTGGGAGCGCTACGTCCAGACGTCACGCGGGCTGGCGGCCCTGGACCGCGAATCGCTGGCCGCCGAGATGCGCGCGGCCGGCATCGCGCAGCCCATCCCCACGCCGCCGGGGGGGAATTTCGCCCTCGAGGACGGCATGGAGCCGCGGGAGTGGTTCGATACGGACGCGGCGCGGGGGATGGCGGACGCCATCGTCTCGTACCAGATGCCCTCCGGCGGGTGGTCCAGGCTGGCGGACCTGACCCGCGGGCCCCGCCGCCCGGGGCAGGCGTACGTGGCGCGGGAGGACGGCGGCGGCCTGGCGGGCACCTTCCGCGAGCGCGCCACCACGCACCACATGCGCTTTCTGGGCAGCGCCGACCGCGCGCGCGGCGACGAGCGCTACCGCCGGGCGTTCCTGCGCGGGCTGGACTACGTCTTTACGGCGCAGCTCCCCAACGGCTGCTGGCCGCTCAGCTATCCGCTGCTGGGCGGACATCACGACGCGGTCCCCTTCTCCGACGGCGCGATGGTGGACGTCCTGCGGCTGCTGCGCGACGTGGCGCGCGGCGACTTCGGCTTCGTGCCGGACGCGGCGCGGCGGCGGGCGGGGGAGAGCCTGGCGCGCGGCGCCGGCTGCACCGCGGATAGCCAGGTGGTGGTGGATGGGCGGCGCACCGGCTGGGCGCCGCAGCACGATCCGCTCACCCTGGCGCCGGTGGCGGGGCCGGAGCCCGCGGCGCTCGGCGGCCAGCACGGCTCGTCCATCCTCTGGTTCCTGATGCAGCTGGATGGGGACGACCCGCGCGTGGCGGCCGCGGTGCGCGGCGGCGTGGGCTGGGTGCGCGAGGCAATGCTCTGGGGCTACGACCTTCCCGTCCGGGGCAGGGCGGTGCCGCGGGTGGGCGCGGGACCGGTGTGGGCGCGGTTCTACGAGATCGGCAGCAACCGCGCGCTCTTCGTCCGCGGGGATACGCTCTCGTACGAGTGGCCCCGGGACGAGGACGATGCCGGGACGTACACCTGGTTCAATCCCTATCCGGCGGGGGTGCTCACCCAGTACGAGGGGTGGTCCGCCAGGCACGCCGCCGCGCCGCTTCCGACGGCTCCATCCCGCGCGAACGTGGTGGTGGATGCGCGGCACGGCGGCGCGGACGGCGAGGCGGTCGCGGGGGTGCCCACGTATCGGACGATCGGGGCGGCGCTGGCGGCGGCGCCGGCGGACGGGCGCGACGCGTTCGTCATCGCGGTGCGCGACGGGCGCTACTACGAGAAGCTGAGCATCGACAGGCCCAACGTGCACCTGGTGGGCGAGAGCCGCGACGGCACGGTGCTCACCTACGACGTGGCGGCCGGGCACCGCAGCCCCGGCGGCTGGACGTACGGCACGCGGGGAAGCTGGACGCTGCGCATCGCAGCGCCGGGGTTCCGGCTGGAGCGGATGACGGTGGAGAACGGGTTCGACTTCATGGCCAACGCGGCCAGGGCGGACGACGACCCCGCGAAGATCAGCGGCACGCAGGCGGTGGCGGTGATGCTGGATTCCGGCAGCGACCGCGCGGTGTTCCGCGACTGCCGGCTCGCCGGCCACCAGGACACGCTGTTCCCCAACGCGGGCCGGTCGTACTTCCACCGCTGCGAGATCCTGGGGAGCGTGGACTTCATCTTCGGCGCGGGGCGGGCGGTGTTCCACGACTGCGACATCGTCTCCCGCGACCGCGGCAGCGCGACCAGCAACGGCTACGTGACCGCGCCCAGCACGCCGATCTCGCAGCCGTACGGCTTTCTTTTCCTGGGCGGGCGATTGAAGAAGGAGACGCCGGGGATGGCGCCGAACTCGGTGACGCTGGGGCGGCCGTGGCACCCGTCGGGGCGGCCGGACGCCATCGGCAGCGCGGTGTTCATCGGGGTGTGGATGGACGACCACGTCGGCGCGACGGGGTGGTCGCCGATGAACAGCACCGACGCGGCGGGCCACCGCGTAGAGAACCGGCCGGAGGACGCGCGCTTCTACGAGCACGGCACCACCGGCCCCGGCGCCGTCGCCAGCCCCACGCGCCGCGTGCTGACGCCGGAGCAGGCGGCGCAGTACACCATCGTCCGCGTGCTGGACGGCTGGGATCCGCGCCCGTGAACGAAACTGCATGGGGGTACAGAGGAACAGAGAAAAACACGGAGATACAGAGGAAAACCAGTGTTCCGCCGTCTTTTCCTCTGTTCCTCCGGCTTTTCTCCGTTCCTCTGTACCCCAACCTCTTCTTGGGGATGTGAGATGATCCGGATTACGATCGCGGCGCTGGCGGTGCTCGCGGGCGTCTCGTGCACGGCGGCGCAGCAGGGGCCGGCCTCGGCCCCGCCCGCGGCGGCGACGGTGCCGGACACGCTGCTGGCCGCTTGGCGCATCGCGGCGCTGCCGGAGCCCGCGCGCGCGGAGTGGCAGCGGTACCTGGAGCGATCGCGGCAGCTCGCGGCCGCCGATCGCGCCGCGATGGACGCCGAGCTGCGCGCCGCGGGCCGCGAGCGGTGGACGCCGGCGCCCGCGGGCCGCGGCTTCGCGGTGACGGACGCCATGACGGAGGCGTGGTTCCGCGGCGACTCCGCGCGCCGGCTGGCGGACGTCCTCGTCACGTACCAGACGCCCAGCGGCGGGTGGAGCAAGCGCATCGACTTCGTGAGGCCGCGCGAGGCCGGCGAGAGCTGGTCCGCCGAGGAGCGCTGGACCTGGGTGGGCACGCTGGACAACGGCGCGACGACCGAGCAGCTGCGCTTTCTCGCGAGCGTCATCGCCACGCATGACGATCCGGCGCACCGCGCGTCGTTCCTGCGGGGCATCGAGTACCTGCTGGCCGCGCAGCAGCCCACGGGATGCTGGCCCCAGGCGTATCCGCTGATGGGCGGCTACCACGACGCCGCCACCTACAACGACGACGCCACCGTCAACGCGCTGCGGGTGCTGCGCGACGCCGCGGCCGGCGGGCAGGCGTGGGTGCCGGACGGGGTGCGGACGCGCGCGGGGGCGGCGGTGGAGCGCGGGGTCGGCTGCATCCTGGCGACGCAGGTGGTCGTCCAGGGACGGAGGACGGTGTGGGGCGCGCAGCACGATCCCATCGCCTTTGCGCCGGTAAAGGCGCGCGCGTACGAGCACGCGTCGCTCAGCGGGCGCGAGAGCGCGGCCATCCTCGACTTCCTGATGGAGCTGCGCGATCCTTCGCCCGCCGTGGTGGAGGCGATCCACGGCGCCGCGGCGTGGTTCCGCGAGGCGGCCATCACCGGCTACGAGTATGCGCCGCGCGGCGTGCTGACGGCGCGGGAGGGCGCGGGGCCGCTGTGGGCGCGCTTCTACGAGATCGGCACCAACCGCCCCATCTTCAGCGACCGCGACGGCCAGGTGCGCTACGACCTCTCCGAGATCGGCGAGGAGCGCCGCACCGGCTACCTCTGGTACACCGACGAGCCGGCGACCTCGCTGCGGCGGTACGACCGCTGGGTGCAGCGGCGGGGTGGGGCGGGGTGAACGGGTGAACGGGTGAACGGGTGAACGGGTGAACGGGTGAACGGGTGAACGGGTGAACGGGTGAACGGGTGAACGG
>DASUVG010000169.1:0-8871 GCA_036379135.1 Longimicrobium sp.
GTAGGTGCCGCGCTGCTGAAAGATGTTGGCGCGAAACCGCCCCAGCCCCTGCACCCCGATGGCGAAGTCGATCTCCTTGCGCTCGGCGAACTCCTCGCGCTGCCGGGGGCTCAGCGTCTGCTCGGCGCAGCGCTTGAGGTCTTCCGGCCGCAGCACGCCCAGCCGCGTGTCGCTCAGCTCGCCGTTGATGCGCAGCACCGGCGGGCGCCCCACCTTGAGGTGCAGGTCGCTGGCGCTGCTGCGCACCATCTCCTGCAGCGCGTCGCGCAGGTTGAACTCCGCGCGGCCCGCCTGCCCTGCGGGTGCCGCGCTCCCCGCCGTGTCGCTCACGCCGGCTCGATGCGGAAGAGGACCTGGCCGAACTCCACGGGCTCGCCGTTCTCCACGCACACCTCGCGCACGGTGCCGTTCACCTCGGAGGGAAGCTCGTTCATCAGCTTCATCGCCTCGAGGATGCACAGCGTCTGCCCCTTGGTGATGCGGCTGCCCAGCTCCACGTACGCGGGGGCCTCGGGGGCCGGCGCGCGGTAGAAGGTGCCCACCATGGGCGACTTGATCTCCACCAGCGTGCTGGCGGGGGGCGCGGGCGCGGCGGCCTCGGCCGGCGCGGCGGCGGCGGTTGGGGCGGGCGCGGGCGCGGCGGCGGGCGCCACCGCGGGGGCGGCCGCCGCGGCGGCTACGGGCGCGGGCGGGGGCGTCTTGTTGATGCGGATCTTCGTGCCCCCACGGGCGATCTCCAGCGAGTCGATCCCGCTGTCGTCCACCGCCTCGATGAGCCCGCGGATGAAGTCCAGGTCGATCATTTCGCGCGTTCCATGTACTTGTCCTCGCGGCGGTCCACGCGGATCACGTCGCCCTCGTTCAGGAACAGCGGCACCTGCACCACGGCGCCGGTCTCCAGCGTGGCGGGCTTGGTGCCGCCGGTGGCGGTGTCGCCGCGCACGCCGGGGTCGGTCTGGGTGATGGCCAGGATGACGAAGAAGGGCAGCTCCACCGAGATCACCTTCTCGCCGTGCACCAGCCCGTCCACCTCCATTCCCTCCTTGAGGTACTTGAGCTGCTCCTCGCCGATCACCTCGGCGGCGAGCGAGATCTCGTCGTACGTCTGCAGGTCCATGAAGTGGTACAGGTGCCCGTCGGTGTAGCTGTACGTCATGGGCCGGTGCATCAGCCGCACCTCTTCGATGCGCTCGCCCGCGCGGAACGTCTTGTCCAGCACGGCGCCGGTGAGGACGTTGCGCAGCTTGCTGCGCACCACCGTGTTGCCCTTGCCGGGCTTGTGGTGCTGAAACCAGAGGATGGTGAACAGCGTGCCGTCGAGGTTGATGGTCATTCCGTTCCGGAAGTCGGCCGTCGTAGCCACGTTCTCTCCTGTTTTGGTGCGAACGGAAGCTCCGTCGCGTTCAGTGCCCAGTGCCGAGTGCCTAGTGCCTAGTGCCGAGTGCCGAGTGCCTGGTAGTCCGATCCTCTCGGCACTCGGCACTAGGTACTTCTTTTCTTCAAGTGCTCCACCAGCGCGCGCAGCCCGAGACGATAGCTGTCCACGCCGAATCCCGAGATCACGCCCAGGGCGCCGGCCGCCAGGTACGACCGGTGCCGGAAGCGCTCCCGGGAAAAAACGTTGCTAAGATGCACCTCCACGTACGGACGCGCCACTCCCGCCAGCGCATCGGCCAGGGCGATGCTGGTGTGCGTGTACGCGCCGGCGTTCACCACGAAGCCGTCGGCCTCTGCCGCGGCGCCCTGCACGTGGTCCACCAGGCCGCCTTCGTGGTTGCTCTGGAACGAGCGCACCCGCGCCCCCAGCTCGCGTCCCAGCCGCTCCAGCTCCTGGTCGATCTCGGCCAGGGTGGCGCGGCCGTAGATCTCGGGCTCCCGCCTGCCCAGCAGGTTCAGGTTGGGCCCGTGAATGACCTCGATGTTCACCGCTTCAGGCTCTGCAGCCAGGCCTGAAAGCTCTCCAGGTCCTCGTCCTCCTCGTCCTGGCCGCCCGCCGGGGCGCTGCTCGCGGCGGGGGCGGCGGGGGCGGCCGGCGGCGGAGTCGCGGGGGCCGCGGGCGGCGCCACCGGCTCGAACGCCAGGCTGGGGACGAACGACGACGGCAGCTCCGGCTCCGGTTCCGCCTGCGGCAGGGGTGCCGGCTCGGGCTCGGGCGCGGCGGGAGTCTCCGCCGCGGCGGGCGCGCCGCCGGAGAAGAAGTCCTCGAACGAGAAGGCGCCCGCGTCCGCCGCGGGCTCCGGCGTGGTGGCCGCGGGCTCGGCGGGCAGCTCCCACGGCAGCGCCTCTTCCGGCTCGGCGGCGGCGGGCGGCGCGGGGGGCGCGATCTCGTCGGACAGCTCGAACGAGTCGATGCTCGGCGGCTCCGCGGCGGGCGGCGCCCCGGCCCACGGCTCCGCGTCCAGGTCGAAGAGCGGGATGTCGCCCGCGGCCTGCGGCGCGGCTTCCGGCGCGGCGGCCCACGGCTCGCCGTTCGCGGCCGGCGAAGCCTCCGCGGCGGGCGCGTCGCCAAAGGCGGAGAGGTCGGCGGCGGGCGGGGCGGGCTGCTCCGTCCACGGCTCCTCCGCGGCGGCCGGCTCGGCGGGCGTCGGCTCGTCGGGCCCGGGCGACTCGGCCCACGGGTCGAGCGAGGGCTCTGCGGACGCAGGCGACTCGGCCCACGGGTCGGCGGCTGGAGTCGGCTCGGCGGGTGCGGGCGACTCGGCCCACGGATCGGCGGCAGCCGTCGGCTCGGCGGATGTCGGCGATTCCGCCCACGGATCGGCGGTGGGCGTCGGCTCGGCGGGCGCTTCGGCCGCAGGCTCGCCGACGACGATGGGCTCGGCGGCGGGCGGGGCGTCGAACGCGGGCGCTTCGGCCACGGGCTCGTCGGCCGCAATCGGCGCCGCGTCGAACGCGGGCGCTTCGGCCGCGGGCTCGGCCGGCGCGGCGGCAGAGGCCGCGGACTGGCCGGGCGTCCAGGCGAGGAGCGAGGAGAAGTAGGCGCGCATCGAGGACGCGCGGGACGCGGAGGCGGTGGCGGAGGCCGCCGTCGCCTCCTCCGCGGCGTCCTCGTCGTCCCCCAGCGGAGCGGCGGCGATGGCCCAGTCGGCGCTGACGTCGGCGACGACCTCGGGCGGCGCGGCGACGGTGTCGCCGTCTTCCTCCACCACGATCAGGTCGAACGGGACGGGCTCCGTCTCGCGGACGGACGGCGCCTGCCACGGCTCGCGATCCGCATCCCCCGGCACCGGCGGCGCGGCAGCGAACGCGGGCTCCGGCGCCGCCGCGGGGGCCCCGGCGCCCTCGAAGCCGCCGACGAACGAATCCGCGAAGGGATCCGTGAACGCGTCCGCCGCCGGCGCAGCCTCCGCCGCCGCGGCCTCGGCCGGCGGCGGGGCGAAGTCGTCGGCCCCCGCGGCGGCTTCGGTCGCGGCGAAGTCGGCGACCACCGCGGCGTCGGCGTACGCGGGCTCCTCGACGGGGTCGAAGGCCGGCGGCTCCGGCGCGGCGTCGGCGGGGTCGGGCTCGGGGCTCATGTGGACCGCGGCGAGGCCCGCCGCGGCGCCGCCCATGGCGAACGCATCCACCGACGCCAGCCAGTCCGGCGCCTCGTCCGCCGCGGGGGCCGGGGCTTCCGCGGCGGCGGGGTGCAGGCGCGCCTCGATCTCCGCCAGCCGGCGCACCAGGCCGGGCTCCTCGCCCCGCTGGCGGATCAGCTCGCGGTAGGTGTCCGCCGACTGCTGCAGCAGCCCCTGCGCGGCGTACAGCTCCGCCATGGTCTCCGTCACCACCTCGGCGTCCACGGGATGGTCCGCGTGGTCCCCGTCGTCCGCGTCCGCGTCGAACGCGGGGAGGGGAGACGTGGCGTCCGCCGGGGCGGAGGAGAAGACGGGGAAGCCGTCATCGTGCGAGGGCGCGTCGAAGGCGGGAAAGCCGGGGGCGCCGGCGGCCTCGGCGTCCAGCAGCGGCAGGTCCGCCGGAACGGGGTCGTGCGCATCCAGCAGCGGCAGGTCCGCCGGGACGGGGTCGTGCGCGACCAGCAGCGGCAGGTCCGCCGGAACGGTGTCGTCCGCGTCCAGGAAGGGGAGGTCCGCGCCGGCCAGGGGCGCGTCCAGCAGGTCGTCGTCCGCGCCCAGCGGCGCCAGCGCCCCGCGGTCGTCGGCCGCGCTCTCGCCCGGGTCCTGCCGCGCGTCCGCGTCCAGCCACGCCCCCACCGCACCCGTCTCGTCCGTCTCCGGCCCGCCCGGCTGCGCGTCCAGGTCCACGCTGCCGAAGCCGAACGCGTCGAAGTCGCTCCCCGCGCCGGAGGGCGTGGAAGCGGGCGCGGCCCCGGTGGTGGAGGGGATGTCGAAGGGAAGGTCGCCCCACTCCCCCGCGTCGTCGTCCGCCGCCACGCCCGAGGCGTCGGCGGCCGAGGCGTCGGGGGTGGAAAGGTCGATCATCCCGAACTCGTCGGCCCCGTCCGCGTCGGCCCCGCCGGCGGCGGCAAGGGGCTCGGAGGCGCCGCCCCAGCCGGTGCCCAGCTGCACGGGCTGGTCGGCCACGGCCGCGTCGGCGCCGCCGCGGGCCAGCTCCTGCAGCGCGGCGCGGGCCTCGGCGTTCATGGGATCCACCGCCAGCAGGCCGTTGTACCACTTCTCCGCCTCGGCCCGGCGTCCGCTGGCGGCGGCCATCTCGGCCAGGGTGCGCAGGGCGATCAGGTTCTGCGCGTCGATGGAAAGGACGTACTGGAACTCGTTGGCCGCCTCCTGCACGGCGCCGCGGTCGGCCAGGCAGCGCCCCAGGAGCACGTGGGCGCTCAGGCCGGGAAAGCGCTTGAGGTTCTCGCGCAGGATCTCCTCGGCACGGCCGATCTCGCCCGCCTCGCGCCACGCGCCCGCCAGCGCCACGAAGTAGCGCCCCGGATTGTCCGCGTAGCTGCTCTCGAGCGACTGGATGCGGGCGGTTAGCTCGGGCGAAAGGTCTGCCATGGACGCGTGAAGAGTGCGCGGGAAAAGCCGGGGCAAGGCTGGGGCGACAGGGGGTGCAACATAAATCTGGCGCGCAACCGGTGTCAACAACGCCCGGCCCGCCGCCCCGGGTTGCGTGGCGGGTGCCGTCTAAATATCTTTGGCGGCTTCACTTTCCTGCTCTTCTGCAGCGTTCCAGACCCGGCAACCCCTCAGCCGGAGCGCATGCCGTGCGCTCCGATCCACGTGGAGTTCGTTTTCCCATGATGATGCAGATGATCCGGTCCACGGCCGGCAAGATCATCGTTCCGCTCCTGATGGTGTTCTTTCTGGGGTGGATGGTGTTCGAGATCGGCATGGACGCGCTGGGCGGCGGCCTGGGCGGCACCCAGAACCTGGGGAGCGTGAACGGCGACCCCATCAGCGCGGTGGCGTACAACGAGCGCTACAACGCGCTCTACCAGCAGGCCCAGCAGCAGGGCGAGGTCACCGACGAGACCGCCCGCCGCATCCAGGACGAGGCCTGGGAGCAGCTGGTGCAGGAGACGCTGATGCGCCAGGAGCTGGAGCGCCGCGGCATCCGGGTGAGCGACCGCGAGGTGGTGTGGGCGGCCCGCAACCTTCCGCACCCGTCCTTCGCCCAGCAGGAGATCTTCCTGACCAACGGGCAGTTCGACATCAACAAGTACCGCGAGTTCCTGGCGGGCCCCACGATGTCGGCCGACATGTTCGCGCAGCTGGAGGGGTACTACCGCCAGCAGCTGCCGCAGGAGAAGCTGACCCGCCAGCTCACCGCCGGCCGCTACATCACCGACGCCGAGCTGTGGCGCGCCTTTCAGGACCGCACCGAGACGGCCACGGTCGACTTCGTGCAGCTGGACCTGACCAAGCTGGTGGCCAGGGACCCGGCGGTGACGGACGCCGAGGTGCGCCGCTACTACGAGGAGAACCGCGAGCGCTTCCGCCGCACGGAGGGCGCGCGGCTCAAGGTGGCGTACATCCCGCTCACCATCGGCGACGCGGACCGCCAGGCTACGGTGCAGCGCGCCCGCGAGCTCAAGGCCGAGATCGCCGCCGGCGCCGACTTTGCCGAGGTGGCGCGCGCCAACAGCGACGACGAGTCCAACAAGGAGCAGGGCGGCGACCTGGGCGCCTTTACCCGCGGGCAGATGGTGCCGGCGTTCGACTCGGTGGCGTTCTCGCTGCCGGTGGGCCAGGTGTCGGACCCCGTGGTCACCCAGTTCGGCGTGCACCTGGTGCGCGTGGACGAGCGCACGGGCGAGCAGGTCAAGGCGCGCCACATCCTGCTCAACTTCGAGAAGAACGTGGCCGACGTGGACCGGCTGGAGACGCAGCTGGACCGGATTGCCGAGGCGGGGCTCACGCGCGGCCTCAAGGCGGCCGCCGCGGGGCAGCCCAACGTCACCTTCCGCGAGGGGGTGGAGGTGAGCGCCACCAACCCGATGATCCCGGGCGTGGGCCCGGCCATCGCGGCGCTCAACTGGGCGCAGGAAGAGGCCGCCAACCGCGCCGCGGGCGACGACCCCGTGCGGGTGAGCGAGGTGCTGGAGACGCCGGACGCGCTGTACCTGGTGGAGATGGAGAGCTACCACCCGGCCGGCGACACGCCGCTGGCCGAGGCCACGCCCGCCATCCGCCAGCAGCTGGTGTACGAGAAGCGCCGCGACGCGGGCCGCGCCGAGGCGGAGAAGATGCTGGCCGAGGTCCGCGGCGGGCGCACGCTGGAGCAGGTTGCGACGGCGCGCGGCCTGACGGTGCAGCGCGCGGGCCCCTTTACCCGCGTGGAGGCCAACCCCACGCTGGGCCAGGCGAACGCGGCCGTGGGCGCGGCGTTCGGCACGGCCATCGGCCAGGTGGGCCCCGTGGCGGTGACCCCCGCGGGCGTGTTCCTGGTGCGCCCCGCCGCCCGCACCGCCGCCGACCGCCGCGAGTTCGAGCGGCAGAAGGTGACGCTGCGCGAGCAGGCACTGCGCGCCATGCAGCAGGACCTGCTGGGGCAGTGGATGTCCAACGTGCGCGAGGACGCCGAGATCAAGGACAACCGCGCCAAGCTGCAGGCCCAGGCCGCCCGCGCGAGCTGATCCTTTCCCGATCCGCCTGACGGCTTCGAAGCCCCGCTTCCCGCACCGGGAGGCGGGGCTTCTCGCATCCCTCGACAGAAAAGAATTAGGGGTACAGAGGAACAGGGGTACGCAGAGGAACAGAGGAAAACCAGGGGCGACCTTCCTCTTTTCCTCTGTTCCTCTGGCTTTTTCTGTTCCTCTGTATCCAACCTTTTCTTCTGTTGGCCGATCACGACGAAGCCCTCTCCCCGCGCGATGGGGGAGAGGGCTCGTTCGATGTGGATCAGGGTGCGGCTGCCTACAGCCAGGTGCGCACGGCCAGGGCGACGACGAGAACGCCGAGGACGCTCAGGAAGTCCAGCCGCAGCACCAGCGGGCCGAGCGTGAAGCCCACCGCCACCAGGTCCACCACCAGCGGACCGAAGGCCGCGGCCACGGACGTGGTGAAGAACGTTCGCGCCGTGCTGTCGGGCATGAACCGCATCGACAGCTCCGACAGCAGCGCCCCAAGCAGCAGCCCGATCAGCACCACCACCAGCATCCGGCCCGCGCGCCGGCGTCCGCCTACGCTCATCTCACCTCCCCAACCCGTTCATCTGGTGGTCGTGCGGCGTTCGCCCAGCCCGCAGGCAAGACGAGTGCCGCACGCCCGCGAATTTCAGCGCTGCCGCTCTACCGCGTATACGATGCCGTCGCGCAGCGCGTCCAGCGCCGGGCCGTGCGGCAGCCCCTCCAGCGCGTCGGCCGCACGGCCCGCGCACTCCAGCGCCGCCTCGCGCGCAAACTCCAGCCCGCCACGCCCCCGCACCACCTCCACCACGCCGGCGATGGAGTCGTCGTCCGGCTCGGGATCGGCGAAGAGGGCGTTCACCTTTGCCCGCTCGGCGCGGGAGAGGTGGGGGAGAACGGCGATCAGCGGCAGGGTGACCTTGTGCTCGCGCAGGTCCAGCCCCGTGGGCTTGCCGGTGACGGCGCTGTCGGCGGTGTAGTCCAGCAGGTCGTCGGCGATCTGAAAGGCCAGCCCCAGCTCGCGGCCAAAGGTCTTTAGCTGGCCGCGAAAGCGCGGCGCGCCGGTGATGGCGCCCAGCTCGCACGCCGCGGCCATCAGCGACGCCGTCTTGGCGTCGATCAGCCGGTAGTAGTCTTCGTGCGAAAAGTGCAGCGCGTCGTGCGACGACAGCTGCCGCATCTCGCCCACCGTCATGTCGTTGGCCGCGTTCGCCAGCACCTGGATGGGCTCGATGCGCCCCAGCCGGGTGATCTCCATCAGCGAGCGCGTGTAGAGGTAGTCGCCCATGATGATGGCGACCTGGTGGCTCCACAGCGCGTTGACGGTCGGCATCCCCCGCCGCAGCACCGAGTGGTCCACGGCGTCGTCGTGCACCAGCGTGGCCAGGTGCACCAGCTCCACGATGGCCGCCAGCGTCTCCGCCTGCGGGCTGGGCCGCCCCTCCAGCTCGTCGCACAGCAGGACGAGACCCGGGCGAAACAGCTTGCCCCGGATCTTCATCAGGTACTCGTTCACCGTCTCCACCGGCGCAAAGTCTGACACCACGATGCGCCGGATCTCGTCCACGACGGAATCCAGGCGCTCCCGGATGGGGGCCTGGATGTCAGCGAGATGGGGAACGGCGGTGCGGACGCTCATGCGCGGGGGCTCGGGTGCCGGGCTGTGATTCGGTTCGCGGGATTCTACGCCGGACGGTGGAGGATGTCAAAAGCGGTGAACGGGTGAACGGGTGAACGGGTGAACGGGTGAACGGGTGAACGGGTGAACGGGTGAACGGGTGAACGGGTGAACGGGTGAACGGGTGAACGGGTGAACGGGTGAACGGGTGAACGGGTGAACGGGTGAACGG
>DASUVG010000170.1:0-25934 GCA_036379135.1 Longimicrobium sp.
CGGCGCTGCTGGAGTTCTTCGCCGGGATGCGCGGCGCGGTGCACGTCGCCTTCGAGGAAGGCACGCAGGCGCAGTGGCTGCACGACCTGCTCTTCAAGCGGGTGGCGCGCGTGGTCGTCTGCGACCGGCGCGGCACGCCCAAGCACGGGAACAAGGGCGATCAGGTGGACTCCGCCCTGCTCTCGGATTCTTCTATTCTTCGTATCAAAATGCCTCAAGCTCTGCGTCAGCACTCAACAGTGGGGTGCGCTACGCGAGCGTCGTCATCGCGGCTCGAATGCGCGCGGCACCGTCGTCCAGCACCTAATCAAGGAAACTGAGGCGCACCAGCGGTTAACAGGGGCTTCGGTCAAGCCAGTGTGTTATCCAAAAACAGGGTTGAGTTGCGCCAGCACCCAAGTGAAGCCGCCGCCCGCGAGGTTCACATACTGGGTTTGCCCGCTGAAGGCAATGATGCTTTTCCCGGCGGGCGCTGTAACCTGATGCGTTTGCGGGTTGGATACTGAAGGATTTACCGAAGCCGGATAGCTGGCACCGCTGATGGTGATCTGCGCAATGACCTGCTGCCCGTACCAGTTGCCGGTAACGTAACTGAAAGCCGTGAGGCCATTGGTGATGTTGATCGGATTATTCGCACTGCCACCATCACCGCCATGTTGCAACAGCTGCACCACATACGAGCCATCGCTGCTGGCATTGGTACATTGGATGGCATCCACGACATCGCCGCTGCGGATAACGATACTCTGGATAAGCGTAGGCGTCGTTTGCACTTTCAAGATGGCACTATCGTCGAATGGAACCACACTCGGTTGACTGGTCATGTATGGTCGCATCAATAGTTGCTGACTTTGCTCGAAAGGCCAGTTGGAAGAATCAAGCCGCCAACTCATCATGGTTTGGTAGGGGTATTGCTGGCCCTGGTACTGAATCCCTGCCGCGTATTGCTGAGAGGCATAAAGCGCAGTTACTCCACTTTCAAAATAGGCACCGTATCCCAACAGATCCGCATTGATGCCGTGCTGTATAAATACACTCGGATCGCCAACCCAGTAACTTTGCAAATTGAACACATCCACATTGGCATTCACAGCAGCCGCATTCAGGTTTTGGACATTACCGGATTGATTCGAACTCGCCGAAACGGCCAGATAATACGTATCCCCGAAAGCCGCACCCAGTGCGTTGAGCCAATCGCCACATTGCTTCTGACTGAGGCCGCTGGTAGGTTGTTCCCAGTCAATATCGAAACCATTGAGACCGTTGTTACCCAGAAAGCTGGCCACATTGTTCGCAAAAGTGGTCAGCAGGGCAGGGGTGTTGATGATCGTTTGCAGATCTGTGAAGATTTGAGTAGTATAGGCGAGCAAACCAAATATGATGATGTCCGGGTTTTGTGCACGGGCATCTGCCACCTGTTGGGCGAGATATGTGTTGCTGGTTTGCAGCGTAGGACTGGTAGGGTTGCTCATATCTACACCAAACCAGCCGATGCTGAGGTAATCAAGGGTGCCGTAAATCCCGTTGAGCTTAATGGAACTAAAATTGCTGTTGGGTGAGCCGTAGGTAGCTCCTTGGGGATGTAATTCATCAGTCAGCCAGGCGCCAATGGCGCCGGTAAAGTTTGCTCTTTTTTTCATTGCAGTGTCCTTATCGTATTTTAAATCAAGTGTTAAACGAAGCCTCTACGTTGGTAGCGACCGGAATTACTCTCATCAATCAACCTCCTTGTAAATATGTTACTTTTTTTTGGTAGCGTTGTCAACTGGAGACTTGGGCAAAAACTCTCCCTTCCATTGTCCCTTGATGATCGCATCGTTTTCTGCTTTTAGCCATAACGACACAAGGGTCAGGGGTGCGGGGCCAGCGCGCAAGGCTTTCGTCCGGCTGAGAGCACACAAGGCCCCGCATCCCCTGCAGCCGATTGTTAGCTGGCAGTCGCGCGCTTGGGCTGGTTTCGCTCATTCTGGACAGCTTCGAGTGCACCCGTCAGGAGATCCTCGGCTCTTTTTACACGCAAAGTAGCGACTATCCAAGGAACCGGCGGTGCAACTCCGCCCTCGAGAACGTGGTTGACGGTTCCGACATAGACGAAGAAGCCAGCCTCCGTCAGCGCCTCCAGCATCTTTCCCAACTCGAAGCGTGCCTCTACTCGACCACCGGGCTCAAGATCGTCGTCGATCTCTGCATAGTCGTGAAGCGTCTGCAGAAACTCGGCGACAAGCTGTACCTCCTCCTTGGACTTCAGGTCGTCATTGTCGAAGTCGTAAGCATCCGCTCCAAGCACGAGATTGAGCAGATCTCCTCCGGCGGTGGCGAGGTGCAACGATGTAGGTCGCGCGTCACGGCGACGAATTCGAACTGGAAGGTGCTGCGGTGGCTGTGACGAAAGCGTAGCGTGAACCCACGTTTCGTGGGCCAGTTTGATGGCACGAAGCCGCTCCACAGTGAAGTAGTGCGGCTGATCATCCACCCGCTTGTGATCGCTCCGGCAAAGTAGGATGAGATTATCCTCGGTATCCAGGTCACCGGCACTGCCAGCGCGCGGACCGCCCGGGCTCCTCGCGACGATGTGGCACTCGTCCCCGATAACCGCGGCAGGGTCCTCCGGGGTTGACTCGGCAACGAGAGGATGACGACAGACCGCGCAGCGATTTCCGGAGCGCGCCCAGAGGATTTTACGCGTGCGATCAGAGATGGGCATGGCAACATTGGGTTATAGCAGGGCTGGTTGCCAGCTAACTGGTTGCTCAAGTGGGGGGGGATTCTGGCTAACCCGCGCGCCGAGAGCGCATAGCCGAGTTCGTTCCAGATAACGCGTCGTCGCTGGAACAGCAAGGCGCGCAAGCCGGCGACACGTGGTGCGGCAGCAGTGCCGCCGATCCCGAACCGCGGCTGGGGGAGAGGTGCCTGGCCAGCGGGCCTCGCCACCCGGCCGCGCCGCCCTCAGCCGGCGTCCGGGGACGGCGGCGCGGGAAGCCCGGAGCGCAGGTGCAGGTCGCGCTGGGGAAAGGGAATCTCGATCCCCTCGGCGCGGAACGCGTGGTCGATGGCGAAGCGCATCTCGCTGGCGACGGCGTTCTCGTCGCGCGGGTCGGACAGCCACGTCAGGAGCTCGAAGTCCAGCGACGACTCTCCAAAGTCCTTGAACAGCACCTGCGGCGGCGGCTCGGGCAGCACGTCGGGGCGAGCCTCCGCGATCCGCAGCAGCGTGTCGCGCACCCGCGCCGTGTCGGAGCCGTACGCCACGCCCACGGTGATGCGCACCCGCACCCGCTTGTCCCCGTAGGTCTCGTTCGTCACCGCCTCCGTGATGAACTGTCCGTTGGGGACGATGATGTCGACGTTGTCCAGGGTGGTGACCACGGTGGCGCGAGCGCGGATGTCGCGCACGGTGCCGCGCACGTCGCCCACCTCCACGAAGTCGCCCTTCTTGACCGGCCGCTCCAGCAGCAGGATGAGCCCGCTGACGAAGTTCTGGGCGATGTTCTGCAGGCCGAAGCCGATGCCCACGGCCAGGATCGCCCCCACGCCAGCCAGGGCGGTGATGGAGACGCCCAGGTTGTCCAGCGCCACGAACGCGCCGAGAGCGACGACGGCGTAGTGCAGCAGGCGGTCGAGCGCGTGCTGCACGCCTTCGTCCACGGACCGGCGGCGGTACACACGGCGCATCGAGCGGCGCAGCAGCCATGAGGCCGCGTAGGCTGCCAGCAGAAACACGACGAAGCTGATGACCGACGCGACGGTGACGGCCGTGCCGCCGACCACGAACAACGGCTCGTCGAAGCGGGTGCGGATCTGGTCCAGCGGCAGACGGCTCTGCATCGGCTCACGTCAGGGTATCAGGGCGCCCGTGCGCCGCAAACGGACGCACTCCACCGCCGACGCTGGAGAAGGACCCGGCGAACAGCGGAGGTGGATCGGATCGTCGGCAGATGCGCATCCCGGGCCTTGCCCTCTGCTACGGGCGCACAGTCGCCGCGACGCGGCTCTACTGTGCTGCGCGTGCGCCGGGAGTGGAACATGTGGTGCAGCCGGATCACAGGGGTCCGACCGGGAAGCCAGATCCCGGTCGCGCGTCGACACGACCGCACGACAGGACCGGGGTTGATGGTCCGCTCACCGCTGATGGAAAGGCGCACAGATGGCCGCAGATTCCACCCGCCGCCCGCGCGACGAGCCGCTCCCGCACCAGGATCGTGACCCGGCCGCGGACGGGACGGCCTCGGGCGGTGGCGGCGGCGAAACGCTCGCGGAGAAGATCCGGCGGTACCGCCAGCCTGGCCCGGGCGGTCCGGGGGGCACGCCCGTGCCCGGCAGCCGCGTCGTTCGAGCTCCGCGCGAGGGGTAGCGTACGCCCGCTCACCTCGACAGCCGCACCGGCCATCCAGCAAGCCCGCGCCGCCTCCCTGGGCGAACAGATGGGGTGCATCACACAGAACTGTATCTTCTGCCGGTGGCGTTCGATCCGCCCTCGCGCCACTGTTGAAGGTCGATGGACTGACGCCCAGAGTCTTTGAAGGTGAGGCGGCCCCATGGAAGTGAGCCCCGGTAGGCATGCGGAAGCACGCGGAGAGGCCAGGGCGGCGGATCAAGACCCGGCGGAGGCGCCGTGGTCCGGTGCGGCGCGGCTGGCGCTCCGCCTGCTGGACGTGCCACTGGTGCTGGTGATCGCTCCCGGGTCCGGCGACCGCGTGGTCCATGCGTATCCGGCGGGGGTGGACGACGACTGGCCGGCGGGCCTCCCGCGAACGGTGCGGGACCTGGCGCGGCAGGTGGCCGACGCCGGAGAGCCACTGTGGCTGGACGACGTCTCCGGCACGCCGGCCGGTCCGGAGCAGCGCGATCCCTCACCCGCGGCGTTCGCGGGCGTTCCGCTGCGGGACGGCAGCGGCGGGGCCGGGGCGCTGTGCGTCGCGGATTCGCGCAGACGCGCGTGGGAGCCGGGGGAGCAGGGCACGCTCCAGGATCTGGCGGAGCTTCTCGCCGCGCGGCTCCAGACCCGGGACGACGCGGACGAGCGGGAGTCCGCGCACGAGCACCTGCGCGAGATCGCGGACGGGTTCGCGGCCGTGATCGAGGCCTCCCCGCTCCCCATCATGGCCATCGACCGCGAAGGCCGCATCGAGCTGTGGAGCCCGGCGGCCGAGCGGATGTTCGGCTGGACGCAGGAGGAGGTGCTGCGCAAACCCAGCCCCATCGTCCCCGCGGCGGAGCGCGAGACGTACCTGCGGCTGCGAGAGCGGACACTCGCGGGGGAGCGGCTCACGGGTGTGGAAGTACGCCGGGTGCGCAGGGACGGGTCCGCGATCGACGTGAGCTTTTCTACGGCGCCGCTGACCAACCCCGCCGGCGAGGTCTACGGCAGCATCATCATCCTCGACGACATCACGCGGCGGCGAAAGGCCGAAGAACGGCTGCGGTTCCTGGAGACCGCGGGCCGGGTGCTGGGCGGGCTGTTCGAGTACGAGGACCGGCTGGAGAGCCTGGCGCGGCTCGCGGTTCCCGCCCTGGGCGACCTGTGCGTCATCGACCTGGTGCAGGACGACGGCAGCGTGACGCGGGCCAAGGCCGTGCATGCGGACGCGCGGCGTGAGGAACTGCTGCGGGTGCCGGCCGCGCCGGTGGGCGACGGGCCCCTGGCGCGAGTGATCGGCGGCGACGCCCTGCTGGTTCCCGAGGTGACGGACGAAGCCCTCCAGCTGCTGGGGCGCGGAACGTCGTCCGACGAGATCCAGCGGCTGGACGTGCGCTCGCTGATCAGCGTTCCCCTGCAGGCACGCGGACGCGACCTGGGCGTGCTCACCCTTGCCTCCGCCGGGTCCGGGCGCCGCTACGGGAACGAGGACCTTTCGCTGGCGCGCGAGATGGCCGCCCGCGCGGCGCTCCTGCTGGACAACTCGCGGCTGTACCGCGAGGCGCAGCGGTCCACGCGGGCCCGGGAGGAGATCCTGGCCGTCGTCTCGCACCAGCTGCGGAATCCGCTGCAGGCCATCACCGTCCTCGTCGACACGCTGCTGCAGTGGCTCCCCTCCGAGGCCTGGCGCGACGCCGAGCGCCGCCAGCTGCAGTCGGTGCTGCAGGTGTCGCGGCAGATGTCCCGGCTGGTGCAGGACCTTCTGGACGTCACGCAGATCGAGGCCGGCCACTTTTCCGTGCGGCCGGGCCGGGAGCCGCTGGCCGGCGTGGTGGACGAAGCGCTGGAGGTGCTGCGGCCGATCGCCGACCAGGAGCGCGTTCGGCTGGATGTCCGTCTCCCCGACGGCCCGGGCTTCGTGCTCGCGGACCGGCAGCGGGTGGTCCAGGTGATCGGCAACCTGGTGGGCAACGCCGTCCGGGTGACGCCGGACGGGGGCACGGTGACGCTGGAGGCCCGGGGGTCCGGCGCCGAGGTGATCGTCCGCGTCTCGGATTCCGGGCCCGCGATCCCCAGGGAGCATCTGCCCCACCTGTTCGACCGATTCTGGCTTCCGGACCGCGCCGGGGGGCTGGGCGCGGGGCTGGGGCTGGGCATCGCCCGCGGGATCGTGGAGGCCCACGGGGGCCGCATCGGCGTGGAGACGGGCGCGCGCGGCAGCACCTTCTGGTTCACCCTGCCCGCCGCCGGCGCGGCCGGCGACGAAGGACACGGAGAAGAGGCGTACGACGCGGTGGTGCTCCTCCCCGCCAGGGAGCCGGCCGCCGCGACGGCGGCGGAGCGCGGGCGTGAGCAGCTGGTCCGCGAGATGGCGGCGGCCGAGCGCCATGCCCGCTTCAGCGAGGGGATGGGGCCGGACGGCGCCGCGGCGCCCACGGGCGATACGGAGCTCATCGACCGCATCCGCGACCAGATCGCCAACGCCATCCACCTGGGACACATCGAGCCCGGGGACCGCCTCCCCAGCATCCGCGACCTGTCGCGCCGCTTCGGGGTCACCACCTACGCCGCGGTGCACGCGTACGAGGGCCTTGCCGCGGAGGGGCTGGTGGAGAAGCGCGGCCGCTCGGGGATGTACGTGGCCACGCAGGACGCGCTGGGCCGCAGCCTGCTGGGGGAGACGGCGCGCTGGCTGGCGGACGTGCTGGCGGGCGCCTGGGATCACCAGATCAAGGTGCCGCACGTGCCCGACCTGGTGCGCCGGTGGACGGCGGCCGTGCGCCTGCGCGCGGCGTGCGTGGAATCCGACGAGGACACGCTCGCCGCCCTGTGCGCCGACGCGGCCAACCATTTCGGCATGGACGCGCGCCCCGTCCGCCCCCACGACCTGGTACCGGAGGGTGCCGGCCGCGGAGGCGCGCGCGACGGTGTGCCCGATGTGCTGCGCGACGCGGACGTGCTGATCACCACCGCGTACCACGCCGCGGAAGTGCGCCGGGCGGCGGAGGCGCTGGGCAAGCCCATGCTGGTGGCGGGCGTGAACCCCGAGCACGCGCGGGCGGTCGAGGAGCGCCTGCGCCATCGCGAGCTCGCGGTGGTGTGCGTGGATGCGCGCTTCGGCGAGCGCGTGCGGGCCATGCGGGGCGGGCGCTACGCGTCTCGCGTGCGCGTGGTGCTGGCGGACGACGCGGCGGCGCTGGCCGCGCTGGACCCCGCCGAGCCCGTGCTCCTGACCCGCGCCGCGCACGAACGGCTGGAGGGGGTCGAGCTGCGCCCGCTGGTCCCTCTGTCGACGTTCATCTCCCCCGCCTGCGCGCGCGCCCTCACCGAGCTGCTGGTGCGCCTGAACGTGGAGGCGCGGCGGGTATAGAAGTCAGCCGTCAGGCAGGTTCTGCGGACGGGCGACGCAAGCGGCCCCGGCGAAGCGCTCGCCGGGGCCGCTGCCGTGCTGCTCACTGGGTACGGATCCGGTCGAGACCTCGCGGGAGCCGGGCATCCCGGCCCCCCTCGAGCCGCGGGCCTCTGGACCGTGTCACCTACCCGAAAAGGAGCGCCGGCCTCGGTGATGAATGGCAGTCCTGCTACCGCACCACCTCGAAGTGGGCCATCATCCCCCCGGCGTGATGCTCTAGGATGTGGCAGTGGTACATCCACTCCCCCGGGCGGTCGTCCGGCATCCAGGCGATGCGGACGCGACCCCTGCCCGGGACGTTGACGGTGTCCTCCCACGAGAGGAACTCCGGCGCCCGGCCGTTCGCCTCCAGCACCTGGAAGAAGTACCCGTGCAGGTGGAACGGGTGGTCGACCGGCGTGGCGTTGACGATGTCCCACACTTGCAGTTCGCCCAGCTTCACCGGGTCGGCCCGGTGGTGCGACTCCCGGTTGATCGTGAAGTCTACTCCCCGCCCGAGGCCCACCTTGAAGCCGAGGCGCACCTCGCGCGTGGGCGCGACGGGCCCCGTCACCAGTGGCTCGATGTGCCGCAGCCTCTCCGGGACCACCGCCCGCGAGGGGGCCGCCGGGCCGACCCGGAGCGTCGCGAAGGCCTCACGCTTCGCCCGGCGGAACGAGCCCCGGCCGTACTTGAGCGCCTCGACCGTCAGCGTCTCTCCCTCCGCGAAGGGTCCGACGGCCAGCTCCACGCGGTCCGCCGGCGCGAGCAGCACTTCGGTTGCGGTAACGGGGGCGCCGATGAGGCCGCCGTCGGTTCCGAGGATCCGGAAGGGCGCGCCGCCGATGGACAGCCGCACGTAACGCGCGCTCGCCGCGTTCACGATCCTCCAGCGCTCGACCTGGCCGGCGGCCATGGTGAGCTCGGGCTCGCTCCTGCCGTTCACCAGCCGGACGCTTCCCTGGCGGCCGTCGTGCCTCTCGATCCACCCGCCCGGCGGCTCGACCTGTCCCGCGCGGTCCAGCGCAACATCGTCGAGCACCAGCACCCGCTCCGTGTCGAGCTCCGGCTCGTTGGGGCCGCGCACGACCAGCGCGCCGTAGAGCCCGCGCTCCAGCTGCACGGTCTCGTTCATGTGCGGGTGGTACCAGAACGTGCCCGCGTCGGGGAGCCCAAAGCGGTACGTGAACGTCTCGCCGGGTGCCACCGGGCGCTGGACGTTCTCCGTGCCGTCCATCGGCGGGGGGAGCCGGAGCCCGTGCCAGTGGATCATGGTAGGCTCGGGGAGGGAGTTGTGCAGGCGCACCTCCAGCACGTCGCCCACGTTCGCCTCGATCACGGGTCCCGGCACCTGCCCGTTGTAGCCCCAGGCGCGCGTTGCGCGTCCGGGGACGAACTCCCACTCCGTCTCGCGCGCGTCCAGGTCCGTCGTGACCACCCGTCCCCCCGGCGCCGGCCGGGCGGCGTCCAGCGCCACCCGGTACGCGGCGAGCGTCTCTGCCGAGGGCTCGTGTACCATGTGTCCGTGCCCATGCCCGTGTCCGTGCGCTGCACCGCGGGCATGCCCTTCCAGGTGCTCATCACCGTGTCCATGGCCGTGCGGATGATCCTGGGCGTGCAGGGTGTCGGATTGCATGGGCACCTCGAAGGCTGGGAATGGAATCGGGGGGATTACAATCGTGCTCCGGGGCGCGGCCACAGGTCAATAGTTTCCGTCCCCCCGGTTGATGACGCCACGGCGGCCGCGTCAGCGCAGGCTGCCGCTTCCGGCGGTGTTGACGATGAGCTGGCGGTAGAGGCGGATGGCCTGTTCGTAGTCGCGGACCGCCAGGCGCTCATTGGTCCCGTGCATCCGCTTCAGATCTTCGGAGTTGAGGCGCACCGGGAGAAACCGGAAGACGTTGCGGCTGAGATCCTGGAAGTACCGCGAGTCCGACACCACCACCACCAGGTACGGCGCCACGTTCACGTCGGGAGCCACGCCGCGGATGGTGCGCTCCAGGGTGCGGTAGCTTGCGGTCGCGGTGCTGGAGACGGCGGACGGGTCGGCGGTGAACCCGGGGGCGATCCGGGCCTCCACGCGCGGGTCGTCCACCACGCGCCTGACATGGGCCAGCACGCCCATCACACTGTCACCCGGATGGATGCGGAAGTTGACCACGGCACGGGCACGGCTGGCGAGCACGTTTTCCCTGGTCCCCGCCTGAAAGATCGTCGCCGCGGTCGTGGTGCGGATCATCGCGTTGGTGGTGGGGCTCCCTTGCAGCTTGCCGATCACCAGCGGGCGGGTAGCCCACAGGTTCGCGAAAACCGCGCGCTGCGCAAAGGGGAAGTGCGGCCCGACCCGCTCAAAGAGCTGCCGCGTGGGCCCCTCCAGGCGCGCGGGCATCTGGTTCGCCTCCAGCCGGGCGACCGCCGCACCCAGGATGCCGATGGCGCTCTCGCGGGGCGGCAGGGAGGAGTGCCCTCCTGCCGCGCGGGTGGTCAGCTCGATGCTGACGAACCCCTTCTCCGCGATTCCCACCAGCGCCGTCGGCGCGGAGACGCCGGGGAGGATCCCGTCTCCGATCACGCCTCCTTCGTCGAGCACCATCTCCAGCTCCACCCCGCGGCTGTTCAGCAGCGCCGCGATGGAGCGGGCGCCGCGCGTGCCGCCCACCTCCTCGTCGTGGCCGAACGCGAGGTAGACCGTGCGCGCCGGGCGAAAGCCCTCGCCGAGCAGCATCTCCACGGCCTCGAGCTGCCCCACCACGGCCGACTTGTTGTCAATGGCGCCGCGCCCCCAGATGAAGCCGCCCGCGATGTGTCCGCCGAAGGGGTCCTCCGTCCAGCCCGCTTCCGTCCCCGGCTCCACGGGCACGACGTCCAGGTGCCCCATGAGCAGGATCGGCTTGAGCGACAGGTCGCTTCCCGGCCAGGTGTACAGGAGGCTGTGCGTGGCCACCGTCTCGCGCCGAAGCTGCGAATGCACGTTGGGGAACTGCGCCTGCAGGTAGGCGTGAAGCGCCTGGAACGCCGCCGCGTCGAAGGCGGCGGGGTCCTCGTGCGAGATGGTGCGGATGCGGACTGCGCCTGCCAGCCGCTCCGCCGCGCCCGCCGGGATGGCGACCGCGGGCGCCGGGGTGACCGCGGTCCCGGCAGGGCGGAACCGCGCCGTGCGCACAAGGGCGACAGTAGCGAGCAGTACGATGGCGAAGCAGAGCAGCAGGAAAGCCTTTCGCACGTTTCCTCGTCTCCGAGATGCCAGACCGCCGGGTCCCGTCCTTGAAGCCGGCCCACCCGGCTCGGGCGCCGTCCCCACCCGGCTGCCCGCCGCGGCCAGCGTCCCGGGGGTCGGGGCCTCGTCGTCGTAGCCGACACCACTCGCCATATCTGCCTCCCTCGTGCCGAGCGGATGCGAACCGGGTCCTGCCTCGCGTAAATGCGTCAGCCGCCGCTCTCCAGACTCTTCAGACCAAAGTAATAATAGGTTCGTCGCCCTGCTGTGTAGTCTCGGAGCGGCCGCTCCCGCTCCCGGCGGGGAACACCAGAGATGGTGGGAAAGGCGCGGCTCTCCCCCGCCTGCGCGCACGCCCTCACCGAGCTGCTGGTCCGCCTGAACGTGGAGGCGCGGCGGGTATAGGGTCAGTAGTCACGCGGCTTCCGCACACGGGCGGCAGCGGCCGCGAGCCACCAACGCAAGCGGCCCCGGCGAAGCTCTCGCCGGGGCCGCTCAGCGGATGGCGCCTGACCGCGAGCAGGCGCGCGGTCGGAGGGCCGTCTAAACCGGCGCCTCAGCTTCGGCGCGTGCCGTCCGCGCCGGAGTGGGAAAGGCGCGCCGCAGCAGGATCCATCCCGCAAGTCCGGCGGCGATGGAGGCGGCGAAGATGCCCACCTTCGACTCGTCCACCAGCCCCCCGTCGGGGAACGCCAGGCCGGCCACGAAGAGCGACATCGTGAAGCCGATGCCGCCCAGCCAGCTGACCGCGTGCACCGCCTTCCAGCTGATTCCGGCAGGCAGCTCGGCCAGCCCGGCGCGTACCGCGGCCCAGGCGAACAGGGTGATCCCCAGCGGCTTTCCGATCACCAGCCCCAGGATGACCCCCAGCGTCACGGAATGGGTGAACGACTCGGCGATGCCGCCGGAGAGCGTGACGCCCGCGTTGGCCAGCGCGAACAGGGGGATGATCCCGAACGCCACCGGCTTGTGCAGGTCGTGCTCGATCCGCTGCAGCGGCGCCTGCACGGCCTCGGTCGCGTTCTCCAGCCCCTGCAGCGCCGACTGCTGGCGCAGGTTCGTGAGGACCGACGAGCCCCGTGCGCACGCGGCGCGAAAGGCGCCGATGCTGCGGTCGGCGTGCTCCAGGAACTCGTCCGCGTCGATGCGGGTGCGCGCCGGGATGGTCATCGCCATCAGCACCCCCGCGACCGTGGCGTGCACCCCCGACGCCAGGAAGCAGCTCCACACGGCGATTCCTACCACCAGGTAGGGGAGCGGCCCGCGCACCCCCAGCCGGTTCCCCAGCGCGGCCACGCCGATCAGGAGCAGTCCCGCCGCCAGCGCGCTCCACGAAATCTCCCCCGTGTAGAACAGGGCGATCACCAGCACGGCGCCGATGTCGTCCACGATGGCCAGCGCCGTCAGGAACACCTTCAGCGCCAGCGGCACCCGCGGCCCCATCAGCGCCAGCACCCCCAAGGCGAACGCGATGTCGGTCGCCATCGGGATGCCCCATCCTGCGGCCCCCGCGCCCCCCGCGTTCAGGGCGAAGTACAGGAGGGCGGGAACCACCATCCCGCCGAGCGCCGCCGCCGCCGGGAGCGCGGCCTTGCGCAGCGACGTCAGCTCGCCGATCAGCGCCTCGCGCTTGATCTCCAGCCCCACCAGAAAGAAGAACACGGCCATCAGGCCGTCGTTGATCCAGTGGTGCACGGAGTGCGAGATCGCCCACGGCCCCAGCCGGAAGGCAAGCTCCGTCTCCCACAGGTGATGATAGGCACCGCTCCACGGCGAGTTGGCCCACGCCACCGCGACCAGCGTGCACGCGATCAGCACGATCCCACCGGCGGATTCCAGGCGAAAGAACCGGGAGAACGGCGACAGGGCGCGCTCGAGCGGCGTCTCGGTGAGGGGGATCGGGGCGCTCAGATGAGCCATGGCGTTCTCTGCTGGTGAATGGAGCCGCGCGAGACGAGACGGTGACGATGCCGGCGCGCCGTACACGCATCCCCTGGAAAGGTGCTGCAGCTACTCTGGATCGGGCGGGTCCCGGATCACACCCGTTCCAGCAGTGCCACCGGCAAGCCCCCGAGCACCTGGCCGGCCGCAATCGTCCGCACCGTGGCGTCAGAGGGCCAGGACGTTGTCCGAAAAGGGATCCCCGGCAACCGCCCGGCCAGGTCCTCGGGGAGCACGAGCCGGTCCGCTGCGCGTCGCTGCGCCGCCACCCGGTCACACAGTTCCGCGATGCGGGCCGAACTGTCGGTAGACTCGCCGCCTCAGGGACCGGGGCCTGCACTGCACAGGGACCGTGACTGAACTCCCATCTGGCCGCCCTGGGGTCGGGCCGTCCCCCCGTCGCGCACCGCGACGATGATCCATCACGTTTCCCGTCTTTCCATGGGCATCGGTGTGTGCGCCGACCTTGCGTCGGAAGGGCCATCCCGGTGGGCGCGATCTGCGCCGTGGGGAGCGCAGCGAATGGTGCCAACCCATTGCTGAAGAGGAGTTTCAGGCTATACTCAGAAGCTTTTCCAAACCTTGCACTACCTTTGCCTCGGCTGCGTGCCGCGTCCGACTGTGAGTACCGAAATCGGCGACGTGCGGCCTGTTGTGCTGGTGGCCGACGACAACCCGGATAACCGGGCCATCTTTACTGCCATTCTCGACCACCTTGGTTTCCGCACCATCAATGCAACCGGCGGGTTCGAAGCCGTGGAGATTGCGCGGCGGGAATGTCCGCACCTGATCTTGATGGACCTGATGATGCCCGATCTCAATGGGGCCGACGCATTGCGGATCATGCGCGCTGATCCAGACTGTCCCGACGTTCCGACCCTCGCTGTCACGGCACAAAACCTCTATTCGGCTGAGCGGGCCAAAGCTGACGGGTTCTGCGCCGTTGTGCACAAACCCATCACTCCCCGCCATCTGGCGGACGCCGTCAAGCGGTGCCTCGCGGACGCGGAGGCAGGACTGCGATGGACGGACCTGCCGAAGTACGACGCAGGCGTCGAACTGGCGTACTAGCTTATTCCCGTGTGTGGGGCGGAGCGGTGTGCGAGATGTGCTCGGACGCCCGCCCGCAGGAGGCGAACGTGGAGCGGATGGTTCGCTGCTTCCGCCTGGAACCGCGTCGGCGCGGTCAGCGACGCCTGCGGTGAGGAGTGCGAGAAGCACGCACAGCCATCTTGACCACCGTTGTGTCCGCACGGGATGCCTGAGCGTGGAGCGCCTGTCGCCGCGGGAGGGCGCTCGCCGTGTGTTTCGCCCACTCGCTCCAAATGCCCCCGCCTTTAGTTACTGCCCGCGGCGCGGCCTCGATCCGACAGAACTGACGTCAGCAGCCGCCTGTACGCCGCGCGCCGGCATCGCGGAATGCGGAGTGCCCCGCATGGAAGGAATCGTGAGGGGTGTTTCGGAACACGGACGTATGAGGGAAGACGGCATGACGAAGTTCCGGCTGGCCGGATTGTCGATGGTGCCGGATGGGCACATTCCCACGCGCGATCGCCCCGCGCGCGCAGACAGGCACTCCTCGACATGGCGATGCCCGTGCTGCGGCGCGGACCGGCACTTTGCCGGCCCCGTGCCCATGGCTGCCGCCATCCCGTGCGCTGCATGCGGTGCCGATGCGCTGGCCGTACCATCCGGCGATCAGCCATCGGGCGCGCAGTTCTAGGGCACCGCCCGACTGGCTCCGCCGTGGCCCCGAGGGCGCCGTAGCAGAACGCGGGAGGGAGCCGTCTCGCCGCGGACCCGTCTCCGCCGTGGAGCGCGTTGCCGCGGATCCAGCGCTGGCTCGAGGTGCCGATGCTGGGGCCGGGTGCGGTGTGGCTCGTTTTGATGGTGATGGAGCCGACGCGTGGCCTCTCACCATTCGCCGAGCACGTGGGGACGGCCGTCTTGCTCGTCTTCATCACCGGGTGGGCGCCGCGGTTCGCCGGTGAATACGATGCGCAGCGAGATCGCGGCGCCGCGGGACGGGCCCGCGCGCAGCCCGGCAGCGAACAGGAGGGGAGACGACGGTGCTGGCGAGACTGCGCCTGCTCTGGACCAGGGTCCGCGACAGCCTCTGGTTCCTGCCCTGCGTGATGACGCTGGCGGGGGCGGTGCTCGCCGTCGTCCTCACCCAGGCGGAGCAGCGCGGCGCCTTCGACGGGGAGATGCTGCGCAGCTGGGTGTTCGGCGGCGGCGTGGACGGCGCGCGCGGGGTGCTGGAGGCGATCGCCGGCGGACTGATCACCGTCACCGGCGTGGTCTTCTCGGTCACCATCGTGGCGCTTCAGCTGGCGAGCACCCAGTTCACCCCCCGCATCCTCCGCAACTTCACCGCGGACCGCGGCAACCAGCTGGTGCTGGGCGTCTTCATCGGCACCTTTACCTACACCCTGCTGGTGCTGCGGACCGTGCGCTCGGCGGACGATGGCGAAAGCCCGTTCGTGCCGCGCGTGGCGGTCACCCTGGCCGTGGTCCTGGTGCTGGTCGCCATCGGCTTCCTGATCTTCTACATCAACCACTCGGCGCGCTCCATCCAGGTCGCCGCCATCCTGGACCGGGTGGCGCGGCGTACCATCGGCGACGTGCGCCGCCTGTTTCCCGAGGAGATCGGCCACGCCGACGAGGCCGCGCCACCCGACCCGCGCCCACCGGACCAGCCGTCCGTCACCGTGACCGCGCACCGGGCGGGGTACCTGCAGGCCGTGGATGGCCAGAGCCTGTTCCGGCTGGGAAAGGGGAGGCGGCTGGTGATCGCGATGGAGCCGCACATTGGAGACTTCGTGCTCCCGGGGCAGGCGCTCGCGACGGTCTCGCCGCCAGGCGAGGTGGACGAGGAGGTCTTCCGGCAGGTGCGCAAGGCGTTCCTGCTGGGCCCGGAGCGCACGCCGGAGCAGGACGTGGAGTTCGGAATCGTGGAGATCTCCGACATCGCCATCAAGGCGCTGTCTCCGGGGATCAACGATCCCACCACCGCCTATCGGTGCATCGACCGGCTGTCGGAGGTCCTTCTGGAGATGGGGACGCGGGTCCCGCCGCGTCCGTGGCGCACGGACGAGGGAAAGGTGCACTACCTCGCCCGCCATCCCACCTTCGAGCGCGCCGTGGGCCTCGCCTTCGACCAGATCCGCCACTTCGGCGCGTCCAACCCGGGCATCGTCCGCAAGCTGCTGGAGGTGTTTACGCGCATGGAATCCCTGGTGCCGCCCTCCCGCCGCGACGTCCTCCACGCGCAGGCCGCCGCGGTGCGCCAGGGTGCCCGCGCGCACATCGAGAGCGTGGGCTGAACGCGCCACGGCGCGCATCGCCAGGGAGCCGAAAGTCACGCTGTCCCTCGCCGAACTGGCGGAGCACACGTGATCGCGTGCCCACGATGGACGCCGGGCCGGCCCGATGCTCCTCGCCCTCGTGTGCCCGGTGCACTGCAGCCGTGCAGGCTGCGCGCGCCGCACGTTGAAATTCGCCGCGCTCCGTGCATCGTATCCGGTCTGACAAGCGCTACCGGAGGTGCGGCGGCGTCAGCGGTTCACCTGCCGGCTACGGCGGGCTCCAGCGACGCCACGGGCTCGCGTATCGGTGCCAGTACGACGTGCTGCCGGTGCTCGGGGACGGAGCACTTCCAGCCCAGCTGTTCCTCGATCTTCAGCCGCAGGTGGTCCGCGGCGGCGGGCTCGCCGTGGGTGATGAAGGTGTGCCGCGGCGGCGCCGGAAACGCGGAGAGCCAGGCCAGGATCTCGCGCCAGTCCGCGTGTGCGCTCAGGGAATCCATCATCCGTACCTCCGCGCGCACCGGCACGTAGCCGCCGTGGATCTTGATCTCCCGCGCGCCCGCCACCATCTGCGCGCCGCGCGTCCCCACCGCCTGGTAGCCGGAGAACAGCACCGTGTTCGCCGGCTCGGGCGCGAACACCTTCAGGTGGTGCAGCACCCGCCCACCCGTCGCCATCCCGCTGGCCGAGATCACGATCCGCGGCATGCTCATCCAGTCCACCCGCTTGGACTCCTCCACGCTCGCCACGATCCGCGCGGATTCGCTCACCGCCCGCGCCTCCGCCGTGGACAGGCGGAGCGATTCCGGGTGGCGCGCCAGGATGTGCATGGCCTCCGCGGCCATGGGGCTGTCCAGGTAGACGGGAATGTCGGGGATGCGGCCGGCCTGGCGCAGCCGGTACAGGTGGTAGAGCACGGCGTGGGCGCGGCCGACCGCGAAGGCGGGGATCAGCACCACGCCGCCCCGCGACGCAGTGCGCTGCACGACCTCGGCAAGCTCGTCCTGCGGATCGATTGCGGCGTGCAGCCGGTCGCCGTAGGTGGATTCCACCACCAGCCAGTCGGCGGGCCCGTCTGCCTCCGGCGGCGGAAGGGTGGGATCGCCCGCACGTCCCAGGTCGCCGGAGAACGCCAGCGTCGCTCCGTCCGCCCGTAGCCAGACGGACGCCGCGCCGGGGATGTGCCCCGCGGGAACGAAGCGGAACGACGCGCCTGCGCCCGCATCCGTCTCCACGTTCATCGGCACGGGGCGCAGCAGCTCGATGGCCCGCTCCGCGTCCAGCTTGCCGTAGAGCGGGAGCGCCGGGTGATGCTTGGAGTACCCGTGGCGGTTGGCGAAGTCCGCCTCTTCCTCCTGCAGGTGCGCGCTGTCGCGCAGCAGGACGGCGGTCAGGTCGGCCGTGGCGGGCGAACAGAAGACGGGGCCCCGGAACCCCTCGCGCACCAGCACGGGAAGCCAGCCGCTGTGGTCCAGGTGCGCATGCGTCAGCACCACCGCGGCGATCCCCGCGGGGTCCACCGGGAAGGGCTCGCGGTTCCGCAGCCGCAGCTGCTTGAGGCCCTGGAACAGGCCGCAGTCCACCATCAGCATCCCCCGCTCCGTCCGCACCAGGTACTTCGATCCGGTGACGGTCCCCGCCGCGCCCAGAAAGGTGATCTCCACGCTGCACCTCCCGATCGAGAGTCCTTCTTCGCGTCACGCACTCCCCTGCATCGTACCGCGCGGGGCGGACGCGGAGGCGGGGCGTGACCCTTCTCCCGCGCGGGGCCGGTCGTGTCCAGCAGTGTGGGGAAACTCCCCTCACCACTGGCCCCCCGCTCCTGACCCCGGCGCGTGGCGGGCCGGCTATGCTTCCCTTACGGCACGCCGCGTAGAGCGGGCCTTCCAGGGCATGGAGGAACGCATGGGCACGCCGCCGCAGCCACGCATCCGCACCCTGAGCCGCGAGGAGTGCGAGCGGATCCTTGCACGCAACCACGTGGGGCGGATCGCCTATGCGTGGAAGAACCAGGTCGACATCGAGCCGCTGCACTACGTGTACGAAGGGCAGTGGCTGTACGGCCGCACCTCGCGGGGAACCAAGCTCATGGTGACCGGGGAGGAGTGGTGGCCCGTCGCGTTCGAGGTGGACGAGGTAGAAGGGCTCTTCCAGTGGCGCAGCGTGGTGGTGCACGGTGGATTCTACACGATCCCGCAGGGCGGGCCGGAGTGGGAGGAGGCCGCGCGCAGCAAGGGGCTGGAGCTGCTCCGCACGCTGCTGTCGGAGACCCTGACCCCGGACGATCCGGTTCCCCACCGCAAGGTGCTCTTTCGCATTGCCCTCCAGGAGGTCAGCGGAATGGAGGCCACGCCGGCGGAGCCCGCGGAGAAGCCATGAGCGCGACGGCTGCGCTGGAGCGAGCGCGGGTGGGCCACGAGCCGCCCTTTGGCGCCGACCTGCTGCGCCACTACCTGCGCGACCTGGTGTACGGCGCCAACGACGGCATCATCACCACCTTCGCGGTCGTTTCCGGCGTGGCCGGCGCGTCGCTGGACGCGCGGACGGTGCTCATCCTGGGCGCGGCCAACCTGCTGGCGGACGGCTTTTCGATGGGCGCCAGCAACTACCTGTCCATCCGCTCGGACGAGGCCGTGCGCGACTCCCGCGGCGAGTCCATCGGCGAGCCGTATCCGCTGCGCCACGGCGTCGCCACCACCGCCGCCTTCGTGGTCGCCGGCGCCGTCCCGCTGATCCCCTACGTGACCGTTGCACCGGCACAGCGCTTCGGCGTCGCGGTCGCGGCCACGCTGCTCACCCTGTTCGTGGTGGGGGCGCTGCGCTCGTCCGTGACGGCGCTCCGCTGGTGGAAGGCCGGACTGGAGATGCTGGTGGTGGGTGCGCTCGCCGCCGCCGTGTCGTACGGGGTGGGCTGGCTGATCGCCGGCCTGACGTAGCCCAGCAACCGCTCGCCCCCTCTGCAGAGGAGCCCGCCATGCCGAACCGTATCCGCGTACTGCTGGCCGACGACCACACCATGCTCCGCGTGGGACTGGAAGCGCTGCTGGAGCTGGAAGACGACCTCCAGGTGGTCGGCCAGGCGGCCACCGGGGAGGAAGCGGTGGAAAAGACCCGGCTGCTTCGGCCCGACGTGGTGGTGATGGACCTGGGGATGCCGTCCATGGACGGCCTGGAGGCCACGCGCCGCATCGAGGCGCTGGGCCTGGGCACCCGCGTGCTGGTGCTGACGTCGCAGACGGAAGAGGAGTTTCTGCTCCAGGTGCTGGACGCGGGGGCCAGCGGCTTCGTCCGCAAGACCAGCGCGGAGACCGACCTGCTGGAGGCGATCCGCACCGTCGCGCGAGGCGAGGTCTTTCTGTATCCAGGCGCCACGCGAATCCTGCTGCGCGGCTACCAGCAGGCCCACGCGCCGCACCACGCCGGCCCGCTGGACGCGCTCAGCGACCGCGAGCGCGAGGTGCTGGCCCTGACCGCCGAAGGCTACAGCTCCACCGAGACCGGCAGAAAGCTGTTCCTTTCCCCCAAGACGGTAGACACCTACCGCGCCCGGCTCATGCACAAGCTGGGGCTCACGCACCGGGCGGACCTGGTGCGCCTCGCCCTGGAGACCGGGCTGCTCAAGCCCGCGTAGGCCCGCCCGTCCGGCGGGTACCCGGGATGGAGGCTCCCGCACCTCCTCCACTGGACGCCGGCGGCGGCAGCCCCGCCGGCGAAGCGGCGCTACGGGCCTCGCCCGCGGGTTCCGACACGCGGCGGTAAGCTTTCCCGACGCGCCCCCGAAACGCTCCCCACGCGCCTGGCGCGCTCCACCCGGCACCCACCCCGCCCCACCGTCGTTATCCTGCACCAGCATCGAAGTTTCCGGGCTCGCCCCCCGGCATGGAGGGGGATCGCCGCGATGCCGTCACGCAAGGCGGAGGTGAACGATGGACACGATCCGGGTGCTGCTGGTGGACGACCACGCGGTGCTGCGCGCGGGCCTTCGCGTGCTGCTGGAGGCGGAGGCGGGCATTCAGGTCGTGGGCGATGCGGCCAGCGGCGAGGAAGGGATCCGCAAGGCGGAAGAGTTGCGGCCGGACGTGGTGGTGATGGACCTGTCGATGCCGCGGATGGACGGCCTGGAGGCGACGCGGCGGATGACGGCCGCGGGTCTCCCGGCGCGCGTGCTGGTGCTCACCGTCGATGCGGAGGCGGACAGCCTGGTGCCGGTGCTGGAGGCGGGAGCCGCCGGCTACGTCACCAAGGGCGCGCCGGACGGCCAGCTCGTCGAGGCGATCCGGGTCGTAGGACGGGGCGACCCGTTCCTGCCGCCGGGTTCCGTCCGCCTGCTCACCGACTCGCTGCGCGCCGGCCGCCCGCCGGCACCCCCGAGCGACCCGTTGTCGCTGCTGAGCACCCGTGAGCGGGACGTGCTGGCACTCACCGCCGAAGGGTTCAGCTCCGCCGAGATCGGTGAGCGCCTGGGACTCAGCCACAAGACGGTCGACACCTACCGGCAGCGGCTGATGGGAAAGCTGGGCCTGCACCGCCGCAACGAGGTGGTGCACTTTGCGCTCGACCACGGCCTGCTGGCGGCGGCCACCGTCTGAAGGCGACTTCGGTTCGCTCTCCCCCGAACGCAGCGGAAGGAGGGCCGGCGTCCGCCGCTCCTCCCGCTCAGCGGTCGTCCGTCCCCGCGCGCCTTTCTCTCCGCCGCAACCGCGGCCCTAGTGCGCGAGTTCTCCCGACACACGTGTTGAAGCCCGCCTGACCCGTGGAGAGCCCGATCCGCGCAGATTGAGGATGAGGCCATCTCGCAGGCGCCCGTCCGGACGCCGCCGGACCGGCCGGATTCCGACCGTGGAGGCACGGATGAAACCCCTTCGATGCATCGTCGCGGGCGTCGGCCGGCTGGCCGGCGACGATCCCACCCTGCTGCTGGCCGTGGACCTGGCGCGCCGGTGCGGTGCCAGGCTGCACCTGGTGCACGCCTTCGAGTACCCCCATCTGACGGCCGTGTATCCCCCGCTCGACACCATCCAGCCCGAGGGCTTCGAGCGGTACCAGGCCGAGCTGCGGGAGGCGCTGGAAGCCGCGGTGCGGCGGCACGCGGACGTCGACGGAGACGAGGTGGTCTGCCATGCGGTGTCGGGCGCGCCCGGGCAGGCGCTGGCGGACGCCGCGGACCGGCTGCACGCGGACCTGCTGATCGTGGGCGCCGCGCAGCCGTCCGGCCGGGGCCATCCGCGGCTGGGCACCACGGCCCAGCGGGCGATCCGGAGCGCGCACGTTCCCGTGCTGGTGGCGCGCACGGCACTGTACCGCAAGCCGGAGCGCGTGCTGCTGGCCACCGACGTGTCGGAGATGAGCGCGGCCGTGCACGAGCGCGCGCTGGACGTGCTGGAGGGGCTGTACGGCCTGGACGGCGTGGAGCTGCGGGCGGTGCTGGTCCTCGCGTCAGGGTTCGTGCCGCCCCCGCTCCCCGACCAGGCGCTCGCGCGTACCGCGTACGGAGAGCTGGACCGGTTCCTGGACGCGCGGAGCGGCCGTCCGGCAAAGGTGCACCCCGCCGTTCGCGTCGGCGAAGTGCCCGCACAGATCGTGGACGAAGTGGCAGACTGGAACGCGGACCTGCTGGTGGTGGGGACGCACGGGCGCCATGGCCTGCCGCGCCTGTGGCTGGGGAGCGTTGCCGAAGCCTGCATCCGCGACGCGCCGTGCAGCGTGCTCGCCGTTCCACCCGTGCCGCAGGCGGCGCCGGTGGAGGCCCTTCACCACTTCACCGTCTCCGGCGCGGCGGCGGTGGCGTAGGGCTCGCCCCGCGCACGCTCGGAGGGCCGTCGCCCGGGCACGCCGGCGGGGTGGAGCCGGTCCACTCCGCCTCGTGCCCGCGGGCACGGCACCGGGCGCAAGGAAGCCCCCGCGTCACGCGGGGGTGATGATCTCCGGGACAGGGCGCGCCACACGCGGCCGCGCCCGCTCCCGGAAACCTTTTCTCCCGGTGACCGGACCATGACACACCCTCTGCGCACCATCGTCGTCGGGATCGCCACCCTGGACGGGGACGATCCCGTGCTCGCCACCTCCATCCACCTGGCCGAAAGGACGGGCGCCACCCTTCACCTGGTGCACGCGTACCGGGCCGATGAGGCGCCGCCCGGCGGCAGCCTGGAGACGTGGATCAGCGGCACGTCGCGCAAATCCCCGGAGGCGCGGCTGCTGGAGAACCGGTTGCGCGCGCACGCCGAGCTCCTGGGGCCCGCCACGGAGACGAAGTGCGTGGCCCTGCCGGGCACGGCGGGCGAGGTGCTGCCTCGCTACGCCGCCGCGGTGGATGCGGACGTGCTGGTGCTGGCGCCCACCCGGCGCGCCGGCGCCGCGGGCGTGGTACTGGGAACCACGGCCTCGCGGGTGCTGCGCGCGTCCGCCGTGCCCGTGCTGGTGCTCCGCCAGCCGCTGGCGGAGCGGGCGCCGCGGCGGGTGCTGCTCCCCACCGACCTGTCGGAGCACTCCGCCCGCGCGCTCCCCGCGGCCGCGGCGCTGGCCGCGGCGCTGGCGCACCCCGACACGCCCATGCTCTTTCCGCTGTACGTGAGCGCGTCGGACGTGGACACGGGGCCTGCCGCCTTCGTCACGTCGCAGGTGGAGCAGGCGGAGGCCGAGCTCGATGCGTTTCTCGCCTCCGTCCCCACCGCCACGCTCCAGGGAACGGTCCGCGTGGGGAGCCCGGCGCACGTGATCCTGGGAGTGGCGCGGGACTGGGACGCCGACCTGGTGGTGCTGGGCACCCACGCACGCCGCGGCCTCCCCCGCTTCTTCCTGGGGAGCGTCGCCGAAACGGTGCTGCGCAAGGCGCGGTGCAGCGCGCTCGTCATCCCGCCCGCCGCCGTCGTCTCCACACGTGCGGAGCAGGAGATGGGGACGGCGGAGCCCGTGGCGGAACGCGAACCCCTGGCGGAGGCATGGTGATGTCGAATCGAGCGATCGTATCCATCGTCGCGGCGACGGACCTGTCGCCCGCGTGCGACCCCGTGCTGCAGGCCGCGGGAGTGATCGCCCGGATGACGGGCGCGACGCTGCACGTGATCCACGCCTTCGACCTTCCTCCGTCACCGTACCTGGACGCGCAGGAAGGGGAGGCGACGTTTCCCGCGCGGATCGCGTCCGCGCGGACCGCGCTGCAGGCGCAGGTGGAGCGCACCGTCCCCGCGGAGGTGACGGTCGCGGAGCAGCGGGTGGAGATCTACGCCGCCCACCGGGCCATCGCGGAGTACGCATCGGCCGTGGGCGCGGCGCTGGTGGTAATCGGCCCGCACACGCACGCAGGGCGGGAAGCGGGGCTGCTGGGCTCCACCGCGGACCGGCTGATCCGCACCCTCCACGCGCCCTGCCTGATCGTCCGCGGCGACTTCGTGCTGCCGCTGCGGCGCGTGCTGGTGCCGGTGGACCTGTCCGAAGCGGCGCGCCCCGCGCTGGAGACGGCGCTGCGCTGGGCCGGCACGCTGGGCCGCTCCCGCCACCCGCCCTCCGGAAAGACGGAGGTGTCGGTGGTGCACGTGGTGCCGCGCCTGGCGGACGTGCCCGAGGTGCCGTTCGATCACGCGACCGTCGCGCCCGGCGTGAACCGCGAGGTGGAGGAGGCGTTCCGGGCGGCCGGCGCCCCCGGGCACGTGGTGGTGCACGAGGAGGTGATCTGGGGCGAACGGCCGGCGGACGAGATCGTGGGCTTGGCGCAGCGGGAGTGGGTGGACCTGGTGGTGCTGGCCACCCACGGCCATGGCGCGCTTGCCCGGGCGCTGGTGGGGAGCACCGCCTCCGCGGTCGCGCGCCGGGCCCCCTGCCCCGTGCTGCTGGTTCCCCCACGCATGTGGCTGGGAGTCGAGCCCGAAGGGGCGTAGCAGGCACGCGGGGCACGAGCGGCGCCGTCGCCGACCGCGCCCCGTCCCGCACACACCGGCGATGGAGGCCTCTTCCGGGCTCCTCGCATCGTTTTCTTCCTGATCCGCTGTACAGCTCCCGCGCTTTCGGCCTGGTGTGAAAAACGTCACAGGGAGCCGTCGATCACGTTCAGCACGTCGACAGCCGTGACCAGGCCCAGCAGCATGTCGTTCTCCACCACCAGCGCCCGCTGAACGCGCGCCTGCACGAAGCGGTGGATCAGCCCGGACAGCGGCTCGTCCGGAGAGACGGTAAGCCCCACCGGCCCCATGATGTCCCGCACGCGAAGGCACTCCACGCCGGGTGGGCAGCGGGCCGGCTCGCCTGCCGGCCGCGCACCGATCCCGTCCGGTTCGTGAGGGTTATCCGGGCCGGCACAGGGGCGCAGGCCTTCGCGGAGAGCCAGGCGGGTAACCTCCGCAAGCGTGGCGACCCCCACGAGCCTGCCCATGGGGCTCAGGACCGGCGCGGAGCGGAGGCTCGCTTCCAGCAGCGTCTGCGCCAGCTCGTACACGGTCATCTCAGGAACCACGGTCACCATCTCGGTCCGCAGTACGTCGCGAACGCTTCTCCCGCGCAGCGCGCGGCCAGCCGTCGTCATCATCGCTTCCCCCATACCTTTTCAGGCCGCAGTAATGGATCCGGCGCGTTCGTCCAGTAAATCTGGCGCCCGGCGGGCCGCGCCATGCGGGGGAAGGCTGGATATGCGTGTGGGAAGGGGCTGGCGATCGGCGGCCGCGGTGCGGCGGGAGGGCGCTCGCCGGCACGGCCGCCGCTGCCCGACCGAAGCACTCCGCCCGCGGATCGGCGGACCCGGTCAAAGGCCGAAAGCACGCCACCACCTCGTAGTCGTACACCATCCCCACATCCACCGGGATGTTGCGATCGAAGAAGATGCGGACGCTGCCCGGCGCGTCATGCATCAGCGTCCACGTCGTCTGCTCCGTGGGGCGGCGGGTGGAGCCGGTAGCGGACCACGCTCCAATCGGAGGGGTCCACGACACGGTCGCCATGAACCTGGTCGAGAACACAGCGTGGAGCACCGGCGCGGCGGGCGGGCCAACGATCACGGAGTGTATCCATCCCCCGCACCGTCTCCTGCGAGTTCGACACGGCGACGCGGTAGCAGTACCTGCCCGGCTACGGAACGGTGATGGCGGCCAGGAACGGGGTGGCGCCCACGCCGGGGCCAGTGAGCCGGCCGGGGACGAGGAGAAGGTGTGGAGCGCCGGATCGGGACCCCACGCGAACCCCGCACGGGTCGCGGTGCCGCTGCGGGTGACCACCCCGCTCGTCAGGACCGAGCTGATCGAGAGCGGGGTGGCCTCCCCCGTGGCGGCCTTCAGCCGCGCCCCCCTGCCGCCTCCAGCGACACGGAGGACCACGCGCCGGCGCGGTGTCCCACCATCCCCGCCACCTGGTAGTAGCTGGTCACCGCCGCCGCCACGTGCCGGGGCAGGAAGCTGTGGCGGGCTCCTTGTTCTGGATCGGCCTGACCGGCTCTGACGCCGTTACCAGACATGCGGGCGCCGGACGGCGCGGCAGGGTGTTCATGGCTGGCCGGCGAGCGGCCGAACGCGGAGCGGGGAGCCCCTTCCGAGGCTCCCCGCTCCGTGCTTCTCTCGCCCGGCGTCGCCACCCCGAGCCTGTAGTGTCCCGCCGTCAGAAGGCGATCACGCCCTCGATCGCGATGCCGCGGAACTGGCCGCCGTTGCGGATGTCCGTCGCCGCGAAGCCGTCGTAGTCCTGCTGGACGAACTCGGCCTTGGTGAGCAGGTTGCGGGTCAGGAACCACCCCGCCGA
>DASUVG010000171.1:0-7869 GCA_036379135.1 Longimicrobium sp.
AAGGCACCGGCGTGCGCGAACGCGGCGCCGAAGAGATCCGGCCGCCGCAGCGCGTGGAACACCGCGGCCGCGCCGCCCATGGAGAACCCGCCGATGAAGCGCGTGCTGCGCGTGGTCTCGGGCGCGAACTCCGCCTCGATCGTGGGGATCAGCTCGTCGAGGAGATAGCTGCCGTACAGCTTCCCCTCCTCGTCGTCGATGAACCAGCGGCGCCCGCTCTCCGGCATCACGAACAGCAGCGGCATGCGCGCCGCCAGGAACGCCAGCGGCGTGCGCTCCGTCCACGCCTTGAAGTTGCCGGCGTAGCTGTGCAGGAGGTAGCAGACGCCTTCGATCCTGCCGTCGCGCGGCATCAGCAGGCGGACGTACTTGTCGCGCCCGAGGTACGCGCTGTGATACGAGCGGTCGACGGTGTCGAGGCGCGACTGCAGCACGGCGCGGTCGATCTTTCCGCGGTCGTTGCGCGGCATCGACTCCAGCGGGATCCAGGCCGCGGGCGTCATGTACGCCGGGAGCCGGCGCCGGCATTCGGCGGAGAGCTGCGACGCCGGCACGCTGCCGACGACGAACGCGGCGAGCTCGGTCTCGTTGGCCGTGGTGATGGGCACCACCGCGCACTCCTGCACGCCGGCGATTCCGGCCACCACGGTCTCGATCTCGCCCGGCTCCACGCGATAGCCGCCGATCTTCACCATCGCGTCGGTGCGGCCCACGTAGCGCAGCGTGCCGTCGGGCTCCTCCTGCACCGAGTCGTTCGTGCAGTAGAACGTCTCGCCCTGCTCCTGGACCAGGGACGCGCCCGTCCGCGCCGGATCGCCCCAGTAGCCGTTCATCAGGCTCTCGCCGCCGGCGTACAGAACGCCGTCGCGGACGAACAGCTTCGCGTACGGACAGGCGCGGCCGATGGGCACGGAGCCTTCCGGCGGATCGGACGGCCGGACCTCGTGGTAGGTGACCACGTTGGTCTCCGTAGGGCCGTACCAGTTGTGGATGCGCGCGTTCGCAAAGACCTGCCGGATCACCGGCAGCGCGCCTCCGCGGAACGCCTCCCCCGCCACGATGAGCTGCCGAACGGAACCGAGCTCACGTCCCTCGCGCGCGCAGACCTCGGCCATCTTCGTCACGATGGACGGCACGGAGTACCAGATCGTGATCGCGTGCCGCTCGATGAGGCGCGCGAGGAACGGCGCCATGCCGCGCTGCAGCTCCGGCACCAGGACGATCGTCGCGCCGCGCACGAGCGACGCGTAGATGTCGAAGATCGAGAGATCGAAGGCGAAGGATGCGTGGCTGGAGACGCGGTCGTGCTCCGTAACGCCGATGGCCTCGGCCGCCCAGTCGACGAACGCCGTCGTCGCGCCCAGGGAGATGGCCACGCCCTTGGGCTTGCCCGTGGAGCCGGAGGTGTAGAGGATGTTCACGAGGTCCGTCGGCGCCACATCCACCGGACCGGCGACGTCCGCGGACGCCTCCGCGGCAGCCGGCGCGAAGCCGGCGGTCCGCGCGTTCAGGAGCACCGCCGGCTCGCAGTCCCGCAGCATCAGCTCCAGGCGGGGCCCCGGCGTGACCGGATCGATCGGCACGCACGCCGCGCCGACCCACTGCGTTCCGAGGAGCGCCGCCACGGTATCGGCGGACTTCTCCATGTGGATGGCCACGCGGCTCCCCGCCCCGGCGCCGGCGTCGCGGAGAAAGGCCGCGACGTTCCGGGCCCGCCGCAGAAGCTCTCCGTACGTGACCCTCGCGTCTCCATCGATCAGCGCGACGTGTTCCGGCTGGCGGATGGCGACGTCGACGAATCTGGCGGCCAGGCTCTTCATAGTCCGAGCTCGTGCGCGATCATCACCCGCTGCACCTCGGCCGTCCCGGAGTAGATCAGCCCTCCGAGGGCCCCGCGCAGCTCGCTCTCGATCCCGGCCTCGGCCATGTATCCGTAGCCGCCGTGGATCCGGAGCGCGTCCGTGTGCTGCTGCACGCCGGCTTCCGCGAGCATCAGCTTCGCGGCCGACACGCGTGCGTCGGTCAGCTCCCCCGCATCGCGGAGCAGCGCGCTCTCGCGCAGGAACGCGCGCACCGTGAGATAGCGGACGTACATGTCGGCGATCCGCCCCGACACCATCTGCAGCTTTCCGATCGGCCGCCCGTTCACGCGGCGCTCGCGCGCAAACTCGACCGCCTTCTGCGTCTGCCGCTTCATCGCTCCAAGGAGCGGGGCCATGATGAACAGACGCTCCCATTGCATGGCGCAGTGGAAGACGTCGCGGCCGCCGTCGCGCGGTCCGAGCATCCGGCAGCGCGGCAGGGCCACGTCACGCAGCGCCACGGACGAGAGCATGGAGCCGTCGAGGCCGAGCTTCCGCTCGTCGGGTCCCGTGGTGACGCCCGCGTCGTCCGCCTCGACCAGGAACGCGCTCGCTCCGCGAAAGCCGAGCAGCGGGTCGCGCGTGGCGAACACGACGAACAGCTCCGCGGCCGGCGCGTTCGTGATGAACAGCTTCAGCCCGTCGATGGTGTAGCCGTCCTCCGTCTCCGCGTAGCGCGTCGACGACGCGCCGGAGTTGTTCTCCGACTCCGTCATCGCATGGGCGCCGATCCACTCGCCGCTCGTCAGCCGCGGCAGATAGCGCTCGCGCTGCTCCGCCGTGCCAAAGTGGACGATCGGCTGCACGACGGCCCAGAGATGCGCGCCCATGGCGAAGAGCAGGCCGTCGTTCGAGCAGCCCTCGCCGAGTCCTTCCAGGATCTCGAGAATCTCGACGTTGCTGAAGCCGTCGCCGCCGAGCTCGCGCGGCACGGCCATGGAGAACAGGCCGAAGTCCGCGCATTGCGACCAGGCCTGGCGCAGAACGCGCTGCTTCTCCCGCGCGTCCGCGCCCGGAGGGGGAGCCGCCGGGAGCGTCGTGGCGAATTCGCGCGCGGACTCCTGCAACGGCGAAGGCGCGGGCCAGGTGGAGCTCACGCGACCTCTACCTGCACCTGCTCGTTCCGCTGCCGCAGCAGCGACAGGCTGCGGACGATCATGTCCTCGTCGGGAAGTCCGTCGTCCATCTCCCCGGTCAGGTACGCGTCATAGGACGACAGGTCGAGCAGACCGTGGCCGCTGACGTTGGCCAGCACACAGATCGGAGCGGGCGATTCCTGCACCGCCTGCACCGCCGCCGCCAGCGCGTGGGCCGACTCCGGCGCGATGATCATCCCCGTGGTGCGCGCGAACAGCACCGCCGTCTCGAACACCTTGCGCTGCGCGAACGCGCGCGCCTCGAACAGGCCGTCGCGGTACATCGCGCTGAGCAGCGGCGACGTGCCGTGGTAGCGCAGCCCGCCGGCGTGAATGCCCGGCACGGACACGTCCCGGCCGAGGGTCATCATGCGCACGTAGGGCGTGGCGCTCGAGGCGTCGCTCATGTCGTACGCGTACAGGCCGCGCGTCAGCTTGGGACAGGCCACCGGCTCCGCGGCGATGAGGCGCACGTCCCGGCCGGACTTGCGGCTGTTGCGGATGAACGGGAAGGCGATGCCGGCAAAGTTGCTCCCCGCACCGACGCAGGCCGTGACCACGTTCGGATAGTCGCCGATCTCCTCCATCTGGCGGACGGCCTCCTGGCCGATCACCGTTTGATGCAGGAGCACGTGATTCTCGCCGCTGCCGACGGCGAACCGCGCGCCGGCGACGCTGCGGGCGATCTCGATGGCCTCGCCGTTCGCGATGTTGAGGCTGCCGATGCGCTTGGGGTCCTTGATCCGCGCGGCGCGGCCGACCTCGGTCAGATCGCTCGGGCTCTCGTGCACTTCCCCGCCGTAGGTCCGCATCATCACCGGACGCAGCGGCTTCTGGCGGTAGCTGACGCCGGGCATGAACACGGTCGCGGCCAGGCCGGCGCGCGCGCAGGCGAACGAGATCGCCGCACCCCACTGGCCGGCGCCGGTGCCGGTGAGGATCCGCTCCACGCCGGCCTTCTTGAAGTAGTAGGCCTGCGCGAGCGCGCTGTTCAGCTTGTGGCTGCCGGCGGCGTTCTGCCCCTCGAACTTCACGTAGATGCGCGACGTGGTGCCGAGGGCCTGCTCGAAGGCCTTCGCGCGGATCAGCGGCGTCGGGCGGTACATGTCGTACAGCTCGAGCACCGGATCGGGGATCGGCACTTCCGCGAGCTCGGTGGAATTCGACTGCCGGAACAGCTCCAGCGTCAGCTGCGGACGGACATCCGTGTTGCGGCCGCCCATGGCGATCTCCAGGTGCCGCGGCGCCGGATCGCGGCGCGCGTACGCGGGAAAGTCATGGAGGATGTTGCACCACGTCTCAACACGGACGGTCATGCCGGCACTCCCCCGAGATAGACGTCCAGCGTCCGGCTGACGACGTCGCCGACCGTGCGGACGTCGCCCAGGAGATCCTCGTCGTCGAACCGGATTCCGAGGCGCGACTCGATCGACGTCCAGAGCTCGAGATACTCCAGCGAGTTGAGGCCCAGGTCGAGGAACAGCGACTCGGAGTCGGAGATGGACTCGGGCGAGCGGGGCTGCGCCATCAGATCACCCAGCGCGGCACGCACGGCGTCGGCGCAGAGGACTTCGTGTGCGTGGCTGATATGGATGGCGATCCTCACCTGGTCGAACTCCACGACCACCTCGTCGGGGCCGGGGGTGGAGGGCGGCGCCAGGCACACGCCCACCGTGCCGCCCTGCTCGACGAATGACTTCATTGCTTCCATGACGTGGACTCGCAACTCGTAAAAGGAATGAGCCCGCGCACCGGCTCCGGCGCGCGCGGCGGAGCGGCAGCGAGATACGGAGCCAGGCCCAGGACGCGGGGCGTCTTCAGCCTGGCCATGTGGTTCCGGCGCCCGCGGCGAACTCCACGAAAGGATGCACTCCCGTTCACACCAGGAGTGCGGCCGTCCCGCGTTCGTACGTGCGGCCTGTTAGGGCTTGTGGCGGATTGAGACAGCCGGCGCGGCTCTGGGCTTCGTGACGAGGGCCGGAGCACGCGAGCGCGCCGGCATCCAGGAGCGGCAGGACTAACCCGCAACGACACTTTATAGCAATGCCGGATGATGATAACCAAGTTCATCCGGTCCGTCAACGCCTGCTCCCGCATTCCGCCGCCGGCAATGGAAACATTTATCTTGCAGGCTCGCGGCCGCACGGACGTACGGGCGGGGAGGCTCGCAGCCGCGGGGGCGCGGCGCCTGGATCTCCCCTCGCCACCCGGGCCGGCGGCCCGTCCGCGGCCCGCGACATGACCGCCGGCGAAGCCGCGCGGGTCGCGGGACAGCACCCGGCCGCCGGGCGAAAAACCCAGCCGGGGGCGCGCCCAGGACGCGCCCGCCGACGTGCCTGGAAGCAGGTCCGCGAGATCAGGCCGACCGTGCGCGACGAGGTGCCTGGTTCAACGCAATGAGTCCCCCGGCAGCCGTTTACGCACGCGAAAACACCATTGCGCGAAGAGAGCGCCTTGAAATGGGAAATGCGCGAGAACGCCAACGACTCGATCGCGTGCCGAATGCGTGAAAAATCCCGGGGTTCCGCGCGGAAATCCGCAGGATGCACTTCCAAGGGTCCCCCGCAAACCACACCGGCATGACGCTTCCACTCGGGGCGTTCCCATGCTCGCACGCGCACACGACAGCCAATCGCCCGTATCACGCCACCACACGCGCATCCGGATTATCTCCGCCAACTCCTCCCCGCCGACGCTGCGGCGGTGTCAGGCGAGCCGGCCCGCCATCACCACCACGCCGCGCCCGCCGATGCGCGTGCCGCTGACCAGCTCCACGACCGTCGGCTCGCCGCGCGAGGCCCACGACGCCTTGCCGGACGGGGGGTGGGATCCACCACGCGCGTAATGCCGGCCGGCCCCAGGATGCGCCGCGGCCCGGCCCCGGCCTCCGCGGCCCATGCCGGCGCGCGCGTTACGTGTTCACCCCCGGGGGAACTTCATCGCGATCTCCGCCGGTCCCTTCTTCATGGGGCAGCCGGGGACTTTCGTCCGGCAACTCCGGGCCGGATGACAAAACAGGTACGGTTCGCGATCCGGACGGGCCGCGAAAGTGGGCTTGGGAGAGGGGTCCGCGCGGTGAGGGCGTACCCGACATGAGCTGCCTGCAAATGGAATCCGTAAAGATAAGGCAAACCACGGTGGCGTGGCAACCTACCGCCTGATTCCGGCTTGTCTCCGGCACCCCGTCGTACCGGGCGCCGCGCCTCCCCCGCGCGCACCCTCATCCTCCTCCCGAAGACGGAAAAGGAATTCTCACGCGGAGTGAACGGTGAACAGACAAACCCGTTGACTCCGTGTGAGGAACGCCGTTCCTGTCATCCCAATCTTGAGAGCGCATGACTTCCTGAGAGAGGCGCGGCGCTGAACCTTGCCCTGACCGGGAACCCGGCGCGCCGACCGAAGGACCTCGCCAGCAGAACGAAGGGGCTGGTTCCGCGTCCTGATCCGGCCCCTGCGCGGCCGAGAGGAGGTCCTTCGGTCGCGCGCCAGAGTCAGTGCAGGCGGCGGGATCTGCGCGTGCGCTCCCTCAGGAAGTCACATTTTCCCCGGTCTGGTATCCGGTGTAGACTTTCCCCGCCCCGCGGGCAGGGGAGTCATCGGCCAGACGATCGGTCGGTCAGGGGTCCGTTCCCTTCGAGAGCAGGGCCGCCAGCATGGCGTCCACGTCGTCGTCGGAGAGCATGTCCACGGAGTACGCGTCCGTCCCCATCGCCCCGTCCAGCAGGCCGTCATCGGGCGCCGGATGGGCGGATTGCGACGCGCGGGCCTCGTCCACGGCCTGGGCCAGCCCCGCGAGAGTGGCGTGGAGGAAGATGGCCGTGGCGGACACGTGCGCCCCGAAGCGCTCGCTCACCCGCGACGCCACCCGGGCGGCGAGCAGCGAGTGCCCGCCCAGGTCGAAGAAGTCGTCCCAGCGGCCCACCCGCGCCAGGCCCAGCACCTCCGCCCAGATCTCCGCCAGCGCCTGCTCCGTCTCCCCCACCGGCGCCTCGAAGCCGTGCCGCGCGTAGGCGTCGTCCGCCGGCGCGGGGAGCGCGTTACGGTCCACCTTGCCGCTGGGCGTGAGCGGAAGCGCTTCCAGGCGCACGTACGCAGCCGGCACCATGTACTCCGGCAGCCGCTCGGAGAGGTGCGCCCGCAGGCCTTCCACCTCCACCGCGCCGTCCGCCACGCAGTAGGCCACCAGCCGCTGGCCGCCGGAGGCGTGGTCGCGCGCCAGGACCACGGCCGCGTGCACCGCCGGGTGCTCCACCAGCCGGGACTCGATCTCGCCCAGCTCGATGCGGAAGCCGCGCACCTTCACCTGGAAGTCCGTCCGGCCCAGGTACTCCAGCTCACCGCCTGCGTCCGCGCGCCGGCGCACCCGGTCCATCGTCCGGTACATCCGCCCGCCCGGCGCGCCGAACGGACAGGGAAGGAACCGTTCCGCCGTCATCGCCGGCCGATTCGCGTATCCGCGCGCCAGGCCGTCGCCCGCCAGGTACAGCTCGCCCGCCGCGCCCACGGGCACCGGCTGCAGCTGCCCGTCCAGCACGTACGCCTGCGAGTTCGCCAGCGGCGTGCCGATCAGCACCTGGTCCGCGCCCCGGCCCACGAGCGAGTACGTGGAGTAGCTGGTGTCTTCCGTGGGGCCGTACAGGTTGCGGACCTTCTCCACCGTCCCCAGCGCGTACAGCGCCTGCGCCAGCTCGTTCGGCAGCGCCTCGCCGGCCAGGTTCACCGTCCGCACACTCGCCGGGATGCCGCCCGTGCGCAGCAGCTCCGCCGCGGCCGTGGGCACCATGCTCACGTAGCGGACCTGCTCGTCCGCCACCGTGGGGAGGTCCAGCGCGTTCTCCACCATCACCAGCGTGCCGCCCCAGCACAGCGCG
>DASUVG010000172.1:0-2835 GCA_036379135.1 Longimicrobium sp.
CGCGCTGTGCTGGGGCGGCACGCTGGTGATGGTGGAGAACGCGCTGGACCTCCCCACGGTGGCGGACGAGCAGGTCCGCTACGTGAGCATGGTGCCCACGGCCGCGGCGGAGCTGCTGCGCACGGGCGGCATCCCGGCGAGCGTGCGGACGGTGAACCTGGCCGGCGAGGCGCTGCCGAACGAGCTGGCGCAGGCGCTGTACGCGCTGGGGACGGTGGAGAAGGTCCGCAACCTGTACGGGCCCACGGAAGACACCAGCTACTCCACGTACTCGCTCGTGGGCCGGGGCGCGGAGCAGGTGCTGATCGGCACGCCGCTGGCGAACTCGCAGGCGTACGTGCTGGACGGGCAGCTGCAGCCGGTGCCCGTGGGCGCGGCGGGCGAGCTGTACCTGGCGGGCGACGGCCTGGCGCGCGGATACGCCAACCGGCCGGGGATGACGGCGGAGCGCTTTCTTCCGTGCCCCTTCGGCGCGCCGGGCGGCCGGATGTACCGGACGATGGACCGGGTGCGGCGGCGCGCGGACGCAGGCGGTGAGCTGGAGTACCTGGGCCGGACGGACTTTCAGGTGAAGGTGCGCGGCTTCCGCATCGAGCTGGGCGAGATCGAGTCCCGGCTGGTGGAGCACCCGGCGGTGCACACGGCCGTGGTGCTGGCCCGCGAGGACCTGCCCGGCGACACGCGCCTGGTGGCGTACGTGGCGGCGGACGAGACGGTGTCCGTGGACGAGCTCCGTGCGCACCTGTCCGAGCGGCTGCCGGCGTACATGGTGCCGGCTGCGTACGTGCGCCTGGAAGCGCTGCCGCAGACGCCCAACGGCAAGGTGGACCGCAAGGCGCTCCCCGCGCCGGAGGGCGGCGCGTTCGCCTCGCGCGGCTACGAGGCGCCCGACGGCGAGACTGAAGAGGCGCTGGCGCAGATCTGGGCGGAGCTGCTGGGCGTGGAGCGCGTGGGGCGCAACGACCACTTCTTCGAGCTGGGCGGGCATTCGCTCCTGGCCACGCGCCTGGTGTCCCGCATCAAGCGCGACCTGGACGCGGAGCTGGCCCTGGTCGACGTCTTCGAAAACCCCGAGCTCGCCCCGATGGCCCAGCTGGTTCTCGACGCGCAGCTGGCCCAGTTCGACCCCGAGCAGATGGCGGAGCTGCTGGCGATGGCCCGCGCGGGCGGGGTGGAATGATCCACCCGCCCCGTCCGTCGCCGCGCCCGCACCCGGCAACGACCGTCCTCATCCCATGAATTCCATGCTGTCCACCGCCGAGCGCGAACGGCTCCTCAAGATGGCGCGCGCCGCCAAGCTGGAGCGCAGCGCGCCCAGGATCCCGCCCATCACGCCCGTGGAGCGGGACGGGCGGCTGGCGCTTTCCTTTGCCCAGCAGCGGCTCTGGTTCCTGGAGCAGCTGGGCGGCCTGGGTGGCACCTACCACCTGCCGCAGGGGCTGCGGCTGCGGGGCGCGCTGGACCGCGCGGCCCTGGCGCGCGCCCTGGAGCGCATCGTGGCCCGGCACGAGTCGCTGCGCACCGTCTTCGTGGCCGTGGCGGGCGAGCCGGAGCAGCGCGTCGTCCCCGTGGAGGAGAGCGGGTTCCGCCTCGTGGAGCACGACCTGCGCGGCCGCGCGGACGCCGACGGCGCGCTGGAGGCGCTGACGGCGCGGGAGATGGAAGCGCCCTTCGACCTGGAGCGCGGGCCGCCCGTCCGCGCCTCCCTCGTCCGCCTGGCCGACGACGACCACGTGCTGCTGGTGACCATGCACCACGCCGTCAGCGACGGGTGGAGCATGGGGGTGTTCGGCGGCGAGCTGCGGGCGCTGTACACGGCGTTCAGCCAGGGGCTGCCGGACCCGCTGCCGCCCCTGCCCGTGCAGTACGCGGACTACGCGGCGTGGCAGCGGCGCTGGCTGGAGGGCGAGGTGCTGGACGCGCAGGCGGCGTACTGGACGCGCACCCTGGCCGGCGCGCCCGAGCTGCTGGAGCTCCCCGCCGACCGCCCCCGCCCGCCGCGGCAGGACTTTGCCGGCGCCTCCCTGCGGCTGGAGCTGGACGAGGCGCTCACGGCCGGGCTCAAGGCGCTGGCCCAGCGCCACGGCACCACGCTCTTCGTGACGGTGCTGGCGGGATGGGCCGCCGTGCTGGCGCGCCTCTCGGCGCAGGACGACGTGGTGATCGGCACCGTGTCGGCGAACCGGGCGCGGCCGGAGGTGGAGGGGCTCATCGGCTTCTTCGTCAACACGCTCCCCGTGCGCGTGGACCTGTCCGACGGGCTGCGGGTGGACGAGCTGGTGGAGCGGGTAAAGACGCGGACGCTGGAGGCGCAGCGCAACCAGGACATCCCGTTCGAGCAGGTGGTGGAGCGGGTGCGGCCCGTCCGCAGCCTGGCGTACACGCCCCTCTTCCAGGCGCTGTTCGCCTGGCAGAACGCGTCGGACGGCGCCCTGGAGCTGCCGGGGCTCACCGTGGGCGACGTGGACGGGGCAGAGGGCACCACGGCCAAGTTCGACCTGTCGCTGGCCATGTGGGAGACGGGCGGCCGCATCGCCGGGGCCCTGCAGTACGCCACGGCGCTCTTCGACGCGGCCACGGTGGAGCGCTTCGCCGGCTACCTGCGCCTGGTGCTGCAGGGGATGGTGGCGGACGAGGCGCGCCGCGTGGACGCCCTTCCCATGCTCCCCGCGGCGGAGCGCGAGCTCGTCCTGGACGCGTGGAACGACACGGACGCGGGCTATCCGCGCGGCGCGTGCGTCCACGAGATGTTCCGCGCGCAGGCGGCGCGCACGCCGGACGCCGTCGCCCTTTCCTGGCGCGGCGAGACGTGGACGTACGCGGAGCTGGACGCGC
>DASUVG010000173.1:0-17251 GCA_036379135.1 Longimicrobium sp.
GGCGTCGGGGCGCGCGATGGCGCCGATCTTCTTCACCACGTGGTCGCTGAGCTCCTTCATCAGCGCGTCCGTGGCCTCGATCCCCTCCTTGAGCGTGACGAACGCGGCCACGGCCTGCCCCTTGAGCTCGTGCGCCTTGCCCACCACGGCGGCCTCGGCGACGGCGGGGTGGTCGACGAGCGCCGATTCCACCTCCATCGTCCCGATGCGGTGGCCGGCCACGTTCAGCACGTCGTCGATGCGGCCGATCACCCAGAAGTGGCCGCGCTCGTCGCGCTTGGCGCCGTCGCCGGGAAAGTAGACGCTCTCGCCGGGCTGCGCATCATCCCCCTCCCCCACCGTCTCGCCGGCCCACTTGCTCCAGTAGGTGTCGACGAAGCGCTGCGGATCGCCCCAGATGCCGCGCAGCATCGACGGCCACGGGCCGCGGATGGCCAGGAACCCGCCGCCGGTGGGGATCCGCTCGCCCTTGAGGGAGAGGATGTCCGCGCGGATGCCGGGGAACGGCGTGGTGGCGGATCCGGGGACGGTCTCGGTGATGCCGGGGAGCGGGGTGATCATGATGGCCCCGGTCTCCGTCTGCCACCACGTGTCCACGATGGGGCAGCGGGCGCCGCCGATGTTCTGGTGGTACCAGATCCACGCCTCGGGGTTGATGGGCTCGCCCACGGTGCCCAGCAGGCGCAGCGTGGAAAGGTCGTACTTCGCGGGCCAGTCGGTGCCCCACTTCATGAACGCGCGGATGGCGGTGGGCGCGGTGTAGAAGATGGTGACGCGGTAGTCCTGGATGATCTTCCACATCCGCCCGCGGTCCGGCGCATCGGGGGCGCCCTCGTACATGAGCACGGTGGCGCCGTTGGCCAGCGGGCCGTAGACGATGTACGAGTGGCCCGTCACCCATCCCACGTCCGCCGTGCACCAGTAGACGTCGTCGTCCTTGAGGTCGAAGACCAGGTTCGTCGTGGCCAGGCACTGGGTGAGGTAGCCGCCCGTGGTGTGCATGATCCCCTTGGGCTTCCCCGTCGTCCCGCTAGTGTAGAGGATGAACAGCAGGTCCTCGGCATCCATCGGCTCCGCGGGGCATTCGGCGTCCTCCTCCGCCACCACGTCGTGCCACCAGTGGTCGCGGCCCTCCTTCATCGCCGCGGCGCCCAGCGTCTCCCCGCCGGACCCGTGGCGGCGGACGACCAGGACGTGCTGGATGGACGGGCATCCGCCCTCCTCCTCCACCGCCTCGTCCGCCGCGCGCTTGAGGGCGACCACGCCGCCGCGCCGGTATCCGCCGTCCGCGGTGATGAGCACCTTGCATTCGGCGTCGCGGATGCGGTCGCGCAGGCTCTCGGCGCTGAACCCGCCGAACACCACGGAGTGCGGGGCGCCGATGCGGGCGCAGGCCAGCATGGCGATGGCGGCTTCGGGGATCATCGGCAGGTAGATGGCCACGCGGTCGCCCTTCGCCACGCCCATCTTCTTCAGCGCGTTGGCCGCCCTCCCCACCTCGCGGTGGAGGTCCGCGTAGGTGTAGGTGCGGGTGTCGCCGGGCTCGCCCTCCCACAGCAGCGCGGTCCGGCTCCCCAGGCCGCCCTCCACGTGGCGGTCCAGGCAGTTGTACGACGCGTTCAACCTGCCGCCCACGAACCACTTTGCGTACGGCGGCTGCCAGTCGAGCACGCGCTCCCACGGCTGGAACCAGTGCAGCCGCCGCGCCCACTCTGCCCAGTACGCCTCGGGGTCGGCGCCGGCCTGCGCGTAGATGGCCGGATCGTTCGCGTTGGCCTGCGCGGCGAAGGCCGGCGGCGGCGGAAAGGCGCGGTCTTCGGTAAGGAGGGAGTCGAGGGTCTGCTCGGTGGACGACATCCGGGTCTCCTGTGGGAGAGCTGGCGTTGGCGCGCGTGCGGCGGCGGAGCGCCGGGATCTGGATCGACGGAAGCCGATCGCCCGTATCGTTGCAAGTACCGCACGCGGCGGCGGCGCAGCACGGCGTGTGACTTGCCGGATGCGCGCGCGCCGCGCATCGTACCGCGGCCGGTTGGGAACGGACGTTCGCCCGGCCAAGCTACGCGGGCCCGCGAACGCACGCAAACCGGTATCCGCGCCGGTTCCGGGCGCCCGCTCCCGGTCCCGCCGACCCCACGCCCGCCGGAGACGCACCGCATGGCAGAAGCCCCGCTCCCCGCCCCGCACGCCGACGCGACGGCGCACCAGCCGTCGGACACGCGCACCATCTGGAAGGTGATCGCCGCGTCGTCGGTGGGGACGATGATCGAGTGGTACGACTTCTACATCTTCGGCAGCCTGGCCACCATCCTGGCCGGCACCTTCTTTCCGCAGGGCAACACCACGCTGGCGCTGGTGCAGACGCTGGCGACGTTCGCGGCGGGGTTCGCGGCGCGCCCGTTCGGCGCGCTCTTCTTCGGCCGCATCGGCGACCTGGTGGGGCGCAAGTACGCGTTCCTGGTCACGCTGCTCATCATGGGCGGCGCCACCTTCATCATCGGCCTGCTGCCGGGCTACGCCACCATCGGCGTGGCGGCGCCGATCATCCTTCTCCTGCTGCGCCTTGTCCAGGGGCTGGCCCTGGGCGGCGAGTACGGCGGCGCGGCGACGTACGTGGCGGAGCACGTGCCCGACAACCGGCGCGGCTTCTACACGGCGTTCATCCAGACCACGGCCACGCTGGGCCTGCTCCTTTCCCTGCTGGTGATCCTGGGCGTGCGGTCGCTGATGCCCACGGACGACTGGGAGCGCTGGGGATGGCGCGTGCCCTTCCTGTTGAGCTCGGTGCTGGTGATGGTGTCGCTGTTCATCCGCCTGCGCCTGCGCGAGAGCCCGCTGTTCACGCAGATGAAGGCGGCGGGAAAGACGTCCACGCGGCCGATCGCGGAGAGCTTTGGCAGCGCGTCGCGCTGGCAGACCATGCTCATCGTTCTGTGGGGGGCGGCGGCGGGGCAGGCGGTGGTGTGGTACACGGGCCAGTTCTACGCGCTCACCTGGCTGGAGAACGTGGGCAAGGTGAACTTCGTCGACACGCGGACGATCATCGCGGTGGCGCTGGTGCTGGCCACGCCCTTCTTCATCGTCTTCGGCGCGCTGTCGGACCGCCTGGGGCGCAAGAAGGTGATGATGGCGGGCAACCTGCTGGCCGCGATCTTCACCATCCCCATCTTCATGCTGATGTGGCGCTACACGCCGGCGGGGGGCGCGTACAACCCGGTCATGCTCACGGCGTGCGTCTTCGTCCTCGTCATCTTCGTCACCATCGTCTACGGGCCGATCGCGGCGTTCCTGGTGGAGAGCTTTCCGGCGCGGGTGCGCTACACCAGCGTGTCGCTGCCGTACCACGTGGGCAACGGCTACTTCGGCGGGTTCTTGCCGGTGATCGCGACGGCGGTGGTGGCGTTCGCCACGGCGAGCCCGGACAGCTTTCCGGTGCCGGCGCAGTTCGCGGGGCTGCTGTACCCGGTGGCGGTGGCGGTCATCACCTTCATCCTGGGGACGGTGCTGCTGCGCGAGACCAAGGACGTGCGCATCGACGACGAGACGCACGCGGCGGTGGACACCCGGGCCCGCCCCGCTGTGCTGGGGCTGCTGATCGCGCTTACGGCGGGCGCGCTGTTCCTGGCGGACCGCTACCTGCTCCCCACCTTCACCCCCGAGGGTGAGCCGCCGTACGTGCAGTACGGGTTCCGCGGGCTGCTGCTGCTGGTGGCGCTGGCGGTGGTGATTCCGCGGCTGGGGAGAAGAAGTGCCGAGTAACCGGGTACCGAGTGCCGAGTGCTGAATACCGAGTGCCAAGTACCGAGTGCCGAGTGCCCGGTGTGACCAGGTACTTGGTACTCGGCACCAGGTACTCGATCCTTCCCACTTGCCCCCGTCCCCTTTGGATCGCCCTCGCTCCGGACGCGCCATGACTGAGCCGACCCCCGCCGCTGCCCACCCCCCGGAGTTCGTCCAGCTGTGCCAGCAGGCCATCGGCGCGCTGGAGGCGCTCAAGGCCGACCCGCCGATGGAGCGCGGCGCGCGGCTGCTCACCATCCGCGCGCTGCTCGCCGACATCGGCCTGCAGATGGCCGAGCTGGACCTGCGCACGCCCGGCTTTGCGGACGAGCAGGGGACGCTGGTGGACGCGGCCAGCGCGCTGGCGGCCATCGACCTTGACCGCGGCGGCCCCAACGTCCCGCGCTTCGCCGACCGCATCATCGCCGACCTGCGCCGCATCGCCACCGGCGGATGACCCCGCGATGGCGCACGGCGCCCGCTCCGGCGGGCGCCGCGCGTTCACCCGGCCCGCCGCGAAGCCGAAATCCACGGAGCTTTGATATCCTTATCCGTCTGATTCTGTAAATCACGCCTTTCCTGTCCGCGGATACGGGCTGCTGGCGTGGAAGGAGCGGAAACGCATGAGTGGCATCCGCTTCCGCGCATCCCATCCATTTCGTCCATAACCGCTCGCCCGTGTCCCTTCGGGTGCGGTACTGAAAGTACCATGAGGCCGGAGCGCACTTCGGGCCCAAACGGTGGGGGAAACTCCCATCTTCCGCCTTGCGGGGAACAGGCCCGGCATAGGCAAGACTATGGCGTGGAAAGGAGATACGCGTTATCATCCCACCCCGGACATCCAGTCTTTTCCGGCTCTCCCCGTTCCAGCTCTCCATGCGATCCAGCCGTCTCGTCCCACCCGTCAGACGTACCGCGCGGCGCTGGCGCACGCCCCCCGCCATTCTGCACGGCGGCGAAGCCTTCGAGGGCGCGGCCGTGCTGGACGAGATGGAGGGCGCGCTTGGGGTTCTGCTCTTTCAGCTGGCCCGCGACGTCTACGTGTGGGGCTCTACGCCGCCGGAGGAGCGCGCGGGCCTCTTCGAGCCGCACGCCGACGAGGCGCTGGCGGCCATGCTGCGCGCGGCCGACCCCGACCTGCAGCTGGAGACGGCGCTGCTGGCGCTGGTGCGGATGACGGGGGCGCCGGAGGCGAGCGGCGAGGAGCAGGTGGCGCTGGCGTGCCAGCACGTGGCGCACTGGGCGGACCAGAACGGCCACCTGGAGACGGCGATCGCCTTTGCGCAGGGCGCGGCGGTGGTCACGCCGCAGGAGGCGGCGCTCAGCTTTGCGGTGGGCCGCCTGGCGCGGCGCCGCGCGGAGTACGCCCGGGCCGAGACGTGGTACCGCCGCGCCATCGCCCTGGCCCGGCAGAGCGGCGACTGGGCCACGTACAGCATGTCGTTCATCGGGCTGGGCACGCTGTACATGCAGCGCGGCAAGCTGTCGGCGTCGCGGCGCTTTCTGCTGCGCGCGCTGCGCACGGCCCGCCGGCACTCCATGCGCGGGCTGCAGGGCTCGGCGCTGCACGACCTGGCGGTGGTGGCGTCGGCCACGGGGCAGGCGCAGGAGGCGGAGCGGCTGGCGCGCCTGGCGTTCGAGATGTACGGGCCGGAGCACCCCCGGCTGGTGTTTCTGGCGGCGGACGTGGCGTACTTCTGGATCGAGCGCGGCCGCTTTCGCCCGGCGCTCACCGTGTTCCAGGCGCTCGTGCACCACCTGCAGCGCCGCGAGGACCGCGTGATGGCGCAGGCCAACCTGGTGCGCGCCGCGGCCGGCGCGGGCGAGCGGCGCCTGTTCGAGCAGACGTGGGACGAGGTGTGGGACCGCATGTCGCGCCCGCAGAGCCTGGAGAACGCGGCCACGGTCATGCTGGAGCTGGCCCACGGCGCCGCCATGCTGGGCGAGCACGAGCGCGCCGAGCGCGCGGCCGAGCGGGCGGTGCAGGTGGCCCGCGAGCGCGGCGAGGCCAAGGTGCTGCTTACGGCGGAGTCGGTGCTGGACCAGGTGCGCCGCACCCGCGGGGTAAAGGCCCGCGCCGCCGCCGCGGAGCCCGCCGAGCCGGAAACGGCCGAGCGCGCGGAGACGTTCGCGCTGGACCTGGTGCGCACCCTGAACGCGTCGCTGGTGGCGCGGTAGCCCCGTTGTGCAAGGTGCGGGGCCGGTGCCCCGCGGATGGATTCGAGAACCCTCCACACAGACAGGCAAGATGAAGATCGGCGCACGGCCTCTGCTGGTGCTGCACAGCAACGAGGCCTTCCGGGAGCGGGTACGCAAGGTGGCGGGCAAGGAGTACACGTTCCAGGCGGTGCCCGACTGGCCGTCGCTGGAAGAGGCGGTGCGCGACTCTCCGCCCTCGGCGCTGGTGGTGGTGAACCCGTACGAGGACGTGAGCGGCGCCGGCGGCCCCTCGCCCAGCCTGAAGTCGCTGCTGGTGGAGTTCCCCTCCACGGCGGTGTTCGCGGCCATGGAGATAAAGCCCAACCGGCTGGAAGACCTGCGCACGCTGGGCAAGTGGGGCGTGGTGCAGGTGATCTCCATTGCCCACGACGACACGCCGCAGGCCATGGTGCAGCGCTTTCGCGCGGCGCAGGGGCGGCCGCTCAAGGCGCTGCTGGAGCAGGTGCTGCCGGCCGACACGCCGGGGCGCGCCCGCGCCATCGTGGACGCGGCGGCCGAGGTGGTGGCGGTGGGCGGACACGGGCGCGACCTGGCCCGCCAGCTTCGCCTGAGCCGCCGCACGCTGCTGCGCTGGTGCGAGCGCGCGGAGCTTCCGCCGCCGCGCAAGCTGCTGGCGTGGATGCGAATCCTGCTGGCCGCCGAGCTGCTGGACGACCCGGGCCGCACGGTGCTTTCCGTGGCGCACGCCTGCGGCTACTCGTCCGACAGCGGGCTGCGGCGCGTGACGCAGAAGTTCGTGGGCAGCAGCCCCACCGAGCTGCGCCGCCGCGGCGCGTTCGCGCGGTCGTCCAAGGTGTTCCTGGAGGTCCTGGCCCGCTACCGCGAGCCCGCGAACGCGACCTGATCCCGGGCGTTTGTACCTGATCCGGCAAAAGAAGCCTCACACGGAGGGCACGGAGCTGTTTTGATCCTCCGTGTCCATCGTACCCACCGTGTGAGACAGGGCGGTGTCGTGCCTGCACGAAGTGTTCAGCCGGATTCGCAACCAGGATCGCCGTATTTCGGGATTCGGGATTCGCGCGGAAAAGACGAGGACGCGGATGAAGCTTTCATCCGCGTCCTCGTCTTTTCTGCCCGTCCCGAAGCTGGATCAGGCCACGGCCGCGTGGCCGCTCTCCAGGAACCCGCGGGCCACGGCGAGCAGCTCCAGCGGGGGGAGCGGCTTGACCAGGAAGGCCGCGCATCCCATGGCCAGCGCGCGGTCGCGGTGCTCGGGGAGGCCGGTGGTGCTCACGGCCAGGATGGGGATGGACGCCGTCTCGGGATCCTCCTTGAGCCCCCGCAGCGCCACCCACCCGGGCCCGGACGCGAACGAAAGCGCCAGCACGATGATGCGCGGCTGCTGCGTGCGCGCCACCTCCACCGCCGACGCGCTGCACTCGTGCGCCACCACGGAGAACCCGTGATGGCGCAGCGCGGCGGCGTAGATCAGGCGGCTGTCCTCGTTGGCGTCGACGAGGAGCACGGTAGGGCTGGGCACGGCTCGTGGGAAACGGGGCGGGTTGCCGGGCGGACGGGCGCAGGCAGCCATAGGATACCACCTCCCGCGTCCACAAACAAGAGTTTTGTTCAATCCGTTCAAGCGGCTGCAAACAAATGCGTTACACTTCAGCAACATTCTGAAGAATGGCGGCTTGGGGCGCATCCCCCAGCGGACGTTTTCCGCAGCGCCCGCGCCGAAGAGCCGCCTCCGGGGCACGGTTGCCCGAGCCGCGTCTCCCGGCGAAACGGGGGATGCGCGCGATGCGCCGGAAAGGCTTGGTGCATCGGGCGATGGCCGCTAGATTGGACCTCGCGCGCCGCCCGGCGCGCGGCAGAGGCCTTCCCCATCGGCTGTCTTCCCTTCTCATTCCTCCGCGTTCCCCAGGAGTGGTTCCATGAAGATCGACCGGCAGAAATTCTTCGCGGCGTACGAGGCCGCGTTCGGCCCCATCACCAAACCGGAGCGCAAGGCGGGCCTGGACAAGCTGCTGGGCGCGGCGGAAGCGGACTCGCACATCACCGACATCCGCTGGCTGGCCTACATGCTGGCGACGGTAAAGCACGAGTGCGCCGACCGCTGGCTGCCCATCGAGGAGTTCAGCAAGGGCAAGGGCCTCAAGTACGGCGTGCCGGTGACGGTGACGGACCCCGAGGGGAACCGGTACAACCACGTGTACTACGGCCGCGGCTACGTGCAGCTCACCTGGGACTGGAACTACAAGGCCATGGGCGAGAAGCTGGGCAACCGGCTGCTGTACCAGCCGGAGCTGGCCCTGGACCCGGTGGTGGCGTACAACATCATGTCCATCGGCATGCGCAACGGCTCGTTCACGGGCAAAGCGCTGTCGAAGTACATCAACGGCGAGCAGTGCGACTACGTGAACGCGCGCCGCATCATCAACGGCACCGACAGGGCGCAGACCATCGCGGGGTACGCGGTCAAGCTGGAGGCCGTGTTGCGCGCCAGCGTGGTGGCCTCCACGGACGGCGTGCCCAACATCCCGCAGCCGCAGCCCGCGCAGCCGGCCGCCGGCGCCACGCGGTTCACGGTCACGGCCGAGACGCTGAACGTGCGCAGCGGGCCCGACCGGTCCAACGCGGCCGTCGGCACGGTGTCGAAGGGCACCGTGGTGACGGGCGCGGCGGAGCAGAACGGGTGGAGGCAGATCAGCGCGCCGGTCAGCGGCTGGGTGAGCGCGCAGTACCTGCAGCCGGTGCCCACCGCGCAGTTCACCGTGACGGCGGAGTCGCTGAACGTGCGCAGCGGCCCCGACAAGTCGAACGCCGCGGTCGGCATGGTGTCCAAGGGCACCGTCGTCACGGCCGTCGGGGAGCAGAACGGCTGGAAGCAGATCACCTCACCGGTCAGCGGCTGGGTGAGCGCGCAGTACCTGCAGGCCGCCGTTCCCGCGCACGCCTGATACCGCACCCGCAAAAAGACTGGGTCTCACACAGAGTCAACGGAGTCAACAGAGTGAAGCCTCGGCGAGATGACCGCCCTTCGTGCCGCATCGATCGTTTACCAGCGATCGGGTGAATCGCGGAGTACATCGCGCGGCACGAGAAAACTCTGTTGACTCTGCTAACTCTGTGTGAGGCTTATTCTTTTAGCGGATACGGCATGATCTCCCGGCGCACGCGGCCTCCGAAAAGGAATGTCACGCGGAAGACGCGGAGAAAAAGAGAGAGGACGCGGAGGTTTCCCTCTGCGTCCTCATCTTCTTCCTCCGCGTCCTCCGCGTGATCCTTTCAGCTCTCCGCCGCATCGGAGCCTGCTTCCATCTCCTGCGGCTCCGCGTACTCCGCCAGCACCTCGCCGTACTCGTCGAAGAGCGGCGGGGGGCCGTCGACCTTTCTGTTCTCCACCATCGACTGCAGCATGAGCGCGTTGGCGACGGCCTTGCCGCGAAAGTGGTTGTTGGTGACCACGAACACGTCCTCGGTGGGCGGCTCGGCGGCGATCTCTCGCGTGCGCTCCGCCCAGGGCTTGAGCTCCGCGGGCGAGTACAGGTAGTCGTACCGCTCGTCGCGGCCGGCCTTTTCGCGGAACCAGTCCTTGTAGTTGCGGCCGTGCACGCGCACGTAGCCCACGGGCGAGGTTGCGTGCGCGCTGGGCTTGATGCTGTTCTTGAACAGCGGCTGGTCGATGTTCACGAACCCGATCCCCCGCTCCACCAGCGCGTCGAAGAACTCCGGGGCGTTCCACGTCGCGTGCCGCACCTCCAGCACCAGCGGATAGTGGCCGAACGTCCGGGTGACGTCGTTCAGCCATTCGCGGTTCTCGTCCGTCCGCTGAAAGCTCCAGGGAAACTGCAGCAGCACGGCGCCCAGCTTTCCGCTCTCCAGCATGGGGTCGAACCCCGCCCGCACCTCGTCCACCTCCGCCGGGCTCCACGTCGTCTTTCGCTGGTGCGTAAAGCGCTGGTACAGCTTCATCGCGAAGCGAAAATCCGGGTTGTGCTCCGTGCGCCGCAGCCAGCTCTGCACCGTCTTTGGCGCCGCGGGGCCGTAGAAGGTGGAGTTGATCTCGATGGTGTCGAAGTAGCCCGCGAGGTACGCGAGCGGGTCGAACTTCTTGGGCCTGGGGGCGGGATACACCACGCCCTCCCAGTCCTTGTACTGAAACCCCGCCGGCCCGTACCGAATCATCCCTCTGTCTCCTTTTGCGCGCCTGTGGCGGATTCGGAGTGGAGCAAGGGATGGACCGGATGATTCCCGTTTCCGCCCATGACGGTGCCGGGGGCGGACGACGGTATAGCGCCTCACGCAAAGTCAGCAGAGCTGGCGGAGTCTTCCCGTGCCGTTCCCCTCGCGGCTTCTGCCGGAGGCGAACACCACGGAACCACTCTGCCGAGTCTGCTGACTTTGCTGACTCTGCGTGAGGGAAATCTTCTTCAATCCCACCAGCAGTACAGCGTCCCGCGCCGGATCTCGTCGGCCAGCTTTCGCACGGTGCCGGCGCCCTGCGTCACCACGTCGGGGCAGAAGGCGTGGAACTCGCGCGCCAGCTGCTCCGCCTGCCGCGCGTCGGGCGCCGGGATGAAGCGTCCCTCCAGCGCGTCGTGGCTTATCCCCGTGACCACGAAGGGATGCCGCGCGCGCAGCTCCGTGAACCAGGCCACCACGCTGTCGGTGCCGATGCCGTAGTTGTCGCCGTTGGTGCCCACCAGGCGCATCACCTCGGCGGCGTCGTCGCGCGGGTACAGCGCGACGAACTCCGGTTCCCCGCCGATGCCGAACGTGTTCTCGTGGCGAAACAGGAGAAACCCTCGGGCGCGAAAGAGCGGCCCGGCGGCCTGGATCAGCGAGTCCGTGCGGTCCGCGGCGAACCGCACCTCCACGCCCGGGCCGCGGTGCAGCTCGCCCGTGTAGGCATCCTCCACCTCCAGCGGCACCGAGGCCATCCCCGCCAGCTGCTCCAGCGCCCGCACCGCGCCGGGAAAGTCCGCGGGCACGGCAAACCCGTCCGGCAGCCGGTACGGGCGCGCCGGGGGAACCAGGGAGGACGGCGCCATCGTGGCGGGCAGCATCGGCAGGGCGAAGCGCGAGAGCGGCGGAACGGGAAGGAGCAGCACCAGCGCCACCGCCAGCGCCGCCACGCCCTGGACGTCCGAGCCGCGGAACCACCACCGCTCGCGCGACGCCGGCGGCGGCGCCATCCCCAGGACCCGCAGCAGCCGCCGCTCGCGCAGGCGCACCCGCGCCCCGGCGATTTGCCGGAAGGGGGGCGCCTGCGCCAGCGTCAGGAACAGGGCGCCCCACAGCGTCAGGCCGTAGCCTCCCTCCGGCACCGCCCGCATGCGCCCCGCCCGCACCTGCGCCTGCCAGTTTCGACGCGCGGCGGCGTACAGGTATTCCAGCGGAGGCACGCCGTCGCGAAGTGGAACCGTGCGCGCGTCCGCCCGGAAGCGGGCCCGATAGGCGCGCGCGAAGGTCAGCAGCTGCACGGGGTCCCGCAGGGTGGGCAGCACCTCCCGCACCACGCCCGGCACGCGCGGGGTGGGGTCGTACGGCGCGCTGGTCACCATCAGCCGCCGCCCGTCGGCAAAGCGCACGGCCACCGTGCAGTCGCCCCCCACGATCCGCGCCTCCGCGGGGGTGCCCTGGCAGACCACGGTCTCGTCCACGCTCACCAACGCCCCCTCGTGCCCGTCCGGAGATTCCAGCAGCACCTGCAGCGCGGTCATCTGCTCTCCCTGGCGCGAGCAGAACGCCGCCACCCGCACCAGACCCGCGGCCTCCAGCGCCCTCGCCTGCCGTTCCACGGCCGCGCGCAGCTGGGGCGGCACCGGGTGCTGCTCCGGATCGTACGGCTGGATGTCGGGCGAGTCCGGGTAGCGCGCGCTTCGCCACACCTGCACGGGCACCACCCACCAGGGCAGGGTCAGGTACAGCAGCAGCACCGTCTTCCACACCCAGCCGGGGAACAGCCACGCCACCAGCAGCAGCGCCCCCAGCTGCATCACCAGGGTGACGATCGTCTCGGGCCAGGTGTTCCGGTTCAGGCGGCGCGAGCTGATGATCCAGAAGACGCTGAAGATGGCGAGCGCAGGCCACACGAGGGTAACGCGGGAAAACGTGGAGGAAGCGGGAACGGCGGGGTGGGATCCACCAAAGCTAACAGGAACCGGCCGATTCCGGAAAGGCATTTGGCCCCACGCAGAGTCAGCGGAGTCAGCGGAGTTTTCTCGTGCCGTTCCCTCTGGCCGCTGCCCGGGGAAACGCCAGGAAACAAACTCCGCGAACTCCGCTAACTCCGTGTGAGGAAATACTTTTTGATGTTCAGCGTACGGGATCGTCGGGCGGGGCCGTGCGCGGCGCCACCCACAGGCCGCCGCAGTGGGTGCACCTCGCCGCCGGGCACGGAGTATTCGGCCTCATCACCCACTCCTTGTGCTTCTCGCCCGCTCGCCGGAAGAACAGCTCCAGCCAGCTGCCCCCCGCAAACCAGGTCGCCAGCCGCCGGTAGTTCGTGCCGAGACCCGCCTCCCCCGCCTCCATCGTGGTGCCGCAGGCCGGACAGCTGAGGCCCGCGACGACCGGTTCGGACGCAGCGGGCGCGGTTTCCGGCTTCGGCTTCGCCGCCGATCCCGGAAAGCGGCCGCCGCAATCGAAGCACACCTCCGCATCCTCGGGGTTGCCCCTGCGGCAGCGGGGGCAGATCCGGGATCGGCCCGGCGCGGGCGGCGGAGCGATGGGCGCGGGATGACGCAGGGGGCGCGCGCAGCCCGCGCACCACTCCGTTTCGGCCGGGCTGATCCTGTGGCAGCCGCGGCAGACCACCTCACCCTCTCCCAGGTCCACGCCGTACACCTCGGAATCCGGAGCGGCGGCCGGGCGAGGGGGCAAGGCGCGGAGCGACGCGCCACACACGCGGCAGCGGCTGCGCGACCCGGAATTCAGCACGCCGCACGCCATACAGAACGTATCGGCCGCGGCTGGCACCCGGCCGGTCGCGGGAACGACGGCTGGCGGCGGCGCCGGGTGAGGTGCCGACGGGTGGAGCGGAATGCCGCAATCACGGCAGCGCCTGCGTGCCGCGGAGTTCAATGCGCCGCAGTCCGCACAGCGCATCCCGGCTTCGGGGGGCGCGGCGGCCATCCCGGAAACGGTGGGCGGCAAAGGGCGCAGGGACGATCCACACTCACGGCAGCGGCTGCGCGCCATGGAGTTCAACACGCCGCACGACGCACAGAACGTCTCGGATTCGGCCGGCACAGGTGCCCATCGATTGAAAGAGGTGAGGGCGGCACACGTCACTCGCCCTGCTCGATTTACGGGGACGCGATAAGCGGGGTTTCTCCGGAGCGCCTCCCGGTGCGGCGCGACGTGGGCGCGGGCGGCGTCCAGCGCCTGCGCCGGGGTGCCCGCTGCTGCTCGGAACGGTCTCGACGGCGAGACCGCCGGGGCTGGCGGAGAACGGCGGAATTGCGTACCTGCAGAGTTGACGCGCCGAAGACATGACGCAAGCAGGCAGATTTCCGTCATCCGCCGCCGGCGTCAAGCCCGTCCGCCCCGGCGCGGACGACGGGAAAGCGGAAAAGGGGCTCCCGTAAACATCCATCCACCAATCATTTGCCCTCAAACGGCCTGTTTTTTGCCGCATACGTACCTTTCCTGCGGGTGGTTGGGGGCATGAACCGGAAGGGGACCGCCGTGGACGGCGCGAACGGCAAGACCACCATCCTGGTGGTGGACGACAACAGCGACAACGTAGAGATCCTGCGGGCCTTCCTGGAATCGCGCGGCTTCATCGTCGCCGAGGCGCGCGACGGGCGCACGGCGCTGGCGCGCATGGAGGACGTGCGCCCGGACCTGGTGCTGCTGGACGTGATGATGCCCGGGATGGACGGCTGGGAGGTGTGCCGCGTGATCAAGCAGCACCCGCAGCTGGGCGACACCAAGGTGGTGATGGTGACGGCCAAGGGCGGCTTCGAGGACAAGATGGAGGGCCTGCGCTCCCGCGCGGACGACTACGTGGTCAAGCCGGTGGACTTCAAGGAGCTGATGGAAAAGGTGAACCGCAACCTCGCCGCCCGGGGCAGCCAGGCGTGAGGATCGTCGGATATGCCGCGGACGAGGGGTTCCGCGCGCGCCTGGAGGCCGCCGCGGCGAGCACCGGCGCCGAGCTCACCCTGGTGCAGCCCGCCGGCGGCGGCTCCGCCGCCAACGACGACCAGTTCTTCGCCCTGCTGCGCACCCATCCCGACGCCGCGATCCTGGAGATGCGGCGCGGCCTGCTGGAGCGCACCCGCGACGAGGCGGGGACGCGCGGCATCGCCGTGGTGGTGGTCGTCCGCGGCGAAGAAGAGGCGCGCCAGGCCATTCGCGAGGGCGCCGAGGAGTGGGTGCTGCTGGAGGCGGGGGAGATGGAGATCGCGGCGCGCATCGAGGGCGCCTGCGAGCGCCTGGCCCGCACCATCCCGCCCAGGGTGGCCCAGGACGCGGCCGACCACCTGCGCTACGAAGAGCTGCTGTACGACCGCTTTACCGGCTTTCCCACGCTGCCGGTGATGATCGAGCGCGGCCGCGAGATGCTGGACACCCGCGGACGCCTTACCCTGCTGTACATCGAGTTCGTCCGCTACAGCAAGCTGGAGGAGATCTACGGCTGGGAGAAGCTGGACGAGGTGCTGCAGACCACCGCCAGCGCCGTGCGCGACTTCTACGCGCGCTACGACGGCGACAGCGCCATGATGGTCAGCCACACCGGCGACGACGACTTCATCTTCTTCGCCGACATCGCGCAGGAAGAGGCCGAGAAGCGTATCAACGAGATGGCGGTGGCGCTGGAGACGGACGTGCGCGCGCGGCTGGAGACGGAGCACGGCGAGGACATCGCGGGGCTGTTCGAGATCTACGTGGGCTCGGTGACGCTCTTTCGCAATCCCAAGATCCGCACGGAGCGCATCATCTACCGCGGCATCCGCGAGGCGGCGCAGGCGGCGCGCAGCGTGGAGTCGCGGGAGCGGGCGCGCAAGGTGGCGGGGCTCAAGGAGACGCTGCGCGAAGGCGCCGTCTACATCGTCTACCACCCCATCGTGGTGACGGAGACGCGCGAGGTGTTCGGCTACGAGGCGCTGGCCCGCGGCGTTCACCGGGCGCTGCGCTCGCCCGAGGTGATGTTCGGCGTGGCGGAGGAGGCCAACCTCATCTGGGAGCTTTCGCGCCTGTGCCGGCGCAAGGCCATCGAGGGGATGGAGGAGCAGCTCGAGCCCGAGCACCTGCTGTTCATCAACATCGACCCGCACGACTTTCGCGACCCCACCTTTCGCTACCTGGACCTGGACGACCTGGGGGTGGACGACCCCAGCCGCATCGTGCTGGAGATCACGGAGCGCACGGCCATCACCGACTACCCCACCTTTCAGGGGTACCTCAAGGAGTTCCGCGACCGCGGCTTTCGCTTCGCGGTGGACGACGCGGGAAGCGGCTACGCGGGGCTGGGGAGCATCGCCAACCTGGAGCCGGACTTCATCAAGCTCGACATCTCGCTCATCAGCGGGATCGACGCCAACTTCATGAAGCAGAACCTGGTGGAGACGATGGTGCAGTTCGCCAACGACCACGACATCAAGGTGATCGCCGAAGGGGTGGAGCGCGAGGAGGAGTGGGAGACGGTCAAGCGGCTGGGGGTGCACTTCACCCAGGGCTTTCTGTTCCACAACGTGGCCGCCCAGGCCGCGCAGACCAGCGCCGCGCTCAAGGCGATGGCCGACAGCGCCAACGCCAACGCCAGCGCGGCGAAGTAGGGGTCCCTTCCCGGCCCCTCCCGCTCGTTCCTCGCGGAGAGGGGAGTCGCGGCCGCTGGGATCCGCGACGCGACGAACTGCATCGAGCTGGCGCCCGACGCGCCCCCTCTCCCCCGGCCCCTCTCCCCCGCTGCGCGGGAGAAAGGGGAGAATTCGATCGCGCTCCGGCGGGCCTTGCACTGCATCCGCCCGGGGCCCCTCCCCCGGCCCCTCCCCGCTCGTTCCTCGCGGAGAGGGGAGAATTCGATCCCGCTGCGACTCTGGCCCTGCCGTTCCCCCTCCTCCACACAGTTTGTGGGGGCCCGTGCGCGGCGACGCGGAAGCCTGCCCCCGTCGCTGGTACGCTCCCTGCCTCGCCGACGAGCACACTTCAACCCGCCGCGCCGGTGATCATCGACTGCCACACGCACCTGAACCGCTACACCGAAGACCAGCCGTCCACCTTGGCCGAGCGCCACGCGGCGCTCCTGGCCCAGATGAACGCGCACGGCGTGGCGCACGCGATGGTGCTTACCTCGTACGTCAACAACGAGGACCGCTGCTCGCCGGAAGAGATGCTGGCGGAGGTGGAAGGCGACCCGCGGCTGAGCGTGGTGGCCGGCGTGGACGTGCCCCGGCTGGACGCGGACCAGATGGACCGGCTGCGCGCGCTCCTGGCGGCCGGGCGCATCCGCGGGCTCAAGCTGTACCCCGGCTACCAGCCGTTCCACCTGCACGACCGCGCGCTGCACCCGGTCTACACGCTTGCCGCGGAGTTCGGCGTGCCGGTGATGATCCACACGGGCGACACCTTCAACCCGCTGGCCAGGGTCCGCCTCACGCACCCGCTGCTGGTGGACGACATCGCCGTGGACTTTCGCGAGACGACCTTCGTCATCTGCCACCTGGGCAACCCGTGGTTCACGGACGCCATGGAGGTCATCTACAAGAACCACAACGTGATGGGCGACATCTGCGGCCTTACGCTGGGCGAATTCCAGCCGCGCTACGAGCGCTATGCCCTGCGCTGCGTGAACGACGCCATCGCCTTCATCGACGATCCCCGGAAGCTGATGTTCGGCACCGACTGGCCCATCAGCGACATCGGAAGCTACCTGCGCTTCGTGGACAAGCTGGAGATGACGGACGAGGAGCGCGAAGGGCTGCTCTGGCGCAACGCCGCGCGCCTGTTCCGCCTGCCGGTGCCGGACGACTCGGCCTGACGGCGTAGGAGAGCCGCAGATCGGTCGCATGCCCCAGCGAACGAGAGAGCCCCGCCGGGCAGTGTGCCGGGCGGGGCTCTCCGCGTCGAGACGAGCGAATCACGTTGATTCCTGAGGGAGCGCCACGAGGAACCTGAATCTGCACAACCGCTTGCGCGCGACAAAGGATCTCGTCTGCCGTACCGTGCTCCGGGATTGGAGCGTCGAAGCCGGCCCCACGGTTCTGCCGGCGAGATCCTTCGGTCGGCGCCAGGCTCCATCGTAGCATCCAGACCGGAGTGGCGCCTCTCTCAGGAAATCAACCCGTTGGGTTTGGCA
>DASUVG010000174.1:0-33463 GCA_036379135.1 Longimicrobium sp.
CCTTCCACGCCACCACCATCCTCGCCGTCCGCCGCGACGGCAAGGTCGCGCTGGGCGGCGACGGGCAGGTCACCATGGGCGACGTGGTCGCCAAGAGCAGCGCCACCAAGGTGCGCAAGCTGCGCGAGGGCAAGATCCTCGCGGGGTTCGCCGGCTCCGTGGCCGACGCCTTTACCCTCTTCGAGAAGTTCGAGGAAAAGCTGGAGCGCTACCCCGGCAACCTGTCCAAGGCCGCCGTGGAGCTGGCCAAGGACTGGCGCAGCGACCGCTACCTGCGCCGGCTGGAGGCGCTGCTGGCCGTGGCCGACCGCGAGAACCTGTACATGATCAGCGGCACCGGCGACGTGATCGCCCCCGACGACGACATCGTCGCCATCGGCAGCGGCGGCAGCTACGCGCTGGCGGCCGCCCGGGCGCTCAAGGAATACTCCCCGCTCAACGCGGCCGAGATCGTGCGGCGGGGGCTGGAGATCGCGGGCGAGATCTGCATCTACACCAACACCAACATCACCGTGCTGGAGCTGGACGGAACCGCGTCCACCCCCACCGCGCCGGAAGTCTGAATCGATGGCGACCAACGAGACGGAAGTGGCGGCCCCCGCCGGGGCCGACGGCCAGCCCGAGCAGCCGCTCTGGCTGGACGAGATGACGCCCCGGCAGATCGTGGCCGAGCTGGACAAGTACATCGTGGGGCAGAACGCGGCCAAGAAGGCCGTGGCCATCGCGCTGCGCAACCGCTGGCGCCGCCAGCGCGTGGGCGAGGACCTGCGCGAGGAGATCGTCCCCAACAACATCATCATGATCGGCCCCACCGGCGTGGGAAAGACGGAGATCGCCCGCCGTCTGGCCCGCCTGGCCGGGGCGCCGTTCGTCAAGGTCGAAGCGTCCAAGTTCACCGAGGTGGGCTACGTGGGCCGCGACGTGGAGAGCATGGTGCGCGACCTGGTGGACGTGGCCGTGAACATGGTGCGCACCGAGCGCGAGGACGAGGTGCAGGAGCAGGCCGAGCAGCGCGCCGAGGAGCGGCTGCTGGACCTGCTGCTTCCCCCCGCGGAGTCCGCCGCGCCGCCCCAGCAGCCGGGCGGGGACAAGGGCGAGCAGCGCGTGTGGTTTGCCAACGCCGGCGGCCAGGCCGAGCCGGTGACGGAGGACGCGCAGAGCAAGGAGCGCCGCGAGCGCACGCGCGACAAGTTCCGCCAGCTGCTGCGCGACGGAAAGCTGGAGGAGCGCGAGGTGGAGGTGGAAGTCTCCCAGAGCATGCCCATCGAGAACATGATGGTGCCGATGGGCGGCGGCATGGACGGGGGCGGCGGCATGGACGGCAACTTCATGGACATGCTGCAGGAGTGGCTTCCCAAGCGCACCAAGCGCCGCCGCGTGACGGTGGCCGAGGCGCGCCGCATCCTGGTGCAGGACGAGCTCGACAAGCTCGTCAACATGGACGAGGTGATCAACGAGGCGCTGGACCGCTGCGAGGAGATGGGCATCATCTTCCTGGACGAGATCGACAAGATCGCGGGCGAGCGCAGCGGCGCCGCGGGCCCCGACGTGTCGCGCGAAGGGGTGCAGCGCGACCTGCTGCCGGTGGTGGAGGGCTCCACGGTGCAGACCAAGTACGGCATGGTGCGCACCGACCACATGCTCTTCATTGCCGCGGGCGCGTTCCACGTCAGCAAGCCGTCGGACCTGATCCCCGAGCTGCAGGGCCGCTTCCCCATCCGCGTGGAGCTTACGACGCTCACGGAGGACGACTTCGTCCGCATCCTCCAGGAGCCCAAGAACGCGCTGGTGACGCAGTACATGGCGCTGGCTGCGGCCGACGGCGCGGACCTGCAGTTCACCAGCGAGGGCGTGCGCGAGATCGCCCGGACGGCGGCCAACCTGAACATCAAGATGGAGAACATCGGCGCGCGGCGGCTGCACACGGTGCTGACCACGCTGCTGGAAGACGTGATGTTCGACCTCCCCGACCTGGCGGAGAAGAAGATCACCATCGACCCCGACCGCGTGCGCGACCGCCTGAAGGACATCGTGGAGGACGAGGACCTGCGCAAGTACATCCTCTGATCCTGCTTCGACCTGCGATCGATGCAGATTCGGCCCTCCCCCGGGATTCCGGGGGAGGGCCGATCTCTTTTTGCCAGGCGCGGTCCGGAGCGTTCGGGCCGGCTCCGTGTTCGGCGGTTGAAACCGCGGCTGGAAGGTCGCGAAGTCCGCCTTCGCGGACTTCACCCCCGGAATCCGCGCGAGACAGTCGACACCTTCCGGAGCGCGCCGCTCCCTGCGAAGCACACCACCGCCTGCCTCGAAATCCTCGGCAACGAGCCGCGTGGCGGTCCTTTTCGGCGAATCGTCGTCGTATTCCGGCGGGCGGCGCACTGCTTCCTTGCGCGGGTGCAGTCCGGCGATTACCGTCCTGCTCACGAGCTTCGATCACTGCCGGCGCCTCAGGCCGGTGTTCTACCTGGTGCTGTTTCGCCAGCCCGTTTTCGTCCGGAACGGTGGCGTGCAAGGCAGCGCATTCCGGCTTCCTTCCCAGCCTTCCCCAGGGTGTATCCGGGATCCCCCGCTCCGGTCGTTGCAGCGCCCGCTTCAACCACCGAGGCCCCCATGACCGACCGACCGTCCACCCCTCCCGCTCCCGCACAGCCACCGCGTGTGCGGCGAACCCCGTTGCACCTGCCGTACCTTGCGGGCGCGGCGCTGGCCGCCGCCGCGCTGGCCGCGTGCGCCAGCGGGTCTGGCATGGCCACCGGGTCGCTGCCCGGGGCCATCGCTTCCGCCGACACGACGGCGTGGCCGCAGCCCGTCTCGGTCCACAGCGTGAACGGCGTGCTGGACGTGGTGATGAACGTGGAGATGGCCACGCTGACGGTCCCGGGTGATGGGGTGCAGCAGCTGCGGACCTGGCGCCTGGTCTCGGCCAACGGCGTCTCGTACGCGGACAGCGCCAACGCGATCGGGTTCCCCGGGCCCACCTTCCGGGTGGAGCCGGGCGACTCCGTGCGCATTCTGCTCAACAACCAGCTCCCCGCCGGCAACAGCAACGATTCGTGCGCCAGCTATCCCGCGGTCACGTCGGGCGTGGACAACTTTCAGGACTGCTTTCACGGGTACAACTGGACCAACATCCACTACCACGGCTTCCACGTCACCCCCGACAGCGTGGGCGACGACGTGCTGCTGATGATCGCCCCCGACAGCAGCTACCAGTACTCGTTCGTCATCCCCCACAACCAGTCGCCGGGGACGCACTGGTACCACCCGCACAAGCACGGCTCCGTGGCGGTGCAGGTGAGCAACGGGATGTCGGGCGCGTTCATCGTGGAGGGCGGCGCGCTGGACTCGCTCACCCTGTCGCTGGGGATGACGGAGCAGCTGATCGCCGTCCAGAAGGTGGACTCGGCCCTCAACCTGACGGACGGCGACGGCGGCGTCACGCTGGTGAACGGCGCCTCCGACCCCGTGATCACCATGCGCCCCAACGAGGTGCAGCGGTGGCGCATCGTCAACGAGAACATCACCAAGACCACCAACTACGAGATCGGCTTCGTCAACCAGTCGGGCGTGGACGAGCCCACCCTGTACGACGTGGCGCGCGACGGAGTGCAGTACGCCCCGGCCAACTACGACACGCTGAACTCCGACACCACGCTGCTGATGGCGCCGGGGAACCGGCTGGACGTCTTCGTGCGAGCGCCGGAGACGGTGGGGCTGCACCTGCTGGCGGTGCGCAGCGTGGCCAACACGCGCAACCGCGTGCCGCGGTTCCAGGCGGAGCGGGCGAACGCGGCGCCGTCGGACACGCTGTTCTACGTGCGGGTGGTGAACGACGGGGTGCCGGTGAACACCACGCTGCCGGCGGCGCTGCCGGCCCTTCCCGACTTCCTGGCCAACCTGCCGGGGACGACCAGTCCGTCCAGCATCCTGGCGGACTCGGCGCGGCTCGCGGTGATCGTCTTCGCCGACACCAACTACGCGAACCGCAATCCCACGTCGGTCCCGCCCGCCTTCTTCCTGGGGACCAACGACAACCCCTGGATGCAGTTCAACTCCGATTCGGTCTACACGCCGGAGAGCGCGTCCGGGACGCAGCTGCCCATGGTGCTGGATTCGGTGCAGACGTGGAAGGTGGTGAACCAGAGCACGGCCACCAACCACCCGTTCCACATCCACATCAACCCGTTCCAGGTGATCGACGTCTACTATCCCCAGGGGTCGGCGGATCCCAACGCGGCGCTGTACGCGCAGCTGGACTCGGCCGCGCAGAACCGGGGCGCGCCCATCTGGCTCGACGTGCTTCCGCTCCCCGTCCCCTCCGCCGACGGCAGCACGCCGGGGTACGCCCTGATCCGCCAGGCGTACCAGCCGTTCCTGAACGCGGACGGCACCATCTGCACGGAGTGCGGCCCGCCCACGGGCGAGTTCGTGATGCACTGCCACATCCTGGGCCACGAGGAGCGCGGGATGATGCAGGTGATCCAGATCGTGCCGTCGGGCAGCTCCCTGAGCGCCGCGGGGCCCGGCTCGCACGCCCCGGCGCACCGCCACCCCGCCGACACGGCTCCCGCGTCCACCGGCGGCGGCCAGCACAGGCACTGAACCGCGTCGCCGAACCCCCGGGAACCGCCCGGGGCATCCGCGTCCGGGCGGTTCGCCGAATCGTGAGCGCAGAGACAGGAACGCCCGGCGTGGAGCGTCGACTCCATGCCGGGCGTTTCGTCGTTCGCGGTGCTACGACGGATCCTCGTAGAGCGTGACGGCGGTGGTCTTGATGAGCAGGAACAGCTCCGTGCCGGGGACCAGGTGAAGCTCGGCGGATGCGTCCGCCGTCACCTCCGCCACGACGGGCGGGGCGTCGTGGGCCACGCGCGCGGTCACCAGGCAGACGGGGCCCACGCGCTGCACCTTCTCCACCCGCGCCGGGACGGCGTTGCGGGCGGAGAGGCCGGCGGGGTGCTCCAGCGCCAGCGTGATCTCGTCCGCGGGGACGCTCAGCAGCAGGGCGCTGCCGGGGGGGAGGGAGCTGCGGGGGACGGTGAGCGCGGGGCCCTCCGCGCCGTGGCCCAGCGAGACGCGGCTGGTGTCCGCGCCTGACTCCAGCACGCGGGCGGGGAGCATGTTCTCGAACCCCTCGTGCTCCGCCAGCGGAAACACCTCCGGCCGCGTGAGCACCGCCCGCGGCTCGCCCCGCGCGATGATGCGCCCGTCGCGCAGCACGATCAGGTCCTCGCACAGCGCCTGCACCTCCACCGGGTTGTGCGAGACGAGGAGGATGGGGAGCGAGAACTCCGCCTGCACGCGGTGCAGAAAAGGGAGCACCTTGCGCCGCAGCCCCGCGTCCAGCGAGGCCAGCGGCTCGTCCAGCAGCAGCAGGCGCGGCCCGGAGCAGAGCGCGCGCCCCAGCGCCACCCGCTGGCGCTCGCCGCCGGAGAGCAGGGTCACCGGGCGGTGGAGGAGCGGCGCCAGGTCCAGCACGCGGATCACGTTCTCCAGCGTGTCCTCCACGTGGTTGCCGCCGCGCAGCGCGCGCCCGCGCCCCGCGTGCAGGTTGCCCAGCACGTCCAGGTGCGGAAAGAGCAGGCTGTCCTGCGGCACGTAGCCGATGTGGCGCCGCTCCGGCGGCACGCGCAGCCGGCGCTCCGAATCCAGCCACTCCGTGGCGCCCAGCCGGATCTTTCCCCGCGCGCCGCGCCGCAGCCCCGCCACCGCCTCCAGCAGCGTCGTCTTTCCCGATCCCGACACGCCGAACACGCCTGTCACCCGGTGCGTCGTGGCGAAGTCCACGTCCAGGTCGAAGCGGTCCAGCGGCAGGCGCACCTGCACGTGCAGCGGCGCGGCGTCCGTCATCGGCCCGCGGCGGCGGCGGCGACCTGCTTCTGCGCCAGCGCCTCGCTGGCGTACACGGCGGCGAACCCCGTGACCAGCGCCACGATCAGCAGCACGTTCGCCTCGCTCTCTCGCCCGGCCTGCTGCGCGCTGAAGATGGCCGTCGCCAGCGTCTGCGTGCGGCCGGGGATGTTGCCGGCCAGGATGATGGTGGCGCCGAACTCGCCCACGGCGCGCGTAAAGCCCAGGATCAGGGCCGCCATCAGCCCGCGGCGCGCCATCGGCAGGGTGTAGCGCAGAAAGGTGGCGGCACGGCCGTGGCCCAGCGTGCGCGCCATGTCCTCGTAGCGCGGGTCCACCGCCTCGAAGCTCACCCGCGCCGTGCGGACCACCAGCGGGGTCGCCATCACCGCGCAGGCGATGACGACGGCCTTCCAGCTGAGGATCACGTCCAGGTCGAAACCCAGCGTGTCGCGCCCCAGCGGGCCGTCCACCGCAAAGGTCCGCAGCAGCAGGTATCCGACGGCGGTGGGCGGAAGGACCAGGGGGAGGGAGAAGAGGGTGGATACGATGCGCTTTCCCCGGAAGTCGCGGCGGGCGAGGAGGTACGCCACGAGCGTCCCCGGCACCATCACCAGCGCCGTGGCGATGGCGGCCCAGAGCAGGGTGTTGCGCAGCACCTCCCACGCGGCGTGGCTCACGGCGCCGCGGCGGGGAGGGGGTCGAAGCCGTGGCGGCGGAAGACCTCCGCCCCCCGCGGCCCGGCCAGGTAGTCGTAGAACCGCGCGGCGCTCTCCCCCGCGCGCCCCTCCGCCAGCCGCGCGATCACGAAGCGGATCGGCGGGGCGTGCCGCGTCACCTCGTACAGCACGCGGGTGCGGTCGGCGAACGCGAGCTGGTCCGTCCTGTAGACGATGCCGATCACCCGCGGGTCCGCCAGCACCAGCCCCAGCGCCGCGCGCACGTCGGGCGCGGGGGCCACGCGCGCCTGCACCACGTCCCACAGCGTGGCGTCGCCGCACGCGACCGTCTGCAGCCAGGTGCGCGCGTAGGTGCCCGCGGGCACCGCCTCCGGATCGCCCATCGCCAGGTTCCGGAACGGCAGCCGGACCAGCGCGCAAGGGCCGTCCATCGTCGACGTGTCGCGCGCGCTGGCGACGACCACGAGCGTGTTGGCCAGCAGGTCCCGGCGCGAGCCCTGCACCACGCGGCCGGCGCGCTGCACCGTGTCCATCCACGCCTTGCTTGCGCTCAGAAAGAGGTCCGGGCCGCGGGTGGCCAGGATCTGGTGCGCCAGGTCGTTGCTCCCCGCGAAGTTGAAGACCACGCGGACGCCCGTCTCTTGCTGGAAGCCCGCGCCCAGCTCCTCCATCGCTTCGCGAAGGCTCGCGGCGGCGAAGACCAGGATCTCGCCGCTCTCCCGCCGCGCCGCGTCCTTCGCCTTCGGCTGACAGGCGCCCGCCAGCACGGCGGCGATGCACGCCAGCAGCGGGAGGGATCGGGATCGGATCATCGTGAAACGCTGACGAGTGTGGGGAGACCTGTGGATTGCCCCGCGCGCGGGCCGCGGCTCAAGTTGATCGCCGCGCCGCCGGTTCTGCCTGGACCCGCGGCTTCGTGGTTCCATCGAACGACCCTTCCGCGATGCCGCCGAACGCGCAGCCCCACGATTCTACACCGGATGCGGACGCACCGCAGGAGGGGACCGGCCGGGGCGCGAAGGTCAGGCGGATCGGACTGGGCGCGCTGGCGGTGGCGGCGGCCGCGCTGTTCGCCGCCGCGCAGGTGCTGGGGTGGAGCGCGCCGGCGCGGGCGGCGATCATCGGCGGGCTGTGCATCGCGCTCTGGCTGAGCGAGTGGGTGCCCGTGTGGGTGCCCACGATCGTGCTCTGGGCGGCGGCTCCGCTGCTGCTGGGCTCCTTCGGCGACGAGTTCACGCCGCTGCGCGTGCTGGCGTGGTCGGTGGATCCCGTGCTCGCGCTGTTCTTCGGCGGATTCGCGCTGGCCGCGGCGGCGGGGCGGCACGGTACGGACCGGTGGATCGCCGCGGCGGCGCTGCGCCTGTCCCACGGCGGCGCCATGCGGACGATCGCCCTGGCCGCGCTGGCCACCGCGGCGATGTCGATGTGGATGTCGAACATCGCCGCCGCGGCGCTGATGCTGGGCGCGTTCAGGCCGGTGCTGGACGAGGAGCCGCGCGACGGCGCCGCGCGCCGCGGGCTGCTGCTCGGCATCGCCATGGCGGCGAACGTGGGCGGCATCGCCACGCCGATCGGCTCCGGGCCCAACGGCATCGCCATCGCGGCGGTGGAGCGCTACCGCCACATCACCTTCGTCCACTGGATGGTGTTCGGCGTCCCCCTCACGCTCGCCCTCCTTGCCGCGGTCCTCGTGCTGGTGGCGGTGTGGATCCGCCCCACCGGAACGGTGCGGCTGCCGCCGGGCTCGCTGGAGGGCCCGCGCGGGCGGGTGCGCACGCTGGCGGCGGTGTTCGGCGCCACCGTGCTGCTCTGGCTCACCGAGGCGGTGCACGGGGTGCCGGCCTGGCGCATCGCCCTGGCCGCGGCCGCCGCGCTGCTCCTGCTGGGGCTGCTGCGCCCGCGCGACCTGCTGCGCATCGACTGGGCGACGCTGGTGCTGATCGCCGGCGGCATCGCCCTCGGCGCGCTGCTGGACCGCTCGGGGCTCATGCGGCAGGTGACGGAGCAGCTTCCCCTGGCCGCCGCGCCTCCCGTGCTGCGCACGCTGGGCCTGTGCCTGCTGAGCGCGCTGCTCTCCGCGCTGATGAGCAACACGGGGACGGCCACGCTGCTGGTGCCCCTGGCGCTGGCGGTGAGCGGCGCGCCCTCCGCCGCGGTGCTGGTGGCGGTGGCGGCCTCGCTTGGCGTCCCCTTCGTCACCAGCACGCCGCCGAACGCTATGGCCTACGGCGCGGGGCTGCGCGCGAAAGACCTGCTGGTCCCCGGGCTGATCATCATGATCGCCGGCTGCGTCGTCGTGGCGCTCACCGGCCCCTGGGTGCTGCGGCTGGTGGGCGTGCCCTGACACGCTCGTCCGCGCGGCCGACGCGCCGCCGCATTATACCGAATCCGCAAAAAGACTGGGTCTCACACAGAGTCAACAGAGTTAACAGAGTGAAGCCTCGGCGAGATGACCGCCCTTCGTGCCGCATCGATCGTTTACCAGCGATCGGATGAATCGGGCGAGTACATCGCGCGGCACGAGAAAACTCTGTTGACTCTGCTAACTCTGTGTGAGGCTTATTCTTTTAGCGGATACGGTATCAATCCTCCGCCGCCTTCGCCATCGCGCGGCGGGCGGCGGCGAAGCAGAGGAGGGCGAGCAGCAGCAGCGGCGGCAGCAGGCGCGCGGCATCCGGCATCCGCCCGAAGAGCAGTCCGGTGCGCAGCGCGTCGGAGACCAGGGTGAGCGGGTTCCAGCGCGCCACCCCGGCCAGCCATTCCGGCATCTGCCGCGCGGGGACCAGCGCCGTGCTGGTGAAGAGGAGCGGCATGTTCACCACGTGGACGAACACGGCCATGCTCTCCTGCGCCCGCGTCCGGAGGGCGATCCAGCACGACAGGCTGGCGTACGCCGCCGCGAAGGCCGCCAGCCCCAGCGCGGAGACGAACACGGCGCCCCAGTCGATCCACAGCCGCGCCCCCAGCGCCACGCCCAGCAGGCCGACGACCAGGGCCTGCGCCAGCAGCCGGGAGACGTCCGCCGCCAGCTTGCCGCCCAGCATCCACCCGGGATACGGCGTGGCGCGCGCCATCCGCTGCGCGAACCCCGTCTGCAGGTCGCGCACGAGCTCGATCCCCGACTGCGACGCGCCGAACAGCACGGTCATCGCGCAGACGCCGGGGAGCAGAAAGTCCAGGTACGACAGCCGCGCGTAAGCGCCCTCCAGCGCGAACCGCTGAAAGAGGAAGCCGAAGATCAGCATCCAGAACAGCGGCTGCACGAAGCTGAAGCTCAGCGGCACCGGCCGCCGCAGCGTCCTGATCCAGCTTCGCCGCGCCGTCGCGCGCAGCACGTGGATGGCGGCGGCGTTCATGCGTTCCCGCCTCCATCGCCGACCCCCCTGACGAATCCCCCGAATCCGTCGCGGGCAGCGATCCCGTCCGGTCCGTTGAATCCGCCGAGCCCGCACCAGGAGCGAATGAATTCGCCGCTGGAAAACCGCGAAGTCCGCCTTCGCGGACTGTAGCCGCGGCCACGGGCTGTCGCGACACGCGTGATCGCGTCCGTTGTTCGGGCAGCGGACGCTCCGGTGCCTGGGACGCCGCACCCGCCCGGGCCGCCGTGTCCGCGCAGGCGGACAGCGTGACCTCGTTGCCGCGAATTCATTCGCTCCTGCCAAGCCCCGCTCACTCCCGCCTCCCGCGTCCGCCACCACCGCCGCCGCGTCCTCCACCTCCACCCGCTCCTCCACCCGCGCCACGCGCGGCCGCGAGCTCCGGCACCGCCCACGGGCTTCCCGTCAGCCGGAAGTAGGCGTCGGGGAGGTCCGGCTCGTGATGCTCGTAGCCGCGCACTGAGTGGCCGGCGGAGGCGAGGACGCCGAGAAGCGGATCCGCGCCGTGTGGGCTCGCGTCGCGCCAGACGATCACCGCGTCGCCGCTGACGCTCACCTCCTGCACGCCGGGGAGCCGCGCCAGCAGCGGCCCCAGCCCGTCCTCCTCCGCCGCCTCGCGCGCGAGGGTGAAGGCGGTGCGGGCGCGGGCGTGCGCCGCCACCAGCGCGGCGGGCGCGTCCGCGGCGATCAGGCGGCCCCCGTGCAGCACGACGGCCAGGTCGCAGTGCGCCGCCACCTCCGCCAGGTCGTGCGTCGCGACGAGCGCCGTGTGCCCGTCGCCGGAATCGCGGTAGCCGGCGAGCTGGCGCCACAGGTCGCGGCGGCCGTCGGGGTCCAGCCCCGCCGCGGGCTCGTCCAGCATCAGCAGGGCGGGGGCGTGCAGCGTGGCCAGCGCCAGGTGCAGCCGCTGCCGCTGGCCGCCGGACCACGTCCCCACCGGCCGCTCCGCGAACGCGCGCAGTCCGGATCGATCCGCCACGCCGGACACGCAAGCCTCCCGCTCGCCGCGCGGAAGGCCCTGCAGCGCGTGGAAGAGGCGCAGCGTCTCCCACCCCGTCATCTCGGGATCGAGCGCGGCGTCCTGCCCCACGTACGCCACCCTCGAACGCAGGGCGGAGCGGTCGCGGCGCGGGTCCATCCCCAGCACCTCCACCCGTCCGCCGTCCGCCGCCACGATCCCGGCGAGCGTCCTGAGCAGCGTGCTCTTTCCGGACCCGTTGGCGCCGATGATTCCGGCGAGGACGCCGGCGGGGATGGCCAGGTCGATCCCGTCCAGCGCCCGGACGGCCCCGAACGCCTTTGCCACCCCCGCGAGGCGGACGGCCTCAGTCGGCGTAGACGATGGTGCCGGCATGTTCTCCGCGCACGGCGGCCGCGATGCGGTCCGGGTCGCGTCCGTTCACCACCTGGAACTGGCGGACGAGCCGCGCGTTCAGCAGCACGTCCGTCAGCACCTCGTCGAACGGCAGGCTCCTGAGCTGCCGCTTCTTCAGCTCTTTCGCGCCGATGGAGTCGATGAAGCTGGCGGACGGATTCTCCCTGGGATCGTCCGTGTACAGCCCGTCCACGTCCTTGACCAGCGTGACGGACTTGCAGCCGAAGCACTCGCCCAGGATCAGGCACCCCGCGTCCGTGCGGTGCGGGGGGATGCGGCCCACCTCCGGCGGATGCTCCCAGAGCGAGTACGGCGGCACCCCGTTGAAGATCACCCCCGGGGCGCTGTGGATGAACAGCGGCAGCAGGTGTCCGAAGATCTCCGGGGGGATGGCGACCACGCCGTGCGGCGCCAGCAGCGTCCCCAGGATGTGCGCGTTCCCCAGCGCGTCCGCCACGGAGACCTGCGCCAGCACCCCCGTGGGCAGGCCCAGGTCGATGCCGATGGAGAACACGTGGCGGCTGCGCACCCCGCCGCCCACCCCCAGGATCAGCTTGGTGCCGCCCTTGAGAAGCGCGCCCAGCGTGTCGACCACGGGGTAGGTGAGCGCGCGTCCCTGGTCCAGGATCGACCGGCCCCCGACCTTCACCACGTGGACGTCGGGGAGCATGCGGACGACGTCGGACTCCGTCGACGCCATCACCCGCTTGTCCAGCAGGCTCTCGCGCATCAGCATCGACTGCACGTGGTGGCGGTCGTCCGGCCCGGCCCGCGGCTCCAGGATCGTATCGGTCATGGTCGTCAGTCCGCGGTGATGATGGTGCCGACGGGCTCGCCCTCGAGCGCGCGGGTCAGGTTTCCCGGCACCAGGCCGTTGATCACCTGGATGCTGCGGCGGTTCTCCGCGTTGGGCATGATGTCCAGGACGGCGCGCTCCACCACCACGTCGTCCAGGTCCATCTCCTTCAGCTCGCCCACCGTGATGCGGGGGATGAACTTCGCGTGGCGGTCCTTCTTGGGATCCGCCGTGTAGAGGCCGTCCTCGTCCTTTACGTAGATCATGGAGCGCGTGCCGAATACCTCGCTGATCAGAAAGCACCCCGTGTCGGTGCGGTGCGGGGGGATGCGGCCGACCGCGGGGTTCTTCTGCCAGAAGGTGTACGGCGGCATGCCGAAGAAGATGGCCGCGCCCCGCTCTTCCAGATAGAGCGGAAGCTGGGGGAACTGCGCGGGCTCGATGAAGGGGATGCCGTGCTTCGCCAGCAGGTAGTGCAGCATCCGCGCGTTCTGCATGCTGACGAAGGTGCCCAGCACGCTCAGCACCCCCGTCGGCATCCCCAGGTCGATCCCCACGCTGTAGGCGTGCCGCGCGCGCGTCCCCGCCCCCGTGCCGATGATCATCTTGTGCCGGCCAAGGTTCGCCGAGATCTCCTCGATCAGCGGGAACACCGCCGCGCGGCCGCGGTCGATGAAGCTCTGGCCGCCCACCTTGACCACGTTGGCGTCGGGAAGGATCTGGACCACCGGGTGCTCTGCGGTGCGCGCCAGCAGCGCCTCGTCCGTCAGGCTGCCCGTGACCAGCGACTGGCCCAGCGCGGTCAGGAGTTCGTTCTGCATTCGGTGTGGGGTGGGTGGGGGATGTGGAGGTGGATCGGGATGGACCCGCCGACCCCGTCACGGGCGGTTGAAACCGCGGCTACGACGTCACGAAGTCCGCCTTCGCGGACTCGGCGGCCCGGGCGCGTGCGGCGTTCCACGCACCTGCGCGTCCGCAGCCGGGTGGATTTCCCCCGCGCAGAATTGTCATTTCGAGGGAGCGCCGCGCAGTACCGTCCCATGCGGAGAACCCGGCGCGCGACCGAGAAATCTACCCGCCCGGGTTCGTGGCTGGTCGAGCCGCCGCGATGCGGCCCGTGCGCGCCTGCGCAGCGGAATCAGCCGATGGGGACGCGGACGGCGTCCAGCTCGAACGCCTCTTCCTGCTCGCGCGGCTGATGCAGGTCGCCGTACTCCGCCTGCGCCCAGGCGGCCAGCCCGGCCAGCACGCGCGCCTTGACCTCCGCGGGGACGTCGATGCCGGCCAGGCCGCTCTTGCCCTCCCACGCCGCGATGGAGTCGGCGGGGCGGTGCGGGCGCGTCCAGCGGGCGGCCGTGCGCGGCTCCATCCGGCGGCCGCCCGCGCGCTCCAGTGCCGCGAACACGGCCCCGGCGCGCGCCTCGTGGCTGCGCCCGGCAAAGCCCTGCGCCTCCAGCATGCGCCGCATCTGCCGGCGGAGGACGGACTTTACCGAGTCTGGCGGCCGGCGCACGCGCCCCAGCACCAGCCATCCGCCGGGCGCGCGCAGCACGCGGCGCGTCTCCGCGGCGGCGTGCCCGGGCTCCAGGTGGTGCAGCGCGCGGGCGGAAAAGACCACGTCGGTTCCCGCTTCCGCTGCCGGCCAGCGCCCGTTCCCATCCGCCACGTGCAGCTCCGCCGCAAGCCCCGGCGCCTCCACGCGTTCGCGGAACACCTCCAGCATCGCGGGCGAGCGGTCGAAGCCCGTGTAGCGGATGGGCAGGCGCAGAAGCGGCAGGCTCAGCCCGCCCGTTCCCGCGCCCACCTCCAGCCACCGCTGCCCCTCCACCGGCCCCACGATGTCCACCAGCGCCGCCGCGACCGCCTGCACCGCATCCGCCGGCACCCCCGCGCGCTCATCGAAACCCACCGCCTGGTCGTCGTAGAGCATGGTGGAGCGAGTGGAGAGGGGCTTTCCGGAGGGAGGGCCGCGCGGGCCAGCCGTACTGTACCTCGCGGACCGATCATTCGCAAATCTTCTGATCCTGAAAGCCGTAACAGGCCAGTTCACGGGCGAAGACCCACCTCCATAGGAACTCAAGCCTGGCGATCTACGTGAACGCATTGGCGAATCCGGACGCACCGGTTAGCTTTCGTTTCGGGTAAACGCACTCTCCTGGAGGAAAGATGCTGCGCACCATCGAAGCTGTCATCGAGCCCAACGGGCACGTACGCTTGCTGGAGCCGCTCACGCTGACCACGGCGCACCGGGCGCTTGTGACCGTGCTGGAGGAATCGGACGACGAAGCTGGGTCGAACATCACAGCCCTTCTTAGCGAGCAAGCACTCGCGGAATGGAACAGCGACGAGGAGGATGCGGCGTGGGCGCATTTTCAGCAGGAGCCGTAGTTCTCGTCCAGTTTCCCTTCTCGGATCTCACACGGTCCAAGATGCGCCCGGCGGTGGTATTGGCCAATGCGGGCCGGGGAGACTATGTCCTCTGCCAGATCACCAGCAATGCTCAAGCGGACCGGCGGGCGGTGGAGCTTGGACAATCCGATCTGGTGAGCGGCTCGCTGCAGAGGACAAGCTATGTGCGTCCTGCCAAACTTTTTACGGCGAACGATAAGCTCGTTGCACGGCAGGTAGGTTCACTGTCCCGGGCAGCGCGAGCACGGGTGGTTCACGAGGTCGTTGATCTGTTGGAACAGCAGTAGCCCACCGAGTTCCCCTGATCGCTAACGCTCCGATCGCGGAACACCGCGCGAAAAAGCGGGGATGGTGTTATCTTATCCGGAGCACACGGGAACTCTTATCTCCGGGGATATCGCATTGTCGACACTTGATCTTGCCGCCGAGATGGCCGCGGCGCGTGCACGGCGCGCGGAACAGACGGCGCGCTCGCTGCGTGAGGCACGCGTCCAGACCATCCGGGGCGCCGTCCGCCCCGGCTCCACCCGCCTCGAGATCGAGGAGCGGGCGCGCAGCTTTTACCCGCGCCTGAACCCGGAGCTGCTGGAAGAGGTGGTCGACCTGGTCTGCGACGACGGCCGCCGCCCGGTGACGGCGCCCGAAGTGGCCGCCGAGCGCTAGCCCGCCGGTCTCTCCCGCTCCGCACGAAGGCCGCGCCCCGTCACGGGGCGCGGCCTTTCGCGCATGGTGCTTCCTCGGTGCGGCTCCGGCGTCCGCGTGGTGCGCCCCCCCGGATCACCCGGCCGCAGGCGCCGAGCGCAGGTGGCTGCGCACGTCGCCCAGGTCGAAGCGCCCGTTGGCGTTGCCGAACGCGTCCACCGCCGCCTGCTCGTCGTCGGAAAGCGCCGCGCCGCCCAGGAACGGGCCCAGAATCCGCTCCTGCGCCACCGCGGGGCGGCGCAGCACGTGCACCCGCGCCTGCCCGCCCGCCACGGTGATGCTGAGCGCCAGGTTGGACGCCGCGCCGGAGTTCAGCCGCAGGGAAGGGGTGGTGGCGTCGGTGAGGATGCGCGTGCCGGTGAACACGTCGCCCGCCTCGCCGCGGTTGCCGCCCTCGGTCGCCGTGCGCACCAGCGAGCTGTCGCCGTCCGCCTCCACCAGCCCCACGCGGTAGATGCGCGGGCAGGTGGCGCACGGGCGCAGCGGACGCCCCGGCTCCACGTGGTACATCAGCACCCCGGCCGCGGGAAGGCCGCTGTCGTAGCCGGTGTTGGGGCGGTACTCCAGCAGCAGGTACTCGTCCGCGCCGCGCAGCGGAACCCGCAGCGACTTGCCGGACGTCTGCACCGGCGGCAGCGTGAACAGGGCGCTGGTGCCGGTGCCCGCGTCCATCTCGTCGATCCACCCCAGCCGCTGCTTTTCGTACGCGCCCATGTGCGACGGCCTCTGTACCTTGCCGAAGCTGGCGCCGTTGCCGCACCCCCAGCTCCCCGCCGCCATCAGCGTCCAGCACCCCAGCACCCAGCGCCGCTGGGCGGGAAGGATGCCGCCCGTGGGATCGTAGAAGTCCGGCAGCCCGAACGCGTGCCCGGTCTCGTGCGCGATGGTGCTGATGCTCTGCGGCTGGCCGTCGCAGTCCACCACGCTCTGCATGATGTAGTCGTCCACCAGCACCGGCTGCCCGTTGGGCCGCAGGTCGTTGCTGCGGAACGGCTGCCCCGTCCATCCGCGCACCACCGAGCGGTGGGGCCACGGCCCCGTTCCGCCGCAGGACGACGCGATCTCCGTGTACTGGAACACGGCCACGTCCACGTACCCGTCGTCGTCCGCGCTGTTGGGCACGCCGTCGGGGCCGTTGTTGTCGTACTGGGCAAAGTTGACGGTGGCGTCCACGCGCTGCAGCGCATCCACCAGGTACTCGCCGATCCGCGCGTCGTCGCCCAGCCCCATCTCCGCGCCCACCGCGGCCGCGCGGGTGATGCCGGTGCGCACCCACGGCAGCACGCTGCCGGTCAGCGACACGCGCCCGCCGCTGATCTCGCGGTAGAAGCTCGTCAGGCTGCCCAGCGGGTTCTGCCCGAAGAGCTGCTGGTGCGTGGTCTCGGTGCTGAACGGCGGCTCGGGCGAGTCGGCGAAGAGCGTCATCACCACCACCATCCGCATCTCGCCGGTGCCGGGGAGCACGGCGGCGCTGATGCCGCCCCGCGGGTCCGCCCGCCCGGCGGGGACGCGGTCGCGCCACCCGCGCCGCAGCTCGAAGAAGTCCGGGTCCCGCGCCACGCGGGCGTAGTAGCCCGGCGGCAGCGTGATGCCGCGGGCCTGCGCCAGCGCCTCGATGTCCTGCGCCGCCGCCGCCCCGGGCCCCCCGAGCGCCGCCAGCGCGGCCAGGAGGATCGCCCTCGTCCGCATCGTCGTCATCATCCCCTCCCTCAGCGGCCAAAGGTGACGGCGTAGCCGGCGAGCGACGCCCGCGGCTGGTCGTTCCCGTCCGCCACCTCCACCACCCGCGCGGCGGGCGGCGCCTGCCCCGGCGCCATCGTCACCCGGAACTCGATCGCCGCCGCGGGCTCGTGCACCAGCACGACGCGCGTGGTGGTGCCGGCCGTCTGCGTGAACAGCCGGCCGGTGGCGGCGGTGACGGACTGGATGCCGGGGCCGGTGAGCTCGATGGCGGCCGCGCCCTCGGCGCCGTTGGGCGACTGCAGCACGGCGCGGTACTCGCCGCCGTCGGGGACGCCGGTGCCGCCACGGTCGCAGGCGCCCGCGGAGAGCGCCGCGGCGAGAAGGAGCAGGGTGGATGATCGCAGGCTCATGGTTCCCCGGAAGGAGGGAGGGGAGGAGGGCGCGGGCGGGCGCGCCGTATCTGTTTACAGAGATGCACGGCACGCGTTCCGCCGCTCTCAACGCGCGCGGCCGGAAGTTTATGACACCTTCGGATGCCGAGCCACCCTCCTGATCGGGACGGCCGCGCGGAGCGGGGAGAGGGCCGCCGCCCGCGGTTGCGCCGCGGGGTGCGCGCGCCCTATCGTTCGCCGCATCAGGACGATGCATTCGCCGCGCCTTTCCCCAGCCCGCCGCCGGTGACCCAGCCCCGCCCGCCCGGCCAGCCCCGCCCGATCACCGTCGGCATCTGCACGCGCGACCGGCACGCGTCGCTGCTGCGCTGCCTGCGCTCGCTGCGCCACGCGGAGGGGCTGATCGAGGGCGTGCTGGTGGCGGACGACGCGCCGGAGCATCCCGTGGAGCCCGTGCTCCGCGCGGAGCTGGGGGACGACGCGCCGCCGGGGCTGGCGGTGCTGGCCAGCGCGCAGCGCACCGGCCCCTCGGCGGCGCGAAACCGCATCGCGCGGCAGGCGCGGACGCCGTTCATCCTGTACCTGGACGACGACGCCGCGCTCCTGCCCGGCGGCGCCGTCGCCGACGCGCTGGCGGTGCTGCGGGGGGATCCGTCGGTGGCCGCCGTGGCGTTCGCGCAGGCGGACGAGGCGGGGACGCCGTATCCGCCGGGCGCGCAGCCTTCGCCCGCCACGGAGCCGGCGCTGGTGCGCACCTTCATCGGCTTCGCACACCTGGTGCGCGCGGAGGCGGTGCGGGCGGTGGGCGGGTACCGCGAGATCCTGGACCAGAACGGCGAGGAGCGCGAGCTCACCCTGCGGCTGCTGGACGCCGGCTACCGCGTTGTCTACCTCCCCGGCGCCGCCGTGGCGCACCTTGCGGACGGCGGCGGGCGCGACGCGAAGCGCTTTCTTTTCCTCACCGTGCGCAACGACGCGCTCTACGGGCTGCTGAACGAGCCGCTGCCGATGGCGCTGGGGCTGCTGGTGCCGCGGCTGCTGCGCTACTTTCCCATGCGCCGCCACTGGGGCGGGGAAGACCCGGGCGGCTTTCGCCGCGTCGTCCGCGCGGTGGCGGACGCGGCGCCGCGGGTGCGGGCCGAGCGGCGGGCGGTGCGCTGGTCCACGCTGCGCACCTGGCTGGCGCTCAAGGCGTCGCCGCCGTACCGCGGGCCGGGGGAGCCGTGAGCCGTCCGCGCCGGCTGCTCACGCTGGGGCACTCGTACGTGGTGGGCACCAACCGCCGCCTGGCGCGGGCGATGGCGCGGGCCGGGGCGGGGGCGTGGGAGGTGACCGCCGCCGCCCCCGCGGCCTTTCCCGGCGACCTGGGGCCGATCAATCTGGAGCCCGAGGCCGGCGAGCGGGTGGTGCCGGTGTCCGTCCACGGCGCCGGGCGCATCCACACCATGCGCTACGGGCCGGAGCTGCGGGAGCTGCTGCGGGAGGAGTGGGACGTGGTGCACTGCTGGGAGGAGCCGTTCATCCTGGCCGGCGCGCAGGTGGCCGCGTGGACGCCGCGCCGCGCCAGGCTGGTGTTCGCGACCTTCCAGAACCTGCCCAAGCGCTACCCGCCGCCGTTCAGCTGGATGGAGCGCTACGCGATGCGGCGCGCGAACGGTTGGATCGCGTTCGGCCGCTTGGTCGAGGGGGTGCTGGGGACGCGGACGATGTACGCGCGCCGCCCGCACCGGGTGATCGCGCCGGGGGTGGATACGGCGCTCTTTCGCCCGGACCGGGATGCCGGCGCGCGGGTCCGTGCGTCGCTGGGGTGGATGGATGACGGTCCGCCGGTCGTGGGCTACCTGGGCCGCTTCGTTCCGGAGAAGGGGATCGGGACGCTGACGCGGGCGCTGGATGCCTGCTCGCAGCCGTGGCGCGCGCTCTTCGTCGGCGGCGGGGCGATGGAGCCGGAGGTGCGCGCGTGGGCGGACGGATACGGCGAACGCGTGCGGATCGTCACGGGCGTGGCGCACGGCGCGGTGCCGGACTATGTGAACGCGATGGACCTGCTCTGCGCGCCCAGCCGCACCACGCGCCGCTGGCACGAGCAGCTGGGGCGGATGCTGACGGAGGCGATGGCCTGCGGCGTGCCCGTCGCCGGCAGCGACAGCGGCGAGATCCCGTTCGTCATCGACGACGCCGGCGTCATCGTCCCCGAGGACGACGTCGCCGCCTGGACGCGCGAGATCGACGCCCTGCTCGCCAACTCGCCGCGCCGCGCCGCCTTCGCCGCCCGCGGCCTGGCCCGCGTCCGCGACGAGTTCGCGCTGGACGTCGTCGCCCGGCGGCACCTGGACTTCTTCTCGCACCTTCTCGCGTCGTGAACCCTGATCCACCCCCTTCTCCCAGCCACGTCTCCGACGGGCTCCGCTCCGGCGAGTACGCGCGGAAGCAGCTGTTCGGGCGAGGGCTGATCGGGTGGAGCCACGGGCGGCGCTTCGCGACGGCGCGGCGTGTGGTGCAGCCGTACGCGGGCGCCACGCTGCTGGACTACGGCTGCGGCGACGGCACCTTCCTGGCCATCGTCCACGACCTCTTTCCCCACTCCGTCGGCGCGGAGATCGACCGGGTGCTGGTGGAGGGCGCGCGCGAGCGGTTCGGGGCGCTGGAGGGGCTGCGGTTCATCCACACGGACGAGGTGGCGGCGCTCCCGGACGCGTCGTTCGGCGTGGTGACGTGCATGGAGGTGCTGGAGCACTGCACCCCCGACGCGGCGGAGCGGGTGATCGGGCAGATGCGGCGGCTGGTGGCGGCGGACGGCGTGGTGATCGTCAGCGTGCCGGTGGAGACGGGGCCGGCGCTGCTGGTAAAGACGGCGGCGCGCGCGCTGGCGGGGCTGCGCGGCGTGAGCGGCTACCAGGACCGCGAGCGCTTTACCGCCGGAGAGCTGGCGAAGATGGTGTTCGCGGGCCCGGAGACGTCCATCGACCGCCCCGTGTACGAGACGCGCTTTCCCGACGGCGCGCCCAACCGCTACCACGGGCACAAGGGTTTCAACTGGCGCCGGCTGGCCGCGCGGCTGGAGCGCGACTTCGTCCTGCGCCAGACGCGCTTTTCGCCCGTGCCCGCGCTGGGCGGGCTCATCAACAGCCAGGCATGGTTCATCTGCTCCCCCCGCTGACCGTCGGCGTGGTGTGCGACTACGCGGAGGAGGGCTGGCCCAGCATGGACCTGGCCGCCGGGCTGCTGGTCGCGGGGCTGCGGGAGCACGCGCCGGAGTGGCAGCCCGCCGCGCTGCGCCCGCCGATGCCGCGCGCCTTCGGGCGGGTGCTGCGCGGGCGCACGGGGCGCAACGCTGACCGGCTGCTGGCGCGGCACCTGGCGTATCCGCGCTGGCTGCGGCGCCACGCGGGCGGGATGGACCTGTACCACGTGGCGGACCACAGCTACGCCCACCTGGTTCACGCGCTCCCGGCGGAGCGCACGGTGGTCACCTGCCACGACCTGGACGCCTTTCGCTCGCTCCTGGACCCCGCGCGCGATCCGCGCCCCGCCTGGTTCCGGGGGATGACCAGGCGCGTGCTGAGCGGCCTGCGCCGCGCCGCGTTCGTGGTCTGCGACAGCGACGCCGTGCACGCGGAGCTGCTGTCGTACGGCGTGCTGCCGCCGGACCGCGTCGCCACCGTCCCGCTCCCCGCGCACCCGGACTTCTCACCCGAACCCGACGCCGCGGCGGACGCGGAGGCGGCGCGGCTGCTGGGCCCGGCGGAGGGGCACATCGATCTTCTGCACGTGGGCAGCACCGTCCCGCGCAAGCGCATCCCGCTGCTGCTGAAGGCGTTCGCCGAGGTGGCGCCGGTGGTGCCGGGCGCGCGCCTGGTCCGCGTCGGCGGGCCGCTGGAGCCGGAACAGCGCCGCATCGCGCAGCAGCACGAGATCCTGGACCGCATCGTCCAGGTGCCGTTCGTGGAGCGGCGGACGCTGGCCGCCATCTACCGCCGCGCCGCGCTGGTCGTCTACCCCTCCGCGCGCGAGGGCTTCGGGCTGCCGCTGGTAGAGGCCATGGCGTGCGGCGCCACGGCCGTCGCCTCGGACCTCGGCGTCTTTCGCGAGGTCGCGGGCGATGCCGTGCAGTACGTCACCCGCGACGATCCCGACGGCTGGGCGGAGGCCATCGGCGACGCCCTCGACCGCCTGGCATCCCCCGCAGCCCGCGCGGAGGCCCGTTCCGCGGCGCTGCGGCGGGCGGAGCGCTTCACGCTTGCGACGTACGCGCAGTCGATCTCCAGCATCTACGCCAACGTGCTGGAGGCGGCGTGAACATACAAAAGATGGCCTCACACAGAGTCAACGGAGTCAACAGAGGAACTGAATCGCGGCCTCTGTTGACTCTGTGTGAGGCCCCTTCTTTTGCTTTTGGGGGATGTAGATGACGGGGCGGCGGATGCGGGTGCTGCACGTTGGAAAGTTCTATCCGCCGCACCGCGGAGGGATGGAAAGCCACGTCGAAACGCTGGCGCGCGAGCTGAGCGCGGACGTGGACGTGCAGGTGCTGGTCTCCAGTGACGGGCGGCAAACGGTTCGCGAGACGATCGACGGCATCCCCGTCACCCGCATCGGCACCCTGGCGTCGTTCGCCTCCGCGTCCATCAATCCGGGGATGGCGCGGGCGATCCGCGAGGCAAACGCGGACCTGGTGCACTTCCATCATCCCAATCCCACCGGCGTGCTGTCGTACCTGGCCAGCGGCCGGCGCGGGCCGCTGGTGGTCACCTACCACAGCGACATCATCCGCCAGCGCGTGCTGGGCGCGGCGTTCGGGCCCGTGCTGCACCGCTTTCTGCGCGGCGCGCACACCATCCTGGCGTCGTCGCCGGACTACGCCGCCAGCTCCCCCGTGCTGCGCAGGCACGCGGAGCGCGTCCGCATCGTCCCTTTCGGGATCCGCGCGGAGGCGTTCGAAACGGCGGACGCGGACGCGGTGGCGGCCATCCGTGCGGAATATGGCCCCAGGCTGGTGGTGGGGGCGGGTAGACTGGTGTATTACAAGGGGTTTGACTACCTTGTGCGTGCGATGGTAGCAGTGGATGCCCGCCTGGTGATTCTGGGCGACGGGCCCCTGCACGGCGCGCTGCGGGCGCTGGCGGCACAGGCGGGGGTGGCGGACCGCGTGCACCTTCCCGGCGCCGTCCCCGACCTGGCGCCCTGGTACCACGCGGCGGACGTCTTCGCGCTCCCCGCCGTGGCGCGCAGCGAGGCGTTCGGCCTGGTGCAGCTGGAGGCGATGGCCGCCGGCACCCCCGTCGTCAACACGCGGCTGGAGAGCGGCGTCCCTTTCGTGAGCCGCGACGGCGAGAGCGGGATCACCGTGCCGCCGGCCGACGTGGACGCCCTGGCCGCCGCGCTCACCCGGCTGCTGGACGACGAGCCGCTGCGTCGGCGGATGGGCCAGGCGGCGCGCGAGCGGGTGCGCCGCGAGCTCAGCCTGGACCGCATGGTGGCCCGGACGCTGCAGATCTACCGAGAAGCCGTGTCACTGGACGTTTCCCGAACACCGAACCGATGACCCCGAGCGACGGCCCCGAGGCATCCGGTCCCCCCACACATCCCGAACGCCCATCCAGCCCCGAGTTCTGGGCGGGCCGCCGCGTGCTCGTAACCGGCGGCGGCGGCTTTCTGGGCTCGCACCTGGTGGAGCGGCTGCAGGCGCTGGGCGCCGAGCCGTTCGTCCCCCGGCGCGCGGACTTCGACCTTACCCGGCAGGCGGACGTGGAGCGGCTGTACGCCGAATCGCGCCCGGCGATGGTGATGCACCTGGCGGCGGAGGTGGGCGGCATCGGCGCCAACCGCGCCAGCCCGGGCCGCTTCTTCTACGCCAACGCCATGATGGGCGTGATGATGATCGAAGAGGCGCGCCGGGCGGGGGTGGAGAAGTTCGTCCAGGTGGGGACCGTGTGCGCGTATCCCAAGTACACCCGCGTCCCCTTTCGCGAGGAAGAGCTCTGGGGCGGGTACCCCGAAGAGACCAACGCGCCGTACGGCATCGCCAAGAAGGCGCTCCTGGTCCAGCTGCAGGCGTACCGGCAGCAGTACGGGATGAACGGCATCTACCTGCTGCCCACCAACCTGTACGGCCCGCGCGACAACTTCGACCACGCCACCAGCCACGTGATCCCCGCGCTCATCCGCCGCATGGTCGAGGCGCGGCGCGACGGGCTGCCGGAGCTGCCGGTGTGGGGGACGGGGAACGCGTCGCGCGAGTTCCTGTACGTGGACGACGCCGCCCGCGCCCTGCTGCTGGCCGCCGAGCACTACGACGGCGCCGAGCCCGTCAACGTGGGGATCGGCAACGAGATCCGCATCGCCGAGCTGGCCGGGCTCATCGCGCAGCTGGTGGGGTACGAGGGCCGGCTGGCGTTCGACCCCACGCAGCCCGACGGGCAGCCGCGCCGCTCGCTGGACACCCGCCGCGCCCGCGAGCTCTTCGGCTTCCGGGCCCGCGTGGGCATTCGCGAGGGGCTGCGGCAGACCGTCGACTGGTACCTGGGCAGCCACCCCGCGTAAGGGGCGCGGACGCCGCGCCTCCCCTCTTGCATCGCAGCGCCCTTGTCCGAGATCGTTCCCCGACCCCGCCAGCCGCACCCCGACGCGGCCCCGCGCACCCCGCCCCTGCCGCTGCTGCGCTCGCACGCCGCCGCGGCGGAGCCCGCGCCCCCGCCGGGCGAGGGCATTCCCATGCGCGAGTACCTGGGCGCCCTGCGGCGCCACGTGTGGCTGGTGCTGGCCGCCGTGCTGGTGTCCACGGGGATCGCCGCGTACCGCATCAGCAAGGAGCCGCCCCGCTACGCCGCCGCCAGCGCCGTGCAGCTGGTGAACCCGCGCCAGGCGCTGGCGGGGGAGATCGGCACGGGGCAGACGGACCAGCTTCCGGGGTGGTACACCGACCCCATCCTTTCCCAGATCCAGGTGCTGCGCAGCCGCGCGGTTGCGCAGCAGGTGGTGGACTCGCTGGGGCTGCGCCTGCAGCCCGCGGCGGGCTTTCCGTACGCGGACCTGGACTCCGTCCGCGTGAGCCCCGCCGCGCGCCCGGGCGACACGCTGCACCTGACCTTTGCGCCGGCGATGGTGCGCGGGCGGCTGGGCCCCCTGCGCGCCGAGGCGCCGTACGGGCAGCCGCTGGACCTGGGCGTGGCGCAGCTCACCTTTTCGCGGCGGCCGGCGGTGGCCACGGCGCGGATGCACGTGATCGACCAGCAGAGCGCCGTGATGTGGGTGATCGGGTCCATGAACCCGGCCCAGCGGCAGATGACCAACGTGCTGGACATCCAGTTCACCGCCGGCGACCCGCACCTGGCGCAGCGGGTGGCCAACGGCGCCGCCGCCGCCTTCCAGGGCGTGTCCATGCGCTCCGCGCAGACGGAATCGCGGCGGCGGCGGATGTTCGTCGAGGAGCAGCTGCGCAGCACCGACTCGCTGCTCCTGGTCGCCCAGCACCAGCTGAGCGCCTTTCGCAAGGGCGTGCGCTCGTTCAGCCCGCGCGAGAGCTTTCGGACCACGGAGGAGGGGCTCGGGCAGTACCGGCTGCAGCGCCAGGCGATGATGACGGAAAAGAGCGTCTACGACCAGATGGGGCGGGTGCTGGCCACCGACCCCGGGCGCGAGGGGAGCGAGCAGATCGCCGCACTGGCCGCCTCGCCCGAGGTGGCCAGCAACAGCGGCATCCTGGCCCTGTACAACGAGCTCATCAAGTACCAGACGGCCCGCGACTCGCTCACCACCGGGCGCTGGTCGCGCGCCTCGTCCAACCCCGACATCCAGCAGCTGGATTCGCTGATCGCCACCTACCGCGGCCGGCTGGTGCGCGCCGTGGGGGCCCGCAGCACCGCGCTGTCGGCGCAGATCAGCGTGCTGGACCAGGTGATGGCCAGCGACGCCGCCGCCATCAGCGGCCTTCCCGACGCCGAGGCCGAGGAGATGCGCCTTTCGCGCGAGGTGGAGACGCTGCAGAAGATGGTGGACGACATGCGCCGCGAGCAGCAGGAGGCGCGCATCGACGAGGCGGTGGAGGCGGGGCAGGTGGAGATCGTGGACTGGGCGCTGGTCCCCGGCGGCCCCGTGGGTACGGGAAGAAAGCGCCGGCTGCTCTTTGCCCTGCTGGTGGGGCTGATGATCGGCGGGGGCGGCGCGCTGGTGCTGGACCGGCTGAACACCGCCATCGTGCGCCGCGAAGACGCCGAGTCCATGCTGCACGTGCCGGTGATCGCCGTCATCCCCCGCCTGGGCGAGCCGCTCAGGGCGTCGCGGCGGCTGGACGTGCGGCGGCTGCTGCCGCGCCGTCAGCCCGATGAGGAGCGCGGGCTGGTGACGGTGGACGCCATGCAGTCCGCCGGGTCGCAGGCGTACCGCAAGCTGCGCACGCACCTCATCTTCTCGCAGGGCGGCCAGCCGCCGCGCACGCTGCTGGTGACCAGCGCGTCGGCGTCGGAGGGCAAGACCACGGTGTGCGCCAACCTGGCCACCACCTTTGCCCAGCAGGGGCTGCGGGTGGTGCTCATCGACGGCGACATGCGGCGGCCGCGGCTGCACGGCCTGTTCGCGCAGGCGCGCACCCCGGGGCTCAGCGAGCTGCTGGAGGGGGAGTCGGCGGTGGCCGAGGTGGTGCGCGAGACCACGGTGCCGGGGCTGCACCTGATCGCGGCGGGGCGGCTGGTGCCGCACGTGTCGGAGCTGCTGGGCGGCGCCGCCATGGGGCGGTTGATGCGCGAGCTGAACGCCGAGTACGACCTGGTGGTGATCGACACGCCGCCCGTGCTGGCCGCCGCCGACGCCGAGATCCTGGGCGCGCAGGCCGACGCCGTGCTCGTCGTGGTCCGCGCCGGCAAGACGGAGCGCCAGAGCGCCCAGTACGCCATGCAGCAGCTGCGCGCCGTGGGCGCGCAGATCGTGGGCGCGGTGCTCAACGACCCGGACCAGAAGATCGCGGGGTACGGGAAGTACGCGTATTATTACGACTATTATACGGAATCGACGGGGTAGGGCGGGTGACGGGGTGATGGGGACGGGGTGAGTCACCGGCCGGATTCTGGTTCGGCGGTTGAAACCGCGGCTGGAAGGTCACGAAGTCCGCTTGGGCGCCACCTGGGCGGACTGTGGCCGAGGCCTTCTCCCGCACCTGGCGAGCATCTGTAATTTCGAGCGAGCGCCGCATCGAACCCTGCGTAACCGTGATCCCTGGCGCGAGAGAGGAATCTAGCGTCGGGCAGCTGGGGACCTGCATCAGGCACCTGATCCGCGGACGCGATTCGCATCCACGACGCAGAACGGCCCTCCGTGCGGGAGGGCCGTTCTGCATCCGGCTCACCATGAATCTTGTCTCTGACGCCAGTAGCCGTCCCTGCGCTTCTGGTGTGCCACCGCGACAACGACGATGATGTCAGGCAGGATGCGGTAGATCACCTTGTACGGAAACCTGCGCAGGAGCAGCCGGCGCTCTCCACGTTCGATCTGCTCGCCGATGTTCGGGTTTTCACGAATGCATCGGAACGCGTAGTCGACCTGATCCACGAAGCGGTCGCCCCGCGTTGGCGAGTCCTTGTCATACCGGTTCGCGCTCCTGTGGATCTCCCGGATCGCAAGCCGGTGCACCCGCATCCTCACGGGCGGCGGCGTGCCCGCAGTCCGGCGATGACTTCGTCGGCATCTACACCCTCTTCCTCGCCACGGGCCATCTCCATGGCGCGCCGGTGTGCCTCGGCCTCGACCACATCGTCATCCAGGTCCTCGTCACCGTCCAGCGTGTCGAGGAGGACCTCCGCCAGATAGTTCTGGACGTCGCGGGGCTGATTGCGCAGCTCCGATTCGAGTTCTTCGAGCGATAACGCCATTTCTGATCTCCCGTGTGAAGGTGGTAAAAATCTAATCGCCTTTGCTTCGCTCGCCTAGCGCCGGGAAAAAGCCGTCAGCGTGGCGGTCGGGAAGGGAGCGATCCGATGGCGTCCGGGGTGGATCCGCACGGTTTCGGCGTGGCGGAGGTGCCCGTGCGTTGAAGCAAACTGCGCGGGAGCATATATTTCCCGGTCTGCATTCCCGACGGCGATTTTTTCAAGCGGCCAACAGGCGCACAATCCGGAGGAAGCCCGATGGCGGGGCATAGCAAGTGGAAGCAGATCAAGCACAAGAAGGCGCTGACGGACAACCGCCGCGCCGCCACGTGGACCAAGAAGATCCGTGAGATCACCGTGGCCGCCAAGGAAGGCGGCGGCGACCCTGCGGGCAACCCGCGGCTGCGCCTGGCCATCGACACGGCCAAGTCGGTCAACATGCCCAACGAGAACATCGACCGCGCCATCAAGAAGGGCACGGGCGAGCTGGAGGGCGTGAACTACGAGGAGATCACGTACGAAGCGTACGGCCCGGCCGGCGTGGCCATCATGATCGAGTCGCTGACCGACAACGGAAACCGCACGGTGGCCGACATCCGCCGCTGGCTGTCGCGCAACGGCGGCAACCTGGGCACCACCGGCTCGGTGGCGTGGATGTTCGACCGGCGCGGCCAGATCACCGTGGACGGCGCAAAGTACGACGAGGACACGGTGATGGAGGCGGCGCTGGAGGCCGGCGCGCTGGACGTGGAGAGCGACGAGGGCACCTACACGGTGCTCACCGAGGTCGCAGACTTCCACGCGGTGCAGGACGCGCTGCGGGCCCGGGGGATCGAGTTCGACGACGCCGAGCTGGCGATGATCCCCAAGACCGAGGTGCGCGTGGAGGGCCCCGACGCCGAGCAGCTGGTCAAGCTGCTGGAGCTGCTGGAGGAGCTGGACGACGTGCAGCAGGTGTACACCAACGCCGACGTCGACACCGACAGCCTGGCCGAGGTCTGACGTTGCCCCCGTCCGCCGCGGGCCCGTCCGCCGCTGCGGAGCGCGGGCCGCGCGGCATCGCCGAGTCCGTGGTGCTGGGGGTGGACCCCGGCACCGCGGTGACCGGCTACGGCGTCGTTCGCCGCGCGGCGGACGGCGCCCTGTCGCTGCTGGAGTGCGGCGTGATCCGCACCGACGCCCGCGCCCCGCTCGCCGAACGCCTGCGCGACATCCACCTGGGGATCGTGGAGGTGATCGCGCGCGCGCACCCGGCGGTGCTGGCGGTGGAGGGCGTGTTCTACGCCAAGAACGTCCGCACCTCCGTCGTCCTGGGGCACGCGCGCGGCGCCATCCTGCTGGCCGCGTCGCTCAACGGGCTGGAGGTGGCCGAGTACCCGCCCGCGGAGATCAAGTCCGCCGTGGTGGGCGCCGGGCGGGCCACCAAGGACCAGGTGGGGCTGATGGTGCAGCGCCTGCTGAAGCTGCGCGACGTGCCGAAGCCGCACGACGCGGCGGACGGGGTGGCCATTGCGCTCACCCACTGCTTCCGCGGATTCGGGCCCACCGCGAAGTCTCCCCCCTTCAACCTGCGGCAGATGATCGAAAAGGTCGGAGGTCCCCGTTGATCTCGCGCGTGCGCGGCGAGCTGACCGTCCGCGACCTGGAACGGGTGGAAGTGTTCACCTCCGGCGGCGTGGCGTATGAGATCGCCATCCCCACCACCGTCTTCGAGCGGCTGCCGCGGCTGGGCGAGCAGGTCACCCTGCGCACCTACCACCTGGTGCGCGAGGACGCGGTGATGCTCTTCGGGTTCCTGGACGAGACGGAGAAGACGGTCTTCATCCGCCTGCTCACCATCAACGGCGTGGGGCCGCGGCTGGCGCTGGCGATGCTGTCGTCCATGACGGCCGAGTCGGTGGTGCGCGCGGTGCGCGAGCGGAACGTGGCGGCGCTCACGGCGGTGAGCGGGGTGGGGAAGAAGACGGCGGAGCGCGTGGTGCTGGAGCTCACCGGAAAGCTGGACGACATTGCCTTTGCCGCCGGCGCGCTGGGCTAGCGCGCCCCCGCGGCGGAAGAGGCCCTGCGCGCGCTCACCGCCCTGGGCGTGACGCAGAGCGACGCGGACCGGGCGGTGCGTGGCGTGATCCAGGAGAAGGGGAGCCTCTCCGCGCCGGAGATGATCCGCGAGGCGCTGGCGCGGCTGAAATAACGGCCACGATCGCGCGTCCGGTGCCCCCGGGTTGAAGCCCCCCCGGGTTGAAACCCGGGGCTGGAAAGGCCATAAGCCCCATTTTTGCTCGTTCCTCGCAAAACGCGGCTTCAACCGCTCGCGCTGCAGCGTTCGAGCCGCGCTCGACGGGGAGGCGTGCGGATCGGAATGGATCACCGGAGGACGCGGGACGCACGGGCGTCTCCGCGTCCTTTCCATTCATGGTGTGGCACGCGCCGAACAAAGTCCGTACATTGAGGGCGTGGAGGAAACGCTTTCCCCTGACACCAGGCCGATGTCCCAGCAGCAGCCGCGCTCCGAGATCACCACGCCCGAGCCGCTCGGCGACGAGGAAACCGTCGAGCTTTCGTTGCGGCCGCAGCGGCTGGCGGAGTTCATCGGCCAGGAAAAGGTCAAGGAGTCGCTGCAGATCGCGGTGGACGCGGCGCTCAACCGCCGCGAGCCGCTGGACCACACCCTCTTCTACGGCCCTCCCGGCCTGGGCAAGACCACGCTGGCGCTGCTGATGGCGCGCGAGCTGGGCGTCAACATCAAGGTCACCGCCGCGCCGGTGCTGGAAAAGCCGGCGGACCTCGTCCGCGAGCTTACGACGCTGCGCGAGGGCGACATCCTGTTCATCGACGAGATCCACCGCCTGCGCCCCATCATCGAGGAGTTTCTGTACCCCGCGATGGAGGACTGGCGGATCGACGTGCGACTGAGCGACGGGCCGCACGCGCAGATGATCAGCATGCCGATCGAAAAGTTCACGCTGATCGGCGCCACCACGCGCTACGGCCTGCTGACGCCGCCCATGCGCGCGCGCTTCGGCATCGTGCAGCGGCTGCACTACTACCCGGTGGAGCACCTGGCCTTCGTGGTGGAGCGCACGGCGGAGATCCTGGGCGTGGGGTGCGACAAGGAGGGGGCGATGGAGATCGCGCGGCGCTCCCGCGGCACGCCGCGCGTGGCCAACCGGCTGATGCGCCGCGTGCGCGACTACGCCCAGGTGCGCGCGGACGGCCACATCGACCGGCGCGTGGCGGACCTGGCGCTGCAGATGCTGGACGTGGACGAGTTCGGCTTGGACGACATGGATACGCGCGTGCTCCGCTCGCTGATCGAGCAGTTCGGCGGGGGGCCGGTGGGGCTGAACACGCTGGCGGTAGCGCTGGGCGAGGACGCGGGGACGCTGGAGGAGGTGTACGAGCCGTTCCTGATCCAGAACGGCTTTCTGATGCGCACGCCGCGCGGCCGCGTGGCCACGGCGCTGGCGTACCGCCGCTTCGGCTACGCGCCGCCGGTGGACCAGCAGAGCGGGCTGGGCAGCCTGAGCGGCCCGCCCCATCCCGCGCAGCCCGGGCTGTTCGACGCGTGAGCGAGCGCGGCTTTCGCACGTCGGACTTCGACTTTCACCTTCCGGCGGAGCAGGTCGCGCAGGCCCCGGCGGGGCGGCGTGACGCCTCGCGGCTGCTGGTGGTGGACCGCGCGTCCGGCGAGCTGCACCACCGGACGTTCAGCGACCTGGTGGAGTACATCCCCGCCGGCGACGCGCTGGTGCTGAACGAGACGCGCGTCTTTCCCGCGCGGCTGCTGGGCCGCAAGGCGACGGGCGCGGCGGCGGAGATCCTCCTTCTCCACCCGCACCAGGGCGAGGAGAAGGTGTGGACGGCGCTGGTGCGCCCCGGCGGCAAGCTGAAGCCGGGGCGCACGGTGGAGATCGGGCCGGAGCTGTCGGTGGAGATCGTGGCGTCCACCCCCGGCGGCGAGCGCATCGTCCGGCTGGTGACGCCGCTGGGGCTGACGGAGGCGCTGGACCGCTACGGCGAGGTGCCGCTGCCGCCGTACGTGGAGCGCAGCGCGACTGACGCGGACCGCGAGCGCTACCAGACGGTCTACGCGCGCACCCGCGGCTCCGTGGCCGCCCCGACCGCCGGACTGCACTTCACGCCGGGGATGCTGGAGGCGATGGAGGCGCGCGGCGTGCGCATCGTGCGGCTCGTCCTTCACGTGGGCGTCGGCACCTTTCGCCCGGTGGAGACGGAGGATCCCGCGGAGCACCGGATGCACCGCGAGTGGTACCACGTCCCGCCCCAGGCCGCGGACGCGCTGAACGCCACCCGCGCGGCCGGCGGCGCCATCTGGTCGGTGGGGACGACGGTGACGCGGACGCTGGAGTCCGTGGCCACGGAGGACGGCATCGTGCACCCCGGCGAGGGGTGGACGGACATCTTCATTCGCCCGCCGTACCGCTTCAAGGCGGTGGACCACCTGGTCACCAACTTCCACCTCCCCCGCAGCACCCTGCTGATGCTGGTGAGCGCGTTCGGCGGCTACGAGCGGGTGATGGGCGCCTACGCCGACGCCATCGACCGCGGCTACCGCTTCTACAGCTACGGCGACGCGATGCTCCTGGTGTAGCGTGCGAGGCAGACGCGGTGCACCGGACCTGCGAGCAGGTGGATCGCGGAGATTTTGATTTCAATGCCGGGCGTCTGATCCGGCACCGGATCAGACGCTCGCGATCATTCAGCGGGGCCGCGCCCGGTGGCGGATGATGCACCTCGATCCGACCATGGCGGCGCGGTTCTGCGGCTGTAGCTCCGTCTGACCGAAACGCGAGCCCTCAGGCATCGGACGAAGGTTATCCGGATCGCACGGGAGTTTTTTCGTGGGAGCAGATCCTGAAGTTCCGGAACGATCGCGATCCGCGGCCGGTGTGCAGGCGGTCTGCCGTTGCTGTACGCCCCTCTCGTGAACATATTGATTCACGTGTCCCACGGGGCCGCTGGAACGGCGGCCGTCGACAGGATGCTCTCCCTCGAACACAGAACGTCTGCGCGCCGTGCGCAGGCCCGCCATCCAGAGCCCGCGGCACCCGCCGCCGGGTGTGCAATCATGCGCAGGACCATTCCCCTATCATTTCTCGCCGCGCTCCTGGCGGCCGTCTTCGCTACGCCCGCGCTCGCGCAGACGGTGCAGGGGCGGCTCGTGGACGACGCCACCGGCGCGCCCGTGGCGGAGGCGCAGATCGCGGCGCTGGACGCCGGCGGCCGCACGGTGCGCAGCGTGCTGACCGACGCGCAGGGCGCCTTTACGCTGGCGCTGCCCCAGGCCGGGCGCTACGTCCTCCACGCCTCGCGCCTGGGCTACCAGTCCGTCACCGCGCTGGAAGTGGCGGTGGGGGCGGGCGATCCGCTGGAGGTAGAGGTGCAGATCGCCGCGAACGCGGTGGCGCTGGCGCCGCTCACGGCACGGGCGGCGGCGCGGGACGCCGGGCTCGCGCGCCGCGGGTTCTACACCCGCAGGGAGGCGTACGAGCACCTGGGCGCCCAGTTCCTGGACCGCGAGTACCTGAACCGCATCAACCCCGCGCGCGCCACGGACGTGTTTCGCAACGTGCCCGGGGTGCGGGTGCGCAACGGCCCCCAACGTACGGCCACGCTGATGATGCGCTCGTGCGAGGCGTCGCTCTTCGTGGACGGCCGGCAGGTGAACCGGCTGGAGCAGTCGCAGGACGTGCAGACCAACCCGCGCACCATCCGCGACTGGCTGGGCAGCAGGCGCACCGACGAGCCCCACGACGTGGCCCGCCAGGGCACCCGGGTGGATCCCCAGGACCGCATCAACGTGGACGACGTGGTGTCGGGGTCGTCGATCGCGGCGGTGGAGGTGTACCCGACCAACCAGATCCCCCCGGAGTTCACCGGCTTTCAGGCGCGCCCCTGCGGCGTGATCGCCATCTGGACGGGGGTCACGCGGGGCTGATCCCACGGCACGCGCATCGCGGCCCGCCGGCATCCCGCCCGCGGGCCGCGACCGTTTTCATCGCTCTGGCGTCCCCCCGGCCGTCATTTGGCAGGAGCGCCGCGCGGAACCGTCCCTCGACAAACGCGTGCGCGCGGCCGAGAAAACTGCTCTCCGTTTCCTCGTGGCCTGTCGCCACACCCCGCACTGGCCCTTTCATCCCAGATCCGCAAAAAGAGGTTCATCGCGGATTTCGTTGTACGCCACGCCTGGCGGGAAGCGGTGGCGGGTTCACCATGCGCGACCACCGTGTCCTGCGCGTCGGCAGGGGCGGGGCACACCGGGCTTCCCTGAGGACGTCGGGAACTGCAGGCAGATGGACGCCCGGCAGGGAGCCATCC
>DASUVG010000175.1:0-3208 GCA_036379135.1 Longimicrobium sp.
GGGGAAGGCGCCAAATTCTGGCTCCACGTCCTGACCGAGCTGAAGAACCGGGGTGTGGGCGACGCGTGCATGGTGGTCTGCGACGGCCTGCGCGGTCTGCCCGACGCGGTCGAGGCGACGTGGCCCCTGGCAGTAGTGCAAACCTGCGTGATTCACCTGCTGCGCAACAGTTTCCGTTACGCCGGGCGGCAGCATTGGGACGCGATCGCCAAGGCGTTGCGGCCGGTGTACACCGCACCGACCGAAGCCGCCGCCCGGGAACGGTTCGCCGAGTTCACCCAGGCCTGGGGCGACCGATATCCGGCGATCGTTCGCCTGTGGGACAACGCGTGGGCGGAGTTCGTGCCGTTCCTGGCCTTCGACACCGAAATCCGTAAAGTCGTGTGCTCCACGAATGCGATCGAGTCGGTCAACGCCCGGATCCGCCGCGCGGTCCGCGCCCGCGGGCACTTCCCCCACGAGGCCGCCGCACTCAAATGCGTCTACCTGGCGGTGATGAGCCTGGACCCGACAGGGCAAGGCCGACGCCGCTGGAGCATCCGCTGGTCGAGTCGGCACGGGGCGCGGTGGCGGCATTGCTGCCGTTCCGTTTCCCCATGCCGCTCTCCGAACCCGGCGTGCGCCTCTCGACGCACCGGGCTCTCCACGGTCGCTGTCATCGGGCGCGGTTTGGGCTGGTCCATGGGTTGGGAATACGGGTTCCTCGGTATCGATAACGGGTGACCGTAGTCGATGCGATGTTGAACAGTTCCGTTCCATCCGCTGATAGCGGTAGCCACTGCCCGTTGGGCAGGGTGAACCGTCGACGGATGTCCTTCCACCTCCAGCGATGCAGTTTCATCAGCCACCTGAACACCCGCCAGTTGACGAAGTGCCGCAGGTGGTTGAGGGTGTGTTTGCAGACCGCATGCCGAAAGTAGTTGGCCCAGCCTTTCTGGATCTGATTGATCCGCGTGATGATTCTCTTCGGATCTGCCTGCGACAACCTGCTCGTCAAGGCACGGATCTTCACCTTCACCGATCTGATGGCCCGGTCGGCGATGAATGTGTATACGTACCACCGGTTCGTGCCCCGCTTACGTTTCCACTGGATGTGAAAACCCAGGAAGTCGAACCCTTCGCCCATATGCACCACCCGTGTCTTGGTCGGCGACAAACGCAAGCCAAGCGGGGCCAGCATTACAGCGATGTCTTCGCGCAGGTTCTCCACGTCATCTCGGCTGCCGTGGACCAGCACGACGAAATCGTCGGCGTAGCGGACGATCCGCCATGTTGGCAGGCCTTTGCCACGACGAGCGTGTCGGCGATACAGGGTGCCCATCTCCCGCTCCGGCCGCCACGGCGCCATCACCTGCTCGTCGAGCACATGCAGCGCGATGTTGGCCAGTAACGGGGACAGGATTCCCCCTTGCGGGGTACCGATGTCGGAGTCCTCACGATCGCCGTGCTCTGTGAGCACTCCGGCCTTGAGGAACGCCTTCACCAGCGCCAGCACGCGCTTGTCCTTGACCCGAAGACGCACCCGATCCATCAAGACCGTGTGGTCTATCGAGTCGAAACACGCCTCGATGTCCGCGTCCAGCACCCATTGATAGCCACGGGAGCCGAACATGTGAATCTCAGCGATCGCGTCGTGCGCCCGCCGCATCGGCCGGAAGCCGTAGGAGACCGGCAGAAAGTCAGCCTCGAAGATCGGTTCCAGCACCAGCTTCAACGCCGCCTGGACCACCCGATCGGCGATCGTGGGAATGCCAAGCCTTCTGACCTTCCCCGATCCACCCGGTTTCGGGATCGCGCGCTCACGCACCGGCAACGGCCGGAACGTGCCCTCCTTCAACGAGGTCCGCAGCACTTCCAGGAACCCAGGCACACCAGCATGTTCCTCCACCGCGGCGACGGTCAGACCATCCACCCCCGGTGTGTTCGCACCCTGGTTGCCAGCAACCCGAGCGAACGCCATCAGCAGCGTCGCCGGGTCGTGCACGAAAGTTGAACAGGTCATCGAACCTGCGGCCTGGATCGGCCGCCGCCCAACGATGAAGCTTGGCCTGCATCTCCGTTACCCGCCCATACGGACCCAAGGTCCGTTCAGGTGGAGCCCCGCCGTTCGGCGAAGCATCTTGCGGCATTGCAGCCTCCTTACCCCTCGAAACCGCTGCCGTCCTTCCCCCTGCGCTGGGCTTTCCCCAGCTCCGAGTACTACGACGGCTCCGCCCCGCCCCGGACCGATCAGCCGACGATGAGCCCAGCCCAGCCAGCTCGTTGGAAACGAGCCGCCGGGCCAGATCCGAGACGGTTCCCGTGTTCACTGCTGTTCGCTACACGAAGGAGGAGCCCGACTCTGCCCCAGCAGCCTCGCCGCGAGTACGCCGCAGACATTCCTCGCAGCCTCCCGGTCACCGGCTTCACGACTTCCGGAAGTTCCCCACCACCTACACGGACGGCGGTTACGCACTGCTCCCGACCCGCATCCACCAGGTTGGAGTCGGTAAAGCGTTGAGGGGCTTTACAACATCGGTTCCTCGCGTACTCCTCTCCGTCCCGCTCGCCGGACCTACGCCATCTGGCAGTACTGACGCACCCCGGCTTTGTCAGGGCTGCTCCCACCCACGCCGGCACCTCCCGGAACAGGCTGCCCTCAGCTCCAGCCAGGCCGCTGCGACGACCCAACGGTGGTGGCCTCTCACCTCCACTCGAACAACAGCGCCTCACGGCGCACGAAACCCGCCCTCAACGCCTTCGAGATGACCTTCGAAGGACGCCTGTCCCCAGGCCGAAAGTAGTTATCGACAACCAAAGTTACACCGTTGATTTGACAGAGCCGCGCCCGCCGGGAGCCGCGGCACATGGGTGACCAAAGGCTGTGGCCGCGAGCGGGAGTGGGCACATGGGATGTTGCCGCGCGGGAGCTCGCGGCGCGCAACCAGGCACTGCCGGCGAATAAAAGTAAACGCACAAGGAGGCTGCGGAATCGATCATTGAGGCTGGGGTCACGACACGCCGTCGAACACGACCCCCGCACCATGATCGACGGGAGGGGTGGAAAGAATAGGGGTGTGCGAGTTAATCGATGGGGCGTGTTGGCGGTGCTGTGCGCGAGCCTGCTGCTCGTCGCCATGGACGCGACGATTCTCAATGTGGCGCTGCCGTCCCTCATCGACAGTCTTACCCCGGATGCGCTCGCCCAGCTGTGGATCATCGACGTCTA
>DASUVG010000176.1:0-2297 GCA_036379135.1 Longimicrobium sp.
GCGCTGCCGTGCGTAAGCGACCTTCTCGAACGGGTTCTCGTGGTACCCGTGCCTGAACCACTCCGCGCAGTACTTCAGCGCGAACAGCGGGTCGTCCCTCCACTGCTCCACGTGCACCAGCTCGTGCACGATCAGGTCGTCGGTCACCGGGGTGTCGGCGTTCCACAGGATGGTGCGCCCCAGCGTGACCGCGCCCGCGGGCCGCCGGCTCCCGCCGATGAACATTCCGCCGATGGCGGGGATGAGCCGGTTGCGGCGGATCACCACGCCGGGCGGCACGGGGTGCGGCAGCTCCGCGTCGGGAACGCGCGGGCCCAGCACGCGGTCGGCCAGGTTCTGCAGCAGGCTCACGGCTCCACCCTTCGCCATCCGGTTCCCCCCGGCTCCACCTCGATACGCACCGTCCCCTCCCGGTCCGTCCGCGCCACCTCGATCCCCCGCGCGCCCAGCCGCGCGAGCACTTCGGGGTGCGGGTGCCCGTAGTCGTTGCGTGCGCCCGCGGAGACCACGACGAGCCGCGGACGGACCGTGTCCAGGAACGGGCCGGAGGATGCGGTGCGGCTGCCGTGGTGCCCCGCCTTGAGCACGTCGGCGCGCAGCGAGTCGCCGTAGCGGGCGATGAGCCGCGCCTCCACCAGCGACGACGCGTCGCCCGTCAGCAGCGCGGAAAAGCCGCCATAGCGCACCCGCACCACCGCGCTAATGTCGTTCGGATCGTCGGGGGCGTCAAGAGCGTCCACGGTGGGCCAGAGGAACGTCAGTTCCACCCCGTCGACCTGCAATGTACGGTCCTGACGCGCCGCATTCCAGCCGATCCCGCGCTCCTCTGCTACCTGCAGGGTCTGCAGATACACGGGCGTTCCCAGCGGCAGTCCGGGGTCGATCACCCGCCCCACCGGCAGCGCGCGCATCACCGCCGCGGCCCCGCCCACGTGGTCCGCGTGCGGATGCGTCAGCACCAGCGCCTCGATCCGCCTGGCCCCCCGCGCGCGGAGGAAGGGGAGCACGCGCCGCTCCCCCGCGTCCCACCCGTCGTCCCGCTCTCCCGCGTCGATCAGCACCCAGCGGCCGGCCGGCGTGCGCAGCGCGATCGCGTCCCCCTGCCCCACGTCGATGAAGTCGATCTCCACCCCCCCGCCCGCCGCCGCGCCCAGCAGGGGCAGCAGCAGGAAGGCCGCCGCGGCCGACATCGCCGCCACCGCCCAGCGCACCCGGTCGCGCATGCGCCCCGCCGCGTCCAGCGCCAGGAGAAAGACCAGCGCCGCGGCCGCCCACGCCCACCACTGCGGCCGCGCCACCGCCGCGTGCCCGCCGGGGACGCGGATCGCCGCGTCCACCACCGCGTTCAGCAGGTCCAGCGCGAGCCCCGCCCCGTCCGCCAGCAGCCGCGCGAGAGGCGGAAGCACCGGCTCCGCCGCCGCCGCCGCGCCGATGCCGATCAGCGCCAGGCTCGTCAGGGGGATCGCCGGGAGGTTGGCGATGATGGAGACCGGCGCCACCTGCCCGAAGTGGTGCGCCACGATCGGAGCGGTACAGACGAACGCGGCCACGCTGACCACGGTGGATTCCGTCAGCCAGCGCGCGGCTGGGTGCTTCAGCAGCGCCGGCGGCACGCGCTGCATCATGGCGCCGCGCAGGAGGAGGATGCCGAGCACCCCCGCGAACGACAGCTGAAAGCCGATGTCCAGCACCGCCATCGGCTGCACGGCCAGGATGGCCAGCGCGGCCGCGGCGACGATCGGCATGGTGGCCGACGGGCGCTGCAGCACCGTGGCCAGCAGCGCCAGCGCCAGCATGATCCCCGAGCGCGTGGCCGACGGCGGCGCGCCGATCACGGCCAGGTAGAGGGTGATGAGGACGATGGTCAGCCACGCCACCCGCGTGCGCGACAGCCGCAGCATCCGCCCGATCAGAACGAACACCGCGCCCATCAGCGCCACGTGCGTCCCGCTGATGGCCAGCAGGTGCACCAGCCCCGTCTTCGCGAAGCGGTCGCTGAGCTCGCGGTCCAGCGTCTCGCGGCGGCCCAGCAGCAGCGCGTCCGCCAGCGGGCCGTGGCGGCCCATCAGCCGGTGCAGCTGCCGCTCCGTCCGCCCGCGCGTCGTCAGCAGGGGGTGCGCGCGGAAGGCAGCCGGCGCGGCGGCCAGGACGGTATCCACCTGCACGTATCCCGCGAAGCCGGCGTCGCGCGGCCAGCGGCTGCCGAGGACCGGCCGGGGCAGGGTGCGCCAGCGGCCGCGCAGCACCAGCTCCGTCCCCGCGAGCGCGGGGGCGGAGCCACGCGGCAGGCGCACGCG
>DASUVG010000177.1:0-33316 GCA_036379135.1 Longimicrobium sp.
CATCTGCCTGCAGTTCCCGACGTCCTCAGGGAAGCCCGGTGTGCCCCGCCCCTGCCGACGCGCAGGACACGGTGGTCGCGCATGGTGAACCCGCCACCGCTTCCCGCCAGGCGTGGCGTGCAACGAAATCCGCGATGAACCAAAAAGCGGGGCGAACCGCCCGTTGCGGTCCACCCCGTCCCTTCTCCCGGCCCGGACCGCCGGTCCGGAGTCCGCCGCCGGCGGCGCGTTCTTCCGCCCGCGGTCAGCGGCCGGGGGTGCCCGAGGCGCCCAGCTTCTCCAGCACGCGCAGGGCGATCAGCCCTTCCAGCAGCCCCTTGCTGTGGCACTGGCTGGCCAGGGAGTTGGCGCCGTCGTTGTTGCGCGCGTACGCCTGCACCCGGCTTTCCAGCTTCGATGCCGACGCCGACTCGCCCGGCTGCACGGTGGTGCGGACGGTGAGGTGAATGGTGTACGTGGACGCGATCTCCACCCCGAACTGGCCGCGCCCGCAGTCGAAGAAGCGCGTGGCCGGCTCGCCGAACATCCGCCGCGTAAAGCTGACGGACGAGCTGGTGACGGTGCGATTGCTGGCGTCGGCGCTCCCGGTGATCCCCAGCTCGCGGTACACCTCGGGAAGCACCAGCCACACGCGGTCCACGGGCGCAGTGACGTCGTGGGTCAGCAGCCGCGACTGGGCGGCGGTGCTCACCGTGAGCCCTTCGCCGGTGTCGATCACCTGCGCCGGGGTCTCGTTGCTTCCGCTCGCGGCGGGCGCGGTGGCCGGTCCGCAGGCGGACAGGGCGAGCAGGCCGGCGGCTACGATTCTGCGCATGGGGGCCATCGCGTGTTCGGGCGAGCGGGTGTGGCGGTGCGGCATGCCTGTCGTCCCCAAGCTAATCAGCGGCGCCGCGCCGGGACAGCCAGCGATGCGGAAGGGGATCGGGATAGAAACGCGCGGCGCGCCCCCGGGGTGACAGACCGGGGGCGCGGCGCGCCGGTTCGCCGTTCTCCCCCTCTCCGCGAGGAACGAGCGGGGAGGGGGCCGGGGGAGGGGCCCGCAACGGATGCAGTTCGAGGTTGATCGCCGGACCTCATCCCCGACGGCATCCCTCCCCCTCTCCCCGGGGCAGTCTGCCGGGGGAGGGGGCCGGGGGACTCAGCTCCCGCGCTCTTCCGCGGGGGCGGGGCCGCCGTGCTCGGCGGTGGCGGCGCTGGGGGCGTGCTCCATCAGGAAGCGGTGCTGAAGGAACGCGGCCAGGATGCCGCCCGCCAGCGGCCCCACCCAGTACACCCAGTGGTCCGCCCACGCGCCGGAGATCAGCGCCGGGCCAAAGGAGCGCGCCGGGTTCATCGCCGCGCCGGTGATGGGGCCCGTCGCCATGATGTCGAGGGCGACCGTGAGGCCGATGGCGAACGGGAACACGCTCTTGGGCGCGCGGTGGTCCACCGCCGTGCCGAAGATCACCAGCACCAGAAAGAACGTCGCCACCGCCTCCACGATCATCGCCCCGGTGGAGCGGACCATGGGCGCCACCGCCGGCGTGCCCGCGCGGACCACGTCCAGCCCGAACAGGTATGCGACCAGCAGCGACGCCAGCACGGCGCCGGCGAGCTGCGCGCCGATGTACTGCGCGCCGCGCACCGGCGTCATCCGCCCCGTGGCCATGAAGCCGGCCGTCACCGCGGGGTTGAAGTGGGCGCCGGAGATGGCGCCCAGCGCGGCCACCATCACCAGGATGGTCAGGCCGTGGGCCAGGGCGATGGTCGCCAGCGACGCCGTGCCGGGCGCGCCGCTGATGGCGTCGGCGTTGATGGCCAGGATGCCGATGAAGCAGAGCGCGAACGTGCCGATGGCCTCGGCGGTCAGCGCGCGCGCGGGTGTCTCGTTCATGTCGGGAGCGGGGGTCGGGGCGATGTGGATCGATCGAATTCCGTGGGCGGGACGCGGGGCACTCTACCCGCGCCCGTCCACATCCGTCAAGCATCATGATGGATGGGGAGGGGACCGGAGGATGCGCATCCACACGTCCGATGGCGATGCGGATCGTCCCGGTCCCGCGAATCGTTACACACGAATGGCTGGCATCCGTGATGCGGCGGCATTATGGATTGAGATAACGGGATGGTAACGCATCCGTCACCGTTCCGTGTGCGGCCGGCCGGAATCCACCTGCTCCCCGTGGTCTCCCCATGACACACCGCCGCCTGATCGCCCCCGTGGCCGCCCTGCTGGCGTGCGCCGCGTGCTCCTCGCTGACCGGCGCCGCGCCCGGCCGCGCCGCCCTGCTGAGCGACGGACCCGCGCCGGTGGACCGGCCCTGCCGCCCGTCCCCCATCCCCGAGGTGCTTCCCCCGGCGGCGCTGCTGGTGGATTCCGCCGCCCTCACCGCCGCCGTGGCGAACGTGTGGCGGCAGGCGGGGAGCCCCACCGGACACGCGCTGCTGGCCATGGGCTACGACGAGGCGGGGGTGAACGTGCGCCGCGACCTGCTGGAGCACCGCCTGCCCCCCGCCCTGGCCGACTCGCTGCAGAAGCTGGTCTTCGCGCACCGGCGCGAGGTGGAGGACGTGCGGCGCGCGTGGGGGGTGCGCCTGCGGATGGACCTGGGCGGCCCGGAGCCGGTGCTGCGGGTGGGGCGGCGCGAGGTGTGCGCGGCCCAGCCCCGCGACGCCGCCGTGGTGGGCTACGGCGCGTCCGGCGGCGCCACCTTTGGCGACGTGCGCGACCGGACCGCCGCCACGGGGCTGCTCCCCCCCTCCAGCTACGGCACGATGTGGGTGCGGGTGGCGCTGGACGCGGGCGGAAACGTGACGGAGGCGCGGCTGGAGCGCGCGCTGCCGGGGCGCGGCTCGTTCGAGAACCGGGTGCTCAGCTACGTTCGCGCCATCAGCTTCGTTCCCGCCACGGAGGACGGCTGGCCGGTCCCCGCGCAGCTCGTGATTCCCCTGCGTCTGAACCGCTGACGGATAGCACACCGGGCCTGCGGCGGCGGGAACCCCTTTTCAACCCGCCGCTCCCGGCGTATTCTCCAGCACTGTCGCTGTAACGATCCACCGGTCCCATGCACCGGCCGCGCACCCCCCGGCATTCGCCTTCCCCGGCGGATGCGACCGCGCGGCCGCCCTGCCGCCCCTGTCCCCCGGAGCTCCGCCCGATGAGGCTCGCCACCGCGATCGCGCTGGTTCCGGCCGTGCTGCTCACGTCCTGCATCGGGCGCCGGGGGCCGCCCACGCCGGCCGGCTACCCCGAGGCCGTGTCGCTGCTGGGCGCGCCGCTGTACGCCGTGGAGCGGGAGCTGAGCCGCCGCCAGGCGCTGGAGGCGGACCTCGCCACCGCCTACACCGTCTACGAGCGCGACCCCGACGACGCCGACGCCATCATCTGGGTGGGGCGCCGGGTGGCGTACCTGGGGCGCTACCGCGACGCCATCGGCATCTTTTCCGAAGGGATCCGCAAGCACCCCGACGATCCGCGCATGTACCGCCACCGGGGCCACCGGTGGATCACGGTGCGCGAGTTCGACCGCGCCGTGCAGGACCTGCAGACCGCCGCCCGCCTGCTGCAGCGCCGCCCGGACGAGATCGAGCCGGACGGCATCCCCAACGACCGCAACATCCCCCTCAGCACGCTGCACTACAACGTGTGGTACCACCTGGGGCTGGCGCACTACCTTCGCGGCGAGTTCAGCCAGGCGCTGTACGGCTTTCGCAACGCGCTTACGGTTTCGCGCAACGACGACTCGCGCGTGGCGGCCAGCGACTGGACGTACATGACGCTGCGGCGCCTGGGGCGCGAGCAGGAGGCGGCGGCGGTGCTGGAGCCCATCCAGCCGGGGATGGAGATCATCGAGAACCAGGCCTACTACCGCCGCCTGCTGATGTACAAGGGCCTCCTGCCGCCCGACTCGCTCCTGGCGAACGCGCAGGATCCCCTCACGCTGGCCACGCAGGGGTACGGCGTGGGCAACTGGCACCTGTACAACGGCCGCGTGGACGAGGCGGAGGAGATCTTCTGGCGCGTGACCTCGGCCGAGGACTGGGCCCCGTTCGGCTACATCGCCGCCGAGGCGGACCTGCGCCGCATGCTGCGCCGCCGCCGGAACTGACAGGTCCGCTCCTCCCCGAACCGAAGGACCTCGTTTTGTGTGACGAAGGGGCCGGTTCCATGTGTTGGAGCCGGCTCCGCGGTTTTGCCGGCACGGTCCTTCGGCCGGCGCCAGAGTACGGTGTACAGGCAGGATGCGGAGCGGCGCCTCCCTCGGGATGACCGATCGCGTGGGAGGTCTGGCAACACCGTTTCGGGAAGTCACGGCGGCGCATCTGCTGGAGGACCCTCGGCTCATGCACCGGCCGCGGCCACTGGACGGCGGAGCGCATCCGCATATATTCCTCACAACACCTATTTCGGACGTGTGAACGCCGCCGGCGCATCCGGCGGCGTTCTCCGCGCCGGAGAGCCACATCCATCCCCGAAAGTCTTTCGAGGCCCATGCGAGTCCGCAGCCGTACCCTGCTGTCCCTGGCGGTCGTTCCGTCGCTCCTGGCCGCCGCCGTCGCCGCGGCGCCCGCCGTCCGCCCCGCCGACGCCCCGGGCGCGGCACCCGTGCGCTGGCAGATCGACGCCACGCACAGCGAGCTCACCTTTCGCATCCGCCACCTGGTGAGCCGCGTGAACGGCTCGTTCAACACGTGGAGCGGCACCATCGTCGCCGATCCGGCGAGCCTGGGCGGCGGCTCGGTGTCGGTGGACATCCAGACGGCCAGCATCGACACCAACAATGAGCGCCGCGACACGCACCTGCGCTCCGCCGACTTCTTCGATGCCGAGAACCACCCCACCATCACCTTTCGCAGCACGCGCGTGGAGAGCCGCGGCGGCGAGCTGCAGGTGCACGGTAGCCTGACTATCCGCGGCGTCACCCGGCCGGTGGTGCTGGAAGGGCGGATGCTGGAGGTGGGTGGCGCCGCCGGCCGCCGGCGCATCGGGTTCGAGGCGGAGACGCGCATCAATCGGATGGACTACAACGTGTCGTGGAACCGCGCGGCCGAGGGCGGCGGCGCCGTGCTGGGCGACGAGGTGACCATCTCCATCGCCATCGAGGCCGTGGAGCAGCCCGCCTCCTGACGCGCTCAGGCTGTTGTGTGGCTTCTGGGTGCGCGAGGTGCGCCAAGGATGACTGGACGTTTTCGCGATGCGCTCCGAGGAAACGCGATCGAATTCCCCCTTTTCTCCCGCGCAGCGAGGGAGAGGGGCCGGGGGAGAGGGGGCCTCTCCGGCGCCAGTTCGATTTCCGTCGTCGAGCCCCAATCCTTCCATGGCGTGTGCGATGCCGGGAAGAAGCCGAAGGATGCGGATCACGGGGAGCGGATGGATGATGTGAGCCACGATGCGCCGCCGGCCATCTACACCATCGGCCACTCCACCCGCACGATCGAGGAGTTCCTCGCGCTGCTGGTGGAGCACGAGGTGCGGCTGCTGGTGGACGTGCGGCGCTTTCCCGGCTCGCGGCGCCACCCGCAGTTCGGGCGCGACGCGCTGGCGGCGTCGCTGGCGGAGGCGGGGATCGCGTACCGGCACGAGGAGTCGCTGGGCGGGCGGCGCGCGGGAGATCCGTCGGCCGGGCCGTCGCCCAACACGGCGTGGCGCCACGCGGCGTTCCGCGCCTACGCCGACTACACCGCCACGCCGCCGTTCCAGGCCGCGCTGGAGCGCCTGATGCGCGACGGCGCCCAGCGGCGGACCACCATCATGTGCGCCGAAGCGGTGCCCTGGCGATGCCACCGCCGGCTGATCACCGACGCGCTGCTGGCCCGCGGCGTCCCCGTCAGGGACATCATCGGGCCGGGGGAGGCGCGGCCGGCGGTGCTTTCGGAGCACGCGGCCGTGCGGGAGGACGGGACCCTCATCTATCCCGCCACCCCACAGCAGGACCTGTTCGCGGGCTGATCGCGCGGTACGGACGGCGCTGATTTTGCGATCCGGGCCCGTACGTGCACTCCGCACATCTTTTGTTTTCGAGATCACCGGCCGGGCAGCCCGCCCGTTGCCGGCCGCCCGGCTACCGTTCATGCCCAGGACAATTCTCCTCGCCGACGACCACGAGGACAACCGGCTCGCGCTCCTCACCGTGCTGGAGCGCGAGGGGTACCGCACCCTTGGCGCCGCGAACGGCCGTCAGGCCGTGGACGTCGCCGTGGAGCACATGCCGGACCTGATCCTGATGGACCTGGCCATGCCGGTGATGGACGGCCGCCAGGCCATGCAGCAGCTGCGCGCCGACAAGCGCACGGCCGGCATCCCCATCATCGTCCTCACGGCGATGGCGCTTTCGGTGGACCGGGACCGGCTGGTGGCCGAGGGGTTCGACGGCCTGCTGATCAAGCCCTGCATGCCCCCGCACCTGGTTTCCGAGGTCCGCCGCATGGTGGGGCCGCCGGAGGACTGACCACCCCCTGCTGTCCCCTGCTCTACGTCGCCTCCCGACCCTGTCATTTCGAAGGAGCGCCGCGCAGAACGATCCCTGCGGCAGATTCCGCGCGCGGCTGAGAAACCTGCCCTCCGCAGCCTCGTGGCCTGTCGCCGCGCCCCGCGGTGGCCCGTTCCGGCGGTTGCGCCGCCGCACGTGTGGAGCGGCTTCCGCGTCTGCCCTCGCGCGATCCGACGCCGGATTCCTCGGCCCTGCGCCCTGCCGGGCGAGGGGCAGACGGCGTCGTGGCCAAGCCTGGGAATGACAGGCCGGCCCGATCCTCCGAAACAAACCTTTTGACCATCTCGCGGGTTCCTCGCTACCATCCAGACGAGGGGGTGCCCGGCGGCGGCCTCTTCCGTCCTGATCCCCGCGAAACCCGGCGAGTGATGTCCCGCAGCGAAGCGTGGGTGGTGGTGGCGACGTTCGGCGCGGTGTGGGAGGCCGACTTCGCGGCGGAGACGCTGCGCGAGGCGGGGATCCCGGCACTGGTGGACAACGGGCCCAACGTGGCCATCTTCGGCCCCGGCTTTCAGGGCGGGTCCCAGTTCGGCGTGCGGGTGCGCGTGCCCTGGCACCGCGAGAACGACGCGCGCGACCTGCTGGAAGAGGAGGCGGACGACGGCTCATCCGACGAACTTCCCGAGGCGTCATGACCCTGCGCATTCCCGTCTCCCTGATGCTGGTCGCCGCCGCCTGCTCCGGCGGCCCCTCCGACGGCGGCCCGCCCGCGGGGGAGACCCGCATCCGCCTGCAGCTGGTGGTGGAGGGGCTCCAGTCGCCCGTCCACCTTGCCGCGCCCGCCGGCGACGCGCGGCTCTTCGTGGTGGAGCAGCCCGGGCGCATCCGCATCGTGCAGAACGGCTCGCTCCTCCCCACCCCGTTCCTGGACGTCACGTCGAAAGTCTCCGCCGGGGGCGAGCGGGGGCTGCTGAGCGTGGCGTTCCATCCGCAGTACGCGTCCAACGGCACCTTCTTCGTCAACTACACCGACACGCGCGGCGACACCCGCATCGAGCGCTACCGGGTGGGCGCCGACCCCAACCGCGCCGATCCCGCCACCGCCGAGCTGGTGCTGACGGTGGCGCAGCCGTTCAGCAACCACAACGGCGGGCTGGCCGCGTTCGGGCCAGACGGCAAGCTGTACGTGGGGATGGGCGACGGGGGCGGCGGCGGCGATCCGCAGGAGACGGGGCAGGACCCGCTGCGCATGCTGGGCAAGCTGCTGCGCATCGACGTGGACGCCGCGCGTCCGTACGCCATCCCCGCCGACAACCCTTACGCGGGCCGCACCAGCCCGCTGCCGGAGATCTGGGCCTCGGGGCTGCGCAACCCGTGGCGCTTTTCCTGGGACCGCACGGCCAACCTGCTGTACGTGGCCGACGTGGGGCAGAACCGGCTGGAGGAGATCAACGTGGTGCCGGCGGGGCAGGGGGGCGTGAACTATGGGTGGGACGTGATGGAGGGATCGGACTGCTTCGAGCCGTCCAGCGGCTGTGAGCGCACGGGGCTGGTGGTGCCCGCGGCGGAGTACACGCACTCCGACGGGTGCTCCGTCACCGGCGGGTTCGTCTACCGCGGCCAGGACATCCCCGCGCTGCGGGGCCAGTACTTCTACGCCGACTACTGCCAGGGGTGGATCCGCAGCTTTCGCTACGCCGGCGGCGGCGCCACCGACGCGCGCTCGTGGCAGGTGGACAACGTGGGCAGCATCTCCTCGTTCGGCGAGGACGCGCGGGGCGAGCTGTACGTGATCTCCCACGGCGGCGGCGTCTACAGGATCGTCGCGGCGCCGTAGGACAGCGGTTCCAGGGGGAGGACGCAGGGGCGGGTGATCCGCGTCTTCCGCGTCCGCCCCGCCGCCGGCTCGATCACGAGATGCAAGGAGAGGGGGGACGATGACGAAGTGGGAGTACCAGACGCTCAAGCTCAAGCCGGGAGGATGGCTGGGCGGCAAGGTGGATACGGACGCGTTGCGGGCGCAGCTGAACGCGCTGGGTCAGGAGGGGTGGGAGCTGGTGAGCGCGTTCGACACGGCCGCGGGGCAGGGCGCCTCGCGGGAGGTGGTGGTCATCCTCAAGCGCCCCGTCAGCTGAAGAAGACCACCATCGCCGCGATGATCCAGTCCCACGCGGCGCAGAAGGGGGGGAACCACGGGCGGACGCCGTGCCGCACCCCGCCGGTGTGGTGCACCAGGTCCCACGCCCCGTGCAGCGCGAAGCCCAGCGCCAGCCACAGCGGCGACCAGAACAGCCCCAGCAGGCCGAACCCGATCAGCAGCGCGGCGAACGCGCCCTCGAACACCACCCGCCCCCGGCGCCCGCCGTTGAGCGCCGCGCCGTAGTAGATGCCGCCGGTGAACGCCAGCAGCAACGCCAGCAGGTCGAAGGCGCCGTCCGGGTGCTTGAGGAAGAGCAGCAGGAACGGCAGCGCCAGCGCGAACCCCGCGAGCACGGGAATCAGCGGGGCGCGCCTGCGCGCGGGGGCGGTGGATTCGGCTTGCATCCGGCTCCGGGTCGGCGGCGGCGGTGAAACGTCCGCGGGGACGATACGCATCCGCCCGCCCGCTGGCTAGCCGCCCCGTCCCTCTCTGTCATCCGCGACCGATCCACGGCCTCCAACAACCCGGCGCTCCGCGGCATCCCATCAGCCACAGGGATGCGGAGCGGGGCGGAGGGCGGCATCTTCCGCGCCCTCCATGCGGGTACTTTCGCGCTCCCGCGCCTCCGCACTCCTTCCCACGCTCTGGCCAACCGCTTACTTTCCCTGCGTTTTGCCCCCAGAGCACCGATCACGTCCCGTATCTCACGGCCGAGTGGTTTCATGAGCCAAGCCACACCCCCCGCGCGAGTCTCGCAGCGCGCGGAGCCCGTTGCCACACCCCCCGCCCATCGCCCGCCCTACCTGTGGGCGCTGGCGTCGGCGGTGGCGCTCTTCACCCTGTACGCCATCACCCTGGCGCCCAGCACGGCGTTCTGGGACACCAGCGAGTACATCGCCACGGCGCACATCCTGGGCATTCCGCACCCGCCGGGAAACCCGCTGTTCGTGCTGCTGGCCCGCGCGTGGGAGCTGCTGCTTACGCCGCTGGGGCTGCCCGTGGCCGTGCGCATCAACCTGTTCTCGGCGTTCATGAGCGCCGGGGCCGCGTTCTTCTGGTTCCTGGTGGTGCACCGCATCCTGGTGGCGTTCACCGACAACGAGGTGGTGCGGCGGGTAGGCGCGCTGGCGGCGGTGTGGGTGTCGGGGACGGCGTTCACGGTGTGGAACCAGAGCAACGTGAACGAAAAGGTGTACACCGTCACGCTGTTCACCATCGCGCTGATGTCGTGGATCGCCTTCCTGTGGCGCGACCACGTGGAGGAGCACCGGGGGCAGAAGAACCGCCGCTGGCACGACGACAACGCCATCCTGCTGGTGATCTTCGTCCTGGCGCTTTCGGTGGGCAACCACCTGATGGCGTTCCTGGCCGCGCCGGCGCTGCTGGTGTTCCTGGTGCTGGTTAAGCCCCGGGTGCTGGCCAACGCCCGGCTGTACCCGCTGATGGCCGGGGTGGCGGTGCTGGGGCTGTGCGTGCAGCTGTACCTGCCCATTCGCGCCAACCAGGACCCCGTCATCAACGAGGCCGCGCCCAAGTGCGAGAGCATGGTCACCGCGGTGCTCTCGTCCGTCACCATGGGGCGCTACGCGGGCGACTGCCCGGACCTGGCGTCGGCGCTGCGGCGCGAGCAGTACCAGAAGCCGCCGATGACGCAGCGGATGGCGCCGTTCCCCGCGCAGATGGCCAACTTCTTTCAGTACTTCGACTGGCAGTGGGCGCGCTCGCTCAGCGGACGGGACGGGTTCTTCGGGGCCGCGCGCATGCCGTTCACCGTCCTCTTTCTGATCCTGGGGGCGTGGGGCGCGTTCGAGCACTACGCAAGGGACCGCAAGAGCTTCTGGTACATCGCGGTCCTCTTCTTTACGCTGTCGTTCGGGCTCGTGTACTACATGAACTTCAAGTACGGGTACGTCCAGCAGCAGCAGATGGGCTATCCCGACTCGGAGGTGCGCGAGCGCGACTACTTCTACGTCATCACCTTCTCCGTCTGGGGGCTGTGGGTGGGCGTGGGGCTCACCTCGCTCTGGCTGCGGCTCATCCAGTCGCTGGGCAGCCGGCGCAGCATGGTGATGGCCGCCAGCCCGGTGATGGCGCTGGCGCTCATCCCCCTGCTCACCAACTGGAAGTACGCCACCCGCGAGGGCGACTACGCCGCGCGCGACTTTGCCTACAACGTGCTGCAGTCGGTGGAGCCGTACGGCGTGCTGATCACCAACGGCGACAACGACACCTTTCCGCTGTGGTACCTGCAGGAGGTGGAGGGCATTCGCCGCGACGTCACCGTGATCGTGATGTCGTACTTCAACACGCCCTGGTACGTAAAGCAGCTGCGCGACATCACCACGCCCTGCCCCACGCCCGGCGCGGCGCTGGCGGACCCCACGCGCATCATCTGCCAGCGGCCGTTCGAGCCTTCGAAGGCACCGCGCATCTACGGCAACCCGCGGCCGCCCACGCGCCCCATCCTGCAGCTGACGGACGAGCAGATCGAGCAGATCACCAACTCCGGCGGGCTGATGTCCACGGCGGACATGGGGTTCGAGGCGCGGGGAATGACGTTCAAGCTGCCCCCCGACCAGGAGATCTACCCCGCGCACCAGTTCGTGACGCTGATGCTGCAGGGCGCCTGGGGCGACCGCCCCATCTACTTCGCGGCGACCACGAACACGCACCTGGAGCTGGGCCTGGTGCAGCAGACGTCGCGGCAGGGTCTCGCGTACAAGATGCTGGGCGCCGACGAGACGGCGGGGCTCACGCCCATGCCGGCGGACCCCACCATCATGCAGTTCACCGGCGGGTACTTCGACGTGCAGCGCAACGTGGAGCTGATGGACCGCGTGTTCATGTTCCGCAACATGCCCAACCGCGCCGTCTGGGCCGACGACGCCACGCGCAACATCCCCATGCAGTATTACTACGCCTTTGCCGCCCTGGCCACCGTCGCCGACATGCGTCAGGACCAGACGGCGGTGCAGCGGTACACGCAGCGCGCCGAGGCCTTCCAGGCGCTGGCGCAGGAGCGGTAACGGTTCGGTGGATGGATGACGAAGCGCCCCGCCGGCCCGTCCGGCGGGGCGCTTTCCGTCGATGGGTCACCAGGATTGTTGGCCGATCCGTCACTCCAGGGGAGCCTGCCGGCCGTCGTTGCCTGGCCGGTCCTGTCCCGGGCGGTTGAAACCGCGGCTACGACGGCACAAAGTCCGCCTGCGCGGACTCGGCGGCCTGGGCGTGTGCGGCGTCGCACGCACCTGTGCGTCCGCAACCAGGCCCGCATCCAGGCGCATGGCGGATCTGCCGTGGATTCCTGCAGCGGCGGAGTGGATGAGAATCATTCGCAAGTCGTTGCAAATCGAATACTTGCGTGCCTTCGGGGTGGCCCGTACCTTGCTAGGAGGTGCAGGGCAGACAAACCCGAACCCGGAGGATGAACATGCAGAACCCCCTGGAAAAGCCGATGCCGCAGACCTCCGTCGTGGGCGCGTGCACCGTGACGGACTGCAAGTTCAACGAGAACCACGAGTGCCACGCCGGCAGCATCGAGGTTCGCGTGAGCTCCAACGGTGCCGAGTGCGGCACCTACACCCCGGAGCGCAACACCCGCCCGCGCCCGTAGCGGCGCGGCGGCACCACGCTTCGAGGCGGGCGGGCGTCCATGCGGGCGCCCGCTTCGCGTTGGGGGGCCGCGGTCCCAATGTCCCCGACCCCGGTGCGAGCCGCCGGCGCCCCCCTCCCCGGCCCTCCCCCGCAAACTGCGAGGGGGAGGGAGCGCGTAATCCGCAGCCGTTCGCAGCGCGATCGAATTCTCCCCTCTCCGCGAGGAACGAGCGGGGAGGGGCCGGGGGAGGGGCCCCCGCGGACGCGGTTCGACGCTTTTCGCAGCGGGATCGAATTCTCCCCTTTCTCCCGCGCAGCGGGGGAGAGGGGCCGGGGGAGAGGGGGCTCCGTCTGGCGCAGTTCGATTCTGTTCGCCGACGCTCCCGTGCTGGCGGCATCGTCCCCGGCCCGCGGACTCCATCGGTCGTGCACACGGCGCCTGGCCGGCTCCGCCCCGGCGGAACATCCCGCCTCCCTTCGTGGTTCCACGCACCCGCGACGCTGGCACCCGCCGCGCCGGGGTGCTAAATCTCTCGCAAGCACCACCGCCCCCGCTCCCGATCGACCGAATGCGCAGCATCTGCCGCCCTCTCCGCACCCCCACACTCGCCGCGCTGGCGACCCTGCTGGCCGCCGCGCAGGCCGCCGCGCAGGGGAGCGTGGAGTACGACGTCCGCTTTCCCAACCGCGCGCACCACGAGGCGGAGGTCACCGCCACCTTTCGCGGCGTCCCCGCCGGCCAGCCGCTGCAGCTGCGGATGAGCCGCAGCTCGCCCGGCCGCTACGCGCTGCACGAGTTCGCCAAGAACGTCTACGGCGTCAACGCGGCCGACGGGCAGGGGCGGGCGCTGGCGTTCACCCGGGCGGACCCGCACCAGTGGGACGTGGCGGGGCACGACGGCACCGTCACCGTGCGCTACACGCTCTTCGGTGACCGCGCGGACGGAACCTACGCCGCCATCGACGCCAGCCACGCGCACCTGAACATCCCCGCGACCTTTCTGTGGGCGCGGGGGATGGAGAACGCGCCCATCCGCGTGCGCTTCGAGCGGCCGGACGGGTGGAAGGTGGCCACCCAGCTGGTGCCGACGGCGGACTCGTCCGTCTTTACCGCGCCCAACCTGCAGTACTTCATGGACTCGCCCACCGAGGTGGGTCCGTGGGAGGCGCGCAGCTGGACCGTTCCCGGCCCGGACGGGGGGATGCAGACCATCCGCCTGGCGCTGCACCACCTGGGGACGGCGGAAGAGGCGGACCGCTACGCGGAAAAGGCCCGGAAAGTGGTCACCGAGCAGATCGCCGTCTTCGGCGAGGCGCCGCGCTTCGACTTTGGCGTCTACACCTTTCTGGCGGACTACCTGCCGTGGGTGGCGGGCGACGGGATGGAGCACCGCAACAGCACCGTCATCATCAACCGCCGCCCCCTGGCCACGGGCGAGATGGCCAACCTGGGCACGCTGTCGCACGAGTTCTTCCACGCGTGGAACGTGGAGCGCATCCGCCCCGCCGCGCTGGAGCCGTTCGACTTTACCCGCGCCAACATGAGCGGCGAGCTGTGGTTCGCCGAGGGCTTCACCAGCTACTACGACGACCTGCTCATCCGCCGCGCCGGGCTCACCTCGGACTCCGCGTACGCGGCCGGGATCGGCTCCACCATCGTGTCGCCGGTGGTGATCGCGCCGGGGCGGCGCTGGTTCAGCGCGGTGGAGATGAGCATGCAGGCGCCGTTCGTGGACGCGGCCAGCTCCATCGACCCGCACAACCGCGGCAACACCTTTCTTTCCTACTACACGTGGGGTTCGGGGATCGGGCTGGGGCTGGACCTGACCCTGCGCACGCGCTTTCCCGGCGTGACGCTGGACGACTACATGCGGGCGATGTGGCGCGAGTTCGGCCGGGCGCAGACGGCGGCGCTGGCGCCCGCGCGGCCGTACACGCTGGCCGACCTGCGCCGCGTGCTGGGCGAGGTGACGCGCGACCCGGCGTTCGCCAGCGACTTCTTCGACCGCTACGTCGAGGGGCACGAGGTGGTGGACTACGCCGCCCTGCTCGCGCGGGCCGGGTTCCTGCTGCGCAAACAGGCGGCGGGGCGCCCCTGGCTGGGCGTGCAGCTGGGGCAGGGCGAGGGCGGCGTGCTGGTGGACGACTGGCCGCTGGCCCACGGCTCGGTGTACCAGGCCGGCCTGAGCGCGGACGACGTGATCCTGTCGCTGGACGGCCGGCCCACGCCCGACCCCGACGCGCTGCGGGCGATCGTCGACGCGCACGCCGCGGGCGACGTGGTGCAGGTGGAGTACGTGCAGCGCGGGCAGCGCCGCAGCGGGCGGATGACGCTGGTGGAGAACCCCGCGCTGGAGGTGGTGGCGTACGAGGTGGCGGGGATGCCGGTGACGGCGGAGATGCGCGCGTTTCGCGAGGCGTGGCTGGGCTCGCGGGCGGCGCGATGACCATGTGGAGGACGAGAATGCAAGCGCGTCTGCTGGCCGGAGGGATCTTCGCGGCGGCGATGGCCGTCGTCGCGGCGTGCAGGGAAGGTAGTTCGAACCCCGGAGGGGAACCACCGATGGAGCCGACCGCGCCCACCGTGGCCGTTCAGCAGGTACGAAGCTATCCGCATGATTCCACCGCGTTCACGCAGGGGCTGGTGTGGCGCGCGGGCAGGCTGTACGAGAGCACCGGCCGCTACGGCGAGTCGTCGCTGCGGCTGGTGGAGCTGGAGACGGGGCGGGTGATCGAGAAGGTGGAGCTGGCGGACGCGTACTTCGCCGAGGGCCTGGCCGCCGTGGGCGACACGCTCTACCAGCTCACCTGGAAGGAGGGCGTGGCCTTCAAGTACGACGCCAACACCATGCGCCCGGCAGGTCAGGTGTCGTACACGGGCGAGGCCTGGGGGCTGACGACGGACGGGCGGCGGCTGATCGTGAGCGACGGGTCCAGCTACCTCACCTTCATCGACCCCGCGACCTTTCAGGTCGACACCACGGTGCGGGTGACCAACGGGGGGCAGCCGGTGGACCAGCTGAACGAGCTGGAGTGGGTGCGCGGCGAGGTGTGGGCCAACGTGTGGCACACGCAGCAGATCGTGCGCATCGACCCGCAGACGGGGCGGGTCAAGGGGGTGCTGGACCTGTCCTCCATCATCCCCCCGGTGCGCGACCCCGAGGGCGTGCTCAACGGCACGGCGTACGATCCGCAGGCCAACCGGCTGCTGGTGACGGGCAAGCTGTGGCCGCGGCTGTACGAGATCAGCATCCCCTCGCTGGGCATCGGCGGGGGCGGCGCGGCGGCGGCCCCGGCGCCCTAGCCCCGGGGCGATGAAACCATCGGCGGTCCCCACCCGTATGACACGGTGTGAGAGCAGACCGTCGATATTCCTCCAACGCCAACCCGCCATGCTGGTTTTGCGTTTTCTCTTCAAGAGCCTGATCCTGGGGGCCATCACCCGGCTCTTGGGCGGGTTCTTCCCCATCGGCCGCAGGTTGCTCCGCTTGATCTGGCGCTGAAGGCGGCGGCTCTGACCAGCCGGCCGGGCCCCGCACCCGCGGTGGTCCGGCCGGCGTTCGTCCGCCATCCCCCTTTCCCGGTCTCCTGATGGAAGCGGCCACGCTGCGCTGCCCCGGCTGCGGCGCCCCGGCAACCACGGACCTGCACGCCTGCTCGCACTGCGGCGCGCGGCTGGCGACGGCGGCGTGCCCGTCGTGCTTCGGGATGGTGTTCCGCGGCACGCGCCACTGCCCCCACTGCGGCGCCCGCGCCGACAGCGCGCCGCGCGAGGCGGCCCGCACGCTGCCGTGCCCCGCCTGCCGCGGCGAGCTGGCGGCCGTGCGCGTGGGCGCGACGGCGGTGGACGCGTGCGGCGCGTGCGGAGGGGTGTGGATGGAGAACGCGGCCTTCGAGGCGCTGTGCGCCGAGCGCGACCGGCAGGCCAGCGTGCTGACCTTTCGCGCCCCCGCGTCCGTCCCCGCGCCCGCGGAAACGCAGATCCGCTACCGGTCGTGCCCGGAGTGCGGCACGCTGATGCACCGGCTGAACTTTCAGCGCATCTCCGGCGTGATCATCGACGTGTGCCGGGAGCACGGCACCTGGTTCGACGCGGACGAGCTGCGGCGCATCGTGGAGTTCATCCAGGGCGGCGGGCTGGAGCGCGCGCGCGGGCGGGAGCTGTCGGATGCGGAGCGCGTGCGCCTGGACGAGGCGATGCGCGAGATTCGCCAGCAGCAGCGTCCGGCGGCCCGGGAGCGGTCGCGGCTGGCCTACGAGCGCATCTTCCAGGCGGTCGCGGGGCTCTTCCAGGAGAAAGCGGCGGATTGATCCCGGGATCCTCGAAAAGACAAAAGAATGGTCCTCACGCAGAGTCAGCGGAGTTAGCGGAGTTTTCTCGTGCCGTTTCCGCTGCTTTGCGGGTTGGATTCCTCGTCGTAGTGAGCGGAGGCATGGCGCGCCCGTCGACGAGGCACGATCCCTGGAGCTGCCGGGAACGGGAGGGAAGATGGAATGCGGCAGGGGGCCATCCGCGTTTTTTGGGGGAGGGATGGGATCACCGGATGCTCTCCGTAGCGCACGAGAACAGGCCGTCCGCACCACCTGATGCGCGATCCCGCGTGCTCTCCACCGGCTCCACGATCGAGGTGAGCGGCAGACTTGCCGGTCGCTGGTCTTCGTCCGGATCCGGCACGATCCGTCTTCGCTCGCACGCGCGCTGGAGTTCGCGCTCCGCGCCGTGTATCATCCGCACGTCCATCCATCGCCATCCGCATCCCGCCGCCCATGCCCGAGCCGCCGACGCTGACCACCGCACGGCTGGTGCTGCGCCCGTACGCGCCGGAAGACGCGCCGGCGGCGCACGCCTACGTCTCCGACCGCGAGGTGGCCAGCACCACGGCGTCCATTCCGCACCCGTATCCCGAGGGCGCGGCGGAGGCCTGGATCGCCACCCACGCACAGCGCCACGCGGCCGGTGAGGCGGTGATCCTGGCGGTCACGCTGCGCGATACGGGCGAGCTGGTGGGGTCCATCGAGATCCGGCTGGTGCCGGCGCACAAGCGCGCGGAGCTGGGCTACTGGATCGGCCGGCCGCACTGGGGGCGGGGATACGCCACGGAGGCGTCCGACGCGCTGCTTCGCTGGGCGTTCGACACGCTGGACCTGCACCGCGTGCACGCCGCGCACCTGGGGCGCAACCCGGCCTCGGGCACCGTGCTGCGCAAGGTGGGCATGCGGCACGAGGGGCGGCTGCGCAGCCACTTTCAAAAGTGGGGCGTGATGGAGGACCTGGACATCTACGGCCTTCTTGCGGACGAGTTGCCGCCGCGCGCGGGGTGAGCGGCGGAAGCGGCTCCGCAGGCGCAGAGGCGGAAAAGACGAGGACGCAGAGGGAAATTCCCCCCTGCGTCCTCGTCTTTTCCGTCGATCGGGATCAGCGTTCGATGAGGATGGTCCCGGCGGTGGCCTGTACGGGGAACGACTCCGCCACCGGCCCGGTGAACCACGCCTGCACGCGCATCCCCACCGCCAGCTCCGCCGACGATCCGCGGGACAGCGAGCCGCCGGCGCGCTGGACCACGTCCGTCCCGCGGTTGACGGCGATCCACGCGATGGGGTGGCCGGCGCTGCGGGTGGGGATCTGCTCCACCAGAATGCGCAGGCGGCCGTCCGTACGCTCCACCTGCGTGATGTCGCCGATGATGCTCGAGGCTTCCGCGGGCACGCTGGCGCTCAGCCCCGGGCTGTCCGGCTCGCCGGGCACGCCGCTGCAGGCGGCAGCCGCCAGGCACGCAGCCAGCGCCATCATCGCCGTCGGTCTCTTCATCCGCACCTGGTCTTCTCCCGCCCTGGCGTTCGTCGCTCCGGCCGGTGGATAGAACGTGCAGTGCCGCCCGATCGCGACACTCTCCCGGCGGCTGCCCGACGCGCTATCTTCCGCGCCCGGAACATCTTCCGATCCCTCGTACCCCATGACGGTTGCCCGATGCCCACGATCCCGCCCGCCGCGCGCCGCACCGTCCCGTGATTCCCCAGGAAGAATCGGAAAGCGCGGTGGGCGCATCCGGACGGCTGGAGCGGTGGGCGCGGCACCCCGCCGGACCCGCTCTCCTGTTCGTGTTCGCGGTGGTGGAGGGGTGCCTGTTCCCCGCGCCCACGGAGGCGCTGTACGCGGCGCTCGCGCTGGCGCGGCCGCGGCGGGCATGGGCGCTCGCGGGCGTGGCGGCGGCGGGGTCCGTGGTGGGCGGCGCGATCGGCTGGACGTTCGGCGCGGCGCTGTTCGAGCGCGTGGGGCGGCCGGTGCTGGGCTCCTACGGCCTGCTGGAGCGGGTGGATGCGGTCGCCGCGCTCTACCGCGACAACGCCGTGCTCGCGCTGGTGACTTCCGGCTACACGCCGGTGCCGTACGTGCTCTACGGCATCGTCGCCGGCTCGGCCGGGATCCCGCTGGGCACCTTCATCCTCTTCTCGGCGATCGGCCGGGGGATCAAGTACGCCATCCTCGGCCTGCTCGCCAGCCTCGCCGGACCCCCGATCCGCAGGTGGCTCATTCGGAGCCGCACCCGTATCACGGTGGCGGCGGCGGTCGCGCTGGTGGTCGCTCTGTATCTGCTGCTGCAGCCGATTCTTTAGCCGTTTTCGATCCGTCCGGGCGGGAAGGGAAATCTCCCTGCACGCCGCTGGCCGCTTTTACGCAGGGGGCTTTACATAGGCGGAAAGATTGCACAGCGTACACGAACGACGGGCCACAACGTTCGATAGGAGATTACGATGGATGAGCTCAGGCACAGGTATCGGCGCACACCCCCTCTTTCACTCGAGGGCTCCCGCGAGGTGCTCGAGGAGATGGCGCGTCCGCCCAAGGACACTCCGGAGCGTCGCCGCATGTTCGAGCGGGTGCGCTTCATGGCCGCGCTCCACAAGCGGATGGCGGAGGAAGAGCAGGCGGCGGCAGCCGGCGGGTAGAACCGCGAATCGCAGCACCGGACGTACCGGGCGAGTCGACAGGCGGCGCGCCCGGTTTCATTTTGACGACGCTGAATGATGAATCACTCATCGGTGCATGCGCTGAACGGCCTGAGCGTGCGGAAGCTGGAGGATGTTCCTCCGTCCGGGTTCGACTGCGGGCGTGAGAGCCAGACCCGCTTCCTGTATGACTACGCCTGGCACGATCAGCGGCAGCGTGTTTCGACAACGTATCTGTACCACGTCGCGGAGCTGCTCGCGGCGTACGCCACCGTCTGCATGGACGCGATCCCGCTGGGCAGGCGTGAACGGCCCAGCGCGATTCGATACCAGGAGATCGCCGCGCTCAAGCTGGCACAGCTTGGCGTAGATCGCCTGTTTCAGGGCCGTGGGTACGGAAGTTTCGCGGTGGCGAGCGTGATTGCGCTCGCGATCGAGCTGTCCCAGCGTGCGGGGTGCCGCTATGTCACGCTCGACGCCAAGCCAAACCTTGTCGAGTGGTATCAGAGCCTTGGCTTCGAGATCAACCAGCTCAAGCAGAAGCAGCGGATTGCGGCGGCGGCGGACCGGAATCCCGATGAGATCCCCGTCAGCATGCGCTTCGATCTGCGGGAGGTTTGACCGAATCGATCCGCTTGCCGCTCGGGGGGCGCGCGTCTAGCTTGGCAGGCCCGTCCCCCGATCCCCTCCGGAGACCATGCGCAAGGCGGATCTGATCAGCGGCGTGGAGCAGGTGAGCGGCGCGCTGACCGCGAGCGGGCTGGAGCTGCCGCTGGTGGAGGTGGCTCGGCTGGGCTACCGCCGCGAGCCGGTGCCCGGCGAGCTGCTCACGCGCCTGCTCAGCGCCCTGCGCGACTACGGGCTGCTTGCCCACCGCTTTACCCGCCCCGCCCGCATGCTGGCCGAGCAGCTGGGCATTACGCCGCTGGAGCATGCGGACACGTGGTCGCTGCTGATCGCGGCGGAGAACCGCGCGCAGGAGGCGTTCGCCTACGCCGAGCGCGTGCGCTTTGCCACGCAGTACCTGCCGCGCGTCAGCGGGCTGCTGGCGCAGGCCGGCATCCCCAGCGTGGACGCCGCCCGCCGCGGCGACGTGCAGAGCGGCGCGGACGTGCTCACGGTGCAGGTCATCGAATCCCCCCGCCGCTTCAGCACGCCCACGCGCCTCGCCACGCTGCTGGACAGCCTGGACCTGATCTACGGCGCCTGCGCGGTTCTGGAAGGCGCGGAGCCGGGTGGCCTGTCCGTGATCGCGTGCGACTCGGGGAGCGACAAGACTTTCGAGCTGATGGGCGCGGCGCCGGTGATCGCGGCCATGCGCGGGGTGGTGCTTTCCATCTGGGACCGCGTGGTGTTCTACCGCGAGCTGCCGCCGGCGCAGCGCTACCGCCTGGCCGCGGAGAGCCTGCCGGTGCTGGACCGCCTGCGCGAGCGCGCGCAGCAGGGGCAGATGTCGCCCGAGCAGGCGGAGCTGCTGCGCCGCCGCGTGGTGGAGGGCGCGGGCAAGTTCCTGGTCGCCGGCGCCACCATCCCCGAGCTGCAGGAGCGCGCCTACGCCAACCCGCGCACCCTCATGGCCCCCGCGCCCAAGCTGCTGGCCGCGCCCGTGGGCGGGGAGTGACGCGATGGAGCCCCGCCGGACGTGCGTCCGGCGGGGCTCTTGTGCGAAAGGGGTGCGCCTCAGTCGATCAGGCAGATGGCGCAGGTGGTGTTGGCCGATCCGCAGAGGTTGCACGACTGGTAGCACGTGTTCGCGCCGTTGCAGGTGTCCACCTCGGGATCGCACGAGGGCTGTGTGGCGCAGGTGGGATCTTCGGTGGGCGGCGCCGTCTTGTGCCCGTCCACGGTCCCGCGGACGTCCAGCGGACGATGGGTCTCGAACGATACGACCTCCAGGTCCTCCACCTGCAGCTTGAGCTTGCGCATGCGGCTTCTCCGATGTGAGTGAGGATGTCCTGCATTCTTAATCCGACAGGATATTCCGGAAGCGTGCTCGACGCCAGCAAACATCTCGTTCCCGGCACGATTCGGCCACTCCTGTCGCATCGGGTCGTCAAGCCGGGCCCACCTCTCGTCCCGCCCGCGCACGGTCCGTCCCGCGGAGCCAACGCTCTGCCCGGTCCCGCGCTACTCAGGTCGATTCCACTCGATCGATGAACTTTCCCCGGAGGCGGACGATGCGCACCATTCGATGGATCTCGCTCACGACGTGCATGGCCGCGCTGTGGACGACGGGCACCGCGGGCGCGCAGCAGGTGGCGGATTCCGCGTTCGCGCCGTCGATCGCGCAGCCGGCGTTCGCGGAGGGCGCGGGACCGCTGGTGCTGGTGGACGAGGCGCACACCAACTTTCACACCACCGACGGGCGCTACTACGCCTTCGCCCGGCTGCTGCGGCGCGACGGCTACGTGGTGCGCGGGGTGCGGACCCCCTTCACGCGGCAGGCGCTGGCGGACGCGCGCGTGCTGGTGATCGCCAACGCGCTCCACGCGAGCAACGATCAGAACTGGACGCTTCCGACTCCCTCCGCGTTCTCGCCGGAGGAGATCGCTGCGGTGGAGGCGTGGGTGCGCGACGGCGGCTCGCTGCTGCTGATCGCCGACCACATGCCGTTCCCCGGCGCGGCGGCCGACCTTGCGGCGGCGTTCGGCGTGGTGATGGGGAACGGCTTCGCGTACGATTCGACGGAGGGGGAGTCGAAGATGCGGTTCGCGCGGGGCGACGGGTCGCTGGCGGACCACCCGGTCACGCGCGGGCGCGGCGACGCGGAGCGGGTGGACAGCGTGTTCGCGTTCACCGGGCAGGCGTTCCGGGTGACGGCGCCGGGCGCGGAGCCGCTGATGACGCTGGCGCCCGGCTCGGTGCTGCTGCTGCCGGAGGTGGCGTGGCAGTTCTCGGCCGCCACGCGGCGGGAGCGGGTCGGCGGACAGCAGCAGGGGGCGGTGCTGCGGCACGGGCGCGGGCGCGTGGCCGTGTTCGGCGAGGCGGCCATGTTCTCAGCCCAGCGCGCCGGCCCGCAGCGCCAGCCGATGGGGATGAACGATCCCCGCGCGCCGCAGAACGTGCAGTTCCTGCTCAACGTGATGCACTGGCTGACGGGCGTGCTCTGACCGCGGACGCCGCCGCCCGGGCGGATTTTCATCATCGACCGTATGAGCGAAGCGCTGATCGACGAGATGGTGGAGGCGTGGCGCACCCACGACCGCATCAACCTGTTCCTGCTGGAGCGCATCAGCGACGCGGGGCTGGCGTGCTCGTCGGGGCCGCGGGGGGGCGGGCGCGTGTGGAAGCAGTTCGCGCACATGCACACCATCCGCACCTACAAGGTGGAGAGCTGGCACAAGCCGCTGTCCATCGGCCTGCCTAAGTACGGCGGTGAGGACGTAGTGCCGCGTGACGAGCTGATCGCCGCCTTCCGGCAGTCCGGCGACGCGGTGGAGCGTTTCATCCGCCTGGCCGCGGCCGGGGAGACGAAGAAGCGTGGGTTCAAGAAGGGGTTGATGACGTCGCTGGCCTACCTCATCTCGCACGAGAGCCATCACCGCGGCAACATCCTGCTCACGCTCAAGCTGTGCGGCCACCGCCTTCCGCAAGCGGATTCCTACGCCATCTGGGACTGGGACAGGATGTAGCGTCGGCATCCCGCCTATCCTCGGATCACCAGCAAGTAGCGAGCAGATTCCTCAGCCGGCGCCGGAGTTTCCGACGCCGTACGGTTCCGTGCGGCGCCTCCTTCGGAATGACAGATTTGCGCGGTTGCCGGGATTCTTCCCCTCTCCGCAGCAGTTTGCGCGAGGAGGGGCGGGGGAGGGGCCGTCGGACGGCTCCGGATCGGCATCCACTCGCCCCGCATCCCACGCAGCAACGGGATGAACTCTGCTCACACACGTCTGGCGCACGGCGCCGAACGCGTGTAACCTGTGAATCAACACCCCCGGATCTGCCCCACCCTGCTCCGCCAGGAGGATGCATCTATGACGGACCGTCCCTGGGCTTCGCACTACTCGCCCGGCAGCCAGGCCGAGATGGCCCCCATCGCCTTCGAGCACATGCCTGACATGGTGCGCCGCCTGAGCGCGAAGTACGCGCAGAAGACGGCGTTCACGCAGGTGATGCCCAACGGCATGGCGGGCACGCTGACGTACGAGCAGGTGGACCGCATGTCGGACGAGTTCGCGGCCTACCTGCGCGGCACGCTGGGGCTGGACGCCGGCGACCGGGTGGCCATCCAGATGCCCAACTCGCTGGCGTACCCGGTGGTGCTGTTCGGCGTGCTCAAGGCGGGGTGCGTGGCCGTGAGCACCAACCCGCTGTACACGCCGCCGGAGATGATCCACCAGTTCAACGACAGCGGCGCGCGGGCGCTGGTGATCAGCGACCTGTTCGCCGACCGGCTTCCCCCGGTGCTGCCGAAGACGCAGGTGAAGACCGTGGTGACGGTGCGCATCACCGAGTGGTTTCCCGCGGTGCCGGCGTTCGTCATCCGCACGGTGCTCAAGTTCGTCAAGAAGCAGCTTCCCGCCATCACCGTCCCACACACGCCGCTGCAGGACGCGCTCAAGGCGGGCCGCGAGCGCGTCGCGGCCGGGGCGGACGTGAAGGGGTACCTGCAGGGGGTGAAGCTGGATTCGCTGGCGGCGCTGCAGTACACGGGCGGCACCACCGGCGTCAGCAAGGGGGCCATGCTCTCGCACGGCAACCTGCTGGGCAACGTGGCGCAGATGCTGTCGATGAACACGGCGCTGCTCAAGGAGGGCGAAGAGTCCATCCTGACTGCCCTGCCGCTGTACCACATCTTCGCCTACACGGTGAACCTGCTGCTCTTCTACCAGATCGGCGGGCACAACGTCCTCATCCCCTCCCCGCGGCCGCCCAAGAACCTGCAGAAGGCGTTCGAGAAGTACCCGGTCACCTGGTTCTCGGGGGTCAACACGCTGTTCAACGCGCTGGCGAACGAGGAGTGGTTCCAGCAGGCGCCGCCCAAGAGCCTCAAGCTCAGCGTGGCGGGCGGGATGGCGCTGCACGGGGCCGTGGCGCGCAAGTGGAAGGAGGTCGTCGGCACGCCGGTGATCGAGGGCTACGGCCTGACCGAGGCGTCGCCGGTGGTGAGCTTCAACCCGGTAGACCGGGTGAAGGAGGGGACCATCGGCATTCCGTTCCCCTCCACCGACGTCAAGCTGGTGGACGAGGACCGCAAGCCGGTGCCCGTGGGCCAGCCGGGCGAGCTGGCGTGCAAGGGGCCGCAGGTGATGCTGGGCTACTGGCAGCGCCCCGAAGAGACGGCCAAGGTGATGGAGGACGGCTGGCTGTACACGGGCGACGTGGCGCAGATGGACGAGGAGGGGTACTTCAAGATCGTGGACCGCAAGAAGGACATGATCCTGGTCAGCGGCTTCAACGTGTATCCCAACGAGGTGGAGGACTGCCTGGCCAACCACCCCGGCGTGCGCGAGGCGGCCGTCATCGGCGTGCCCGACGAGCACTCGGGCGAGGCGGTCAAGGCGTTCATCGTCAAGAAGGACGCGGCGCTCACGGCGGAATCGGTGGTGAAGCACTGCCGCGAGTCGCTGGCGGGGTACAAGGTGCCGCGGCAGGTAGAGTTCCGCGAGGACCTGCCCAAGAGCCCCATCGGCAAGATCATCCGCCGCGAGCTGCGCACCACGGCGCCCGGCACGCAGACCCCCGCCGCGGCGCCCGCCAAGGCCTGAGCGGCTTTTGATGGATGACGGACGCGCCGGGACGGGATGCCCTCCGTCCCGGCGCGCCTGTTTCGACCCCCGGATGAACGAAGCCGCGGCGGCCGGTGGCCGCCGTGACGCACATTCCCCCCAGCGGAGGCGGCGGATGCCCACCATCCTGCAGAACCACTACGTGCTCGCCGTTCCCGACGTGCGCGTGACGGCGGACTTCTTCGTGCGGGCGCTGGGGTTCGAGATCGTGATGGAGCCGCCGGGGTGGATCTTCGTGGGGCGCGACAACTGCTGGATCATGCTGGGGGAGTGCCCGGACGCCATCCCCCCGGCCGACCTGGGCGACCACAGCTACTTCGCCTACCTGCGGGTGGATGATGCGGACGCGTTCCTGGCGCGGGTCACGGCGGCGGGCGTGCAGGCGCATCATCCCATCGCGGACAAGCCGTGGGGGCTGCGCGAGTTCGGCGTCCGCACTCCGGACGGGCACCGCATCATGATCGGCCACGTTCTCGCCGGCCGCGATGGGGATTGATCCGCCGCCGGACGCAGCCATGAATTCACCGCGGAGCCCAGGTTGATCTACCGCACCCTCGCCGACGTGGTGCTCGTCATCCACCTTGCGTTCGCCGTGTTTGCGGGGATCGGCGGGCTGCTGGTGCTGCGGCGGCGATGGCTGGCGTGGGTGCACGTGCCCTGCGCGGTGTGGGGCGCGCTGATCATGTTCGCCGGGTGGATCTGCCCGCTCACGCCGCTGGAGAACGACCTGCGGCGGCGCGGCGGGCAGGCGGGGTACCGGGGCGGGTTCATCGAGCACTACGTCGTTTCCGTGCTCTACCCGGCCGGATTGACGCGCGGGCTGCAATTCGGCATCGGCGCGGGCGTGGTGATCGTGAACGCCGCCGTCTACGGCCCGATGATCGCGCGGGCGCGGCGGCGGCGTCGGGATGCGCGAATGTCGCCACGGGTTGAAACCCGCGGCTAAAAATGCCATAAGCCCCGTCTCGCTCGTTCCTCGCGAACGGGGCTTCACCTGCTCGCGAGGGCAATGTCCGTCGCGCTACGGGAACCGCCGGAGCGACGAGATCCCGCGGCCGCGCCGGAGACGGTCGTGCGCATGAAGGTGAAGCCCCGCCGGGCGAGCTCCGCGAGCCCAGGGCGGGGCTTATGGCCGTTCTAGCCGCGGACTTTAGTCCGTGGTCCCGGGGTGTCCCCCGTTTCACCCCAACGCCGCCGGGGCGCGGTAGATCCACCCCTCCAGCTCCACCAGGTCGCGCGGGACGCGGTCCAGGCGGTACGGCTGGTCCAGGTCGTCGCGGCAGAGGTAGGCGATCAGGCAGGCGATGCAGGCGTCGCGCGCGTCCTCCAGCGTGCAGGCGGTGGCCTCCATGCACGCGTGGTCGAACGAGAGGAACGGGCGGAACGCCGCCGGGCGCGCCCGCACCTCGCCCGGGCGCGAGGGGACGCGCGAGCCCTTCATCCCCAGGTCCTTTACCGCGCCGGAGGGATACACCTCGATCAGCACTGTCTCCGCGTCCTCCCGCGGCATGCCGGGGACGATGGAGACCTCCGCCCTGTCCCGCAGCTCCCACAGAAAGCGGATGCCTTCGAACGTCTGCCGGTAGAGGCGCAGGTCCAGCGGCGCCAGCGCGCCGCCCGTGTCCGTACGCCGCATCGCCTTCAGAAAGCCGGGGAGCGCCTCCTTGATCTCGTCCGGCGGGCGGTCCGCCACCCACGACGCCAGGCCGCGCCACGACCGCTCGCGCAGCCCCTCCAGCGCGCCCACCGCGTCCGCGGGGAGTCCGAACGGAAAGTCGGCGCCCCAGAGAATGCGGGCGCCGGCGTCCGGGTTTGCGTGCTTGCGCCAGCCTTCCACCACGAACGAGGCCAGGTCCTCGCGGTACGGGTGCGGGCAGAGCGAGACGATGCACAGCCGTCCGTCGCGCTCCTCTCCCACGGCGCTCCACAGGTTGGACAGGGGCTCCTTGGCCCCCGAAAAGTCGATGCCGCCGAAGTAGCGGAACGGGGTCACGGGATCAGTGGATCGGTGGATGAGGAGGGGTCCGGCGCCGCGTCAGGCGGGCCGCGCGGCGCGGGCGTCCCGCAGCGCGCGGGCGATGCGCATGGCCGCGTCGGCCACGCCGTCGCGAAAGGCCAGGAAGACGGGGTTGCCGCGCAGGGGGTGCACCTCCAGCCCGTTGCGGTGCGGCTGCACGGAGCGAATGCGGTCCAGCGGCAGCGGGCTCTGCTGCCCGGAAGGCGCCACCAGGAGCAGCCGCCGGTCCGTCACCAGAAAGCGGCACTCGCCGGCCCGCCCGTAGCGCGACAGGTCGCAGTCCCTGTCCAGGCTGCCGTCCACGAACGCGGTCGCGTCCATCGCGCCGCGCGCGGCGTCGGCGGCGTCCGGCTGCGCGCCGGGCGTCATGCGGTACAGGTCCACCCTCAGCACCGCGAAGCACCGCTCGCCCTCCGCCAGCGGCATCCCGGGATCCACCTCTTCCAGCGGCTCGGTGCTGATGCGGTGAAAGGCGCGCAGCGTCTCCAGCGCGGGGCGCGGGGCGGCCTCCGGGGGAAGGGCGATGCCCGCCCACCGCGTGAGCGCGTCCAGCTCGTGCTGCTCGTAGTCCGCCAGCACCGCCGGGTCGGCCATGCCGGCCAGCCCGGGCGTGTACGTCGTGTCCACCGTGCGGTCCGCCTCGTCCGGCTCCGCCGGCTCCTCCCGCGGCGGGCCGTCCGCCGCCAGGGCCGCGGGACGCGGCGTGTCCTCCGCCGCCGGCCGCGCGGCGGGAGCGCGGTCCGCCGCCTCGCGCTCCGCGCGCAGCCGCGCCACGGCGATGGCGTCCAGCTCCAGCTTGCTCTCCAGGCAGAACAGCTCGCGGTCCTGCTCCGCCGTCAGCGGGCCGTCGGCGAGAAAGTGGTCCAGGAAGGTGCGGTACAGGGGCAGCCCCTCGCGCCGCAGCGCATCCGCCCGCACTCCGTACCGGGCCGCGTCCGCCAGCAGGGCCTCGCGCTGCACCGCGCAGGCGCTCCCCGCGTCCACGATGCGCCGGTGGATGGCCCCCAGCGCATCCGCCACCGGGTCGGCCGGCTGCACGGCGGGCGCGCGCGACGCGTCCGCCGGCGCGTCCGACGCAGCGGCGGCGGGTGGGTGGTCCTCGTCCACCGCGTCCCAGTGGTCGTCGTGGCCCACGAAGGCCGCCCGCGCGCGCCACAGGTAGCCCAGGCAGAACGCGGAGGCGCCGGCGGCGGCGGTCACGGCGATCCACTGCCGCGTGCCCAGGACGATCAGCGCCAGGTCCATCACCACCGCCGTCACCAGCACCCACACCGCCATCTCCCAGCCGGAGCGGCGAAAGCGCAGCAGCGGCACGACGGCCGCCAGGGCCAGCAGGGCCACGGCGGCCGTCGCGATCTTGCTCCACCACGGCACGGCGGCCTCGCCGAACCGGCTCCACGCCGTCCACGCGAAGCGGCCGGCGGTCGCCAGCAGCCAGGCGAGCACCAGCCACCCCGCCACCCCGTGCCGGGCGTGCGCGGGGCGTTCGTCCACCGGGGCCGGCTGCTGGTCCGTCATCCCGCGGGCGCGGTCAGCGGGGGGTGATGCCGCGGTACCACTCCACCATCTCCGGCCGGCGCTCGCGGTTCCAGAAGCTCTCCCTCGCCATCAGCGCCTCGATCTCGGCGATCTCGCGCGGGGCGCCGGCCGTCACGCGCTCCAGCCCGCGGTCGGTGATGAAGTAGTCGTCCTCTATGCGCACGCCGATGTTGCGGTAGCGCTCGATGAGCGGCCGCATCCGCGCGATGAATCGGCGGTTGCGCGGCGTGTCGGGGAGGTAGTCCAGCGCGTCGGCGCGCACGTACACGCCGGGCTCGATGGTGAACGCGCTGCCGTTCACGAACCCCTCGGCGTACGCGGCGTCGGGGTCGTGCACGTCCAGCCCGATGCCGTGCCCCAGCCCGTGCATGTAGAACATCCCCACCTGCGGGCACTCCCCCGTGCCCCCTCCGCGCTGGCAGTCGTAGGTGGCCTGCGGCGATTCGATCAATCCCAGCCGGGTGAGGCCCTCGGCGATCACCCGCGTGGCCGTCTGGTTCAGCTCCCCCAGCGTCACCCCCACCCGCGCCTGCGCCTCCGCCGCCTTCTGCGCCGCCAGCACGATCTCGTAGATGGACCGCTGCTCGGGGGTAAAGCGCCCGTTCACCGGCACCGTGCGGGTGACGTCCGCCGCGTAGCCGTTGAACGACGAGCCGATGTCCATCACCAGCATGTCGCCGTCCCGCATGTAGCGGTCGGCGGCGCGGTAGTGCAGCGTGGTGGAGTTGGGCCCGGAGCCCACGATGGAGTTGAAGCCGGGCCGCTCCGCCCCGTACCGGCGGAAGGTGGCCTCGATCAGCGCGTGGATCTCGAACTCGTTCATCCCCGGCTCCACCGCCCGCATGGCCTCGCGGTGCGCCAGGTTGGTGATGAGGATGGAGCGCCGCAGCATGTCCAGCTCCGCGGGCGACTTCACCTGGCGGATCTCGAACAGCTCGTCGCTCAGGTCCTGCACCTGCGCCACGCCGTGCTCGCGCTGCAGCCGCTGGACGAGCTGCTGGTCCGGGCGCTGGAACGGGCTGCGGCTGCCGTCCATGCTCAGCGGCGACACCGTGTAGATGCGCCGCGCCCCCTGCAGCAGCCGGCCCAGCGCCGCCTCCATCTCCTCGGTCGTGCCGGTGCGGATGCCGGTGAGGCGCGTGGCGCCTTCCGCGCCCAGCCGCGCCCCCTGCCACACCTCCGCCGCCGGCTCGCGCGGCATCACGAACAGGTGCTCCTCCACCGCCCGCCCCCGTTTGGCGATCACGAGCAGGGCGTTGGGCTCGTTGACGCCCGTCAGGTAGCGGAAGGGGGCGTTCTGCGCGAAGGGAAGGTAGTCGGCGTCGGGCTCCATCGACCCCATCACCACCAGCACCCCGTCGCCCATCCGCGCGGCCAGCGCCTGCCGCCGCCGGGCGAACTCCTCGCGCGCGATCGGCGCGGGGGCGGGCGTGGCGGGAACGGCATAGGCGTCCGGGCTTCCCTGCGCCGCGGGGACGGGCCGCTGCGCGGGGGCCGGCGCCGCGGCCAGGGCGGCGAGCAGGGGGAGCAGGGCGTGGCGCGGTGCGAACATGCGGTCTGCCGGTGTGGGGAGGATGGATGCGGATCAGCGCACGGTCACCTGCGTCTCCAGGACGGCCGCCGTCTCCCACCCGGTGCCCGGATAAGTGTGCTCCACGCGCAGGTCGTACGTTCCCGCCGGGAGCCCGCGCACCGTCGCCGTGTACGGGATGGCGCCGATGGAGGCGATGCACATCATCTCCGGGTCCGCCGCGGCGCTGATGCGTACGGTCACCCGCCCGCCGCTGCGCTCCGTGGTCCCCGACAGCCGGTGGCAGGGCGTGGGCGTGGTGGCCACGCCGCGGATGACGACGGTGCCGCCGCCGCCCTCGGCGCGGGCGTTCTGCTCGCTGCCGCCGCTGGAGCTGGCGGTGCCCTGGACGACCTCGACCCTCACCTGCCCGCCCTCCGCGGGAGGCGCGGGCTGCGCGGCCGGGGGCTGGGTGGACGTGGGGGGCGGATCGCCGGCTGCGGACTGGGAGGGGCTGGCGCACGCCCCGAGCACCGCCAGGGCCGCCGTGATGATGCTTCGCATGGCACGATCTCCTGCGTTGAAGGCGCGCCGCCGTTGGACGGCGCATATTGCCGTGGGCGCGCGGCGGGGCGCAAGTGGCGCCCGGCCGCGTCAGCCCGCGCCATTGCGGGCTCCCAGCTGCGCGGCGAGCTCCGCCGGCTCGTTCACCGGCTGCCGGCACGCCAGCCGCTCGCACACGTACGCCGTGGCCCGCCCGCCGCGTGCGGTGCGACCCCGCAGCAGCGGCACCAGTTCCTCCACCTGGCCCTCCTCCTCCGGCCGCCGCAGCGCGGTGACCGCGTTGGGCAGGTACGTCCGCGCCGCGACCCGGAGCAGCGACTCCGTCTCCGCCTCCCCCGGCGTGCCGACGAAGGCGATCTCCGTGGGCGTGGACAGGTGAAAGTCCAGCGCGGAGAGGAGGAGCCCGAAGCCGGCGGGGACGCGCGTGGCCAGCTCCGCCGTCCCCTCCAGCGCCCGCGTGGCGATGCGCCGGTAGCGCTCCTCGCCCAGCAGCTCGGCCAGGCGCAGCAGCGCGTGGACGGCGGCGCTGCTGCCGGAGGGCGTCGCGTTGTCCCACAGGTCGCGCGGGCGCACGACCAGCTGCTCCGCGTCGGTCGCGGTGTCGTAGAACACGCCCTCGTCCTCTGCCCAGAATCGCTCCAGCGTCGCGTCCATCAGCGCGCGCGCCTCGCGCAGCCAGCGCGCGTCGAAGGTGGCTTCGTAGAGGGAGACGAGGGCGCCGGCCAGGAGCGCGTGGTCGTCCAGAAAGGCGTCGATCTTGGCGCGTCCCTCCTTGTACGTGCGCTGCAGCCGCCCGTCCACGCGCAGCCGGGAGAGGAGGAATTCCGCGCTGGCGACGGCGATCCGCCGGTACTCCTCGCTCCCCAGCGCGCGCGCCGCCTCGGCGAAGGCGCGCATCATCATCGCGTTCCACGCCGTCAGGATCTTGTCGTCGCGGCCCGGCCAGACGCGCTTCGCCCGCGCCTCGTACAGCGGCTGCCGCGCGCGGGAGACCGCATCCATCAGCCGCTCCGGCGTGACGCCCGCCTCCTGCGCCGCCGCCTCCACCGTGCGCCAGGCGTGGAGGATGTTGCGCTCCTCGAAGTTCCCCTCGGCCGTCACGCCGTACCAGGCGCGGACGATGGCGCCTTCTTCAGGGCCGATCACCTCGTCGATCTGCCCCGGGGTCCAGACGTAGAAGCGCCCCTCCTCGCCCTCGCTGTCCGCGTCCAGCGCGGAGTAGAAGCCGCCCTCCGGCGACGTCATCTCCCGCGTCACCCACTGCAGCACGTCTTCCGCCACGCCGCGGTACTCGTCCGCGCCCGTCGCCTGCCAGGCGTTCAGGTACAGCGGGACCAGGAGGGCGTTGTCGTACAGCATCTTCTCGAAGTGCGGCACCAGCCAGTGCGCGTCCACGCTGTAGCGCGCAAAGCCGCCGCCCAGGTGGTCGTAGATGCCGCCGGACGCCATCCGCCGCAGCGTGGCCTCCACCCAGCGCAGCGCGTCGGGGTTCCCGGTGCGCTTCCACGTCCGCAGCACGAAGTCGATGGTCAGCGGCTGCGGGAACTTGGGCGCCCCCGCCAGCCCGCCCCATCCGAAGTCGAAGCGGGGAATGAGGCCCGCGAACGCCCTGTCGAGCACGGACGCGTCCAGCGCGCCCGCCGGCGGGCGCATGTCGGTGCCCTGGCGCACGGCCTCGGTAAGGTCCGCCGCGCTCTGGTCCACGTCGCCGCGGCGCTCCTTCCATGCGTCCGCCACCCCCGCCAGCACCTGCTGAAAGGAGGGCATCCCGTAGCGCGGCTCCGGCGGGTAGTAGGTGCCGCCGTAGAACGGCGCGCCGTGGGGCGTGAGGAATACCGTCATGGGCCAGCCGCCGCGCCCCGTCATCTGCTGCACGGCGGCCATGTAGATGCTGTCGATGTCGGGCCGTTCCTCGCGGTCCACCTTTACGTTGACGAACAGCTCGTTCATCAGCGCGGCGGTCCCGGGGTCCTCGAACGACTCGTGCTCCATCACGTGGCACCAGTGGCACGCCGAGTAGCCCACGGAGAGCAGGATGGGCCGCCCCTCCGCGCGCGCCCGCTCCAGCGCCTCGGGGCCCCAGGGATACCAGTCCACGGGGTTGTCCCTGTGCTGCAGCAGGTACGGGCTGGTCTCGTTCGCCAGGCGGTTGGGCATCAGGGGCTCGGTGGATGTCGGTCGATACGGCTCCAGAAGCGGAGCGAGGCGGCAAGGGGCGTACCGGGGGAGGGGATACGGGGCGTCGCCGGCCGAGCCCGAGTCGGCCCCCTCCGCTCGTTCAGGCTCGCACCTCCCCCGAAACTGCCGGGGAGGTTGGGGTTGCTGATCGTTTCGTGGTACTGCGTCAAGCGTCGAACTGCGTCCGCGAGGCGCCCCCTCTCCCGGCCTCTCCCCCAAAAAACCCTGGGGGAGAGGTGACGCGCGCCGAGTCCCCGGTGCGCTTCGGACAGGGTGTAGGCGGAAGAGAGGTTTTCCAAGCGGGATCGAATTCTCCCCGTCTCCCGCGCAACGGCTCTGCGGCGCCGGTCACAGGCTTTGTCGGGCCGTGGAGTGACCGATGCATCACGCGGGGCTGCCGCGTCCACCCTCTCCCGATCCGACAGCAGATTCTTCGGCCCGGCCACCCGTGGTGCGTTCCGAAGGTGCGGTGCGGCCGGGCCTCAGAATGATAGGCTCCTCTTCATCACCCCATCACCCCATCACCCCATCACCCCATCACCCCATCACCCCATCACCCCATCACCCCATCACCCCATCACCCCATCACCCGTTCACCCGTTCACCCGTTCACCCGTTCACCCTGCTCCCGTCGCAGCCGTCGCATGGTCCCAAACCTGCACCCGGGAACACCGGGAAGCCCGCCGG
>DASUVG010000178.1:0-26681 GCA_036379135.1 Longimicrobium sp.
AAGCCGCGCCCGGGGACCGCCCGCGCGCTGCGGGCCAGCGACGCGCCGTAGAGAAAGATGTCGACCACGCCGTCCTGGTTGGGCATGCCGATGCGGTCGTTGAGGAACGGGTCCTCCAGGCACAGGTCCGCCAGCACGGTGCGGCGGCCGGCGGCGTGCCACCCGGTGGCCAGGCTCACCGCGGCGTCGGCGGCCCAGTCGCGGTCGGCGGCGCGGTCGAAGAGCAGCAGCACCGGCCCCGGGCCCGCCGTCTCCCCCGCCACGGGGGCGGGAAGGCGCTCGAACGACGGGTCGAAGAACGTGGGGGACGGAACGCGTCCCGGTTCGCCGGCGTGCGGCTGCGATTGCGTCATGGGCTCTGGAGACTGTTCCGGGCGGAGGCGCGCCGTGGCGCGGGATGGTCCGGCGACCGAGTGCAGAGCGGAAAGTAAACGGCGGACTTGTTGCGAGGCAAGCGTTTGGCCCCCCGCCCCCCGCCCCCGCCCCTCGCGGACCGCGCGCGGAGAGGGGCGGAACGGCACGAGGGCGTCGCGGTTCCGCGGATCGCCGGCAGGAGTCGTACGGCGTCCGGGAGCACTCTCCCCGGCCCCGTGCGCGCGTGAGCTGCGCGAGGGGAGAGGGAGAAACCCGGTGCTGGATCGTCCTCCCGATGCGGCGCGGCGGGGGACCTTTCCGCCGCCTCCGGTGTTCCCGGACGCCTCCCGCGTCAGAGGACCGGGCGCGAATCCGTTGGATGACGTCGGCTGCGCGTGTAGGTTGAGTCTCGCTCCTCCATCCGTTTCCATCCCCTTACCGCACCCATGATGCGCCTGCTCCGCGCGCTCCTGCCGATCGCCGTCCTTCTCCCGGTGCATCCCGCCGACGCCCCGGCACAGCAGGACCCGCTGCCGGCGACCGTCGGCGTGCGGGTGGATTCCATCGTCCCCGAGACCGCGGACCGGGCGGCGGCATCTACGGTGACGGAGCTGATCCGCGGGCGTGCGGCGGGGCTGAACGTGCGCGAGTCCGGCGGCAGCGTGGGCGCGGCGCCGCGGCTGTGGCTGCGCGGGCCCGGGAGCGTGATGCTGCGCAACGACCCCCTGGTGGTGGTGGACGGCGTCCGCATCGTCTCCGATCCGGACGCGCTGATCATCGCCGTGGGCGGCGCGGGAACGTCGCGGCTGGAGGACGTCGACCCCAACGACGTGCAGGGCGTGCGGGTGCTGCGCGGGCCGGCGGCGACGGCGGTGTACGGCCCGGAGGGCGCCAGCGGGGCGATCGAGATCACCACGCGCGGCGCGGGGGGCGGCGCGCCGCGCTTTCACGCGTGGTCGGGGCTGGGCGCCCGGTCCGACGTGGCGGAGTATCCGGCCAACTTCACGCGCACGGGCTCGTCGGGCACCTGCACGCTGCAGCTGCAGGCGCGCGGAAGCTGCTCGGGCGACGGCACGCTGCGGTCGTTCAACCCGCTGGAGGAGGCGAGCCCCTTTCGCACCGGACGCTCCACGGTCTCGGGGCTGGCGCTGCGCGGGACGGCGCGCGGCGGCGGCGCGTGGTACGCGCTCTCGGGCGGCGTGGAGGACGCGGAAGGCGTGCTGGCGCGCAGCAGCCGCGAGCTTCGGAGCCTGCGCGGCAGCGTGGGATTCCACGCGGCGGACGCGCTGCGGCTGACGGTGACGGCGGCGCACGTGCGGCGGCGGACGGAGCTGCCGTTCGGGGACCAGAGCCAGTTCGGGCGCATCGGCGCGGGGCTGGACGGGTTCGCGGTGGATGATCCCGACACGCGCGGCTACCGCGTGATCCCGCCGGAGGACGACTTCTACCACAACACCGAGGCCGTGCGGCACACCACGCTGGGCGCACGGGCGGAGTGGCGGACGCCGCTGCGCTGGCTGTCGCTGGGGCTGCACGCCAGCCGCGACGGGGCGGACGCGGACGAGGTGAGCGCCCTTACGCGGGGCATCGCGGGGAACACCAGCACCTTTCGGCGCACGGTGGACGTGGAGCGCGCGCGGTCGGCCGCGGGCGGACGGCTGACGGCGGCGTGGTCGCGGTGGGGCGCGCTGCGCGGCGAGGCGACGCTGGGCGCGGAGCGGCTGGGGTGGACGCTGGACGTGGACCAGGATGACGGCGTCATCGCGCCGCAGACGCTGCGCAGCGAGCAGGCGGACATCGGCGCGTACCTGCGCGGCGCGCTGCAGTGGCGGGAGGCGGTGGCGCTCTCCGTGGCCGTGCGGCGGGACGAGCCCAGCCGCACGCGCCAGCAGCAGTGGTCGTACTCCGCGGGCGGCGAGTGGGCGCTGCACCGGGAGCCGTGGTTCCCCTCCGGCCCCGCCGTCACCGGGCTGCGGCTGCGGGCGGCGTACGGCGAGACGGAGCGCGGGCTGGAGGCGCTCGCGGGGCTGCCGCCGGCGCCCTGCTTCGACGCGTGCCCCGACAAGCCGCGCACGGAAAGGCTGGCGGACAGGGAGGGCGGGGTGGACCTGGAGATGTTCCGCGGCGCGCTCTCCCTGGGCGTGACGGCGTACCGGCGCGAGACGCGCCACCTGATCGGCATCCTCCCCGTGGTGCTGACGGCGGCGGACTACCGGTCGATGGGACGCCTGCACAACCGCGGGATCGAGGTGCAGGCCGGGCTCCGGGGCGGCCGCGCGGAGTCGGTGGCGTGGGAGATCGAGGCTACGGGCGCATCCAACCGCAACCGGGTGGAGGCGGACGAGTCCGGCTTCGTCCCCGGAACCCGCGCGTTCGGGACGGCGAACCGGCACGGACGGCCGCTGGGCTCGTACTTCTATCGCCCGGTGCTGCGCGCGGAAGACCGCGACGGCGACGGCATCATCGAGGTGTGCACGGGCACCTCGGTCTGCGAGGTGCAGCTTTCCACCGAGGAGGAGTACCTGGGCTCGTCGCTGCCGGAGCGGCTGGGGGCGGTGGCGGGGACGGTGCGGATGGGCGGCGTGGTGAGCCTGTACGCCCGGGCGGACTACCAGGGCGGCGCGCGGCTGCTGAACCTGACCAGCAACCAGCGCTGCGCCAGCCGGATGAACTGCCGCGCGGACTACGATCCCGCCACGCCCATGGACGAGCAGGCGCGCGTGGTGGCGGCCATGCAGGGCTCGCGCACGGGCTTCGTGCACGACGCGGACTTCGTGCGGCTGCGCGAGGTGGCGGTCACGCTCAGCGCGCCGCGGCGGTGGACGCGGCGGTTCGGGGCGGCGGGTGTGGACCTCACTGTGGGGGGGCGCAACCTGGCGATCTGGACGGACTATCCCGGGCTGGACCCGGAGGTGAACGCCGCCGGCCCCGAGGTGACGGCCGCCTTCGACCTGTATCCGCAGCCCCCCGTGCGGACGTGGACCACGCGCGTGGACGTGCGGTTCTGATTCCGGCCGCGGACCGCGCGATCCCGCCACGACGCGACCACGCGAACACGGGGACCACGGGGACCACGCGACCACGCCCGCGCGACCACGGGCTGAAGCCCGCGGCTAAAAATGCCATAAGCCCGGTCTCGGCTCGTTACACTCGCCGAACCGGGCTTCAACCGCGGACGACCCACGGCCGGCCTCAGCGACGGAATCTACCGTCCTATTCCCTGTTCCCTGCCCTCGGCCAGCGCGGAGAGCAGGTACGCCAGGTTCGCGGTACCGTCCATGATCGGCTCGTTGGTCGAGTAGTCGCCGAAGTCGTCGTGGTAGACGATGAAGCCGGTGTTCAGCGCCTCGAACTCGTCCGCATCATGCAGGCGGATGTACTGCAGGCTGGCGAAGATGGATCGATAGACGGGCCCGTCCACCAGCCCGCCCTTCTGCGTCCGCACGTCCAGCCGGTTGGCGACGATGGAGTGCGGATGGAGCGGGGTGCGGCCGTCCGCGGGCAGGCCGATGACCATCGACACGCCCCACGGGTTGGTGCCGAACAGCCAGTCCAGCGCCGCCATCTCCAGCTCCTCGAACCGCCGGTCGCCCGTCATCCGCCGATACAGCAGCGCCTGCGTGGCGAACGAGGCCATCAGGTCGTTGCTGCACCAGATGAACGGAATTCCCACGCGGAAGCCGTTCCCCGCCCGCCGCGCGACGCGCTCCAGCCCGTCGCGGTAGAAGCCCGCCAGCTCGCGCCGCCCCTCCGCATCCGCCAGCCGCCACGCCTCGTGATGCCCGTTGTTGTGCCACGGGTACCACTGGTAGTGCAGCGCCGTGTCCGCGCCCATCCACGGCGTCACCGGCTCCATTCGCGCGAACCGCAGCGCATCGTCCGCGTACTCGGGGCGGCCGGTGAGCGCGCCCAGGGCGGCGGCCGCCAGCTCCATGTCGTCCGCCCAGCTCTCCTCTTCGTAGAAGTACGGCGCGCGGGCCGGGGCCGTCTGGCAGACGCCGGGATTTGCCTTCCCCAGCGCGTACGCCGCCTGCGCCTTTCGCGAGAGCAGCGCCGCGAACGCGGGATCGCGATCCGCGAACACGCGTGCACCCAGCGCGAACGCGGACGCCATCTTTCCCGCCGTGGACGCCATTCCGTCGGAGCGGTTGCGGTGCCGGAAGAGGCCCTGCGGCCGGCCGGTGCACGGGTAGACCGGACGGAATCCGCCCTTGCCCCAGCCGTAGTCGGACGAATCCGTCGTCGGCAGGTCGGGGAAGGAGTGGTCGCGGTCGTCGCCCAGCTGGTTGAGGAGAAGGTCGTCGCGCGGGTACATCTTCAGCAGCCACTGCAGGCCGTGCCGCGCCTCGTCCAGCACGTCGGGGGTGCCGTTGGCGCCGGGGAGCCCCTGCGCATCGTGGCGGTCCGCGAAGGCAGCGGGGTGGTCGCGAAAGCCCATCAGCAGCAGCCAGGTGGCGTTCGCGGAGGTGGTGACGTACTGCAGGTAATCCGCCGCATCCGCCCATCCGCCGACAACGTCGATGAACGCGCCGGCCTGCGGATGATCGACCAGGATGCCGTCCGTGCGCTCGTGCACGGAGTCGCGAAAGAGCGGGTTGAAGCCGCTGCGCTGCTGCCGCATGTACGCCAGCAGCGAGTCCGCCGCGCCCGCGTACACCCCCGCGCCGATGCGCACCGGCGGCGACCGCAGCCCGTCCGCGACCAGCGTGTACGTTCCCGCCGCGCGGAGGCGTGAGAAGTCCAGCCGCTGCGTCGCCGCGCACGGCCCGAACGCCCCCGCCGCGCGCGCCCGCCCGCGCAGCACCGTCCGCCCGCGCGCATCCACCACCGCGAAGCCGCCCGCCGGACGCGCGTCCAGCGAGCACACCACCGCCACCTTGGGCCACTGCGGCAGGTAGCCCAGCTGGTTGACGCGGATCCACGCGCGCTCCCCCTGCGCGGCGGCGGGCGAGGCGAGGAGCGGGAGGAGGAGGATGAGGAGGAAGGCCGCGTCCCAGCGGAGGCAATGCCGCATGTCGATCGAGGTTCGGGTGGATTCGATCGACAGGATACGGATGATCCACGACGCGCGACAGGCGGCCCTCACCCGCCACGGGCTGAAGCCCGCGGCTGGAAGGGCCATAAGCCCCGTCTTTGCTCGTTCCTCGCAAAACGGGGCTTCACCTGCTCGCGTCATCGGAGCCCTACGCGCCGCGTTGCTCGCTTGCAGTCCAGCTGTTGCCGTTGCCCCCTGTCCCCACCGCCGCCTACCTTCCGCACCATGCCAACCATCCGCCGATCCGCCCATCCGCTCGCGGCGCTGCTCGCGCTGGCCGCGTCGTGCGCACCCGCGGCGCCGGGTGCCGCACCCGCGCCCGCCGCCGATCCATCCACCGCGGTACAGGTCCGGGCGCTCGGGACGGAGGCGCTGGACGCGGAGGCGGAGGCGTGGGTGGAGCGGACGCTGACGTCGCTGGATCTGCGCGAAAAGGCGGGGCAGATCGTGTTTCCGTGGACGGGCGGGGAGTACGTGGCCGCGGACTCGCCGGAGATGGACCGGCTGCTGGAATGGGTGGAGCGCGACGGCATCGGCGGGGTGGTGATCTCCATCGGGCTGCCGCACAGCTACGCGGCGAAGCTCAACGCGCTGCAGCGGCGCGCGAAGGTGCCGCTCCTGGTCACCACCGACATGGAGAACGGGCCGGGGATGCGGCTGGGCGGCGGATACACCCTGCCGCACCTGCTGCCGCTGGGCGGCGGCACCGTCTTTCCCCCCACGATGGCGATGGGCGCGGTCGGCTCGGACTCGCTGGCGCGCGAGGTGGGGCGCGTCATCGGCGAGGAGGCGCGGGCGGTGGGGGTGCACATGACGTTCGCGCCGGTGCTGGACGTAAACTCCAACCCGCTGAACCCCATCATCAACACGCGCTCATTCGGCGAAGACCCGGCGCAGGTGGCGCGGCTGGCGACGGCGTTCATCGCCGGGCTGCACGACAGTGGGCTGATGGGCGCCGGCAAGCACTTTCCCGGGCACGGCGACACGGAGGCGGACACGCACATCGGCCTGGCGGCCATCCGCGCGGACCGGGCGCGGCTGGACAGCGTGGAGCTGGTGCCGTTCCGCGCGGCGGTGGGAGCCGGGGTGGACGGGATGATGGCGGCGCACATCTCCGTGCAGGGGGTGGAGGGGCCCGACGCGCCCCCCGCCTCGCTGAGCCCGCTGTTCGTCCGCGACGTGCTGCGGCGGGAGATGGGCTTTCGCGGCATCGTCTTCAGCGACGCGATGGACATGGGCGCGGTGGTGCGCCGGCACGGGCGCACGGAGCCGCTGCTGCTGGCGCTGGAGGCGGGCGTGGACGTGCTGCTGCAGCCGCTGGACGCGCGCGAGGCGGTGGACGCGGTGGTCCAGGGCGTGGAATCGGGCCGCATCCCCCGGGCGCGGCTGGACGATGCCGTGCGCGCGGTGCTGCGGGCCAAGGCGCGCGCCGGGCTGCACCGCACGCGCCAGGTGGCGCTGGAGGCGGTGGACGATCACGTCGGCACGCGCGCGCACCAGCAGGTGGCGCAGACGGTGGCGGAGCGGTCCATCACCCTGGCGCGCGACGGGCGGGGGCTGGTGCCGCTGGCGCCCGGCGCGCGCGTGCTCTCCGTCACCTACGCGGAGGCGGTGGACCTGACCGCCGGCCGCTGGTTCGACCGGGAGCTGGGGCGGCTGGGGTTCACCGTGGGGTCGTTCCGCGTGGACCCGCAGACGCCGCCGGAGAGCTACGCCCGCATCCGCGCGCTCGCCGACTCCGCCGACGTGGTGCTGATCTCCGCGTACGTGCAGCCGCGGGAGCACGCGGGCACGGTGGGCGCGCGCGGCGGCTTCCCCGCGTTCGTGGAGTCGCTCTCCGCGGGGGGCGGACGCGTGGTCGCGGTCTCGTTCGGCAGCCCGTACGTAATCGGCTTCTATCCCTCCGCGCCGGCGTACCTGCTGGCCTGGGGCGGCGCCGAGGTCGCCCAGCGCGCCGCCGCCCGCGCGCTCGCCGGGCAGAGCGCCGTCACCGGCCGCCTTCCCGTCTCCATTCCCCCGCTCTTCGCGCGCGGCGAAGGCCTCCAGCGTCCCGCCCGTCCCTGAAGGGAAGACGGGCCTCACGCAGCCGCGGAGGGAGCGGACTTTCTCCCGCCGGCTCCGCCAGCCTCCATCCGGATCAACCGGAGGCGCATCCTCGAACGCACCGCCGGAACGCAAAGCTTGCGCAGGCCCATCCCCCTTCGCATTGTATCCAATCTTGTATCCAAAAAACCGCGTCCGGATCCACCGATCCAGGAGGAACTGATGGGCTCCTTCATCCAGCGGAAGGGCGGCCTGCGGCTGCTGACCGCCGTGGGGCTGCTGTTCGCGGCCGCACCGTCCCTGCACGCCCAGGCCACGGGAACCATCCGCGGCACCGTGGTGGACGCCGCCAGCCGGCAGCCGCTGGGCGGCACGTCGGTGAGCGTGGTGGGCACCACCCGCAGCGGCGTAACCGACGCAGAAGGCCAGTTCACCCTCACCGTGCCGGCGGGGCGCGCGCGGGTGCGGGCGGCCCGGCTGGGCTACCAGCCGGCGGAGGCCAGCGTCTCGGTGGCGGCGGGGGAGACGGCGCGGGCGGACTTCGCGCTGGCCACCTCCGCCGTGGGGCTGGAGGCCATCGTGGTGACCGGCACCCCCGGGGCCACCAGCCGCCGCCAGCTTCCCAACTCCGTCACCACGCTGGACGTGGAAGAGGTCACCTCCCGCACCACGCTGAGCGACGTGGCCGAGGTGCTGCAGTCGCGCACGCCGGGGGTGCAGATCCTGAGCAACGCGGGGACCCCGGGCGCGGCGCCCGACATCCGCATCCGCGGCGCGGGATCGCTCACGGCGGTGCGGCCCATCGTCTACGTGGACGGCATCCGCTACAACGACACCGAGCTGGGCAACTTCGCCGCGTCGGGCGCGGGGATCACCGGCTTCAGCACGCAGGTGACGTCGGCGCTCTCCTTCATCAACCCCGAGGACATCGAGTCCATCGAGGTCATCAAGGGCCCCGCGGCGTCCACGCTGTACGGCGCCGAGGCCGCGGCGGGGGTGATCCAGATCATCACCAAGAAGGGAACGCGGGGCGCCCAGCAGACGCGGTGGAGCCTGAAGTACGAGTACGGGCAGAACGAGATGGCGGGCGACATCCCCGACAACTTCACCACCTGCGACGCCACCCGCATCGCCGCGCGCGACGCCACCACCGGCCAGCCGACCTTTCCCGGCTGCCAGGGCGTGGCCGTGGGCACGGTGCTGCGCGAGAGCAGCCCCATCCTGCGCGACCCGCGCGGCCTGCGCGACGGCGAGCTCACGCGGATGAACCTGTCGGTGCGCGGCGGCTCGGACCGCTTCAGCTTCTTCGTCGCGGGCGACGCGGACAGCGAGCAGGGGGTGTTCTACAACTCCTTCAACAACCGCCGCTCGTTCCGCGGCAACTTTACGGTCAACGCCACGCCGCGGCTGGACTTTCAGGTATCCACCAACTACGTGCGCAACCACCTGCGCCTGCCCATTGGCGACGAGTCGGCGCAGGGGCTGCTGCTGGGCTCCGTGCGCGGCCTGGTGGGCCGGGTGCCGGCGGGGACGGGCGTCTTTCCCGGCTACGCGTTCGCGGTGGACGGGACCCGGGCCAACGGCTACAACAACCAGACGCGGTCCGACCGCACCACCCTGTCGGGAACGGTCAACTACCGGCCCTGGAACTGGTTCCGCAACCGCTTCACGGTGGGGCTGGACCTTACGCACACCACGGCCACGCTGGTCTCGGCCGCGGGGTCCACGGACGCGGACTTCGCGGGGACGCCGGAGGGGCTGAGCGCGCTGCGGGTGCCGCGCAGCCGCTACCTGACGGCGGACTACGTGGGCAACGTGGAGGTGGGGATCAACGACTGGCTGGAGACGACGACCTCCATCGGCGCGCAGTTCATCGCGCGGCGCACGGAGACGCTGGCGGGGACGGGGACGGGGCTGGGCGCGCCGGACATCACGACGATCCAGAACGCGGCCCTGACCACGGGGAGCAACAGCTTCTTCGAGAACAACTCCATCGGCGTGTACGTGCAGGAGCAGCTGGCCTTCAACAACCGGCTGTTCCTGACCGGCGCGCTGCGGGCGGACGACAACTCCAGCTTCGGGCGCGACTTCGACGTCATCGTCTACCCCAAGCTGGGGCTGTCGTGGGTGGTGAGCGAGGAGCCGGTCTTCAACCGCTTTCTGGAGCCCATCGGCACCAACCACTTCAAGGTGCGCGCGGCGTACGGGCAGGCCGGGCGCGCCCCCGACCCCTACACCGCCAACCAGACGTACACGGTGGTCAAGGTGGCCGGGCCGTCGGGAACGGTGTCCGGCCTGCGCACGGTGGCGTTCGGCAACCCCGACCTGGAGCCGGAGCGCGGCGAAGAGGTGGAGCTGGGCTTCGAGGGCGGGTTCCTGGACGACCGCGTCGGCATCGACTTCACCTGGTACAACAAGCGCACGGACAACCTGCTGCAGTCCATCTCCGTGGCGCCTTCGTCCGGCTTCATCAGCACGCAGCTCACCAACCTGGGCGAGATCAGCAACCGCGGGGTGGAGCTGATGGTGACGGCGTTCCCCGTGCGCCGCGGCGGCACCTGGTGGGAGACGCGCTTCAACCTGGGCACCAACCGCAACCGGCTGGAGAAGCTGAACAACGAGGGGCTGGTGAGCACGGCGGCCGCCTTCCAGGCGTACTTCACGGGGCTGCAGGTGATGCGGGTGGGGCATCCGCTGGCTTCGTTCTTCACCCCCGTGGCCATCCCCGACAGCTTCGAGGTGCGGGCGGGCGTCACCTTTCCCGTGCTGGACAGCGCGCGGTACGTGGGCAACCCCACGCCCACGCGCGAGATCGGCTGGGGGAACACCTTCACCCTGGGACGCGTGAGCTTTTTCGCGCAGCTGGACTACAAGGGCGGCCACTCCGTCTTCAACTACAAGGAGTACGACCGCTGCCGCCTGCGCGGCAACTGCGAGCGGCTGAACGACCCGCGCTACTTTGCCCCGGCCACCGCGGCGGACAGCGCCTACGCGCGCGAGACGTCGCGCTACGCGGGGCGCGGCATCGCGCGCAACACGGCCGGGCGGCCCATCGTGAGCTACGTGGAGCCGTACGTGGAGGACGCCGACTTCCTCAAGCTGCGCGACCTGTCGGTGAGCTTCTCCGTCCCCGAGCGGTTCCTGGGGAGCACGGGCGCCACCGGGGCCACGCTGACGCTGGCCGCGCACAACGTCTCCACGATCTGGACGAAGTACAGCGGGATAGACCCGGAGGTGAACACGTACGGCAACCGGTCGTTCGTGCGGGTGGATGCGTACGCGGCGCCGCAGAACCGCCGCGTGTCGGCCTCCATCAACCTCAACTTCTGACCGGGGGCGCACGATGAAGATCCTGATCCTTTCCGCCCGCCGGATGCTGGCGGGGGCCGCGCTCCTGGCCGCCACGGCGCTGGGCGCGTGCGACAGCCTGCTGGAGGTGGAGAACCCGCAGGTGGTGGAGCCCGACGAGCTGAACGACCCCTACTACCTCACCCTGCTGATGAACGGCGTCGTCAGCGACTTTCAGCGCGCGTACGACGACGTGGTGCTGTTCGGCGGCGTGTTCACCGACGAGCTGCGCAACCACGCCAGCTTTGCCGAGGAGCCGCTGATCGACCAGCGGGCGGTGGAGAGCGGCAACGGCACCGCGGCGCTGGTCTACACCCAGCTGCAGCGGGCGCGCGCGCTGGCGGACAGCAGCATCGGCCGGTTCCGCACGCTGCGCGCGGACTCGGCTGAAAGCGACCTGCGGCTGGCGCGGGTGATGGTGTACGGGGGGATGACGTACGTGCTGATGGCCGAGCACCTGTGCGAGGCCCCGGTGAACCTGAGCCGGCCGTACACCCCGCGCGAGCTGCTGGACACCTTCGCGGTGCCGCGCTTCGACGAGGCGATCCGGGTGGCCGCGGCGGCCCGCGCGGCGGCGGCGGCCGCGGTCCCCGCGAACGCGCGCGGGGTGGCGGGCGCGGACTCGCTGATCGCGCTGGCGCGGGTGGGCGCGGCCCGGGCCAACCTGGCGCTGTGGGGGATGACGGGGAGCGACGCGTACCGGGTGCGGGCGCGCGACCACGCGGCGGCGGTACCCGCGGCGTTCCTGTTCTACGCGTACTACAGCGACCAGGCGGACGAGCTGAACAACTTCGTCTGGTCGCGGCTCACCAACTCCATCAGCGCCTCCGTAAGCAACACGCCGTTCGAGGCGCTGCGGGGGCTGGACCCGCGCATCCCCATCCCCACCACGCAGGAGACGGCGGTGGGCGGGCTGCGGGTGTACGTGCCCAACTCACCCACGGCGTACACCAGCTACAGCCCCACGCAGCCGGGCGCGGAGTTCGGCCGCGGCTCGTGGATCCGCATGGCGTCGGGGCTGGAGGCGCGGTACATCCGCGCCGAGACGGAGGGCGCCACCGCCGAGAACATCGCCTTCATCGAGTCGCGGCGGCTGCTGGCGCCCGTGGGGACGGTGGAGACCACGGCGGCCACCTTCCTGGCCAACCTGCGCGACCAGCGCCGGCGCGACTTCTACCTGGACGCGCACCGGCTGGGCGACCTGCGCCGCTACCGCACGCAGTATGGCGACATCGAGGACTTCAACGAGTTTCAGCAGGGGCTGTATCCCGGCAGCACCACCATCAGCTACGCCAGCACGTACTGCTTCCCGGTGAACTTCTCGGAGATCAGCGGCAATCCCAACTACCCGCGGTGATCTCGGTCGATGGGGCCCGGCGGTGGGTTTCGCCGGGCCCGGTTGCCAGCAAGCGGTAGACACCGCCCGGAGGAGACGAGGGAGGACGCGGATGAAGTCGTGATCCGCGTCCTCCCTTCGTTCCTCGGCGTCTCCGCGTGAACCCATTCCTTTCGGGATTCGGCATGAGACATGTCGGGCCGCGGGAGCATCGGCATCATCGTGCACGAGTTCATTGACAACGTGCCGGCGAACGTCAATTTCATGGGAAGGCGCAAGAAGGGCGACAGGACATCTCCTCACCACGGGAGGGGCTGATGCGAGGCTTCAATCACGGGGCTTACCTTCTGGTCACGCTGGCGGCACTCTCCGGGTGCAACGAAGCCACCGCACCCGATGGCATTGCCGGCCTGGGAACGGCGCAGGCAGCAGTCGCAGCCGTGAGCAGCCAGCCCGTCGAGCAGCGGAAAGCCATGCTGACGCGCGCGATCGAGGTACGGCGCCGGGCTCTGGCGAACCCGGATGCAAGGTACGCTGGAAGGTGGAGCGACGGCCGCGAAGTCTCTCCCGTGCGGGTGCTGCGCGACATGGAGGCCGAGCTCGCGCGGCTGAACGCCCGCGGACCCGCGTCTCGCGACCGATCTCCGCGGTCGGCCGGCGAGTGGACCACCACGTCGGACGGTCTCCCGGTGGAGGGATACTCCTCCGGAGGCGTCGGGAACTACGGGATGTGCTCGATCGGAGACGTGGGCGCGTATACGCTGGCGTACGGAGCACAATGGATCACCTCCAGCACGTACGTCGACTTCTACATCAACAATGAATTCGGCGGCGGGTGGAGCGAGGCGGGAAGCTGGACGAACTACGCCTACTACGAGAACAGCCTGTTCAGCTGGGGCTACCGGGAGAAATGCCAGCCCGAAAGCGTAGCGGGAGGCAACTCGCACACCATCCACGAGGCCGGTACGGGCGCCCAGTACGGCTACACGATCTCCGTCGCCATCTTCTGACGGACGCCTGATGGCACCGCACATCACCGTACCGGTCCCCGCGGATGCCGTACGTCTCGCCCGGCGCCGCCGCTGGAGGTGGGGGGCCCTGGCCGTGTGCACGCTCATGCTGGGCGCGGGTCTCACCCGCCGCTGCCCGCAAGGCGAATGGTCGCGGCCGGTGGAGGTCTGGTCCGGCGGGACCGCGGGGCCGGGGGACACGCTCCAGATCGACTTTCGCCCGGCGCTTGCCGCCGGCGCTCGTGCGGCCTACGCCGTGGGCACCATCGGCACGGCGATGGCAAAGCCGGCACCCGAGCCACTGCTGGCCCGGCAGATCGGCGGAGGCAGCCTGGGCTCGCCCGAGGGTGGCAGGACGTTCGTCCATCCGCGTGCCGCGGTGGACGGCGCGGGGATCCTCCACATGCTCTGGGCAGAGTCCGACCCGTCCGGGGCGCCGGCGGCGGGTCCCGGCAGGCCACGGCTGAGCCGGCTGATGTACGGCCGATACGCCCGGGGGGAGTGGAGCAGGGCGGAGACGGTCTACACCGGCCTGCCGCTCTGGCACACGGCCAACAACTCCGATCTGCTGATCGGCGACGACGGCCTGCACGCGGCGTTCGTGGCGGTGCGGCCGGGAACCGGCCCGGTGCTGGTGCACCTGCGCTCCTCCGCAACGGGCTGGCGCGCCACGGAGATCAACCGCGACTCCGCGTACGCCGCCGGCCCCGCCCGGGGAGGCGCATACCCCAGGCTGGCGGTGGGCGGCGGAGGGCGCGTGTACCTGGCGTTCGTCGCGGCCGCGCGAACCGCGGCGGGACCGCAGGCGCCCAACGCCAACAGCGTGTTCCTGATGCGGTCCGGCGACGGCGGCGCGTCGTGGAGCAGGCCGGTGCTCGTCAGCTACTCCGGTCAGGACCAGGCCACCGATCCGCAGCTGCTCGCCGCCGGCGGTGACACCCTCCACCTCCTCTGGGGCAAGAACCTGCACGGCGGGGTGTGGGCGGAGGTGGTCTGGCATGCGTTCTCGGCGGACGGGGGCGCCACCTGGACGGCTCCCGTGGAGGTGGGAGTGCCGGGACACGCGGGGCAGCTGCACAACCTGCGCGCCACCATGGCCCCTGCGGGGCGCCTGCACCTTGCCTTTCGCGCGAGCGGACACGGCCTTGCGGACGATGCGCGCGCGGGCATCTACCACGCGACATGGAGCGGCGCGTGGAGCAGTCTTCAGCGGGTGGACGTGGCATCCGGGGCGGCCGGGTTCGATCTCGCCGCGGACGGCGAGGGGCGGCTGCACCTGCTCTGGCAGGCGACCGGCCCCGGTGGCTTGCGCTCGCTGCTGCATTCGGTGCATCCTCCCTGCGACCAATCCGGATGACACCGTCACACCCCATCGCTCACCCCATCGTCGCGCAGCCGGTCGTGAACGGTGTCCGCTCCCGCAGCCACAGCTGATGCCCAGGCGCTCCTCCCGTAGACGGCGCACCCTCACGGCCGGGGTGCTCGCGCCCTTTGCCCTGCTCGCCCTCGGCGGGTGCGCGGCGAACCAATCAGCTGCACGGGATCCGGCGGTGGCGCCGGCGACGGCCGGGGCGGCGGGGGACTCGCTCGCGCTGCCCGCGGCGCCGCGGGAGTTTCGGGCGGTGTGGGTGGCAACGGTGGCGAACATCGACTGGCCGTCGCGACCGGGGCTGCCGATGGACTCGGTGCACGCGGAGCTCATCGCGCTCATGGACCGCGCGCAGGCGCTGCACCTGAACGCCATCATCCTGCAGGTGCGCCCCGCCGCGGACGCCATCTACGCCTCGCAACTGGAGCCGTGGTCCGAGTACCTGACGGGCGCCAGCGGCCGCGCGCCGGCCAACGGGTACGACCCGCTGGAGGCGGCGGTGACGGCGGCGCACGAACGCGGGATGGAGCTGCACGCCTGGTTCAACCCCTACCGCGCGCGACACCCTTCGGCGCTGACGCCCAACGCGGAGTCGCACATCGCGGTTCGGCGGCCGGACCTGGTGCGGCGGTACGGGGCGTTCCAGTGGATGGACCCGGGCGAGCCGGAGGTGCGCGCCCGGACGCTGGCGGTGGTGCTGGACGTGGTGCGCCGGTACGACGTGGACGGCGTGCACCTGGACGACTACTTCTATCCCTATCCCGAGACGGACACGGCGACCCGGCAGCCCGTCGACTTTCCCGACGAGCCCAGCTGGCGGCGGTACGTGGACGGCGGCGGGCGCATGTCGCGCGCCGACTGGCGGCGTGAGAACGTGAACACCCTCATCCGCGAGCTGTACGAGGGCATTCACCGCGAAAAGCCGTGGGTGCGGTTCGGCATCAGCCCGTTCGGCATCTGGCGGCCGGGCTACCCCGCGGGCCAGGGAACGCGCTTCGACCAGCACGAGCAGCTGTACGCCGACGCGCGCAAGTGGATTCGCGAAGGGTGGGTGGACTACTACACGCCGCAGCTGTACTGGGCCATCTCGCGGCCGGACCTTTCGTATCCCGTGCTGCTTCGCTGGTGGATCGAGCAGAACGTGCACGGACGGCACATGTGGCCCGGTAACTTCACCAGCCGGGTGCCGCGCGAGTGGCGGGCGGAGGAGATCACCGACCAGGTGTGGGTCACGCGCGGCATCCCCGGTGCCACGGGGAACGTGCACTTCAGCATGAAGGCGTTCATGCAGAACCCCGACTCGCTGAACGAGCGCCTGCTGCGCGGCCCCTACCGCCAGGCCGCGCTCCCTCCCGCGACGCCGTGGCTGGGCGGCCGCGCGCTCCCCGCGCCGCGCGTGGCGGTGCAGTCCGGCTCGGCCGCCGGCACCTTCGCGGTGCAGATCGCCCCCGCCCCCGGCGAGGCGCCGCGGTGGTACGTCGTCCGCACGCGCCGCGGCGGCGCGTGGAGCGTGGACGTGGTCTCCGCGTGGACGCGGGTCTACGCACAGCCGCAGCCCGCGGACGCCCCGCCGGTCGACCTGGTGGTGGTGACGCCCGTGGACCGGCTGGGCACGGAAGGCGAGCCCGCGTACGCGCGGCCCACGGCGAGCCCATAGGCAAGCGTATTCCGGGCGCACGGTGGCGCGTGGGGGCTCGCGCCACCGTGGACGCCCGTTGGCCACAGCCCGCCTGCCAGGAGGTGGCATTGACACCCACGGAATCCGCCGTACAATCCCCGGGTGGCAATACACCTTCCTGCCATCTTCGCGGCATAACATGATCAGCATTATCGTCGGTTTTGTCTTTGGATTCTTCGCGAGCTATTTCGCGCAGTGGCCAACTCCCCCGCGGCAGTTGTGGAACCGGTGGAGATTTCGCCGCTTTCGGGAACGTCGCTGCTACACCCTGCCCGGGTCCAAGACGTACATCATCCCCGCATGCAGCGGTGACACCGCGAGCCCGTACGTGTCGGCGAACGCGCTTGGGTGCGTCAAGGCGATCACCGGAATGCTGCAGCAGTCGGGCTACTCGGAAGGACACGACTTCGATCTCGTATTTCCTAACCCGAGTTCAGACAACGTCGCGGAAGATATCCGGACAGAAAACCTCATCCTGGTATGCGGGCCCCGGCGCAACCAGTTCTTGGCGTCGCTGCTGGACGAGTTTCCGGATCTGATGCGCGACATCGTGTTCGACTCCGACGGACCGGCATTCGTGTATCGAGGAAAGCGATATACGGCAGAACGTGGACGTGATTGGGGCCTCGTGCTGGTGAAGAAGAATCCCTACAACCTGCGGCGTAAGCTGGTGATCCTGTTCGGGCTGACCAGCGTGGGGACAAAGGGCGCCGGTCTGTTCTATGCGCGCGACGGAAGTGCGAGCGACCGGATGCGTGCGGCAGACATTCTGGAAAGCACGCACGGCGAGATTGAGATATTGCTGAGCGTCGAACACACCGAGGATCGTCAGACTGTGCGGCGCATGCAGCCGCTTGTACTCACGACGACGTCAAGACAGCTGTCGCCGGTAGCGCCTGGCACTTCATAGCAGATAGAGCGTCGATCCGGCCACACCCGGCGACCTGATCAACATCCATCCACCCTCCTCCGGTGCGCCGGGGGAGGGTGCTTTCGTTCGCGCCCCGTCCGTCTGGCGCCCGCGGAGAACGGCTCGTTCCCGCGACGCGCGGCTGGGGGACACCAGGCGCGCGGCCGCACGGAATCCGCCGCATCCTCCCTGTAGACCGGCCGCGCTCGAGCAGGCGGCAGAGGTCGCATCCACCAGGACATGGATCACACAGGGAGGCAGCATGTTGTCGATCTCACGAAGCCTGTCCCTCGGGCTGGCGGTGCTGGCGGTCTCGTCCGGCTGCAACGCCGACGGAGAGATGCTGGGGATTCCGGATACCGGGCGCGTGTACGGGCTGCTGGAACGCGGCCGGCTGGCCGTCTACAACGGCGGCGTGGACCGCGAGGCGCCCGCCCGGCCGTGCGAGGAGGACGCGCGCCACCGCCAGTTCGACTTCTGGCTGGGCGACTGGAACGTGACGGCGGCCAACGGGCAGGGCGGCAGCACCAACCAGATCCGCGCCGGGCTGGACGGCTGCCTGGTCTCCGAAAGCTGGACGGCGGCCAACGGCATCCGCGGCCGCAGCATCAACGCGTACGACCTCGACCTGCGGCAGTGGCACCAGACCTGGGTCTCGTCGCAGCCCGCCGGGCACCTGCGCATGGGCGGCAACCTGGAAGCCGACACCATGGTGCTGCGCGGAAAACGCGTCACCGCCACGGGGGTGGAACTCTTCGACGAGTACCGCTGGCACGTGCTCCCCACCGGGCAGGTGCTGCAGCGGTGGAAGCTGGACATCCCCGCGACGGACCAGCACTTCGCCGGCGCGCTGACGTACACCCGGGCTCTGTCCGTAACGCCGCCGGCGGAGACGCAGACGACCAGCTGCAGGCCCGGCGGACCCGCACAGAACGCGCGGCAGATCGACTTCTTCCTCGGCACGTGGACGGTCTCGGCCGCGCACGGGCCGGCGCTGGGGACGGCGTCCATCACCAGCGACCTGAGCGGCTGCCTGACCGAGGAGAGCTACGCCACGGACAGGGGATACGCGGCCACCAGCTTCTTCTACTGGGACCCGATCGCGCGGTCGTGGTGGAGGACGTACATCGACAGCGAGGGGGAGCGGATCGAGCTGCGCGGCGGGGTGGTGGACGGGCGGCTGGTGCTCACCGGGACAGAACCGGCGCACGACGGGCGTTCCGTGCAGGTGCGGATGACGCTGGAGCCCGTCTCCGCCGACGTGGTGCGGCAGGAGTGGGCGGTCTCGGACGACGGCGAGGTGTGGGAGACGGAGATGGCGCTCGTCTTCACCCGTGCCTGAGCTCGAAGGGGACACGGTGGATGTCCGGCGCCCCACGCCGGGCATCCACCCGTTCCACCGCCGCGTCGACCCCCGACGTCCATCCTCTGCATCGACCCTCTGCGCCGGATCTTTTCGATGACGATGCATCCACCCTCCCCCGCTCCCGGCCCGCTGCGCGTGGTCACCGTGGACGACGAGCCGCTGGCCCGCGACTGCATCCGCCTGGCACTGGCGCGGGAGCCGGGGTGCCGGATCGTGGCGGAGTGCCCCACGGGGACGGCGGCGGCGGAGGCCATCGCGCGCGAGGCGCCGGACCTGGTGTTTCTGGACGTGCAGATGCCGGGGATGGACGGCTTCGGCGTGATCGAGGCGGTAGGGCCGGAGCGCATGCCGGCCACCATCTTCGTCACGGCGTTCGAGGAGCACGCCCTGCGCGCGTTCCAGGTGCACGCGCTGGACTACCTGCTCAAGCCGTTCGGCGACGAGCGCTTTCGCCAGGCGCTGGAGCACGCGCGGCGGCGCATTCACACGGAGCGGCGGGGCGAGCTGGGGGCGCGGCTGGAGGCGCTGCTGCGCGAGGTGCACGGCGGCGGCGGCCACCCCGCCGCGGCGCATCCGCCGCCCGCGGCGGCGGCGCCGTACGCCACCTGGCTGACGGTGAGCGCGCAGAACCGCACGCAGTTCGTGCCCGTGGGCGAGGTGGACTGGCTGGAGGCGGACGGCAAGTACGTGCGGCTGCACGCCGGCGGCCGCACGCACCTCATCCGCGGCACCCTGGCCTCGGCGGCGGAGCGGCTGGATCCGGCCCACTTCGTCCGCATCCACCGCTCCACGGTGGTCAACGTGGCGCGCATCCGCGAGGTGCAGCCGTGGATGGGCGGCGACCATCTGGCCATCCTGCGCGACGGCACCCGGCTCCGGGTGAGCCGCACCTTCCGCGGCGCCCTGCTGCGGCCCGACCTGTGAGCGCGCGCGGGCTGGGCTGGCGCGGCCGGCTGGCGGTCTTCGGCGCGTGGACGTTCTTCGGGCTGGTGGAAAGCGGCAACGCGTACATCAACCAGCGCCTGATGGGGCAGAACCGCGGCGTGCTGAGCGCGCTGATCGGCAACCTGCCCTGGTGGTACCTGTGGGCGCTGCTCACGCCCGCGGTGCTGTGGGTGTGCCGCCGCCTGCGCCCGGACCGTGTGCGCGCCCCGCTGCTGGCGCTGGGGCACCTGGCGTCGGGGCTGGCGTTCTCGGCGCTGCACCTGGTGGTGGAGGGACACATCTTCTACCGCACGCACGGGCACTGGGTGCACCCCAGCGTCACGGTGCAGATCCGCACGCTGTTCCTGAACTTTCTGCTCCTGGACCTGCTGACGTACGCGGCCATCGCGGGCGCGTACTACACGCTGGACTACTTTCGGCGGTACCGGGAGGAGGAGCTGGCGGCGGCGGAGCTTCGCACGCGCGCCGTGCGGCTGGAGGCGCAGATGGCGGAGGCCCGGCTGAGCGCGCTGCGGATGGAGCTGAACCCGCACTTTCTGTTCAACGCGCTGAACGCGGTGTCAGGCCTGGTGCGGCGGGAGGACAACGGCGCGGCGGTGGAGATGATCGGGCGGCTGGGGGGCCTGCTGCGCGTGGCGCTGCGGGGCGACACCCGCCACGAGATTCCGCTGGGCGAGGAGCTGGAGTACCTGGGGCACTACCTGGAGATCGAGCGCATCCGCTTTCACGACCGGCTGTCGATCGACGTGCGGGTGGAGCCCGGGCTGGAGCGCGCGCTGGTGCCCGCGCTGATCCTGCAGCCGCTGGTGGAGAACGCCATTCGCCACGGCGTGGCGCCGGTGCCGGAGCCCGGGCGCGTGACGCTGTGCGCGTGGACGGCGGAGGCGGGGCGGCTGCGGCTGGAGGTGGAGAACACGGGGCGGGAGCTGGCGCCCGGTGCGCTGGCCTCGCCCGGCGTGGGCATCCGCAACACGCTGGCGCGGCTGGACGCGCTCTACTGCGGCGCCGCCTCGCTGCGGCTGGAGAACCTTTCCGCCGGCGGCGTGCGCGCCACGCTGGACCTTCCCGTACGCCTCGCCGCGGAGCCGGCGCCGGGGGATGCGCGCGTCACGCCGCGCGCAGCGGCGGTGTTGATGGAGTGATGGTGGATGCGGACCTGGATCAGCGTGCACGGGGGCGCTCCCTCAGACCAGATCCGGGAAAACGCCTGCCATACCGATTCCTCCAGTCGGGATCAGGAAGTCACCGGTCGGTTCTTCGACCAAATCCAGCAATGGAGTGCATGACTTCCTGAGGGAGGCGCCGCGCTGAACCAGGCCTTGCACTGAACCCGGCGCGCCGACCGAAGGACCTCGCCAGCAGAACGAAGGGGCTGGTTCCGCGTCCTGATCCGGCCCCTGCGCAGCCGAGAGGAGGTCCTTCGGTCGCGCGCCGGAATCAGTGCAGGCGGCAGGATCTGCGCGTGCGCTCCCTCAGGAAGTCACATTCTTTTTCCGGATTTAGCATTCGATCGATAACGAACATCGGCCCGGCGGAGACGTGCTCCGCCGGGCCGATGCCGTCGTATCGAACGGAGGCCGATCAGCCGCGGGTGATGCGGCGCGGGTCAAGGCCGCGGTCGATGCGGTCGGCAAGCTCCAGCAGCGCGGCGAACGCCTGCTCGGCGGGGGCGTCCAGGTCGCCGATCTCCAGCCGGTCGGCGTCGCTCACGGCGCGCTGCAGGGCATCCACCGCCTCGCGGATGGACTGCGCGCGGGTGCGGCGGTCCTCCGTGCCCTCGGTGGGCGCCGGCGCGGACCGGGTCCAGCCGCTGCGGGCCCGGCGGCGGCGGCGCACCTTGCTCTCGTAGAACGCGCGCCCGGCCTCCGTCAGCAGCACGATGCCGTCCGCCTTGCGCAGCAGCCCGCGGCCTTCGAGCGCGCGCACCACGCGGCCGTCCAGGTCGTCGAACGGCACCGGGTGCTCGGAGAGCGCCAGCTGCCGCAGCATGTCTTCCTGCGTGGTGTTCACCCTGGTGGGATCCGACTCCGGCTCCGCGGCGGGCGCGCGCTCCCGCGGCTGCATGGGATACGGATCGCGCCGCAGGGCCGGCGACGGCGCGGGAGACTGGCCCCGCTGCAGCGACTGCAGCGCCTTGCGCCCGTCGGGGGTGATGATGGAAAAGCCGCTCAGGCGCTTGATGTAGCGCCGCAGCCCCAGGGCGCGCAGCGCGTCGGCGTCCAGGCGCGCCTCGCTCACGGGCGCGCCCTTCTCCGCCAGCTCCTTGAGCAGGGCGATCTCGGCGGGCGAAATCTCGTCGAACACGGGTCGTAAATGGGGAGGGATGATGTCGCGGACCGGCTTTCGGTCTAGAAACTTACATCCCAATCGCCCGATGTGCCAGCACCCGGGCCGCTGGACGGCTCCGGATGCCGCTCCAGCGCCACCTGCGCGGCCCCCCTGAGCGTCGCCGCCGTGGCGGATTCAATGCGGACGGTGGTGGGCCCGGCCCACCCGGGCGCCCGCACGGTGAACGCCGCCGGCATCTCCGCCGGGGTGCGGCCGTAGAGGCGCGCCGTCATCACCAGCGCGGCCAGCCAGGTGCCGGCCTGCGTGGGATGCACGTCGTCCTGGTACAGCTGCACCGCGGCGTCGCGCTCCCGCGCCTCCAGCCACGCCGTCGCCGCGGGAAGCAGCAGCCCGTCCACCCGCTCCGCCGCCAGCGCGTACGATTCGATGGCGCGGGCAAAGTCGCCGCGGCGCGAGGCGGCGGGCCAGACGGAGTACAGCGCGGTGCGCCCGCCCCGCTCGCGCACCAGCGCATCGAAGCGGCCCGCGTAGTCCAGCAGCAGCGCGCGGCTCTCCGCCAGCGACGACGGGCCCTGCTGAAGCACCACGTAATTCCAGCAGCCGCCGCGGATCGCCCGCGCCGCCCGCCCGTCGTTCCAGTGGTCTTCCAGGCTGTAGTCCGGCAGCGCCACGTCCTCCACCACCGGTGGCGCCTCGCCCGCGCTGTCGGCCAGCGAGCGCAGCATGTACGGCAGCCCGTGGTAGTACGTCAGACTGTTGCCGATGAACAGGATGCGCATGGGCCCGCCGTCATCTTCGTCGCACGCCGCCGGCCCCGTCGTTCCCCGGCACGCCAGCATCGCCATCATCGCCGCCCCCGCCACCACGATGCGCATCATCATCCCTCCCGTGTGTACCAGCCCTCTCGTCTCGGTGGATGAACGGGCCGGCGGCGAAGATGCTGACCCGCGTGGGACGGGCGGCGAATGGCGGGGACGAGCGGCGGAGGGGCGATCGATCGGACGACCGGCGGCCGGGGCCTGCCTGAACCGAGATTTTCTCCGCCGCCGAAGTGCCGTGCGGATCATGCGGATGGCCGCGGAAACAGCTGATCCTCGATTTGTAGCAGTATGAAAACCCTTGCGCAATCTGCGCCGCCTGCACGACATTTGTTTCAGGACCCCGGGCGCTCCCCCTCCCACCCAGCGCCCGGCGTCTCTTCCGCAGTCTCGACGCCCGGTCGCGCGTTCGCCCACCCGCCGCGGGTGGAAACTCCTTCAGAAACGGCAAACCCGCCGAAAGACGGGGACGCAAAGCTACGAGGCTACCGCGGGCCGCGCCCGCCACGCCAGTCGAGCCGCCGATGAGAGGGACCGTCCCATGCATTTCATCAACCGGCTGTTCGGCCTTCACCCCGCCGAAAGAACGGACCCGGACCCCACCCCCGCGCACAACCCCTTCGACGCCACGTACCTGGCGATGGCGAGCGCGCTCACCTTCGGGCTGGAGGCCCGGAACACCAGCCTGCGGTTCGTGGAGCACTGCAGCCGCGTCGCCGAGCTGGCCGGCCACGTGGCCGCCGAGCTGGGTGTGCGGGCGGATGCCCGCGATCTGCTCGCCGCCGCGGCCCAGCTGCACGAGATCGGCATGATCTGCGTTCCGGCCGCGATCCTGGAAGCGCCCACGCGGCTCGATCCGGAGGACCGGGCGCTCATCCGCGAGCACGCGGCGGTGGGCGCCAGGATCGTACGGGCCACGCACTCCGAGCGGACGGCGCGGCTCGTGGAGCACCAGTACACCGACTTCGCGCGGCTACAGCAGGTGTTTCCCGACGACGTGGACCTGCTGCTCGCGGGGATCCTGCGCGCGGCGGACGTGTTCGACGCGGTCACCCACCCCCGCCCGTACCAGGACCCGCTGCGCTCCACGCACCGCCAGCGCATCCTGGTACAGGGGAGCGGCAGCCGCTTTCACCCGCGCGCCGTCGAGGTGCTCCTGCACATGGACGCGTAGCACGGGACCGGCCGGGCGGAGCCTCACGCGCAGTCAGCGGAGCCGACGATGGGATTGGCTCCGCGGACTCCGTGTGAGGCGATCTTTTTTCGATGCGGCATTGCCGGAGTGGACGCGGAGACGTATGCTCCGGCGCCCTGAATCCGATCAAGCTCATCATCCGCTGTGCCATGAAGCGCTTTGCCGCCTACGATCCGCCCGAGTACCACAACTGGTCCGCCGATCCCGCGCTGGTAAAGGCCTGCCGCGAGTGCATCACCGCCAACCCGCGGCGTGAGGAGGTGATCCGCGGGCTGGGCGAGGAGCAGCTGCTGGACCTGTACGCCGGCCTGCTGCGCAACCGCCTGCACGACATCATGCTCAAGCGGTGGGTCAAGAGCGGCGTCATCAGCAAGGCGTGGCTGGGCGTGGGCGAGGAGGCGACGACCATCGGGCCGGTGCACGCGCTGCGGCGCGGCGGCCCGGACCGCGACGTGGTCGCGCCCATGATCCGCAACTCGGGCGCCTGCCACGAGTTCGGCATGCCGGTGGCGGACATCTTCCGCAGCTACCTGGGCACGGCCGACGGCCCCAGCATGGGCCGCGACCTGCACGTGGGCGACCTGAAGCACGGCGTGCTGCCGCCCATCAGCCACGTGGGCGACGTGGTGCCGGTGATCAGCGGCATCGCGCTCTCGTTCAAGCAGCGCGGCGAGGACCGGGTGGGGCTCACCTGGACGGGAGACGGGTCGACGAAGACGGCGGCGTTCCACGAGGGGATCAACTTTGCCGCGGTGCTGCGGCTGCCGGTGATCTTCATCATCCAGAACAACCAGGTGGCACTGGGGACGCGGCTGTCGCAGCACGCCGCCGGCAGCTTCGAGGACTGGCCGGCGATGTACGGCGTGGCGGGCGGCACCTTCGACGGCAACAACGTGCTCGACGCCTACGCGGCGACCAGGCTGGCCGCGGACCACGCGCGCGCCGGCAACGGCCCCACGCTGCTGGTCGCGGAGACGTTCCGCATGGGCGGCCACGCCACGCACGACGAGCGCGAGGCGCGCAGCATGTTCGACGCGGAGCTGTTCGCCGGCTGGGGGCGCCGCGACCCCGTGGGGCTGTACGAGGCGTGGCTGGGGGAAGAGGGGATCGGCCGCGACGCGCTGGAGGCCATCGAAGCGCGCGTGAGCGCCGAGGTGGAAGCGGCGGCGGAAGAGGCCATCCGGAGCCGCGAGAACGCGATGCCCGCCCCCGAGGCGGCCGTCCAGGGCGTGTACGCGTGAGCGGGCCGGCGCCGCTGCACGGCACGCCGGACGCCGCGGCGCCGGGCTACATCGTCGTCTTCGTGGACGGCACCGAGCCGGACGCGGTGGTGGACGAGCTCGCCGCCGCGCACGGCTTCACGCCCAAGCACGTCTTTCGCCACGCGCTCCTGGGATTCGCGGCGGAGCTTTCGGCGGACGCGCTCGACGCCGTCCGCCGCCACCCCGCCGTGAAGTACGTGGAGCACGAGGGACAGGTGCGGATGATGTAGCTCCTCATCGCCCGCTAGCCTCCCGCCGCAAACCTCCGCCGCGCCCGCGGCATCCAACGGCCGTCGACGCTTTCGATCCATCCCCCCGAATCACGATTTTCCGACGATGAAGACGCGCTTCCTGTTCGCCGCCGCGCTGCTGCTCTCCGCCGCCCTCGCCGCGCCGGCGCGCGCGCAGACGCCGGCCGATTCCGCCGCCATCCGCGCCACCGCACTGGACTACGCCGAGGGCTGGTACACGGGCGACGGCGCACGCATGGGCCGCTCGCTGCACCCGCGGCTGGCCAAGCGCATCTCCATGCAGCGCGACGGCGCGTGGCAGCTGCAGGAGATGACGGCGGAGGAGCTGGCGAACGCTGCCGGGCAGGGCGGCGGCACCCGCACCCCCCAGGCGCAGCGCCAGGCGGACGTGCAGATCCTGGACGTGTTCGGCAACGCGGCCAGCGTGCGGGTGACGATGTCGGGGTGGATCGACTACATGCACATGGCGCGCGTGGACGGCCGCTGGCAGATCGTCAACGTGCTGTGGGAGCTGAAGCCGCGCGGGTGAGAGCTTCGCGGTGACGTCGAAGTCCTGAACTGCTGGGGTACAGAGGAACAGAAAAAAGCCAGAGGAACAGAGGAAATGATTCGTCCTCTGTTCCTCTGGCTGTTCGCTGTTCCTCTGTACCCCCCGCCGTTTTCCCACGGCGGATCACTCGGGGACCGTGTGCCCCGCGTACAGCTCCTCGATCACGTCCGCGTAGTGGGCGTGCGGGTGACGATGTCGGGGTGGATCGACTACATGCACATGGCGCGCGTGGACGGCCGCTGGCAGATCGTCAACGTGCTGTGGGAGCTGAAGCCGCGCGGGTGAGAGCTTCGCGGTGACGTCGAAGTCCTGAACTGCCGGGGTACAGAGGAACAGAAAAAAGCCAGAGGAACAGAGGAAATGATTCGTCCTCTGTTCCTCTGGCTGTTCGCTGTTCCTCTGTACCCCTCGCCGTTTTCCCATGGCGGATCACTCAGGGACCGTGTGCCCCGCGTACAGCTCCTCGATCACGTCCGCGTAGTGCTTCTCGACGAGCTTGCGCTTGATCTTGAGCGTGGGGGTGAGCATGCCGGACTCGATGGTGAACTCCTGCGGGATCACCGCCACCTTCTTGGGCCGCTCGTACTTCGCGAACTCGCCCAGGCCACCCAGCGCCTCGTTCGCCAAGTGCGCCACCACGCGCGGATCGGCGGCCAGCGCGTCGCGGTCCGTCCCGGTGATGCCGTGCGACGCGGCCCAGGGAAGCAGGTTCTCCCACTCCGGCACCACCAGCATGCTGACGAACGGCCGCCGGTCGCCGATGATGACCGCCTGCGACACCAACGGCGACATCACCGCCAGGTTCTCCATGGGCTGCGGCGCCACGTTCTTGCCGCCCGCCGTCACGATGATGTTCTTCAGCCGGTCGGTGATGCGCAGAAAGCCGTCCGGCGTAAGCTCGCCGATGTCGCCGGTGTGGAAC
>DASUVG010000179.1:0-145147 GCA_036379135.1 Longimicrobium sp.
CTGGGCGACATCTTCGGCTCCATCTTCGACTTCGGGCGCCGCCGCGGGGCGCAGAGCGCGGGCGGGCCGGAGCGCGGGGAGAACATCGAGTACGCGGTGGAGATCCCCTTCCGCACGGCGGTGCGCGGGGGCAAGGTGACCATCCAGGTGCCGGTGACGGAAGACTGCCCCACCTGCCACGGCTCCGGCGCGGCGCCGGGCGCCACGGTCAGCACCTGCCCCGAGTGCTCCGGCAAGGGGACGGTGACGTTCGGCGCGGGGAGCTTCGGGGTCACGCGGCCGTGCCCCATGTGCGGCGGCAAGGGCAAGGTGCCCAGCGAGCCGTGCGCCACCTGCGCCGGCAACGGCCAGGTGCGCCGCCAGCGGGCGGTGAACGTCACCGTGCCGGCGGGGGTGGACACCGGGAGCAAGATCCGCCTGGCCGGGCAGGGCGACCGCGGCGCGTCCGGCGGGCAGCCGGGCGACCTGGTGCTCACCTTTCGCGTGGAGCCGGACTCGTTCTTCTCGCGCGAGGGGCTGGACGTGGAGTGCACCATCCACGTGAACCTGGCCCAGGCCGTGCTGGGGTCCAAGGTCAAGGTGCGGACGGTGGACGGGCAGTTCGTGGTCCTCAAGGTGCCGCCGGGAACGCAGCCCGGGCGCCGCTTTCGCATCAAGGGGATGGGGGTGGAGAAGAGCGGCCGGCGCGGCGACCAGTTCGTAAAGGTACAGGTGGACGTGCCCGACCAGCTGGACGAGCCCGCCCGCAAGGAGTTCGAGGAGTTCGCCGCCGCCGCCGGGATGCGGCACTGAACTGCAGTGCCTGGAACCGAGTGCCAAGTTGCTTGCCGCTGTGTGCGAAGCGCTTGAATCTCGCTCGGAACAACCAGGTACTGGGTACTTGGCACTAGGTACTTGGCACTAGGAACCTGACATGAGCCAGACGTTCACGGACGAGAACCTGCTGACCTGGGAAGCCTTCGCCTCGGGTGGCCGCTTCGGCCTCTCGATCCGGCCCAAGGTGATCTTTCACTGCCTGTCGGACCCGTCGGCGCGCGCCCGCTTCGTCGAGGTGCAGGGCGACGAGGCGGACGCCGAAGAGATGATCCACGGCTCCGCGGTCGCTCGCCTGCGCGACCTGCTCAAGGAGTCGAAGGAGCTGGAGTGATCGCGCAGCACGAATCGGACGTTGATTCAAGCGAAGGGCCTTGGATTTCCGAGGCCCTTTGCGTTTGTGTGCTCAGCATGAACAATGGTCACGAGGTGAGAAGCCCATCGCGCCCTCCCGTGTGTGATCTGACGGCTCGAGAGAGAACGTCGTCGCAGCACGGGTTCTGATATGACTTGCGCAGATCGCGAACGGGAGCGGTGCCGAGTCGGCGCCGCTCCCGTTTGTTTTCGCGGAGCTTTCGTGCGTCAGAGTCATATCAGAGGAGGGCGCGGAACTCGTCGGGAGTGAGCCCGGCGTCTCACGCGATGCCGCCCATGGTGAACGCGTTCACAGGATTGTTTCGCGGGACCACGACGATCCGGTCACCGTTTGACATCACCACGTGCTTCCCCTGCCGAATAATCCTGAATCCTGCCTTTTCCAGCGCGCGGATCGCGTCCAGGTGATTGATTCCCGGAATCTTCCCCACTAGGCGGCGACCTCTACTTCACGTACCTCGCGCCCCTGGGTGATGTCGTCCACGGCCGCCAGGTATTCCTGGATTGCGTCCTGGATGTTCTCCAGTGCCTCCTCTTCGGTTTCACCCTGAGACCAGCAGCCCGGAAGCCCGGGACAGCTGACGCTGTACCCCTCTTCCGACTTCTGCAGAACTACTTTGTAGATCACAGCGGCTCCACGTGTGAAGGTTCGGGTGGCGGATGAAAGCTATGACGTGATCCGGCCGCCGCCAAGCACCACGTCGCCGCTGAACATCACGGCGGACTGGCCGGGGGTCACGGCGCGCTGGGGCTGGTCCAGCGCCAGGCGCACCACGCCGTCCGCCACCGACGCCACGCGCGCGGGGACGGCGGGAGCGCGGTGGCGCAGCTGCACGCCCACGGCGTCGCCGGGGGCGGGGGGCGCGGCCAGCCAGCTAAGCTCGCCGATGGCCACGTCGCCGCGCAGCAGCTCGTCCGCCGTGCCGACGACCACCTCGCGCGTCTGCGGCCGCGTGCCGATGACGTACAGCGGCAGCGACCGCCCGCCGCCCAGGCCGCGGCGCTGGCCCACCGTGTAGCGCGCGTAGCCGTCGTGCTCGCCGATCACCTCGCCCGTCGTGGTCACCAGCGCGCCGGGGGAGAGCGCGGCGTGGTCCGCGCCCAGCCGCTTGCCCAGGAACCCCGCGTAGTCTCCCGTGGGGACGAAGCAGATCTCCATGCTCTCCGGCTTCTCCGCCGTGGAGAGGCCCAGCTGGCGCGCCATCTCGCGCACCTGCGGCTTGGTCAGCTCGCCGAGTGGGAACATCAGCTTCGGCAGCATCTCGGGCGGCAGGGCCCACAGGAAGTACGACTGGTCCTTCTTCGCGTCCACGCCGCGCAGCAGCACGGCTTCGCCGCGGGCGTCCGTGCCCATGCGCGCGTAGTGGCCGGTTGCGATGAAGTCGCAGCCCAGCATGGCTCCGCGGCGCAGCAGGTCGCGGAACTTGGTGTTGCCGTTGCAGCGCACGCAGGGGTTGGGCGTGCGGCCGGCGGCGTATTCGCTGACGAAGTCGTCGATCACGTCGCGCGTGAACTCGCGCTCCACGTCGAACACGTAGTGCGGAATGCCCAGGCGGTCGGCCACCATGCGCGCGTCCATGATCCCGTCCAGGCCGCAGCACGACCGGGTGGGACCGTCCGCCTGCGCGTCGGCCTCCGAGTAGCAGAAGGTCTTCATCGTCACGCCGATGACGTTGTGCCCCTGCTCCACGAGCAGCGCCGCCGCCACCGACGAGTCCACGCCGCCCGACATGGCGACGAGGACGGTCTTCTTCTCCATCGAATCTTCCTGAACTGCTGTGTTTGGGCCGTCCCCAAGCCCCTCTCCCGGAGTTTATCCCGGAGAGAAGAGAACTTCGATCGCGCTTCGGCGGGCAGCCCTCACCCGCTCGCTCAGGCTCGAGCCCTCTCCCGCAAGCGGGAGAGGGTATAAACTTCGATCCTGGTTCGACAACCTGTCGAGCGCGTCACCTCCCCCCCGCGCAGTTTGCGGGGGAGAGGCCGGGAGAGGGGGGCGCCCACCATCCCGCACCCCACCCTCCGAAGCGCTCCTGTGCCGTGCCGTTTATCCCCCTGATCCCCTCACCCACGCAGTGTGTGGGAGAGGGCAGGCGAGGAACGAGCCGGGTGAGGGCCCTACGTCCGCACCCGCTCCACGACGCGGGGAAAGACCTCCAGCACCCGCTCCATGTCCTGCTCCGTGGTGTCGCGGCCCAGCGAGAAGCGCACGGACGGGCCGGCGAGCTCCGCGGGCAGGCCCATCGCCAGCAGCACGTGCGACGGCTCCACCGCGCCGCTGCTGCACGCCGAGCCGGACGAGGCGGCGATGCCCTCCAGGTCCAGCGCCATCAGCAGCATCTCCGGGTCCGCGCCGGGGACGGACAGGTTGCTGATGGTCGGCAGGCGCGGCGCCCCGGCGGCGTTGACGCGCAGGCCGGGGATGCGCGCGCACAGCCCCGCCTCCAGCCCGTCCCGCAGCGTGGCGATGCGCGCCATCGTCGCTTCCCGCTCCGCCTCCGCCAGCTCCGCCGCCACCGCAAAGGCGACGGCGGAGGCGACGTCCTCCGTCCCCGGGCGCAGGCCGCGCTCCTGCCCGCCGCCGAACAGCAGCGGGTCCAGCTTAGTCCCGCGCCGCGCGAACAGCACGCCGGCGCCGCGCGGGCCGCCCAGCTTGTGCGCGCTGAACGCCAGCAGGTCCACCGGCACCCGGTCCGCGCGGACGGGCACCTTGCCCAGCGCCTGCACCGCGTCGGAGTGGAACGCGACGCCCGCCTCCGCGCAGATCTCCCCGATCCGCTCCACCGGCTGGACGGCGCCGACCTCGTTGCTCGCCCACATCACGGAGACCAGCGTGGGCGCATGATCCCGCACGATCGCGGCGAGCGCATCCACGTCCACGACGCCGTTCTCATCCACCGGGACCACGTGGAGCCGGCCATCCTTCCCCTCCGCCGCCTTTGCCGACGAGAGCACGGCCTTGTGCTCGATGGCGGAGCAGGCGAGGGGGCCGCCGGCCGCCCGAGCGCGGCCCAGGACGGCCAGGTTGTCCGCCTCCGTGCCGCCGCGCGTAAAGACGATCTCCGCCGGCGCCGCGCCGATGACGGCGGCAAAGCGGGCGCGGGCGTCTTCGAGCGCGGCGCGCGCCTCGCGCCCCCAGCGGTGCATGCTGGACGGGTTTCCCCAGCGCTGCGAGAGCATGTCGAGCATGGCCTCGCGCGCCTCGGGGCGCAGCGGCGTGGTGGCCGCGTAGTCCAGGTACACCGGATGGGGCATGGTCGGCGGGCGCGGGTGAACGGGGTTGATAAACGCAAGCGCGCATTAGGTTTCGCTGGCGTCGGCGCGGCGAACGGAACACTTGAAGCCCCACGGGGCCCGCGCTACATTGCGCCGATGGCTCCGATCATCCGCACAGGTGCCCGATGCGCATGATTCCACCGCTTCCGGAAAGCCGTCCGGCCACCTTTCGCACCACCGTCCACGGCACGGTCTTCGGCGAGCGCGCGGCGGTCGTCGACGCCGTGGCGCAGGGGGACGAGCTGATCCTGATCCCCGACCCGCCGATGGAGGACGACCCCATGGTGTGGGTGCACTCGCGCGGCGGCGATCCGCTGGGCCACCTGCCGCCGGAGATCAACCAGTGGCTGGCGCCGTGGCTGCTGCGCGGCGGCTCCGCCCGCGCCACGGCCGTGCGCGTTCACGGCACCGACGTGCCCAGCTGGAAGCGGCTCATCATCGAAGTTCATTGCGCTGGGGGCCGACCGGCATAATATTGGGGATCGAGGGGCCGGTCTCATAGTGTCGCACTGCGCCTCGAGCGCCTTAAAACACCTTGGGACGTGCGGGAAACCGCTAAGCCCGTCATGGCGGCGGAGGCCGGTCCCTCACTCCGGGCGCGGGTGATCCACACGGATCCCCGCGCCCGACCCGTTTTGGTGAACGGGTGACGGGGTGAACGGGTGAACGGGTGAACGGGTGGACGGCCCCGATCACCACAGCTCGGGGAGCGACGCCACGCTCTCGATCAGGTGCGTGTGCGGCGCGCGCGCCAGCCGCTCGCGCGGGTGCGCGCCGCTCGTCACGCCCACGTTGCACCCCACGCCGGCGTTCCATCCCGCCCGCAGGTCCAGCTCCGTATCGCCCACGTTCATCACGCGGTGCACCGAAGCCGCGCCCGTCGCCTCCATCGCGCGAAAGATGAGGTAGGGCGCGGGCCGTCCCTGGCGCACCTCGTCCCCGCAGACCACGGCGTCCACCACCCCTTCGCGCCAGCCGAGCGCATCCAGCAGCAGCCCGGTGATCGTCCGGTCGAAGCCGGTGTTCAGCGCGACCCGCACGTCCCGGCGCCGCAGCCAGTCGAACACGTCCTCCGCCCCCTCCACCGCGCGGACGCCGGCCGCGTACCGCTCCGCCAGCGCCGCGCGGAACTCGTCGTATACCTCCTCCACCAGCGACGGCAGCGCATCCGGCTGATGGCGCGTCATCAAGGTGCGGATGACCTCGCGCTTGGAGGCGCCGCGGACGCCGGCGAGCTCATCGTCCGTCACCCCCACGCCGTGGGCGGCCAGCGCGGACCGGAACGCGGCCGGCACCTCGCCGCCGTCGTGCACGGTGGTGCCGGCCATGTCCATCACCACGAGCTCCACGTCGCGGATCGGAACGGTGGGCGGAGGAGACACGGGCGTCAGATGCTGCGCACGGGAAGGCCGACGACGTCATCCACCTGCATGGTCTCGGTGACGTAGAACGGCTCGCCGTACGCGGTGCGGATGAGCGAGCCGTAGCGGGCGGCGTGCATGCGCACCTGGTCGTAGAGTGGGCGGTCGCCGCCCGGGTACACCTCGCCGCCCCACGTCTTGCCGTCGAACTGCGAGCCGTAGCACTTCACCGCCTCCATCTTGGTCTCCATGAAGTCGGTGACGTCCACCACGAAGCTGGGCTTGACCGGGTCTTCGCGGTACGTCAGCGCGTAGAGCAGCTTGTGCGGACGATGCGGCGCGCCCGGCACGTCGAGCTTCGAAAGCCCGGCCAGGAAGCTGGCGTCGTACGCCAGCTGCGAGGCGATGCGGTGGTCCGGGTGGCGGCCCGTCATGTACGGGATGATGACGACGCGCGGCCGGAAGGCGCGGATGAACGCCGCCACGATGCGCCGCGTCTCGGGGGTGTTCTCCAGCCCCGCGTCCGGCAGGCCCGCGTTCCGCCGCGCGGCGACGCCCAGGATCTTCGCGGCGGCGTCGGCCTCGTGGCCTCGCAGGTCGGCGCTGCCGTCGGTGCCCATCTCGCCGGCGGTCAGGTCCAGGATGCCGGTGCGGTACCCCTGCGCCGCCGTCTTTGCCATCGTCCCGCCGACGAGCAGCTCCACGTCGTCTCTGTGCGCGGCGATCGCCAGCAGGTCCACCGGCGGGGCGAGGGGCTCGGCGGGGGTGGTGGTATCGGTCATCGGGATGGCTGGTCTGGTTCGATCTCGAGGATTCGAGTGCTTCGGACAACTCTCCGGGTACGCCCCCTCCGGGCTCGTAAACCTCGCCCACCTCCCCCAAAAAAACCTGGGGGAGGTTGGTGTGGCCGACGGATCGAAGATCAACGAAAGGCTTCCAACTGCATCCGCAGGGGGCCCCTCCCCCGGCCCCTCCCCGCTCGTTCCTCGCGGAGAGGGGAGGACGTGGCCGCTGGGTCCAGGGCTCGGCGACGGGTATCGAGCTGCGCCCGACGGGGCCCCCCATCCCCGGCCCTTCCCCCACAAACAGCGTGGGGGAAGGGAGAATTCGATCCCGTTCCGGCAGATGCGGCCGCATCCCTCCCTGCGACGCGCTCCGAACTCTCGACGCGCATCACCTCTCCCCCATGCAGTTTATGGGGGAGAGGCCGGGAGAGGGGGGCTGCCTGCGGGCGCAGCTCGAATCCGGCCGGCCCGCCGCGGACCCTGCCCTACAACCAGCCTCCCCCGGCAGTTTCGGGGGAGGTGGGCGAGTGGTGCCCGCCCGGAGGGGTCTGCTCGAGGCCTGCCGCAGCGCCCCTCGTCCCCAAAATGCCGAACCCCCGGCCTCCCGCGCAAACGCGCGAGACACCGGGGGCCCTCGGCCAGGAGCCGTTGCCAGGCTGTTCCCTGTTCCTGTTCGCTATTCCCTGCAGTTCCCCATCACTCGTGGCGCAGCGCGTCCACCGGGTCCAGCCGCGCGGCCTTGAACGCGGGATACAGGCCAAAGCCCATCCCCGAGACCGCCGCGGTCAGCAGCGACGCGCCCACGGCCCACAGCGGGATTGCCGCCGGGATGGGGCTGATCGCGCTGATCAGCGCGGCGAACGCCATGGCGATCACCAGGCCGATGATGCCGCCGATGAGCGTGACCGTCATCGACTCCACCAGGAACTGCCACAGGATCTCGCGCGGCGTGGCCCCCAGCGCCTTGCGCACGCCGATCTCGCGCGTGCGCTCGGTCACCGAGATCATCATGATCCCCACCACGCCCACGCCGCCCACGATAAGCCCGATCCCCGCCAGCACCAGCATCACGATGGCGAACACCTGGATGACGCCGTTCACCATGTCGGCCAGCGCTTCCTGCCGCACCACCGCGAAGTTGTTCTCCTCCCCGGGGCGCAGGCTGCGCGCCTGGCGCAGGCGGGCCACCACGTCGTCCATCGCCTGCTCCTGCGTGTAGCCCGCGGCCGGTACCACCAGCAGGCTCATCCACTCCGCGTCCGCGCCCAGCCGCTTGATGGCGGTGGTGGTGGGGATGATGGCCCAGTTCCCCTGGGCGCCGGAGAAGATGTTCTCCTTCTGCCGGTACACGCCCACCACGCGGAACGACTGTCCGCGCATCCGCACCTCCTTGCCCACCGCGCTGCCGCTGGGGAACAGCGCTTCTGCCAGCCCGTCGCTGAGCACCGCCACGGTGCTGCTGCGCGTCTCGTCCACCGGCAGAAAGTTGCGCCCTTCCACGAAGTCGCCGGGCGAGTAGTCCACCCACTGCGCGCTGTACCCCTGCAACTGCACCGAGGGCACCGACCGCGACCGGTACTTCACCGTGCCGCCCGCCCCCGCCGACGTCGCCACGCTGCGGATGGAGGGGAGGTCGCGAAGCATCTGGGCCTCCGCGAAAGTGAGGGGCGGCTTGCCCTCCCACGGCGGCGGCCCCCCGTCGTCCACCATCAGGATCTGCGCCTGGTTGAAGCGCTCCACGAAGAAATTCTTGGGCCCGATGGCGTTCAGGGCGTCCATGATGGAGCCCTGAAAGCCCGAGATGGCGGCGGCCATGGTCATCACCGTGGCCACGCCGATCACGATGCCCAGAATGGTGAGCGAGGCGCGCACCTTGTTGCTGCGCAGCTGCTCCAGGGCGATCAGCACGCCGCCCTTCATGCTCGCGAGATTCACCGTGCTCCTCCTAGTCCGCCCTGAGGGCCACGATGGGGTCCAGCCGCGACGCCCGCCACGCGGGGTACACGCCGGCCGCCAGCCCCACGCCGATCCCCAGCCCCAGCCCCAGCAGGATGGACCCGCTGGATACCCGCGCCGGCAGGGGCGATGCGGCCGAGACCAGCGATGCCAGCCCGATCCCCAGCAGGATGCCGACGACCGCGCCCACGCCGCTGAGCGTGCTGCTTTCGATCAGGAACTGCAGCAGGATGTCGCGCCGTCGCGCCCCCAGGCTCTTGCGGATGCCGATCTCCCGCGTGCGCTCCGACACCGACACCAGCATGATGTTCATGATCACCACGGCGCCCACCAGCAGCGACACGGAAACCAGCATGGGGAGCACCATGAGCATGAACCCCGAGATCTTGTCCCAGAAGCCCATGGACCCCTTGGCCGTCTCCACCGAGAAGTTGTTGTCCTCGCTGGGGCGCAGCCGGCGCAGCGTGCGCAGCAGCCCGATCATCTCCGACTCCGCCGCCGGCATGAGCTCCGCGCGGTCCACCTTGAACGAGATGTCCTCCACCGTCCCCGCCCGGGGAAAGATGCCGCCGTTCACGGGCGATTTGACCGGCGCGATGGCCATGCGGTCCATCGACATCCCGAAGAGCGTCCCCTGCTTTTCCAGCAGCCCGATCACGCGGTAGGGAAAGCCGCCGATGCGTACCGTCTGCCCTACCACCGGGCGCCCCTCGAACAGGCCGTCGGCCACGTCCTGGCCCAGGACGATGACGGGAACGCCGCGCTGGGCCTCGTTGCGGCTGAACGGCCGCCCGGCCGCGAAGTCCAGCTCGCGGATGGCGAAGAAGTTCTCCGACGCGCCGATGATCTGCACCCCCTGAACCTCGCGCCCCCTGCCGTCGCCCACCCGGGCCTCCTGGTCGAAGCTGTAGGAGAGCTTTCCCGGGGTGCGCATGTTGGCCGCCAGCCACTCCGCGTCGTGCTGCCGGAACAGCGGGCGCCGCTCCCACTCGCGCCAGTCCTCCTCCGTGGAGGGGCCTTCCAGCTCGGGGATGCGCCGCACCAGCACCGTGTTCTGCCCGAATAGCCGGCCCGCGAACTCCTCCTTCATGTACGCGTCCATCCCCTTGAGCAGGGTGATGACGGCGATCAGGAAGGTCACGCCCACCACCGTCCCCAGCACGGTGAAGAAGGCGCGCAGCTTGTTGGCGCGGATGTTGGCCAGGGCGATCCGTAACGCCTCGCGGATGCCCATGGCTCAAGCCTCCGCGACCACGGGGTGCGTGCCCCACGCCGTTCCCGCGGCCGTCGGCTCCTGCTGGCGGTCGCTGGCGATCCTGCCGTCCCGCAGCGTCACCACGCGCTCGGCGTGGGCGGCGATGTCGGGCTCGTGGGTGACCATGATGATGGTCTGCCCCTCCTCGTGCAGCCGCGCGAACAGCCCCATGATCTCTTCGCTGGTCTGCGAGTCCAGGTTGCCCGTGGGCTCGTCGGCCAGGATGATGCTGGGGTGCGTCACCAGCGCGCGGGCGATGGCCACGCGCTGCCGCTGCCCGCCGGAAAGCTGGTTGGGCCGGTGGTCCATGCGGTCGCCAAGGCCCACGTGGCGCAGCGCCTCCGTGGCCCGCTCGCGCCGCTCCTTCTTGCCCAGCCCGCCGTAGACCAGCGGCAGCTCCACGTTCTCCAGCGCGGTGCTGCGGGGAAGGAGGTTGAAGGTCTGGAAGACGAAGCCGATCTCCTTGTTGCGCACGCGCGCCAGCTCGTCCTCGTCCATCCCCGCCACCGGGTGCCCGTTCAGGACGTACACCCCCGCCGTGGGCGTGTCCAGGCAGCCGATCAGGTTCATGAACGTGCTCTTGCCGCTGCCGGACGGGCCCATGATGGCTACGTACTCGTTGCGGTGGATGTCCAGGTCCACCCCCCGCAGCGCGCGCACCGTCTCCGCGCCCAGGTCGTAGTGCTTCTCCAGGCCGCGGGTGTGGATCAGGGGCGCCGCGCTCATCCCTTCCTCCGTGCGGCGCTTTCGGCCTTCCCCTTCTCGCCGGCCTTGCCCTTCTCCGCCGCCGACGGCACCTGCACCGCGTCCTCGTCCTCCAGCTCGCGCACCACGGCGTAGCTGCCGGAGACCACGGTCTCGCCCCCGCGCAGCCCGCGCACCACCTCGAAGTAGCGGTCGCCGGCGATGCCGATGGTCACCGGCACCCACTCGGCCTTCCCCTCGCGCACCACGAACACGCCCTCGATCTCTTCCTCGTCGCCCCGGGCGCGGACGGCCGCCTGGTCGGGGTTCTCCTTCTCGTCGTCCGAGACGCGGAACTTCTTCCCCTCGGCGTCGCGAACGGTGAGGGCGAGGATGGGGACGCTGAGCGCGTTGGCCCGCGTCTCGGTGACGATCTCGGCCGTGGCGCTCAGGTCCGGGCGCAGCTCGGCGGGGGGATTGTCCAGGGTGATGACGACCTCGTAGTCCACCGACTGCTGGTCGGACGACTGCCCGCCGGCCGCCGCGAGCTGGATGGAGCTGTTGCCGATGCGCGTCACGCGGCCGGGGAACGCCTGGTTGGGGAACGCGTCCACCTTGACCGACGCGCTGTCGCCCACGGTCAGGCCCGGGACGTCCGTCTCGTCCACCTCCACCTTGGCCTCCATCACCGACAGGTCGGCGATGGTCAGGAGGAGCGATCCGGGGTTGTTCATGGTTCCCACCACCGCCGTCTCGCCCTGCTCGATGTTCAGCCGCGTCACCCGCCCGCTCATGGGTGCCACGATAGTCGTCTTCGACAGCTGGTCGCGCGTCTCGCTGAGCGCGGCCTGCGCCTGGGTCACGGCGAAGCGGGCGGCCTGCAGCTCCTGCTCGGCCACCTGCGCCGTGGTGCGGGCGTTCTCCACGTCCGCGGCGCTCACCAGCTCGTTGGTCTGCATCAGCTGCTCGGCGCGGCGCGCGTCGGCCTGCGCCTTGGTGAGCTGCGCGCGGCTCTGCGCCTCGCGGGCGCGGGCCTGCGACACGCTGGCCTCGGCGCGGCGCACGGCGGCCACGAACTGGGTGGGGTCGATGCGAAGGAGGAGCGCGCCGGCGTTCACCCACTGCCCCTCTTCCACCGCCACCTGCACCACGCGGCCGCTGATGTCGGCGCTGATGTCCACCTTGCGCTTGGGCTCGATCTTTCCGCTGGCGGTGACCACCTCCACCAGCGTGCGGCGGGCCACGGCCTCGGTGCTCACCTGCACGCCGCGGTCGTTGCCGCCGCGCAGCGACAGCGCGCCCAGCGCGCCCACGGCGATCACCACGCCGGCGATGATCAGCACCTTCTTTTTCGTCGACATCATTCTATCGTCCTGTCTTCCGGGTGGGGGCCCGCGGTTTCAGCGAAGGGAGCGGCCGACCAGCGCCTCGAGCGCGGCCAGCGACTTGTGGTACATGTACACGGCGTCGATCACGGCGCGCTCGGCCTCGGCCAGGCGCGTCTGCGCGTCGGTGACCTCGATGCTGTTGGCGGCGCCCAGGCGAAAGCGCTCGCGCGCCATCCGCAGCTCCTCGCCGGCGTTCTCGGCCACCTGGCGCTGCAGCTGCGCGGTGCGGAACGCGGTCTGGGCGTTCAGCAGCCCGGTGCGCACGTCGCGGGTCAGCCGCTGCTCCTGCGCCCGCACGGCGAGCTGGGCGTCGGCCGACTGCACGCGCGCCTCCTCGATGCGGCGCTCGCGGCTCAACCCGTCGAACAGGGGGAGCGAGATGCTCATGGACGCCTGCAGCGGCTGCCGCTGGTAGCCAAAGGGAAAGCTGGGGTTGCCCGCCTCCACCTCGCGGCGCACGGCCGCCTGCACCACGGGGTCGTTCACGTCGAACTGGGCGCAGTTGGCGGGGGTCAGCCCCACGGCGGTGCGGATGGCGTTGCCCTCGACGCACGACGAGAAGGCGCCCTGCATCCCCCCCAGCTGCTGCTGCACCAGCGGGTCGATGTTCCCCGCGCTGTACACGGAGCCGGCGAGCCCCACCTGAAAGTTCAGGGAGGGAAGGTAGGCGGAGCGGGCGGCGCGCACCTGCGTCTGCGCGGCGCCGGTGTTGGCGCGGGCGGCGTGCAGGCCGGGGTTGTTCTCCAGCGCCATGCCCACCAGCTCGTCCGCGCTCCAGCGCGGCTCGAAGAGCTCGAACGCGCTCTCCAGCCGGGTGCCGGCGGGAAGGTCCACGCCCATCAGCAGCCCCAGCCGCAGCAGCTCCGTCTCGTACGTGTTCTGCTGCTGCACCACGCCCACCTCGGCGCGGCCGCGCTCCACCTGGGCCCGGCGCACGTCCAGCGGCGTGCCGCTGCCCACCTCCAGGCGCGCGTTGGCCAGCCGCTCGTGCTCGCGGGTGCGGTCCACCTCGCGCTGCGCCTGCGTGGCCAGCTCGCCGGCCTGCAGCACGGTGAGGTACTGCTGCTGCACCTGCATCACCAGGTCGGCCTCGTACCCCGCGATGCGGCTCTCGGCGGCCTGGTGCTGCGACCGGGCCAGCCGGGGCTGCAGGAGCTTGGCGCCGCTCAGGTCGTAGCTCAGCCCCAGGTTCCAGTTGGACGAGTAGTAGACCGGCTTTTCGCCAAAGGTCTGCGCGCCGAAGCGCTGCTCGCCGCTTCCCGTGTACCCGAAGCCGGCGCTGGCGCTGGCGGAGGGAAGAAAGTCGGCCCGGGCGTTGCGCATGGCGGCCTGGGTGGCGCGCGTGTCGTTGCGCTGGGCCTGCATGTCGGGGTTGTTCTCGCGCGCGGCCGCGACCGCCTGCTGCAGCGTGAGCACGGGGCCCGTCTGCGGTGGCGCCTGCTGCGCGAAGACGGGCGCGGCGGCCAGTGCGGCCAGCAGCGAAAGGCCCGCGGCGCGGGCAAGGCGTTGAGTCAACATCGGTCGAGATCCGTCGGTGATTGGGTCCTGCGAGAGAGGGCGGCCCCGTGGGGCCGCGGGCCGCACTACGGGCGGCCCCGGAATTGGTTTCAGAGCACCGCGACCACGACGGCCACCAGCGCGTACAGCCCCAGCACCACGCCCACGGCCGTCCCCGCGCCGATCCTGCGGTTGAGCGCCGCGGCGCCCAGCCCCAGCAGCACGCACTGCCACACCAGGAACACGTTCCAGGCGTTCAGGAACTGGTAGACGAACGAATCGGGGTCCATCCCGCCCGCCAGCGCGCCCAGCGTGATCCCCGCCATCACCCCCTTCTGCATGATGATGGGGAGCGCGGCCAGCGAGCCCACGGCGCCGATCAGGCTGGCGTGCGCCACCACGCCCACGTACTGGCGAAAGGTGGCCGCGCCGCCCAGGATGACGCTGAAGACGAGCACCATCGCGCCCGCCACCGCCGCCAGCAGGATCCACGGCACGATGACGCTCGCGATCAGCCCGCCGACGCGCTGCACGCGGGCCATGCTCTCCGGGTCCATCCCCGCCGGCACCTCGCCCCCCTGCCGGCGCAGGGCCTCTTCCATGGTGTTCACCCACACCTCGTTGGGGATGAGCGCGAACGCCAGCACGCCCAGCACCACGGACAGGACCGTCACGTCCACCCAGGGCGGCCGCGCGCCGAAGCGCTGGAAAAGCGCCACGGGGGAGAAGAAGGTGTCCATCACCCGGCGCGCGAACGAGCCGGCGTGCGGCTCCTCCGGAGGCGGGGGTGCGGTCGGGACCACGGTCAGCGTGTCGGTCATGGGGGGACCTCCCGTGCGGGGTGGGGTGGAGTGAGCCAAAGCTAATGGCGCAACGCAACGACCGGTAGCGCGCCGTTCCGCCCGGCGCGGGTGGATACGGACGCGCCGCGGACGAAGTTGCGCGGCAGCTCACGTCGGGATGGCGGAGCGCCGGTGCCGCGCCGCTCCGGTGGATGAGGAGGAAACAGGGAGCGCCGGTGTTCGATACCGGCGCTCCCCATCGATGCGGTGCGTGGAACGGCGCGTCAGCGCGGGATGCGCGTCCGTTCGGCGCGGTAGGCGCGGGCGGGAACCTCCACGCGGATCACGCGGTTGAGCGCATCCACCCACACGTGGTGCTCGTCGCCGCCCGCGGGCTGCACCACCAGGTGGAACAGCGTGGTCGTGACGCCGCCGATGGAGACCGTCTCCTCGCCGCGGCTTTCCACGGTGGCCATCACCTGCCGGTTCTCGCGCGGCACGATGACGGGAACGCGGCCCTGGTGCGTGCGCTGCGCCAGGAACTGGTAGTGGTGCGCCACGCCCTGGTCCAGCACCACCGCGCCGGAGCTGGCCACGTATTCGCGAAGCTGCTCGCCGGAGCCGGTGACGATCTTGGCGCTGAACCGCCCGCCGCCCACGGTGCCCACCACGCGGCTGGGCGAGCTGCCGCCCACATTCACCTGGTAGTTGACGGGGTCCGCGCCCACGCCGCGGGAGGTAAGGCGCGGGTCCAGCTCCAGCGTGCCTTCGGGCAGCCGCACGCGCACGCGGCCGATGGCCACCAGCTCCGCGCCCTGGCCGCTGCCGGCCTGGCTGATGAGGAACGCCTCCGTCCCCACCTCGCGGTCTTCCACGTAGACCACGAAGGTGCCGCTGTCCACCTGCTGCGCGGCCGACGGCGGCGGCGCGGCAAGGGTGAGCCCCAGCAGGGCGAATGCGTACAGGGAGAGCTTGTGGCTGATCTTCATCGCTTCCTCGTTGGATGGCCGCCGCGGGACACGGCGGCGTCGGTCCGCACGCTCCGTACCCCACGGGGATGCACGGGTTTCGGCGCGGGGTGGGGAGGAGGGCGCGGAAGACGTGATGTGGGGCGGATTTAGGGGCGGATCAGCGGAGGAAAACGCGGAGGGGAATCGAAGGGATTGGGGCGCGGCGAACGGGATCGAACTGGCGCCCGACGCGGTGCCCCTCCCCCGGCCCCTCCCCGCTCGTTCCTCGCGGAGAGGGGAGAATCCGATCCCGCTTCGACAAGCCTGGAGTGTCTGTCGTTCGCGGCGCAGGGCGGAAGGTGCGCGTCAGACCTTCGCCACGCAGGTTGTTGGGAGACGGGGGCGCTTCTCGGACGCGTATGCCGCGGTAGACGGAGGCCGTCGCGTGAGGGATGCGCGCCCGCAGGGCCGAGAACACGGCGCGAGTGCAGGAAAGCGGCGGAAACGCGCCGGGGATGGTGAGCGCCGGGGGCTCGGCGCCGTTGGCAACAGTTGTATCGTTGCCTACGGCGCGCGCAGCCCGACCCGGAGCGCAGCGGAGGGGCACGCCCAACCCAAGTCCTTCCATCCCTTGCGGTTGCGTTGTCCACGGCGACGAAGCTACTCCTCGTCCTCGTCCGGCGGGGGCGCGATGAATACCTTCAGGCGGATCTTCTGCAGGATGTGCTCGTAGATGAGCCGCCCCTTCTCCGCGGTGGCCAGCGCGGCGCTGCCCAGCGTGCCGCGGCTGGCGGGGGGGATGCGCCGCAGCCGCCCGACGACGAACTTTCGGACCTTTCGAGGGTCTTCCGTGGGGTTCGAGATCCGTTCCATGAGCACCGCGTCCGGCCGCAGGTGCAGCAGCAGCGAGGTGAGCGCCTCGTCGGCGTGCTCCTGGTGGGTGGCGCCGTCCAGCAGCGCCGACAGGTCCACGTTCAGCGCCTCGACCACGCGCACCCGGGCGTTGGGGGCCCGCAGGGTGGCGATGGCCTCGGCGTGCGGCACGTGCGCGTTGGCGGTGATGGCGATGAACTCGTCGAACCCGTGCGACGTCCACACGGCCAGCAGCTCGTTGAGCGCGCGGTGCAGCGTCTTGGCGCGCAGGGCCGCGGTGCCAGCGTACGCGGCCTCGCCGGGAATGTTGACGCCGTAGTGAAAGGTGGGCGCGCGCAGCACGCCGAACTCCTGCGACAGGTTGCGCGCGAGCGCCTCCGCCACGCAGGTGCCGGCGCCCACGGGCAGGTGCGGCCCCGACTGGTCGCACGCGCCCACCGGCAGGATGAGCCGGCGGTCGTGCTTCAGGTGGGCGGCCACGTCCGTCCACGGCAGGTCGCTGATGGCGTAGGAGCGCATGGGCTTGAGCATCGAAACGACGCTAGCGGGTGAACCGGCGGAGGCGCAAGCCGCACCGTCCGCGCCGCCGCGCCGACGGTCCCGCATGGACGCGGACGCGGCGGGGTGGGCCGGGGGGTGGCTGGCGCTGCTGCTGCTGGCCGTCTGGCTGCAGCGGCTGACGCCCGGGTGGATTCCCGCGGCGGCGGCGGCGGCCGCGGCGTGGGCGGTGCTGGCGCGCTCCGTCCGCCGTCCCTGGCGCGTGGCGGGCGCACTGGCGATGGGGGTGACGATCGCCCTGGCGGCGCGCACGCAGCTGCGGCTGTGGCGCGTGGCCACGGAGTGGGGCGGCGTGCGCTTCTCCGTGGAAGACCGCGCCGGCGCCCGCGTGCGCGACGGGCTGAACCAGGTGTTCGATCGCGGCGGGCGCGCGGTGCTGGGCGCGGCCGACCTCGTGGGCCCGCGGACGCGCGTGAACGCCGGCCTGTTCGCCGAGCTGGAGGAGGTGCGGCGCAGGACGGGGATGACGGCGCTTGCGGTGTATCGCCCCGACGGCTCGCCGCTGGTGTGGGCGGGGGAGCACCGCGGGACGGTGCCGGACTCCGTGCGCCGCGGGCTGGTGGAATCGTCCTTCTCCTCCGGCCCGCTCTTCGGCTACGTGTACTTCGGCGAGCGGCTGCGCAGCGGCAACGTGGCGATGGCGGCCATGCTGCTGGACGCGCACGTGGAGGTGGGGGAGGGGACGGAGCCGTACGCCGACCGCTTTGCCCGGCGCAACGGCGTGGTCCCGCACTTCACCACGCCGGAGCTGGCCCAAGGCGAGGGGATCTGGGACTGGACGACGGAAAAGGACACCATTCTGAGCGGCGTCTTCGAGGCGCTTACGCAGGACCGCTGGCGCGACCGCGTCTCCCGCCACGGGCGGTGGGAGGTGGCGGGGGGGTGGCTGGTGGCGGCGCTGCTGCTGGCCCTTGCCTGGTACCGCGGCGGCGACCGCCCGCCGGGGATCCCCATCGCCGCCCTCACGCTGTCGCTGGTGCTCATCCCCCTGGGCGAGGTGCTGGAGGGGACGTCGGGGGCGCAGAGCGCCTTCTCCCCCGTCCGCTTCGTCCTTCCCCTGCCGGGGGACGTGACGCTGGGGCAGCTGCTGCTGGTGCTGCTGGGCGCCGCCGCGTGGCTGCTCGCGCGCCTGCAGCCCGCGAAGGCCGCGGACCGCCTGCCGATCGGCGTGCGGGTGGTGCTGGCGGCGGGGGCGCTGGCGGGGGCGGTGGCGCTGGTGCGCGCGTCGGTGGCGGCGGGGGTGCTGGCGGACCGCGCCTCCGGCGGGGCGCCGCTGGTGGTGGCGCTGGCGCTGCTGGCCGCCATCCCCCTCTTTGTGCTGCTGGGGCGGACGGGGGACGACGACGGGCGGGTGCGGCCGGAGCTGGTGGTGGCCGCGCTGGTGCTGGCGGGGGTGATGGCGCTGGGGCTGGTGGCGCTGTGGTGGCGGCCCGGGCGCGAGGTGCCGTTCTGGGCGGCGGCGCTGTGGGCGCTGCCGTTCGCCCTGGCGTGCGTCGCCGTGCCGCGCAGCGAGATCCGGCGGGGCGCGCTGCTGCCGTGGGTGTGCGCGGGGTGGATCGCGGGGACGCTGGCGCTCGGCACCCTGTGGACCATGCACCTGAACGAGCGGCTGCGCGTCTCCGAGCGCGAGATCGCGCGGCTGGGGACGCAGGCGGACCCGTTCCTGGACTTTCTGCTCCGCCAGTTCTCGGAGCAGGTGCTGCGGCTGGACGCGGAGGGGCGCCGGGGAGTGAGCCTGCTGTACCAGGCGTGGGTGGAAGCCGGGCTGGCGAGGGAAGGGTACGAGGGGCGGGTGACGCTCTGGCAGGACGGTGTCCCCGGGACGGAGCTGCGGCTGGCGGACGCGGCGGTGCCGGCGGAGCGGGTGGCGCAGCTGCTGGAGGCGGCGCGCGCCGGCGAAGAGCCGCGCCTGGAGCGGGTGACCAACGTCCCGGGGCTGCACTACCTGCTCGTGGTCCCGCTGACGGCGGGGCAGAGCGTGTCCGTGGCCGTGCCGCCGCGCGCCTACCTGGGGCGGTCCACGTCGCTGGCGCGCTTTCTGGACCCGGAGAAGCCGGCGGACACCGGCGTGGGCGCGGCGACGCTGTCGCTGGTTCCGGCGCCGCCGGGGGCGGGGCAGCCGGGCGGGGGGCTGGAGTGGGTGCGGGCGGACAACGGGTGGCGCAGCGAGACGAGCGTGGCCTTTCCCGGCGCGTCGATGCACGCGCACATGCTGGTGCCCACGCCCTCGCGCTTCATCCTGGTCGCGCGGGGGCTGCTGGCGCTGGTGATGGTGGTGTTCCTGGCGGTGGCGCTGTGGGCGCTGGCGCGCACGCTGTGCGGCGAGCCGCTGGGGGTGGACCGCGCCCAGTGGGGGTGGCTGTGGACCTTCCGGGGCCGGCTGACGGGCGCGCTCTTCGTCTTCTTTCTCCTTCCCATGGCCGCCTTCGGCGCCACGGCGTACCGGGCGCTGTCGCGGGAGGTGGAGCGGACGGCGGCGGCGCTGGCGGACCGCGCGCTCACCCAGGCGGAGTCGGAGGCCCACGGCCAGCCGCTGGGCGACCTGGCCCGGCACGTGGGGGCGGACCTGCTGCTGTACCGAGAGGGCGTGCTCTCCCAGGCCGCCTCGCCGGAGGTGATCGACCTGGGGCTGTACCACGCCTGGCTGCCGCCGGAGGTCTTTCTGGACTTCGCGGTGGGCGAGGCGGTGGAGCGCGCGGAGAACCGCGAGCTGGCCAGCCACGAGTACCTGGTGGCCTACCGCCGCTTCGGCGACCGGCAGGTGCTGGCGTCGCCCACCCCGCTGGCCACGGGAGAGATCGCGCGGCGGCAGCAGGAGCTGGCGGACGTGGTGGCGCTGGCCGGCCTGATGGGCGCGGCGCTTTCCGTGGTCCTCTCGCTGCTCGTGGGCCGCGCCCTGTCGCGGCCGATCGAGGCGCTCTCCGGCGCGGCGACCGCGGTGGGCGCGGGCGACCTGTCCGTGCGCCTGCCCTCCGGCCGGCGCGACGAGTTCGGGCGCGTGTACCGCTCGTTCAACCGCATGGTGCGCAGCCTGCGCCAGGCCCGTACCGCGCTGGTGCGCGAGACGCGGCGCACGGAGGCCATCGTCTCCGAGGCGGGGACCGGCGTGCTGGCGCTGGATGCCACGGGGCGCGTGCAGCTGATCAACCCCCGCGCGGGGCAGATCCTGGGCGCGGAGGTGCCGGTGGGCTCGCGCATCCCGGAGGATCAGCCCGTGCAGGCCGCCGTCGCCGCCACCCTGCGCGACTTTCAGGCGTCCGGCGCACGCGAGCGGGTGGAGGAGCGCGAGGTGGAGGGGCGCACCATCCGCCTGCGGATGCGCAGCCTGCACACGGACGGCCCCCGCGGCGCCGTGCTGGTGGTGGAGGACGTGACGCGCGAGATCACCTCCGCCCGTGTGCTGGCGTGGGGCGAGATGGCGCGGCAGGTGGCGCACGAGATCAAGAACCCGCTCACCCCCATCAAGCTGGCCGTGCAGCACCTGCGGCGCGCGTACGCGGACGGGCGCGACGACTTCGGCACCATCCTGGACCGCAACGTCGCCGCCATCCTGCAGGAGATCGACCACCTGGGCGAGATCAGCCGCGCGTTCGCCCGCTTCGGCGCGCCGATGGAGGAGGGCGCGCCGGTAGAGCCGGTGGACGTGCGCCGCGTGGCGGACGATACGCTGGCCCTGTACCGCGGCGGGCACGACGGCATCGAGTACGCGATCGACGTCGCGCCCGACCTGCCGCGCGTGCTGGCCCGCTCCGGCGAGCTGAAGGAGGTGCTGCTGAACGTGCTGGAGAACGCGCGCGCGGCGCTGGACGGGGGCGGGTCCGTGCGCATCGCGGCGGCGCCGGCGGGGGGCGGGCAGTGGCTGCACGTGGACGTGTCGGATTCGGGCGAGGGCATTCCCGCCGAGTCGCTGCCGCGCATCTTCGAGCCGCAGTTCTCCACGCGCAGCAGCGGCACGGGGCTGGGGCTCGCCATCGTCAAGCGCCTGGTGGAGTCGTGGGGCGGCGAGGTGACGGTGGATTCCGCGCCGGGCGAGGGGACGACGGTGCACCTGCGGCTGCGGGTGGTGGAGGGGAGTGCGTGAACGGGTGAACGGGTGAACGGGTGAACGGGTGAACGGGTGAACGGGTGAACGGGTGAACGGGTGAGGATGCTGTGCGCGCGAGCGGCGGATCGTACGCGAGTCGAATGCGCCACAGGTGGTCATTCAGGGTGCGGCTGGATACCCTGAGCAGGCTCGCCGACAGCCTCTTTGAGTACGCAAACGAATTTGCGTTTGCTGCGGATATTGCGCAGGCTGCGGATGTTCATTAGGTTTGACGTGGAAGTTTTCTGAACCGGAACAGTGCCCAATGGTCGTCCCAAAACCCATCGGCGTCATCGAACCCGATGCGCGGCTTTCACAGGCGGCGCTTCGAGCGCGTGAAGTCGTCGCCGATGCGGTGCAGCATGCGCCGGAAACGCCGGATCCAGCCGGCACCGTGCGCATCGAGCGGCTGGAGCTGTCGCGGGCCGTGGCCCACCTGCTCCTTCGTATCCTCGACGACCTTTCCGTGGGGCACGCGGTCGCGGTTCACACCATCGCAAGCGGGGAGGAAGAAGTGTCTACCAGCCAGGCAGCGCGCATTCTGGGCATGTCGCGGCCCACGCTCATCGATCTGCTCGAAAAGGGCCTCATCCCCTTCCGCCGGGTGGGGACCCACCGGCGCGTGCCGGTGCTCGAGCTGCTCGCCTACAAGCTGAGGATGCGGGGTGGCGCCACGCCTTCGCGTGCCGAGAAGCTGGGCGCTCTCGAAGAGATGGCCGACTACACCGACCGGCTGGGCCTGGGCTACTGATGCAGGCCGCGCCGGCCGCGGTGCTGGATGCCAACGTCCTCTTCCCCTTCCAGCTCCGCAACCTGCTGCTGCACCTGGCCGTCGACGGTCTGTTCGAGCCCCTGTGGTCCGAGCAGATCGTGGACGAGTGCGTGCGCAACCTGCGCTCGAATGCGGGGCTCACGGACGAGCAGTGCGCTCACCTGGTCGGGCAGATGCGCGTCGCGTTTCCGGAGGCGTGGGGGATGGGATTCGAGGGCGCGGCGGACGGACTGGTGCTGCCGGACGAGGGCGACCGGCACGTGATCGCGCTGGCGGTGCACCACGAAGCGGAGTTCATCATCACCCGCAACGCGAAGCACTTTCCGCCCGGCGTGCTGCGGCCGCTCGGCATCCGGCCGATAGATCCGGATGCGTTCATCGGGCGGCTGTGGCGGCGGGACCGGCAGGCGGTGCTCGCGGCGGCGGAGCGGCATCGCCAGTCACTGCGCCGCGCTCCTCTGACGCCGGAACGTTACCTGGATTCGCTCCACACGCACGCGGGACTGCCGCGAACCGCCCGCCGGCTCGCCGCGGCAGGATTCGCGGCGATGACGCCGGCGTAGTGCGCCCCGTCCAGCAGTCCGGACGGGGCGCTCCGTTCCGCGGATGCGGTGAGTCCGGTCAGGCCGCGGCGGCGCGAAGGGCGTCGAGCAGCGCGTCCACGTCCGCCGCTTCGTTGTAGACGCTCGGCGCCACGCGCACGGCGTCGCCGCGCAGCGAGACGGTGATGCGGCGCTCGCGCAGCAGGGCCTGCAGGCGCGCGGCATCCACCTGCTCGGGCAGCCGCAGGCCGAACATGTGCCAGCCGCGCCAAGCCTCGTCCTCCACCACGTATCCCAGCGTCCGCGCCTGGGCCACGGCGCCGGACATCAGCGCGCGGCAGTAGGCCTGCACGTTCTCCGGACCCCACCCCAGCAGCATCTCCAGCGCGGCGATCAGCATCGGAACGTACACCAGGCTGGTGCGCCCGCCCATGTCGAAGCGCGCGGCGCCCGGCTGATACTCGTCCTCATAATCCACCAGCCCCGCGAAGTCCTCGCTCCCCAGCCGGCCCAGCCACGTCTCCTCCAGCGGGCGCGCGTCGTCGAAGCGCGGGCCGAACCACGCAACGCCCAGCCCGTACGGACCCATCATCGTCTTGTACGTGGCGCACACCAGCGCGTCCGGCTGAACGCGCTGCACGTCGAAGGGCATGGCGCCCACGGACTGCGTGGCGTCGATGACGAACATGGCCCCCACCTCGCGCGCCCGCGCACCGATGCGCTCCAGGTCGAAGCGCGTGCCGTCGGCCCAGTGCACGTTGCCCAGCGCGACCAGCGCGGTGTCGCCGTCGATGGCCTCCATCAGCCGCGCGTTCCACTCCTCGCCGCGGCGGGGGCTGGAGGAGGGGGGCGCCACGGCGCGCATCTCCGCACCGGTGTCCGCGCACAGTCGCCGCCACGGGTACACGTTGCTGGGAAACTGCGCGTGTGCCACCACCGCGTTCTGCCCCGCGCGCAGCGACAGGTTCTTCGCCACCGTCGCCATGCCGTACGAGACGGCGGGGATCAGGGCCACACGCGACGGATCGGGTGCGTTCACCAGCCGCGCGAACAGCGCCCGCGCCCGGTCCGCATCGGTAAAGAAGTCGGAGGCCCGGATGCTGGTCGGATCGCGGCGGCGCAGCAGGGCCGCGATCCCCGCCTCTTCCACCCGGCGGGCGAGCGGGCTGAGGTACGCGCAGTTCAGGTAGTGCTCGCCCTCGGGAAGCGAGAACAGGTGGCGCTGGCTGGTGAGCATGGTCGTGTCTGCGGGGTTGATCCGTCCGTCAGCCCAGCAGAGTAGCGCGGCGGGAAGCAGATCGCGAGTGGCCCTGAGACGAGGCTCCACACCCGATCATTCAAACCCGCAGTTCCGGCATCACCGTTCACACATGTGGATGATGTTGATGACCAGCGATCCGAAACGCTACCGAGACCAGACACACGCCCAATACGCCCATCGCCGCCACTACGGGCGACAGAGGCCGCCGGTAGCGGCCGTGCAGTTGGAACAGGAAAAAGGCGATCATCACCGGCAGGCTGTGGGCGAACGCCACGCATGCGGCCATCTGCGCCCAGCACGACACCACGCAGTTCGCCCCCACCGCCGCTCCGGATCCGGCGCCACCTGTATCGGTTCGCCCTTCCGTGCTGCTTCCGTGCACGTGCGGCTCCGCGCCCTGCGGACCCTGATGCCACTGCCGCCACTTCGCCGGCGCAACCTCCCACAGGACCGCGGCCGCGATGACGATCCCTGTCGACACCGCCAATCCCGCCGCTGAAATCGTGAGTCTCCACGCCGCATCGATCGCGAACATCGCGCACATCCACACCGCGAGGTAGCTGGATACGAACGCGGCCGCGGCCCGCTGTCCGAGCGGCGTGGCTGTGGATCGCGCCATCTGGCGCACGCGGCCGGCGGTGAGCGGCAGCATCATCGCGACGACCATCGCCGCCAGCCCGGCCGCGTGCAGGCCGGCGCCGCGCGTACCCCCATCCCCCCCGTCCGCGTGGGTCGCGACGAGGAACACCCAGGCGGCCGCCGAGAGGAGCATCATCCATCCCTCCGGGCCGCCCGCACCGGCCCACGGCAGACGCATCGCGACCCGGTGACCGGCGGCGTGCGGATGCCGCGCGGCGGGCGCGGGGGATGAACGGTACAGCTCTGTCTCGACGGGGTCCGGCATTCCGCGCTCCTCGACAGGGGACGAGAGATGGATCCGGCAGACGCGCTCCCGGATGTAGACGGCTCCCGCCACGGAAATTCCCCACCGCCTCGATTCCTTCGTTTCGGACACTTCGGCACAGACCGCGTGCTCACGGCTGGCGCATCCATCCCGCTCCTCCTGCGCCAGCCGTGGTACCAGTTAACCCCAGCGCCCATCAGGCAAGTTGACGGCGTAAACGCGTCGTGTTAGGGTAGAGCCGCGGCGCCGTTCCGCGCCGATCATCCCCATCAAAAAATGGAGCGCTCCCTTGCTCGCACGAGCCCTTTCCGGCGCGGTGCTCGGCATCGACGCGTACCTGGTCACGGTGGAAGCCGACGTGGCGAGCGGCCTGCCCGCGATCTTTACCGTGGGACTGCCGCAGGGCGCGGTAAAGGAGGGCCGCGAACGCGTGGTCGCGGCGGTGCAGAACAGCGGGTACCTGATCCCGCCCAAGCGCGTGACCGTCAATCTGGCTCCCGCGGACATCGCCAAGTCCGGGAGCGGGTTCGACCTGCCGATCGCCCTGGGGATCTTGGCGGGGACGGGGCAGATGGACTCCATCGACCGCCTGGGGAAGTACCTGCTGCTGGGCGAGCTGGCGCTGGACGGCGGGCTGCGCCTGATCCGCGGCGCGCTGCCCATCGCCATCGCGGCGCGCGCGGCGGGGCTCACCGGCATCGTGCTGCCGCTGGAGAATGTGGCAGAGGCGGCGGTGGTGGAGGGGCTGGAGGTGCGCGGCGCCGCGACGCTGCTGGAGGTCATCCGCTTCATGGAGGGCTCGGGAGAGCTGCCGGTGGCGCGCGTGGACCGCGAGGCGCTGTTCCGCACCGCGTCCGCCTACGACGCGGACTTCGCGGACGTGAAGGGGCAGGAGCACGTAAAGCGCGCGCTGGAGGTGGCGGCGGCAGGGGCTCACAACGTCCTGATGGTGGGTCCGCCGGGGTCGGGAAAGACCATGCTGGCGCAGCGCCTTCCCGGCATCCTGCCGCCGCTCACCTTCGAAGAGGCGCTCGAGACGACCAAGATCCACTCCGTGGCGGGGCTGATCCGGAGCGGCAAGTCGCTCATCGTCGGCCGGCCGTTCCGGAACCCGCACACCACCATCTCCGACGCGGGGCTCATCGGCGGCGGGCCCAACCCGCGGCCGGGCGAGGTTTCGCTGGCGCACAACGGGGTGCTGTTCCTGGACGAGCTGGCGGAGTTCCGCCGCAACGTGCTCGAAGTTCTGCGCCAGCCGCTGGAGGACTCGCGCGTGACCCTGAGCCGCGCGGCGGTATCGCTCACCTATCCGTCCCGCTTCATGCTCGTCGCGGCGATGAATCCCTGCCCGTGCGGATATCACGGGGACGGCCAGCGGCGGTGCACCTGCGGGCCGCTGGCGGTGCAGAAGTACCTGGGGCGCGTCTCGGGGCCGCTGCTGGACCGCATAGACCTGCACGTGGAGGTGCCGGCGGTGCACTACCGCGACCTGTCCGACGCACGCGCGGGCGAGCCGTCGGCGGCCATCCGCGAGCGGGTGGCGCGGGCGCGCGAGATCCAGCGGGCGCGCTTCGCCGGGCGCGGCGACATCCACGCCAACGCGCACATGGTCCCGCGCGACATCACCGCGTTCTGCGCCGTCGACGAGGGGAGCGACGCGCTGCTGCGCACGGCCATCTCGCGGCTGGGCCTGTCCGCGCGCGCCTACCACCGGATCATCAAGATCGCCCGCACCGTCGCCGACCTGGACGGCGGCGGCGACATCACCACCGCGCACATCGGCGAAGCCATCCAGTACCGCTCCCTGGACCGCGCCACCGCGGCTCCACCCCCCGTTCACGCGTGAGCGCAAGGAGGAACGTGGAAATCCTTTCCCCGACCGTCGTCGTGGTCGCCGGGATCAACGGCGCCGGAAAATCGACCGCCGCCGAAGCGCTCCTGGCGGAGTTCGGGATCGACACGTACCTGGACGCGAACGCATTCGCCCGCGCCCTCGACGCCGATCCCGCCCGCGCGGCGGTGAAGGCGGGCCGGATCATGCGTGCGCAGATCGACCGCCTTCGTGACTCGGCGGCGAACTTCGCGCTGGAGACCACGCTCTCGGGTCTGTCGCTCCGGGGCACGCTCGAGGACCTGCACGCGTCGGGGTATCGGAGCCGCCTGCTGTACCTGTGGCTGCCCGATGCCCACATGGCCGTACGGCGGGTGCGGGGGCGGGTGCGGCTGGGAGGACATCACATCCCCACGGAGGACGTGCTGCGCCGGTACCTGCGGAGCGTACGGAACTTCGAGCGGATCTACCGCCACCTGGCCGGCGAGTGGCGCGTCTATCACGCGGCCGTCGGAGAGTGGGGCCGGGGAGGGGTGATGATCGCGCGAGGGTGGAATTCCGGACGGGTGGAAGTGTATGATGTACATGCCTGGCGGGAGATCCAGGCCCAGGCTGCGCATGCTTCGGAAGGAGGAGCCGATGACTGAGGATCGCATCGACGAGGTCTGGCGGGACGACGCGCGCATGCAGGGCGCGCTGGACCTCGCGTTCCAGACGGCCGTACGGCGGCACCGGGCCGCCAACGTGCCGATGGTGATGTGGCGGGAGGGCGAGGTGCGGGAGGTTTCCCCGTTCGACATCCCGCTCCCGGACGATCCCCCCGAGCCGCCGAAGCACCGCGCGCACGCGGGCGACTGAAGGGGGCGAAGGGCGCCCGGCCCGCATCTTGAACGTCGGAACCAGAGCGGCGGGCCGAATGTGTCCGCCGCGCCATCACCGTCATCGCAGGGTCGTGGTGTCTACCCCCTCCCGATTCGACCGCATCTTCAAGCGGCTGCTGGCGCAGCGGCGCACGGACCACAGGCCCGGCGCGGCGCCCGGCAGGCGCGCGGCCGACTACCAGCCCATCCGCGGCTGGCGGCCCACGCTGCTGATCGCGCTGGCGATCGGGCTGCTGGACTGGGGAACCAAGGCCGCGATCGCCGCGTCCATGCCCATCGGCGCGTTCCGCGAGGTGGTGGAGGGCCGCGTGGCGTTCTGGCACGTGCGCAACCCGGCGATGATCCTGGGGCTGTGGGCCAATTTTCCCCTGGGCGGCCGCAAGCTGCTGGCGAGCGTGGCGGCGATCCTGGGCATCCTGGTGATGCTGCAGATCGTGGGGCGCGCGCACCGGCTGCCGCACCACCACCGCCGCTGGGCCTGGGTGTTCGTGGGCTTCGTCTTCGGGGGGATGCTGGGCAACCTGGGCGAGCGGGTGCTGCACTGGGGCGTGACGGACTACCTGTCGCTGCGCTGGGGCGACCTGTGGCTGCCGCCGGGCAACGTGGCCGACATCGCGCTGTTCCTGGCCATTCCGCTCGCCGTCCCGGTGATCGTGTTCGAGATGATGGGCCGCGCCCGCCGCGGCCGCGGCGCCGTGCGCCCCATGCACCCGCGCGGGCCGGAGCCGAACGCGGCCGTCTGACGGCCGGAGACGGGGCGCCCCGGCTCTGGTGGCGCCCCGCGGCCGGCGCACCGGACGGCGGCTGGCGGGGTACGGGAGGGCGCGCCTATCTTGGGCGCGCCCGTTTTCTTGTCCCTGAAAGCAGAAGTGATGGTCCCGGAAAGCAAGCGCCAGCGCCTGGTGGAGGTCCTTCGCGAGTGCGGCTCCGTCGTCGTGGGCTACAGCGGCGGCGTGGACTCCGTGTTCCTGGCGCGCGTGGCCGTCGACGTGCTCGGCGCGCGCAACGTGCTGGCGGTGACGGGAAAGAGCGACAGCATCGCCTCGTGGATGGAAGACACGGCGCGCGAGGTGGCGGGGCGCTTCGGCATCCCCTGGCTGGAGCTGGAGACGCACGAGATCGACGACCCGCGCTACGCGGCCAACCCCAGCAACCGCTGCTACTTCTGCAAGAGCGAGCTGTGGACGCGGCTGGCGGACGTGGCGCGCGACCGCGGCCTGAACGCCGTGCTGGACGGCAGCAACGCGGACGACGTGGGCGACCACCGCCCCGGCGCCGTGGCGGCCACAGAGAACGCGGTCCGCTCGCCGCTGCTGGAGGCGGGGCTCACCAAGGCGGAGATCCGCGCGTGGTCGCGCGAGCTGGGGCTGCCCACCTGGGACCAGCCCGCCGCGCCGTGCCTTGCCAGCCGCATCCCGTACGGCATCGCGGTCACGCCCGAGCGGCTGCGGCAGGTGGAGCGGGCGGAGCTGGGGCTGCGCGCGCTGGGCTTTCGCGACTTTCGCGTGCGGCACCACGACGGCCTGGCACGGCTGGAGGTGCACCCCGCCGAGATCGCCCGCGTCGCGGAGCACCGCGCGCGGATCGCGGAGGCGGTGCGCGCGGCCGGGTTCCGGCGCGTGCTGATCGACCTGCAGGGCTACCGGCGCGGCTCGCTGAACGAAGGGCTCGCCGGCGCGCAGCTGGTGCAGCTGGGGGCGTGGGGATGACGGCGGCGGACGACCCGCGCATCGAAGCGGCGGAGCGCGTGCTGGCCGGGCACGGGGTGGCGGCGGACGTGTCCGTCGAAGGGCACGAGCGCGAGATCGCGGCGGTGCGCGTGGCGGAGGACGCGTGGGCGCGAATGCTGGGCGACGAGGGCGCGGCGATCGCGGCGGAGGTCAAGGCGCTCGGGTTCCGCTACGTGGCGCTGGACCTCGAGGGAGAGGATGACGGCGGCGCCGCCGGCTGATCCGGTGGCGGACGACGTCGTCTACCTGGACTACGCGGCCACCTCCGCCGTCCGCCCGGAGCCGGTGGTCGAGGCCGTCGCGCGCTACCTGCGCGACGTGGGCGCCACCCCCGGCCGCGCGGGGCACCGGCGCGCGGTGGATGCCGGGCGCATCGTCCTGCGCTGCCGGCGGATGCTGGCGGAGCTCTTCGGCGCCCCCGGCGACCCGGGGCGCGTCACCTTTCACCTGAACGCCACGCACGCGCTGAACGCGGCGCTTTTCGGGCTGCTGCGGGCGGGGGACCGCGTGGTGCGGACGGAATACGACCACAACGCCGTCCGCCGCCCCGTCCTCGCTCTGGCGCAGCGCGGCGTGCAGGGGGTGGTGGTCGAGGGAGATCCGCACGGCGGCGTCAGCATGTTCGAGGTGGAGCATGCGCTGAAGGGCGCGCGGCTCCTCGTCGTCACCCACGCCAACAACGTGATCGGCAACGTGCTTCCCGTCGCGGACCTGGCGGAGATGGCGCACGCGGCGGGCGCGCTGGTGCTGGTGGATGCTGCGCAGTCCGCCGGCCATCTGCCGATCGACGTGCAGCGGATGGGGATCGACCTGCTGGCCTTCACCGGCCACAAGGGGCTGCTGGGGCCGCAGGGGACCGGCGGGCTGTGGGTGCGCGAGGGGATCGAGCTGCCGCCGGCGTTCTTCGGCGGGACCGGGGGCGATTCGGACTCGCCGGACATGCCGGCGCTGCTGCCGGACCGGCTGGAGGCGGGGTCGATGAACGGCCCCGGGATCGCCGGGGTGCTGGCCGGGGTGGAGTGGCTGATGGAGCGCGGGGTGGATTCCGTTCATCGCGACGAATCCGCGCTCAAGCAGCGGCTGTGGGAGGCGCTGTCCGCCGTCCCCGGCGTGACGATGCAGAGCCCGATGCACGGGGAGGACGGCGCCGGCATCGTAACCATCGCCCTGGACGGGGTCGATCCGGCGGAGGCGGCGCTGCGGCTGGACCGCGATTTCGGGGTGCTGGTGCGCGCGGGGCTGCACTGCGCGCCGGAGTCGCACGCGATCCTGGGGACGGGGGGGACGGGTGCCGTCCGCTTCTCCGTCGGCTGGGCGACCACGGCCGCGGAGGTGGACCGCGCGGCGGCCGCGGTGGCGCGCGTCGCGGAAACAAAAGGCAGCCAGCGCGGGTAGCCTTGCGGCCACCGTCCACCGGGCGGGACACGTTCTACGAAGCACGAGAGGGGAAAGCGATGGCGCGGCGCGGAGTGGTCGGAAAGCTGATCCTGCTCGTTCTGCTGGCGGTGCTTGCCGGCGGCGCGTGGATGTTTCGCGGGTTCATCCCCGGCCCCTGGCAGCAGGAGCGGGTGGTGACCGAGGTGTCGGAAGCGGCCGCTGCATCGGCGGAGCGCAAGCTGGAGCGGCTGCGCGAGGAGGGCGACACGGTGCGGCTGAGCGGGGCGGAGTTCACCAGCTACATCCGCTTCCGTATGGCGGAGCGCTTCAGCACCGGCGACCTGGAGCTGCCCAACGTGAGCTTCGAGGGGCAGACGGTGAAGGTGGCCGGGCGGCTTCCCAGGGACCGCATCCCGGAGCGCGACCTGCGGCGGCTGGGGCCCGGCGCGGACTTCATCCCCGACACGGCGGACGTGGGGGTGGACGGGCGGATGCGGATGCTGGCGCCGGGGCGCGCGGCGCTCAAGGTGGAAGCGGCCAGCTTCCAGAAGTTTCCCATCCCCCGCGACCAGTACCTGCCGGTGCTGGACCGCATCGGCGGGATGGACGAGCCGGGGCTGGAGCGCGACGAGGTGGCGTTCCAGCTGCCCCCCGGTGTGGGCGAGGCGCGCGTGGAGAACGGGATGCTGGTGCTGGCGCCCGGGGCGCGGCGGTAGGCGCAGGACGGCGCGGATCAGGGTAGGACGGATCTGGAGTGTTCTTCTGTACAGGCCGGAACATTCGCGCGTCCGCCTCGCTGAATTCGCCGCTGGAAAATCGCAAAGTCCGCCTGCGCGGACTGTAGCCGCACGTGCATGGCGCGACAACGGATTACGAGAAGTCTGAAAGTAGATTCCTGAATCGCGCGCCGGGTTCGCGGTTGACGATGATTCGGTGCGGCGCTCCTTCGGAATGACAGATTTTCGCGGTTCAGGCCTCGAGCCCTGGCTGAGCGCGATCGAATTCTCCCCTCTCCGCGAGGGTCCGCGAGAAACGAGCGGGGGAGGGGCCCCACGCCGCCGCGTGAGGGATGCGCGCCCGCAGGGCCGAGACACCGGCGCGCACGCACGGGCGCAGACGAAGCGCACCGAGGAATTTGAGCGCCGGGGGCTCGGCGCACCTGGCAACAGTTGTATCGTTGCCTGGTGCGCGCGCAGCCCGACCCGGAGCGCAGCGGAGGGGCACGCCCAAACCCGCAGTCAGCAGTTGCAGGTCATCCCCATCTACGAAAAGTCAAGGCACACACCGATGGCACGCATTCTGGTCGTTGACGACGAGGAAGGCATCCGGCGCGTCCTGCACCAGCTGTTCGAGTACGAGGACCACGAGGTGCGCTCGGCGGGCGGCGGGGCAGAGGCGATCGCCATTCACCAGGAGTTCCACCCCGACGTCACCTTTCTGGACGTGAAGATGGCGCGGATGGACGGGCTGGAGGCGCTCTCCCGCATTCGCGAGAACGACCCGTCGGCCGTGGTCATCATGATCAGCGGCCACGGGACCATCGACACGGCGGTGGAGGCCACGCGCCGCGGTGCCTTCGACTTCCTGGAAAAGCCGCTGGATACGGACCGCCTGCTCGTCGTCCTTCGCAACGCGCTGCAGACGCAGGGGCTGGTGCAGGAGAACGCGCGGCTGCGCGGCGAGATCGAGAGCCGGCACCAGATCGTGGGCCGCAGCTTCGCGCTTCGGCAGGTGCTGGACCGCGTGGAGAAAGTCGCGCCGACGGACGCGCGCGTTCTCGTAACCGGCGAGAACGGCACCGGCAAGGAGCTGGTGGCGCGCGCCATCCACCGCCTCAGCCCCCGCGCGGAAAAGGCGTTCATCGAGGTGAACTGCGCGGCCATCCCGTCGGAGCTCATCGAGAGCGAGCTGTTCGGCCACCTGAAGGGCTCGTTCACCGGCGCGCACGAGGACCGCGCGGGCAAGTTCGAGCTGGCGGACGGCGGCACGCTGTTCCTGGACGAGATCGGCGACATGAGCCTGCAGGCGCAGGCCAAGGTGCTGCGCGCGCTGCAGGAGGGAATCGTGACGCGCGTGGGCGGCGCAAAGCCGATCCAGGTGGACGTGCGCGTGCTGGCGGCGACCAACAAGGACCTGGAGGAGGAGATCAAGGGCGGACGGTTTCGCGAGGACCTGTACTACCGCCTGAACGTGATCCCCCTGCACGTGCCGCCGCTGCGCGAGCGCCGCGAGGACATTGCCATGCTGGTGCGGCACTTCGTGGAGACGTACGCCCGCGAGGCCAACCTGCGCCCCAAGCAGTTCACCGACGAGGCGCTGGAGCGCATGCAGCGCATGGACTGGCCCGGCAACGTGCGCGAGCTGCGCAACACGGTGGAGCGGCTGCTGATCCTGGCCGGCGGCGCCACGGTGGCGGTGGACGACGTGGAGCTGCTGGTGGGCGGGCGGATGAAGGGCGGCGGCCTTTCCGGCGACCTGCTGGGGTGCAACACGTTCGCGGAGTTCAAGGAGGCGGCGGAGCGCGCCTTCATCCTGCAGAAGCTGCGCGAGAACGACTGGAACGTCAGCGAGACGGCGCGGCTGCTGGACATGCCGCGGAGCAACCTCTACAAGAAGATCGAGCGCTACGAGCTGGTGCGCGAAGGCTGACGGCGGTGGGCATCGAGGGAGCCGACTGGCTGATCATCGGCCTGGCATGGTTCGCGGGGACGTTCGGCTGCGGGTGGATACTGGCGCGCCTCTACAAGCGCCTCCACCCGCAGCTCGCGTTCTACAAGCTGTGGGCGTTCTGGTCCGCCATCCTGGGCGGCGTGGTCGCCCTGCTGATCGCGTTCGGCGCGGTGCGGATGTGAGGGTGGCCGATCCGCTGGAACTCGCGCCGACTCCGCTCATTTTCGTTGCGCTTCCGGCCCGTGATCGCTCAGGCGGCTACTGGGAAGCCGCCATGCCCGCGTCGGCGTCCGCTGGCTCGCACTGTGATGCTCCGCCACGGCTGAACACGTCCAGGTCGTGGCCGAAGCAGACTCGGCCCGGGTAATGCTCCGCGACCTCCTGCAGCAGCTCCTCGTTCGTTACGCCGGGGAAATGCGAGGCGTGGTAGAGCACCAGCAGGCGCGGCCGGGCGGCCGGAGCCACCGCCTCCGCCAGCGCCAGGCTGGGCGTGTGGAACTGGCGGTCGTAGACCCTGCGCGCCGAATCGGTGAGCACCGCGCGCTCCCGGATGGAGTAGACCTCGTGTAGCAGGATGTCGCACCCGTTGCAGAACCGCCGGAAGGTTTCCGGGTCCGGCTTGGTGTCTCCCGAGATCACAACGGACGCGTCCGGAGTGTCGAACCGGTAGCCGAAGGCGCGGTTCCCCGCGGTGTCCACCGGCGGATTCAACTCCTGGTTCCAGTCGCCGTGCGAGACGGCGAACGCGGTTACCGTTACCAGGTCGTCGGTGTAGACGACCCGGGAGTCCGCGTCACGCGGAATCTCGCAGCCCACCAGCTGGTATCCGTCCGGGTTCTCAGACTTCTCCCATGCCGCACGCATCGCAAGATCCTCCGACCACGCCTCGGCCAGGTGCGAGCCCATCGCCTGCAGCCCTGCGGGACCCCAGGCCCTGAGCCCGCCCGTCCGGCCCATCAGCCACGGCGTGAACATCAGGTCGGCGAGGCCGAGGGTGTGGTCGGAGTGCAGGTGCGTGATGAAGACCTTGTTGAGCCGCGGGGCAGCCAGCGCGGAGATCCGCCGCTCCATCGCCGCCTCCGACGCGCGGCGTACCAGGCCCACGCCGGCGTCTACCAGGTAGACCGAGTCGTCGACCACCACGGCGACCGCGGGGCCCTGGCGCGTGGGGTCCGGCGATGGGTCGCCCGAGCCGAGGATCACCACCTGCGTGCGCGAAGAGCCTCCGGTCCGCTGCGGGACACGACGCGCGGTGCCTGCGGCTGGCAGACAGGCATCCGTATCCGCCGCGGCGAAGAACGAGGGGGGAGCTGCCGCTGTGCTCACGGGTACGCTGGCGAGTCCCACGTAGACGATTGCCCCGATCGCGGCAGCGGGGAGGGCGTAGCGGGGACGTATGAAGGCGGGAATCATCTGGACCTCCGGACCGAACGTGAATGAAGGGTCCTGCAATGACGCCCGCCGCGAGCGCAACTCGCATTCCGCCCGGTACGTCCATCGGACGTACATCCATCTTCGCTTGCGACAACAGGATACGCCGGCAGGGCAGGTTGCCGCGGCCGGGTTCCAGGGGGGGTGGGTCTACAATGCACCAGGTGATGAGGCAGCGGAGCCCCAGCGCTCGCCGGTGATAGCCGACGCGAAATCCACGCGAGGACTGGAGGCCAACCTGCGCCCCAAGCCGTTCACTGCGTTCGGCGCGGTGCGGATGTGATGCCGTACCTTGAAAAAAGGTCAGCTTGAGCAGACGGGCTCCGCTCCTGGCGAGCGGAGCCCGTTTTCGCGTCTACCCCGCCTGGTGCGCCCGGCTTCCAGTGATCAGCCGCGGCAGTATGGGGGAGGGGCGGCATCGAGAGGATCGAGTGCGACCCGCCGGTTTCGCAGCTCTTTTCGATACTGCGCCCACGTCGTGACGGGAATGCTCAGGTACTGCGAAGGCACCACTCTGGGCAGCCGCTCCTTCCGCTCACGCGCGTTCTCCCGGTACGCGGTCGGACCGCCTACCGTGAGCCCGACCCGGATCGCCATCCTTCGTACCGTGGACACGCCCACGACGTCGAGCGCCGCGTAGAACACCCCGTCCGCCTGGGTGCGCGAACACGACTGCCTCCAGTACAGGTAGTCGTGAACGAGCGCGGGCAGGTCGTGGACGGATGGGCCGAACGCCCCCTGCAAGGGCGTGGGGATGCTGGCGAAGTCGGTCACGAAGCCGGCGGGTACCACGATGGGCTCCCTGCTCTGCGGCGGGACGTACTTGAACGGTTCCAGCAGCACGTACTGCCTGGGCCTGTCGGTGAACCAGCGTACGGCCGGAACACGGAGCTCCTCCCTGGGCGGGGCGGTGGCATGAGCCCCGGGCCTTTGCGCGGCAACCGCCCGGCTTGCGGCCTGTGCGTACGTGCCGCCGGGCACAACGGCGCAGAAAACTGCCAGCACACAGGCATGGATGGTAGAGGAGTTCGTCCACATGGGGATCACCTGCTCCCTGGGAGGGCTGAGACCACGGGGTATGATGCCAGGCGCTCGGCGGGTCGAGCGTCTGCCGGCCCGATGCCGCGCCGCCGCGCAGGTTTGCCGCCGCGAGCGAGTGCCGCACCGGCGGGTGAGTAGATGGGCGGGATTGCTCGGATTCTCGCTGAACCGCCGCCGACGAAGAACAGGCGGGCTCCGCCGTATGGCGGAGCCCGCTTCTCGATCTGCCGTCCGTGACTGCTGCGAGCGCATCCGGCGGCGATCTCATTCCGCGGGTGCCGGGCCGGCCATCTGGAAAGAGAAAACGGGCTCCGCACGCCGCGGAGCCCGTCTCGTATCCACCGTTCCACCGTGTAAGTGCAGTCGTCTGCTTACGGTGCCGTCGGCGTGGGCGACGTGGGCTTCGGTGCCGGCGGCGGGGGCGGGGGAGGCGGAGTGGTCGTGTCCGGGCAGGCGACGTACTCCGTGCCGGTGCACGGGTCGTACTCGAAGCACTCGTACTCGATGCCGCCCGTGCTCTCGCAGCCGTAGCCCGCGACCACCGAGTCGCTCTCGGCGGTGCTGCCGGTAAAGGACGGGGTCGTCGTGGTGCCGTCCGGCGATACGACGTCGCCGCTGCAGGCGGCGAAGACGAGGGCGGCGGACGCGAGCAGGGTGAAGCGCAGGGTGCGCATGGAGGGTCCTCCTGGCCAGCGGAAGGAATGCGCGGAACGCCGCCGCGGGGGAATCCACGGAGCAGCGGCCGCTTGCGACAGGATTGTCGTCAATCGTAATTGTCTAAACGTTTGGAGCAGGACGCAAGTGGTTCCGCACAGGACAGTTGCGCCATTTTCGGGTGTCGACGGCAAGGGCCGTGCAACTCGCTCGCGCCGGTCCGCGCCCGACGCCCTCCACCCCGACCCCGCCGGGCCGCGACCGCGATCCAGGGGTCGGTCAAGCCCCAGCCCGCCCTCCACACAGATGTTTCGGCAACCGCAACTCCTGCTGCTTCCACAACTTGGAGCAGGGGAGTGGATCTCGCTCCAGATAGTCTCCTTGTGTGCGGCGGCTGGGAGGTGTAGACTGTTCGCCGCTGGACCGCCCCGCCGGCCCGGGAAGCATTCCTCAGACCCCGGCCACCGCGAAGGCTCTGCGCGTCCCTCCGCTTTCCCACTCCATGACAGAATTTCGCCGGATGCGCCGAACGGGCGCGTATTCGCTGCTGCTTGCCGCTGCGCTGGGCTGCAACGGCGGCTCGGGGACGGGTCCCGGTCCCGAGCCGACCCCGCAGCCCGACCCCGTCCCCACCACCCTGGCGGTGAGCCCCGCCGAGCCGGCGGTGCCCGACGGCGGCACGCGGCAGCTTACGGCCACGGTGACCGACCAGCGGGGCAACGTGATGTCCACGCTCCCCGGCGGCGCCGTGGTCGCCTGGACCAGCCGCGACGCGGCGGTCGCCTCGGTGGACGGCAACGGCCTGGTCACCGCCCTTCGCCCCGGCACCAGCTGGATCCGCGCCGGCGTGGGCGCCATCGCCGACTCCACGCGCGTGACCGTGACCGTGGTGGCCACCCACCTGGCCGTGTCCGGCTCCGCGGAGCGCGCGGGCACCACCGGCCGCCTGCTGGCCGACAGCCTGGCCGTGCGCGTGACGGACCGCCACGGGACGGGCGTGGCGGGCGTCTCCGTCGCCTTTGCCACGGCGGGCGGCGAGCTGACCCCCGCCACCGTCGTCACCGGCGCCGACGGGACGGCGAAGGCCGCGTGGCGCCTGGGGCCCACCCCCGGCGAGCAGACCGCGACCGCCACCGTGGCGGGGCTGGCCGGCTCCCCCGTGACCTTTCGCGCCGCCGCCGCGGCCCCCGTCCCCGCCAGCGTGACCCTCGCGCCTGCCTTCGCCACGCTGAACGTGGGGGCCACGCAGCTGTTCGGCGCCACCGTGCGCACCGCGGACGGCGAGGTGATCCCCGGCGCGCCGGTGACGTTCGCCAGCACCAGCACGGCGACGGCCAGCCTCTCCGGCGGCACGGCCACGGGCGTGGCGCCCGGCGTGGCCCGCATCGTGGCCTCGCTGGGCGCGCTGGCCGACTCGGCCACCGTGGCGGTGCTGGGGCCGGCGAGCGTGCTGGCCACCGCGTTCCCCGGCGGCGCCATCCACGCCACCGCCCAGCGCGGCGACACCGTCCGCGTGCCGGTGGTGCTGGACCTGTCCCGCCCCAGCCCCACCAACGAGCTGGGGTCCGCGCAGCTGGACGTGGTCTTCGACCCCGCCGTGCTGGAGTTCGTCCGCGCGGAGAACGTCCCGGGGAACGCCGTGTGGCACCTGCGCGCGCCGGGGCGCTTCGGGCTGGCGTTCGCCGCCACGGAGCCGCAGGCGCCCGGGCCGGTGCGCCTGGCCACGCTGGTGCTGGTGGTCCGCGGCGACGCGGTCGTCGGCGCCGTGTCCCGCTTTCAGACGGAGTTCGCCGAGCCGCCGCGCAGCACCGCGCTGGCCCCCTTCTCCGCGCCCGTCATCGTCGCGGGGCGCGTCCGCATCCACTGACGCGTCCCCCTGTCGCCATCAGTTCCCCGGGAGCATCCAGATGAGCCGCATCCGCATCCGCGCCCCCCGCTGGGCCGCCGCCGCCGCCGTGCTCGCCCTGCTGGGCGGGTGCGACAACACGCTGCAGACGCAGACCGAGACCCCCACCCTCGCCCCCGGCGTGCACGCGGTGGTGGTGGTGGCGCCCGCCGCGCCGGGAAGCCCCGCGGAGGTGCAGCTGCACCTGCGCCGCCAGGGGGTGGAGACGCCGATCGCCAGCTACCAGGGCGAGCTGCGCTACGACGCGTCGCGGATGACGGTGCAGGGCGGCTCCTTCCCCGCGGGGGTCATGGGGGCGTGGAACGAGGTGGAGCCCGGGCGCGTCCGCTTTGCGGCCGCGGCCCCGGACGGGCTTTCCGGCTCGCTGGCGCTCACCCTGCGCGCCACGCCGAAGGGCGAGATCGGCGAGTCGGCGTTCCAGGTGCGGATGGACGAGCTTGTGGGCGCGGCGGCGTTCGAGGACCTGACGCCGCGCTTCGTCCAACGGGCGCATCCCCTGTTCTCCACCACGCCGCTGCAGGACTGAGGTCCGCTTTCCCCTCCGCCTTCGCACCGCACATCGTTCATGACGCGCCCGACTCTTCTTCGCTCCCTTGCCTGCGCCGCGCTGCTGCTGGCGGCCGGCGCACCCGCCCTGGCCGCGCAGGACGTGCTGGAGGCGGGGCGCGCGTACGGCATCGCCCCGCCGGCCGAGCTGCTGCAGACGCTGCGGCAGGACCCCACCGCCTTCGAGTTCCGGCGGGCGTGGCGGCAGAAGACGGAGCGGGTGCGGCTGCAGCGCGCCGCGCTGGAAGAGCGCTCCGGACCGCGGCTGTCGGTGGCGCAGCTGAGGCAGGCGCAGGCGGCGGTCACCGGCACCTTTCGCGTGCCGGTGCTGATGGGGCTGTACGCGGGCGCCACGGCCCCGTTTCCCCAGTCCGACTACCAGACGCGGCTCTTCGGACCGCAGCAGTACTCGGCGCGCACCTTCTACCAGGAGATGTCGCGCGGCGCGTTCACCCTGGACGGCACCGTGTCGCCCTGGCTCACGCTGCCGCAGCCGGCGTCGTACTACGAGCCGGGCGCCGGCAGCCACCCGCGCTACGGGCGCACGGGCGAGTACCTGCGGCACACCCTGGTGCGGGCGGACTCGCAGGTGAACTTCGCCCAGTACGACAACGACGGCGCCGACGGCGTTCCCAACTCCGGCGACGACGACGGCTATGTGGATGCGGCGGCGTTCGTGTATCCGGCCACGGGGATGTCGTGCGGCGGGCCCGGCATCTGGCCGCACCGCTGGGTGTACAGCGCGTGGTGGAACGCCCCCTTCACCACCGGCGACGCATCGGCCGAGGGCGGGTTCATCAAGGTGGACGACTACCTGATCCAGGGCGGCCTGGAGTGCGGCACCGGCGCGCTGATGCAGATCGGCACCTTTTCGCACGAGATGGGGCACGCGCTGGCGCTGCCGGACCTGTACGACACGTACGAGGACGACGGGGAGTCGTCGGGGCTGGGCGAGTGGGACCTGATGGCCAGCGGCAACTGGCGCACGCAGGACGCCCCCGCGCACATGGGCGCCTGGTCCAAGGACTTCCTGGGATGGGTGAACGTGGAGACGGTGACGGCCTCGCGCGCCGTCACCCTGGCGCAGGTGTACGCCGCGGGGACGGTGCTGCGCTACGACCTGCCGGGAACGCCCGAGTACTTTCTGATGGAGCACCGCGCGGCGGTGGGGTCCGACCGCGGCCTGCGCCGGGCGGGGCTGCTGGTGTACCACGTGGACCCCGCCGTCATCGACTCCACGCGCCCGCAGAACCGGGTGAACGGGCACGCGCGCATGGGCGTGGCGCTGGAGCAGGCGGACGGGCTGGAGCAGCTGGGTGCGGGGAGCAACCGCGGCGACGCGGGCGACGTGTTTCCCGGCTCCACCGGGCGCACGGTCTTTGGCGACGCGGGCACGCCCGGCACCCGGTCCAACACCGGGCGCCCCTCCGGGCTGGAGCTGCGCGGCATCGCCCTTTCCGGCGCGCAGGTGACGCTGGACCTGGTGGTCGCCTCCGCCATCGCGGTGCCCGCCGCCGTGCAGCTGTACTCGCGGGGCGACAGCGCCGCCACGGCCAGCGTCCCGGTGGAGGTGACCAGCGGCGGCCCCCTGGCGTACCGCGCCCGCACGGCGCGCGGCAGCGCGTGGCTCACGGTGTCGCCCGACACGGGGGCCGCGCCCGGCACGCTGGTGCTGACGGCGCGCCCGCAGGGGCTCGCGGTCGGCGCGTACCGCGACACCGTGGTGATCACCTCCTCCGCGGCCATCAACACCCCCGTGCGCATGGCGGTGGAGTACCTGGTGCAGGCGGGCACCCTGCCGCTGGGCGACTCGGTGCGCGGACGCATCGGGACGGTGGGCCGGCGCGACACGGTGACGGTGGTGCTGAACGCGGGCGACGTGGTGGACTTCGCCGTCTTCGACACGGCCGCCGCGCCGTTTTTGCCCACCCTGACGCTGGTGAGCCCGTCCAACACGTCGGGCACCCTCCCCGTGATCACCACGGGCGGGCTGGGGGGAGTGCGCCGCGGCCGGGTCTCCGTGGGCCGCATCATCCCGATCGCGGGGGCGTACCGCGTCGTCGTCGGCAGCGTCCAGGGGACGGGCGACTACGTGCTCAAGGTGCGCCGGGCCGGGCCGGTGCCCGCGCTGGACCCGGCGACCCGCGTCTACCTGCCGGTGGCGGTGAACGGCGACGTGGGCCGCGACACCGTGTGGGTGAGCAACGTGGGGACGGGCGCGCTGAACCCCGTCACCACGGTCACGGGCGCGCCCTGGCTGGCGGTGGCGGGCGGCGCCGCGGCCGCCGGGCACGCGCCCCGGCCGCAGGGCCCGTCGGGCGCCGCGCTGGGCCCCCCGGGGAGCGCCCCGCCGGCGGGCGCGCCGCGGGAGGATGCGGCGGCGGAGGGCGATGCGCCGCCGCAGCCCGCGGGACCGCCCGGCTCGGTCGCGGTGGTGCTGACGGCCACGCGCGGAAGCCGCACGCAGGGCGACTACGTGGGCTACGTGATGGCCCGCGCGGCGGACGACTGGGCCGGCCCGGCGATGATCGAGGCGCGGATGCGGGTGCACGAGCGCGAGGTGGTGTTCCTGACCCCCGGCAAGATGAGCAGCCGCCCCGTGGCGATCGCCTGGGCCCCCGAGGGCGACCTGGCGGTGGTGCAGGTGAACGGGCAGGTGCTGCGCATGGACCCGCAGACGGGAGCCACCCGCCCGTGGGCCACCACCGGCCCCTCGGCGTGGTGGGGTATGGCGTTCGGCCCCGACAGCTCGGCGTACATCGCGGAGTGGCAGCGCGTGGTGCGGGTGGCGAAGAACGGCACCGTCTCCACCGTGCTCACCACCCCGGGGGTGGTGTACGACGTGGTGGTGGCCCCGGACGGCACCCTGTTCGCCGCCTCGGACAACGGGCTGTGGCGGCGCACGGCGGCGGGGGTGGTGACGCGCCTGACGACGGAGTTCACCTACGGCGTGGCGTACGGCGCCGGGGACGGGATGATCTACGCCTCGGTGTACCCGCCCGGCATCACTCCCGGCATCCGGCGGGTGAACCCCACCACGGGAGCCGTCGTATCCACCGTGATCGCATCCGACCAGTCGGTGCAGCAGCAGCTGGAGATGGGCGAAGGAGGCGTGTTCTACGGCCGCACCAACTACCTGGGCTACCCGGACCTGCGCCGGATGACCGCCGCCGGGCAGCTGGACCGCTCGTGGTGGACACCCCAGCCGTTCCCCCAGGCCATCACGCTGGCGCCGGACGGAACCCTGTACGGCATCGCGGGGGACCGCGTGTTCCGGCTGAAGGTGGAGGGGGTCATGCCGCCCACGCACCTGGCCGGCGACGCGACGGGCGACGGCGCCGTCACGGCGCAGGACGCGCTGGCCGTGCTCTCGGCGGCCGTGGGCAAGGCGCTCCCGGACGGATGGACGGCCGCGTACGGCGACGCCAACTGCGACGAGCAGGTCACGGCGCAGGACGCGCTGATCATCCTGTCGCACGCCGTGGGCAAGGACGTTTCGCAGTTCTGCGTGGCGCAGCCGCGGCCATGAGCCGCCTTCCACGGCCGCTCGCGGCGGGGCTGGCGCTGGCGCTGTGCGCGTGCCCCGCCGCGGGGGCGGGCGAAGGCGGGCCCGATCCCCGGCCGCGGGCGTACCACGGCGTGGTGGTGTGGCTGCGGCCGGCACCCGACACCGTGGCCGTCTCGTTCACCCCCGAGTGGCGGCGGGTGCCCGTGGGGGCGGACTCCGTATGGGGATTCGCGCGGGCGGCGGCGGGGGAGCAGTGGGTGCACGGGCGGCTGGAAGGCGATTCCCTGGTCTGGGGGATCAGCGGGATCGCGGGCGACGCGGGGTACATCGCCGAGTTCGCCGGCGTGCCGGAGCCGGACGGCACCGTCCGCGGGTGCCTGCGGGCGCCGCGGCGGGGGTGGGGCCCGGCCGAGCCGCCGCCCCGCGCCGCCTTCGTCCTTCGCCCCGCCGACGCGCCGGCCCCGCTCCCCGCCGACGCGCCCGTGCAGCGCTGCCGCTGACCTCGCGGCGGAAGAAGATCGTCAGCGCCGGAGGCGCGGAGGCAGGTTCTCCGCGCCTCCGCGCATTTTCCTGCACCCGGTTGATGGGGATTCTCCGAACGACGGGGCGACGGGTGCCTCCACACACAGAGTTCTTGATACCAGATCCGGCACTAGAGTGCGTGGCTTCCTGAGGCTGAGGCTGAGGGAGGCGCCGCGCTGAACCTTGCCTTGCACTGAACCCGGCGCGCCGACCGAAGGACCTCGCCAGCAGAACGAAGGGGCTGGTTCCGCGTCCCGATCCGGCCCGTGCGCAGCCGGGAGGAGGTCCTTCGGTCGCGCGCCGGAGTCAGTGGAGGCGGCAGGATCTGCGCGTGCGCTCCCTCAGGAAGTCACATTCTTTTCCCGGATGTGGTATCATCATCATCTGAGGGAGCGTCTGCCGTGGAGCCGCGGCGGCGCGCTGGGACTGACGCGGCGCGACCGAAGAATCCCTTCACGCCCATTCATCCGGTCTGCCCGGCCGGCCGGATTCTCCGCCAGAATATCCGCTGCCGCGCGTGCGGAGACGGGGCGGCGGCCCGTCGCTCCGTTGCACCTCTTGCCGCGGAGGTTAGATTCCCCGGCTTCCCATCCCCCGGCTCGCGCGAGCCGCTTACGCTTGACTGGACGAACGCAGCATGGCGGACAACTTCAAGAACTTCATCGGCGGCGAGTGGGTGGAGCCGTCGACGGGCCAATACTTCGAGAACCGCAACCCGGCCCGGCGGTCGGACCTGATCGGCAGCTTTCCGCGCAGCACCCGCGAGGACGTGGACCGCGCGGTGGCCGCCGCCAAGGCCGCGTTCCCCGACTGGAGCCGCACCCCGGCGCCTGCCCGCGGCGACATCCTGCGCCGCGTGGGCGACCTGCTTACCGAGCGCAAGGACGAGATCGCCAGGGCGGCCACGCGCGAGATGGGCAAGACGCTGCAGGAGACGCGCGGCGACGTGCAGGAGGGGATCGACACGGCCTACTACGCGGGCGTGGAGGGCCGCCGCCTGTTCGGCCAGACGGTGCCGTCGGAGCTGCGCAACAAGTGGGCGATGACGTACCGCCGCCCCATCGGCGTCTGCGGCCTCATCACCCCCTTCAACTTCCCGCTGGCCATCCCCACGTGGAAGATGTTCCCGGCGCTGGTCTGCGGGAACACCGTCGTCATCAAGCCCGCGGAGGATACGCCGCACACGGTGGCGCTGCTGATCGAGGTGCTGGAGGAGGCCGGGATTCCCAGGGGCGTGGTGAACCTCGTCCACGGCCTGGGCGAGGAAGTGGGGGCCGCCATCGTGGAGCACCCGGACATCCCCGTCATCTCCTTTACCGGATCGACGGAGACGGGCAGCATCATCGCCCAGACGTGCGGGCGCATGCACAAGCGGCTGTCGCTGGAGATGGGCGGCAAGAACGCGCAGATCGTGCTGGCCGACGCGGACCTGGACCTGGCCATCGACGGCGTGCTGTGGGGCGCCTTCGGCACCACGGGGCAGCGCTGCACGGCGACGAGCCGCCTGCTGCTTCAGGACGAGATCCACGACGACTTCGTGGCGCGGCTGATGGAGCGCGCGAAGGGGCTCAAGCTGGGCTACGGGCTGGAGAAGGACGTGGACGTGGGCCCGCTGATCCACGAGGCCAGCCTGCAGAAGGTTGAGGAGTACGTGGAGATCGGGCAGGGCGAGGCCACGCTGGCCATGGGCGGCGCGCGCGCGACGGGCGACGGCCTGGACGACGGCTTCTTCTTTCAGCCGACCATCTTCACGGACGTAAAGCCGGGCTCACGGCTGGCCACGGAAGAGATCTTCGGGCCGGTGCTGTCGGTGATCCGCTTCAAGGAGCTGGACGACGCCATCCGCATCAACAACGAAGTGAAGTACGGCCTGAGCAGCTCGCTGTACACGCGCGACGCGGTGGCCAGCTTCCGCGCCTTCCAGGACCTGGACAACGGCATTACCTACGTCAACGCGCCCACGATCGGCGCCGAGGCGCACCTGCCGTTCGGCGGCGTAAAGCAGACGGGCAACGGCCACCGCGAGGGCGGCTGGGAGGTCTACGAGTTCTACAGCGAGACCAAGGTCTGCTACCTGGACTACAGCGGCAAGCTGCAGCGCGCGCAGATCGACAACTACGACGCGTCGCCGTACTGAGGGGAACTGCAGGGAATAGGGAACAGGGAATAGGGAATAGCCTGCACCGGCGTTCCGATTCCGGAGGGCTCCGTCGCGATTGCGGCGGGGCCCTCTTCGTGTCGTCGGCAGGGATTCGGGCTGCGTCGGCGGGCGGCCCCCCTCTCCCGGCCTCTCCCCCGCAAACAGCGCGGGGGAGAGGTGACGCGCGGCGATGAGCGCGGCGCGTGGGCGAGCGTGGACGCGCCCCGCGTCCCTGCCGAAGCGGGATCGAATTCTCCCCCTCTCCCGCGCAGCGGGGGAGGGGGCCGGGGGGCGGGCCGGGGGGAGGGGGCCCCGTCGGGCGCAGTTCGATATCCGTCGACGAGCTTCGGTCCGTCCGCCCGTCCCCCAGGGAATAGGGGAATAGCCTGCAACGGCGTTCCGATTCTGGATGGCTCCGTCGCGATTGCGGCGGGGCCCTCTTCGTGTCGTCGGCAGGATACGGGCTGCGTCGGCCGGCGGCCCCCCTCTCCCGGCCTCTCCCCCGCAAACAGCGCGGGGGAGAGGTGACGCGCGGCGATGAGCCAGGAACGTGCGCGAGCGTGGACGCGCCCCGCGTCCCTGCCGAAGCGGGATCGAATTCTCCCCCTCTCCCGCGCAGCGGGGGAGGGGGCCGGGGGGAGGGGCCCCGGCGGGCGCAGTTCGATATCCGTCGACGAGCTTCGGTCCGTCGGCCCGTCCCCCTATTCCCTATTCCCTATTCCCTATTCCCTATTCCCTATTCCCTATTCCCTATTCCCTATTCCCTATTCCCTATTCCCTGTCAGCTCCGCGCACGAAAGTTGCCCGGCTGAGTGTCCGCCGTGTCCGCCCAGCGCTTGGAGCGCTTGCCCCGGCGGCGCGGCGGGCGGTAGCTTCCGTAAGCCGCCCGCAGCCCCATCGCACCCCCACACCCGGTCGCCGGAATGCCCCCTCGCGATCCCCGCGAAGACGAGCGGCGCGCAGCCGAACCCCCCCGCGCGTATCAGCCCCTTCCCACCATTCCCGGCACCATCATCCGCGGCGACACGGATCCCGTGGAGCAGCTGCTGGAAGACGTGGTGGAGGAGACGCAGACCAAGGCGCTCAAGTACGGCACCGCGCTGCGGGGCCGCGTCGCCATCGTCACCGGCGGGGCCACGGGGATCGGGCGGGCGGTCGCGCTGGAGCTTGCGCGCCACGGGGTGCACGTGGCGTTCAACTACTTCAGCTACGACGGCAGCCGCGAGATCCACGAGGAGGCCGAAGAGACCGCCCGCGAGATCCGCCAGCTGGAGGTGACGGTGCGCTGCGCCGAGTGCGACGTGCGCGACGCGCAGGCGGTGGACCGCTTCGTTCAGCAGACGCACGAGGAGTTCGGCTCCGTCAACATCCTGGTGAACAACGCCGGCATCGCCCGCGACCGCGCGCTCTGGCGGCTGAGCGACGAGCAGTGGCGCACGGTGCTGGACACCAACCTCACGGGCGCGTTCAACATGATCCGCGCGGTGGCGCCGCTGTTCCGGCGGCAGCACGACGGCAAGATCGTCAACGTGTCGTCGGTGCACGGCATTCGCAGCGAGTTCGGCCTAGCCAACTACAGCGCCTCCAAGGCGGGGCTGCTGGGCCTTACCCGCAGCGCCGCGCTGGAGCTGGGGCCCAACAACGTGAACGTGAACGCCGTGGCGCCCGGCTACATCCGCACCACGCGCCTGACCAGCGGCGTGCCCGCCGAGGTGCTGGACACCGCCCGCGAGCGCGCCGTGCTGGGCCGCCTGGGCGACCCGCAGGACGTGGCCAACGTGGTGGTCTTTCTCTGCTCCGAGTACGCGCGCCACATCACCGGCGCCGTGATTCCCGTCGACGGGGGACACCTTCTTTGATCCACCGCACCACCTTTCCGTCCGCCCGCCGCGCCCCGGCCCGGCGCACCCTGGCGCTCGCCTGCGCGGCGCTGGCGATGGTCCTTGCCGCCGCGTCGTGCGGGGGAAAGAAGCCGCCGCCGGGGGGGATCGTCCCCGCCACGGCGGTGGCGCCCATGGACCTGGGCGGGCAGCGCGTGCTGATCCTTCCCGTGCAGTCGGCCAGCGGGCTGGCGTTCAACCGCGAGATCATCACCGAAGAGATCATCGCCGCCATCCGCGCGCGCGACACGCGGACGCAGTGGATAGACCCCGCGCGGCTGCGGCGGACGCTCGCCGGCTCACCCACCTTCGCGCCCGATCCCGCCGCGCTCCCCAACGACCGCTACGATTTCCACGGGCAGCGGCGCATCCAGGGCGGCCTGGCCGACGCGGTGCGGCGCTACATGGCACTCACCGAGGCGCGCATCGTCGTCATCCCCCGCAGTGCGACGCTCATCACGCCCGACAGTGGGGGCGCGTTCGTGCGGCTGAACGCGGCGGTGGTGGACGCACGCACCGGCTTCGTGGTCTGGTGGGGCGAGGCGGACGGAGTGCCGGCGGAGCCGGGTGACCGCGCGCTGATCACCAGCGCGGCGGTGGCGCTGGCGGCGCGGCTGCTGGTGCCGGATTGAGGGGACACGGGGACACGGGGACACGGGGGTGGGAAATACGGAGAGCGGCGCGCCCTTCCTCCATCCCTTGTTCCCGGTCCCCTTGTCTCCCAGTCCCCTTGTCATCTCCCCTGTCCCTCGCCGGGCCGGCTCCGTAGCTTGTCGCCGCGAGCGCTTTTGCCACCGTGCGAAGGCGCTCGCATCCGTCTTGCACGCGCAATCGGCGATCGTGGGGATGACGACGAGGGGAGACGCGGGGGCCGCCGGCCTTCCGTCCGTGACCGGAAAGAGACCGAGCAGATGCCGCATACCGTAACGCTGATCCCAGGAGACGGGATCGGGCCGGACATCACCGAGGCCGTGGTGCGCGTGGTGGAAGCCACCGGCGCCGACATCCAGTGGGACCGCCGCGCCGCCGGCGTGGCCGCCATCGAGCAGCACACCACACCGCTGCCGCAGGAGACCATCGACGCCATCCGCGAGACCCGCGTGGCGCTCAAGGGGCCGCTGACGACCCCCGTGGGCGTGGGCTTTCGCTCCATCAACGTGGCGCTGCGCAAGGAGTTCGATCTCTACGCCAACGTCCGGCCCGCCAAGACGATCGTCCCCGGCGGGCGGTACGAGGACGTGGACATCGTGCTGATCCGCGAGAACACCGAGGGGCTCTACAGCGGCGTGGAGCACTACATCGGCATCAGCGGCGACCCGCGCGCGGCGGCGGAGAGCGTGATGCTGGTGACGCGCTTCGGGGTGGAGCGCATCCTTCGCTACGCCTTCGACTACGCCGTCAAGAACGGCCGCAAGAAGCTGACGCTGGCGCACAAGGCCAACATCCTCAAGTACACGCAGGGTCTCTTTCTGGACGTGGGCCGCGAGATGGCCAAGGAGTTCGAGGGGCGGGTGGAGTTCGAGGACCGCATCATCGACGCAACGGCCATGCAGCTGGTGCTGGACCCCACGAAGTTCGACATGATCGTCTGCGAGAACATGTTCGGCGATATCCTCTCCGACGAGATCGCGGGGCTGGTGGGCGGGCTGGGGCTGGCCCCGGGCGCCAACATCGGCAAGGACGCGGCGATCTTCGAGGCGGTGCACGGATCGGCGCCCGACATCGCGGGGAAGGGGATCGCCAACCCGGCGGCGCTGCTGCTGGCCGCGGTGCTGATGCTCGAGCACCTGGAGATGCGCGACGAGGCAGGCCGCATCAAGCGTGCGCTGGAGTCCGCCGTCCGCGAGGGCGACACCCTTACGCCCGACCTGGGCGGCACGGGCACGACGGACACGTTCGCCGACGCCCTGATCCGGCGCCTGTGATGAGCCCCCCCGCGCCCTACGCCGTGGCGGACGCGCCCCCTCCCTTCGACTGCGCCCGGTGCGGCAGGCACGTGGAGGGGGAGAAGGCGGACGCCGCCGGGTGGTGCGCGAAGTGCCGCCAGGGGCTCATCGACCGGGCGGCGCGGCTGGCGTGGATCCCCGCGGGGGTGGTGGCGGCGCTGTACCTGTGGCTGATTGCGTGGAGCGGGCTGCTGGAGTCGCCGATGATGGCGTTCTGGCTGGTGCTGGGGGCGGTGCTGGCGTTCGTGGCGTTCAAGGTGGGCCGCCGCGTGTTCTTCGACGTGCTGCGCGGCCGGGCAACGGGAGACAGGGGCTGATGCGCGACTGGCTGGCTTCGCCGTGGGTGAACATCGTGGGCGCCATCGTGGGTGGGATGGCGCTGGGGTACGGGCTGGGCTCCCTTCCGGGCGGGATCACGGCGGTGGGGGTCGTGTGGACGGTGATCGGACTGCTGCTGCTCTGGTGGACGCTGGTGGACCGCGCCCGCGGCCGCCGCGGCACCCCGGAGAGCGAGCGAGACGGGTCGCATACGATCGAGTAAGTGCGGAAGTGCGGAAGTGCGAAAGTGAGGGATCGTCGTAGCCCGGCGGCATCTCGCCCGGGCGGATGAATCCGCGGCTGGAAAAGCGGGAAGCCCCGCAAACTGCGCGGGGCTGCGTTGATTCAGGTTCCGTGTGAAGTTACGCAGGTGAAGCCCCGTTCGGCGAGCGACAGCGAGCCGAGACGGGGCTTATGGCATTTCCAGCCGCGGGCTGTAGCCCGTCGCGGCGGGGTGTGCGCCCCCGTTCACCCGCTCCTCCGCTACGGGTACCTCGTCAGCAGCATGATCGCCGAGCCGATGCCGACTTGCTGAAGCGTGGTGAGCTCCGCGGCGATCTCGCGGTTGTTGAGGAACCGCGCCTCCACCACCTGCGTGGGGGGGATCTGCCGCAGAAACGCGGCGTCGCCCACGCGCACGCCGTCCACGAACACGCCGATGGGCGCGGGAAGGCCGCGCTCGCGCTGCGGGGTGAGCCACGCGGGCTGCAGCCGCTGGATCACGTCGAACATGCTGGTCATCCCCGACCGCAGGATCTCCTCCTGCGTAAGCCGGTCGGAGCGGCTGCGCGTGCGGTTCTCCGGCGCGACCTGCGCAGACCCGCAGGCCCCCGCCATCAGCAGCAGGGAGAGGATGAAGAGGCGGCGCGTCATTGCCGGCTCCGGGGGAGAGGATTGCCTGGGGCTGCCACGTATCCGCAAGATAGGTCGCCCCGCCCCACACGCAATCGCCTCGATCCAGCCCTGTCCCTCCACTCACGCACTCACGCACTCACGCACTCACGCACTCACGCACTCACGCACTCACGCACTCACGCACTCACGCACTCTCGCACTCTCGCACTCTCGCACTTCCCCACTCACATCCGCTGGCTGGCCAGCATGATGGCCGCGCTCAGGTTGAACGCCTGGCTGCTGGTGAGCTCGGCGGAAACCTGGCGGCTGTTGAGGTAGCGCGCCTCGCGTATCTGCGAGGCGGGAAGGTTGCGGAGGAACTCCACGTTGCCCATGCGCAGGCCGTCCACGAACACCCCCACCTCCACGGTGCGGACGCGGCCCTGCGGCACCACCAGCCACGAGGGCTGCAGCCGCTGGATGACCTCGTACATCGTCAGCAGCTCCGTCTGGCGGATGTCCTCCTGCGTAAGCCGGTCGGAGCGGGTGCGCGGGCGGTTTTCCGGCGCCACCTGGGCAGACCCGCAGGCGGTCGCCATCATCACGAGCGAGAGGAGGAAAAATCTGCGCGTCATGGGAGTTCCGGGGGTTGGGGGATCAGGGTGCGCCTCGTGGCGCAGCGGGGCTCTGAAACCGGGAGAGAGAACGCGGCACGGGGCGCAATACGGACGATGCGGGTTGCCGCGGGTGGCGCCCGGGCCTATCTTCCGCGCCCTCTCGACCGAACCTTTGCATCGACATCACGACATCCCGAGGCGAGCCCAAGATGGCCAGGTTCCAGGGCGTAGACTACTACGAGATAGATGCGCTGCTCACCGAGGAGCAGCGGATGATCCGCGACACCGTGCGCGGCTGGGTGGACGACGAGCTGATGCCCGTCATCAACGACGCCTACATCGGCCGCTACCTTCCCAAGCAGCTCATCCCCGGGATGGCGGAGCTGGGGGTCTTTGGCGCCAACCTGCCGGAGGAGTACGGCTGCGCGGGGCTGGACAACGTGTCGTACGGGCTGATCATGCAGGAGCTGGAGCGCGGCGACAGCGGCATCCGCTCCTTCGCCAGCGTGCAGGGCGCGCTGTGCATGTACCCCATCTACGCGTTCGGCAGCGAAGAGCAGAAGCACGAGTACCTGCCGCGCATGGCCGCCGGCGAGGTGATCGGCTGCTTCGGCCTTACGGAGCCTGACTTCGGCAGCAACCCGGGCGGAATGATCACCCGGGCGCAGAAGACGGACGACGGGTGGGTGATCAACGGCGCCAAGATGTGGATCACCAACGGCTCCACCGCCAACATCGCCATCATCTGGGCCAAGACGGGCGACCTGGACGATTCCAAGTCCATCCGCGGCTTCATCGTCCCCACCGACACCCCCGGGTTCAGCGCCAAGGACCAGAAGGGCAAGCTGTCGCTGCTGGCCTCGGACACCTCGGAGCTGGTGCTGCAGGACGTGCGTGTGCCTGACAGCGCGCTCCTTCCGAAGAGCGGTGGCCTGAAGAGCCCGCTGATGTGCCTTACGCAGGCGCGCTACGGCATCGCCTGGGGCGCCATCGGCGCGGCGATGGCGTGCTACGACGAGGCGGTGAGCTACGCCAAGCAGCGCGTGATGTTCGGCCGCCCCATCGGCGCCACGCAGATCCAGCAGACGCGCCTGGCGGAGATGCTGACGGAGATCACCAAGGCGCAGCTGCTGGCGTGGCGGCTGGGCACGCTCAAGGACGCGGGGACGGTGCGGCCGGAGCAGGTGTCGCTGGCCAAGCGCAACAACGTGGACATGGCCTGCGAGTGCGCCCGCGAGGCCCGGCGGCTGCTGGGCGGCAACGGCATCCTGGTGGAGTACCAGTCCATGCGCCACATGGCCAACCTGGAGAGCGTCTACACCTACGAGGGCACGCACGACGTGCACGCCCTCATCCTGGGCCAGGACATCACCGGTTTCGCTGCGTACTGACGGCGCACCGGCCACACGCGGACAGGGGAGGGCGCGGACGAGCTTTCGTCCGCGCCCTCCTTCGCATTGTGCGGCGGAAACGATGATTCTTGCCATTCCATGCAAATCTGTCCTAAGGTGAGATGCTTTTAGGGCGCGGCGGATCCCACCCTCGCTCCCCGCCCGCCGTCCATCCCGGTGGCGGATCGCACCTCATCCCGCGGAGGATTCCATGGCCAAGCTGAGACTGAACCTGGACCAGCTCACCGTCGACACGTTCGACACCGCGGCGAAGAAAACGGGCAAGGGCACGGTGTTCGGCGCGCAGTGCACCTGCTGGACGTACTGCGGCCAGAACACCTGTCCCGGCTGCCCCACCTGCGATGCGGCGTGCACCTGGGACGCGACATGTGCCAGCTGCGACGGGACGTGTGACTCGTGCGGGGCAACCTGCTACCACACCGACTGCCACACCTGCGATACCTGCAACCCGACCATCGCGAACGGCCTTCCGTGCTGCCTGTAGCGAGCCGATGCGCAGGGGGGCTGTCGGTCCCCGCGTGAGCCGTGAAGTTCAGCGCATCACCGGTTTCGCGGCGTGCTGACGCTCCGGACGTTTCGGAGGATGAAGAAAGGGGCGGGCGCGCGTGCAAGCGGGTCCGCCCCTCTGCCTGAGTGCCTGGAGATGCGCTATCCCAAACCGATGATTTATCCCGACGTCCGCGCTCCCGGAAGGCTAACTTATTTGGTGCCAACAGGTTGATTCAGCCCGCAGCGAAACGTCGAAATCCGTCTCCAAACGTCATTTGCATCCCATGAAACAACGGAGGGGATTCCGGGGTTACGTAAGAGCCCTCTCCGCCGATCGGCGGAAAAGGGTTGCGCTCACGAACGTCCGGAACGGGATGTTCCGTACGATCGCAGAGCCGGGCAGGTTCACCCGTTTCCAAAAGGTACGGCAATGAAGAAGCTCAGACTCAACCTGGACCAGCTGGCCGTGGACTCGTTCGACACGGCGGTCCCCGAGGAGAAGAAGGGCACCGTATTTGGCGAGCAGTGCACCTGCCAGACCATCTGCACCTGTCCTGGCTGCCCCACCTGCGACAACACCTGTCCCAACACCTGCGCGTACTCGTGCGACGACATGTCGTGCGGCGGCAGCTGCTGGTACACCGAGTGCCCGGGCACCGGCCAGTACGATCACACCTGCAACGCGACCGTCCAGCCGTTCCAGGAGTGCTGCCCCATGTAAGAGGGGCAGTTCGTCGAGGTGGACGTAGGAAAGGGCGGGCCCGCATGGCGCGGGCCCGCCTTTCTGCTTCCGGGGGCGTTTTTCGACACCTTCCGCCGACGGCGATGCGCGGTGGGAACTACCGGACCCTTTGGGGGATACCCGAGATGCCGTTTTCCGCTGGACGGCGGAAAAGGGTTGCGCTCCCACAGGCAGAAGCACACGTTCCGCCTGTTGGTGGAGCAGGGCAGGTTCACCGTTTTCCAGAGAGGCACGGCATGAAGAAGCTCAGACTCAACCTGGATCAGCTGGCCGTCGACTCGTTCGACACCGCGGCTCACGCCGAGCAGAAGGGCACCGTGATGGGTGAGCAGTGCACCTGCCAGACCGTGTGCACCTGCCCCGGCTGCCCCACCTGCTACCAGACCTGTAACGCGAACGACTACACCTGTCAGCAGACGTGCGACACCTGCAACGGGTCGTGCGGCGGCAGCTGCTGGTACACCGAGTGCCCCACCAACGGCCAGACGTGCAACCCGTCCAACAACCCGTGGGAACCCTGCTGCCCCTGGTAATACGGCAGCCGGCGCAGGAGGAAGGTTGGCCAGGGGCGGGCCCGCGCGCTGCGGGCCCGCCTTTCCGCTGCTCCGAATTTTCGGAAAACGATCGCTGGGCGGATGGCAGTTCGTCCATTCTCCGTCGGGAGAGGTAAGACCCTGACGCGACTATTGTCGTTGGATGAAGCGTGGCGTAAACTGCTGATTGCGGAGCATGGGACCCCCATACGTTCCTGCTCCCGCGCCGCCCACGACGGGCGGCGGATCCCCACCCCCCGCAGGGAGCCTTTGATGAGCAAGCTCAGACTCGATCTGGACCAGCTGACCATCGAATCGTTCGAAACCGCGGCCAAGAAGGCGGAGAAGGGCACCGTCTTCGGCGAGCAGTGCACCTGCTACACCAACTGCACGTGTCCGGGCTGCCCCACCTGCGACAACACCTGTCCCGCCACCTGCGCCTTTACCTGCGACGACCCGAGCTGCGCCGACAGCTGCGGGGGAACGTGCGTGCCCGACTACTCCTGCTGGGACACGTGCGGCGGGCAGTACACCTGCGAGTCGCAGACCGGAAACCAGATCATCTGCCAGTGCTGATCCGGCACACCGGTGGATGACGTCCGCCGCCTGACGAGGGCGGGGACGGTGACGGTGTGAAAGGCGGGTCCGCGTGCTGCGGGCCCGCCTTTCCGCTGGCCTCCGCCATTCGCTGTGACATGGAAGCCGCGGCGCCCCCTCCGTCAGTCCTAAGGAGGCGCCGCGCCATCCGGTCCGGTTGCAGGAATCCGTGGCGCCGACTGAGGAACCTGCTTTCCGTGTGCGCGTGACTCGCCGCGAGCCGTAGACCGTCGCCCGACGTTCCGTTCCGGGAGGCGCCGCGGTGCGGACGGGGTGTATCAATCGGACACCGCCGGACGTTTACCTCCACTGCCGTCCGGTCCCGCATCCCCCCGCGCCTCTGCAGATGCACCGCACCCGCCGTCTTCGTGCGCGCACCCCCGTCCTCCTTCTGCTCCTGTCCCTGGCCGCCTGCGACCGCGGCGGCGGGAGCGCCGGCATCGCGCGTCCGGAGCAGATGGAGGTGAACATCATCTCCGGCAAGGGGATGCACCTGCCCGTGCGCGATCCCGCCACGCCCCCCTCGGACCCGGGGCTCACCCCGGAGCCGGTGGTGGCGCGGGTGTCGCTGACGCCGGAGGCCGGCGCCACGGGCGGGGCCGACGCCACGGGGCCCGGCCGCCTGCGCCTGCCGCCGGTGGAGATCCACTGGCGCGTGCTGGAGCCGTGGTGCTCGGCCGAGCACACCGTGACCCCGGTGCGCAACGATACCGCGTCCAACTTCTACCACCGCCCCACCCGCGCCTTCGTCTGCCACCTGGTGGCGGAGGGCGTGCTGGACGGCCGGGTCTTCGGCGCCGACACGACGGTGGCGAGCTTCGATGCCGGCCCCGCGGTGACCTTTCAGCCGGCCAGCCTGCTGCTGCTGGGCCTGGACGACGAGTTCCCCGTGTCGCGGCTGGTGCGCGGACCCCTGGACTTCTACGGCAACCCCACCCTGCTCCCCCCGTTCACCGCCATCCTCACCAGCGGGGCGCCGGTCCTCGCGATCGAGGACGACACCATGCTGGTCTCGGGACTGGCCGAGGGGTCCGGGAACATGCGCGTGACGGTGGGCGCGCGGACCGCCGACATCCCGGTGTGGGTGCTGCGCCAGATGCGCACGCACTGGTGGCACGTGTCGTGGGAGTGCTACGGGCTGCAGCTTTCCGGCGGCGCGTACGCCGACAGCGCCCACTACCGTCTGGATGCCGGCGAGACCAGCGTCGGCGCCTTTTCGCTGGCGGGGATGCACGTGGGGATGCGCGGCACGCTCACCACCCGCACGTGGGTGCGGGGCGAGCCGGTGCGGGAGACGTCCGCCGTCACCACCCGCTACGTGTCGCAGCGGCCCGGGGGGCTGGCCTGGCACAACGGCGAGCCGGCGGCCGCGACCGGGGTGGCGGAGCGGTACGACGGGGGCAACCTGTGCGAGCCGCCCCCCGGGGGCGGCGGCTGGACGCGGCACGCCCCCGCGCGGGCCGTGCGCGGCGACTCCATCCCACCCGAGCTCCTGGTGCGTCGGTGACCGCGCGCCCCCCGGCCCCCGTGCGGCCCCCATCTCCGCTCCCCGCGCCCCGGATCCCCCGCATGCCGACGCTCCTGCACCCCGCCCGCACCGCGCCGCGCCGCCGCGCACCCATCCGGCTGCGCGCCGCCCTGGTGGCGGCCGCGGCGGCTCTGGCGGCGCTCCCGGCGGCCGCGCAGGACGTCGAGATGCTGTCGGAGATCACCGGGCGGCCGCTCCCCGCCGGGTACTACGAGCGTATCCGCCGCAACCCGCACGCCTTCGAGACCCGGTACGAGTGGCGGAACCGCGGCGCCGCGGCGCTGCGGGCCGCCGCCGGCGAATCCGCCGACCTGGTGGTGCGGGGCCACCTGCGGATGGTGGTGATGCCGGGGCTGTTCGCCGATTCGGGCGAGCCGCCGGTGAGCGCGGGGACCCTCCACGAGCAGCTGTTCGGCGCCAACCCGCTGGGCAGCCTGACGGAGTTCTACCACGAGGTCAGCGGCGGAAAGCTCACCATCACCGGCACCGTGCTCCCCTGGGTGCGCACGCGCTTCACGGCGCGGCAGGCGGCCGGCAGAAGCTGGGGGCTGGGGCTGGACGGCAACCTGGGGTGGTACCTGCACCAGGTGGTGACGGAGCTGGACGCCGCCGTCAACTTTGGCCAGTACGACAACGACGGCCCCGACAACGTGCCCAACAGCGGCGACGACGACGGGCGCGTGGACCTGGCGGTGTTCCAGTTCGCCGAGACCGCGGCGCCGTGCGGAAACGACGACTCCCTCTGGCCCCACCGGTCGTCGCTGTACGAGCTGCTGGGCCTTCCGTACACCACCAACGACACCACCCCCGGCGGCGATCCCGTGCTGCTGGACGACTATCACATCGGCAGCGCGGTGAACTGCGACGGCACGCCGCAGAGCATCGCCCCCATCGCGCACGAGACGGGACACGCCTTTGGGCTCCCGGACCTGTACGACGCCGCCGGGCTGCTGCTTTCCCCCGGCGAGCGCCGCTGGGTGCTGGGGTGCTGGACGCTGATGGCCGCCGGTGCGTGGGGGTGCGGCGACGGGACCACCTTCGCGGCGCGGGCGATCCCGCCGCACATGGGGCCGTGGGAGAAGAAGGAGCTGGGGTGGGTGGAGCCGCGCGTGTCGCAGCCGGGGTGGCGCCGCGAGTACGTGCTGCGGCCGGTGCAGGGCAGCGGCGACGTGCTGCAGGTGCCGCTGGCCGACACGCACGAGTACCTGCTGCTGGAGTACCGCCCCAGAACCGGCTTCGACCGCGGGCTGCCGGCCGGCGGGGTGCTGGTGTACCACGTGGAGAGCACCCGGCCCTTCGCCCGCGGCTGCATCACCTGCTTTCCCACCTACCGGGTCTCGCTGGTAGAGGCGGACGGCGACAGCGCGCTGCTCAAGCGGCCGGTGGACGGCGGCAACCGCGGCGTGGCGGGCGACGTGTTCGACGGCCGCCGCACGCTGAGCGACTTCACGCGCCCGTGGATCCGGTGGAACACGGGACCGCGCTCCAACGTGCACCTGGAGATGGAGGTGGCGGACGGGGTGGCGCGCATCCGGGTCTCCACCCCGCCGGTGGTGGCGAGGGCCGCGCTGGTGGCGCCGCTGCTGGGCAGCGCCGGCGAGCCGCTCTCCGCGGACGAGCGGGCGGCGCTGGACCTGTTCGGCAACCGAAGCGGCGGATACGACATGGGCGACCTGCGCGCCTACATGCGCATCCGCCCGGCGACCGTGCTCCCGGCTCCGTAGCCCCGCGCCCTCCGCGGGAACGGCATTTCACGCCGGGTCGCGGAGAGGAAAAGGGAGGGCAGAGCGGCCGGCATGGCGCGCCGGTCGGCGAGGCACGATCCCTTGGGCCGTCGGGAACGGGAAATCGAAAGAATGCGGCAGGGGGCCATCCGCGGTTTTTTGATTCATCGCGGATCTGGTTGCAAACTGCGGTCGCGCTCTCCAGGGGCGAGATGACCCGCGATGCAGTGGAATGGTGTCAGGGTACGGCGGCGGGTGGGGGTTGCTCCACGCGTGTGTGGACGCGTCGGCAACGGCAGAGGGAGGGAAGCGCGGCAGGGGGCCATGAGAATTTTTCCGGGAGATACCTATCCCGCCATCCTCGTCCCCCGCCTGGCGCCGACCTCCTGCCGCAAGCGCACCGGAGCCGGCCTCCACGAACACCCGATGCGCGATCTGGCGAAGCCTGGGCCCGCGAGAAGGCCGGGGGCGTTCCCGCAGAAGTTCGCGCCAGGGGAGGGTTCGCGGGATCGCGTATCGGGTGAAGCCGGAATGGTGGGCTGCGGGGCGCTGCGGCGGGAAAGGTGTTTCAGGAAAAATGCGGATGGCTCCCTGCCGGGCGTCCATCGGCTTGCAGTTCCCGACGTCCTCAGGGAAGCCCGGTGTGCCCCGCGCCTGCCGACGCGCAGGACACGGTGGTCGCGCATGGTGAACCCGCCACCGCTTCCCGCCAGGCGTGGCGTGCAACGAAATCCGCGATGAACCTTTTTGGGGAGGAGGGATGCGGATCGGCGGATGGGTTCCGAAGCGCATGGGAGCAGGTCGATCGATCCACCTGATGCGCGATCTCGAAAGCCGTCCGCCACCTCTACGATGGGGTGAGCGGCACGACGTCAGACACCGGATCTTCGTCAGGATTGGGGAGTGCCGCTCGCCGCGGCGGCAGGTGTATCAAATCCATCATGCCGCGCGTTTACGTCCGTCGGCGGCCGGACCCTCCATCCCCCGCACGCGCCCTCTCATGCGCCGCACGCGTCCACCCGCGCACCTCATCGCCGCGCTGCTGCTGATCGCCGCCTGCCGCGACAACGCGGACGGCGGCCCGGTGGCCGCCGGGCCGGACGACCTGCGGATCGGCATCGTGGCGGGGCGGGGGATCTTTTCCGACGTGCGGCCGCCGGGGGTGGACGACCCGGACTCCGCCGTCATCCAGCAGCCGATCACCGTGCGCATCACCGTGACGCCGGACCTGCTGGAGGAGGCGGGGGCCACCGGGCCCACCCCGCGCATCCAGATGCCGGCGGTGGAGGTGCGGTGGCGGACGCTGGAGGGGTGGTGCCGGCCGGTGCACGCCGTCACCCCCGTGGCCGCGGGGGCCGACTCCGTCTCCAACCGACTGCAGCGGCCCACCAACGCCGGCCACTGCCACCTGGTGGCCGAGGGCGTGGCCGCCGGCCGCGTCTTCGACGCCGACACCGCCACCATCGACATGAGTCCCGGCGCGCCCGCGACCGTCACCATGCATGAGAGGCTGGTCTTTTCGTGGCGCCTGCAGCTGAACCCCTTCCTTGCGTTCAGGCGGGTGGAGGACGCGTACGGGAACGTCGACACCCTTCCCCCGTTCACCGTGGCCATCTCCCGCGGCGCGCCCGCGTTCTTCCTGAACGCGGAGAACATGGTGCGCGCGACGGGTGAGGGCACGGGGGCGATGGAGATGACCGTGGGCACCCACAAGCGCACGGTGGAGCTGTGGGCGGTGGAGGAGATGCGGCGTCCCTGGCGGCTGACCTGGGCGTGCTACGGCGGCGCGGCGGCGGGCGGGGGCCAGGTGGACAGCGTGCACGTCCGCTTCGACGCCACGGGGGGCCGGTACGGCTCGGTGATGAACGAGGGGATCGCCGTCACCTTCGAGGGGAACCGCACCACCACCACCTGGACCGCCGGCCAGCCCCCGCGCGAGACGCTGCTCCCCAACACCACCTTTCACACGCTGCTGCGCCCCCGTGAGCTGGAGTGGTCACCCGGGCAGGTGGCCGCGTCCACGGGCAACGGGTTCGTGGGCGGCACCCTGTGCGAGGGCGCTCCCGGCGGGGGCGGCTGGGCGCGCACCTCGCCCGTGCGCGCCGTCCCGTTCTGATGCGGTCGCCGTCCGCCGAGATCCGAATCCACCGAACCCCAGCGCCGCGAGCCATGCGCACTCGATCCTTTCTCCTTGCCCTTTTCGCCCCGCTGGCGCTGGCGCTGGCCGCCTGCGACGGCGGCGGCGACGGCACCGGCGCCGCGACGGAGGGCGGCGAGTACATCGCCGCGCTGCTGTCGCCCAACGGGCCCGAGGGGGCGGCCATGCTGGAGCTCACCGGCACCGGGGTGGAAGAGGTGACGGCCGCCTCCGCCACCCTCTTTCGGCAGCCGGTGACGGGCGGGCAGCGGCTGATGCTGATCCGCGACGCGCCGGGGCGGGTGGAGTTCCGCGTCCGCATGGCCGCCGGGAGCGCGCCCCCCACCGTCCGTGTGGTGCAGGTGGTGGACGGCGACGACAACGTGCGCGCCAGCACCGACGGGTACGAGGTGACGTTCACCCGCACCCGCGGCGACAGGTGAGGCGCCGCGCAGCGATCCTTGCGGCCGCCGCGGCGCTGGCGGCGGGCTCGGCGGCCGCGCAGGACATCGAGGCGCTGTCGGAGGTCAGCGGCGTGCCCCTCCCCGCCGGCTACTGGGACCGCATCCGGCAGAACCCGGACTTCTTCGAAACGAAGCGCGAGTGGCGCAGCGTGGCCGCGGGCGCGGGGCTCACCTTTCGCGACTCCGTGCTTTCCGTCACCCCCACCCGCGGCACGCTGCGGATGGTGGTGATGATGGGGCTGTTCTCCGACTCGCCCCCGCCCCCGGTGAGCGCGGAAACCGTGCAGCGGCAATTGTTCGGCGACAACCCGCTGGGCAACCTGACGGAGTACTACCGGGAGATGAGCGGCGGGGCGATGACCATCCAGGGCACCGTCCTTCCCTGGGTGCGCACCAGCAAGCCGGTCTCGTACGTCGCCGGCACCTCGTTCGGCCTGGGCGGGGACAGCCATACGGGGTGGTACCTGCGCGAGGTGGTCGCGCGCCTGGACAGCACCACCAACTTCGCCCAGTTCGACAGCGACGGCCCCGACGGCATCCCCAACAGCGGCGACGACGACGGGTTCGTGGACCTGGCGGTGTTCCAGACCGCCGAGCGCGCGGCCAACTGCGGGCTGGCGACCATCTGGCCCCACAAGTCCGGCCTGGCGGCCATGCTGGGCGGCGTGTACTCCACGGACGACCTGCGTCCCAACGGCGAGCCGGTCAAGATCGACGACTACCACGTGCAGAGCGCCGTCACCTGCAGCGGCGCGCCGCAGAGCATCGCCACCATCGCGCACGAGACGGGGCACGCGTTCGGGCTCCCGGACTTCTACGACTCCTCGGACGGCCTGCTTCCCGCCACCCGCCGCTGGATCCTGGGGTGCTGGACGCTGATGGCCGGCGGCTCGTGGGGGTGCGGCGACGGCGCCGCCAACGCCGAGACGGACCGCCCCGCGAGCATGGGGGCGCACGAGAAGGCGTCGCTGGGGTGGGCCGCCCCCATCACCGCGCAGCCGGGGTGGCGCCGCGCGTACACCCTGCGGCCGGTGGCCGGCAGCGGCGACATGCTGTACGTGCCCCTGCTGGGGAACCACGAGTTCCTGCTGGTGGAGTACCGCCCCCGGACCGGCTTCGACGAGGCGCTGGCCGCCGGCGGGGTGCTGGTGTACCACGTGGAGCGCGACCGGCCGCTGGCCATTCGCTGCAACGGCTGCCGGCGCGTGTACAACGTCATGCTGGTAGAGGCGGACGGCGACAGCGCGCTGCTCAAGACCGCAGGGGAGGGCGGCAACCGCGGCGTGCCGGGCGACGTCTTTGCCGGCCGCCGCACCCTGGACGACCGCACGCACCCGTCCACGCGGCTCAACGTGGGGCTGGAGTCCAACGTGGCGCTGGAGATCGAGGTGGGCGCCGACGCGGCGCGCGTGGTCGTCTCCACCCTGCCCGCGGTGGCCACGGCGCCGCTGGTCGCGCCGCTGCTGGGCACCGGCGGAAGCGGGCCCACCGCGGACGAGCGGGCGGCGCTGGACCTGTTCGGAAACCGCAACGGCGGGTACGACATGGGCGACCTGCGCAACTACATGCGCGCCCGCCCGGGGACGGTGCGGGGGACGTAGCCGCCGCGAGGGGGCTCCCGCTGGACGGGCGAGGGGGTTAAATTTTTCTCTCCCGCGCGGCGGAGGGAAGCCGGGGACGGACGGGAAGGCCCTGCCGGGGCTTGACGGAAGCGGGGAATGCGGGTAGATTTTCCCTTCTGTTCGCCAACGCACCGGTAGCTCAATTGGCAGAGCAGGGGACTCTTAATCCCAAGGTTGTAGGTTCGATTCCTACCCGGTGCATCCGTGGTTGTGCGCCCGTAGCTCAGCTGGATAGAGCGCCTGACTACGGATCAGGAGGTCGGAGGTTCGAATCCTTCCGGGCGCACCTTTGTGAGATGGGATTCGCGGCGTGGGCCAGCAGTGGTCACGCCGCGCGTCGTCGGGACCGGCAGGTTGGTCCGCGGACCGGTTACGCTCCTGTGGCGGAATTGGTAGACGCGCTAGATTCAGGATCTAGTGGGCGCAAGCTCGTGGAGGTTCGAGTCCTCTCGGGAGCACTTGTCCGCGGAACGCACGATGCCGGCACCGCACCTGCCCAGGTGCTGAAACTGGTAGACAGGCCAGACTAAGGATCTGGTGCCTTAACCGGCGTGGAGGTTCGAGTCCTCTCCTGGGCACTTGAAGGTTTTTGACAACACGGGTCGTGGGAGGCGAGTGAGGATCGCGGCGCCGGCGTGCCGGCGTCGAGGAAAGTCCGAGCTCCACAGGGCAGGGTGCCGGCTAACGGCCGGGCGTCGCGAGGCGACGGAAAGTGCAACAGAGAACAGTCCGCCGATGGCCTTCGGGCACAGGCAAGGGTGAAACGGTGCGGTAAGAGCGCACCGCGCGGCTGGCGACAGGCGCGGCATGGCAAACCCCACCCGGAGCAAGGCCAAGCAGGGACGATGGAGCTGCCCGCTCCGCTACCAGTCCCGGGTAGGCTGCACGAGGCCGGCGGCAACGTCGGTCCCAGAGAAATGATCCTCCCCCGGTTCGCCGGGAGACAGAACTCGGCTTATTCGCCTCCTTCGATCCACGACAGTGCGCGCTCGTAGCTCAGCTGGATAGAGCGCTAGCCTCCGGAGCTAGAGGTCACAGGTTCGAATCCTGTCGGGCGCACTGATGTAAGCAAAGGCCACGCAACGGTTTACGTTGTGTGGCCTTTGTCTTTTTTTTTAACACTGTTAGAAATCCGCAGTGCCAAAATCAGTGCCAAACACGCCCCCGTTCTAAAGAAAATTTCATCCAGCTTCATGGCGAGGCGCTGGGTCAGAAGTACAACGGCGCGCATTCCCCTGACTCTACTGCTTGGGCGTAATTGCGCGTACCGCTGCCGCGCCGGGAGTGGTGGAATACGGCCGGCTTGTTGGAACTACGCGCGGCCGGCGAATTCTCAGCCTGACGACAAAACGGCCGCCAATCGGTGGGAGAAATAGAAAGAAGATGAACATATTTACCGCCAACAGTTGACTAATCAAGTCAATCTTGTTAGTCTCCGCAAATCTGTCGTGGTTGCGGCGGATGTGCAGAATTCTCAAGGAGACAGGTATGCAAAAGCTGACGCTGAAGCTGGAACAACTGTGCGTGGAAACGTTCATGACCGAGACGAATCAGACAAAAATTGGCACCGTGGTGGGCGCCCAAGGCAGCGCATACCCCGAATACTCGTGTCCCGCCACTTGCAACGAGGGGTGCTCCGACGACTGCGAGCCGTGGACCGTTGTCACCAACGGTCTGCGCACCTGCATTCGGTGTCCGGACGAGTACTAGGCAGCGGTATGACCCAGGCTGCAGGCAGGTAGCATTCGCCGGGAACCGCAACCGGATAGAGTGCATGATCCCGACGGCCCCGCGCCGATACGTGGACGCGCCAGTCCGGAGGCAAGGCCAACGCCGGTTGGTTTCGCGGTGCGCGGCTGGGGGATTGATCGACTTTACCTGCTCATCCAACGGCCGGCGATCCGCGATGGATCGCCCGCCGTTCGTCTCCAAAGGTGCAGATGCCGGCAGCCAAGCGGGCGCAGGCGTCGCGGGGCGCGCCAGCCGGGATCGCGGACGCACGCTTCGTCCAGCAGGCGCGCGGCGAGGTCCGCGCAGGCGGACATCACGTCGTCTTTACCGCGATTTCAATTCAACCGCCGGGGCTGGGGAGCGGCTTGGCATCCTACCGTTTTCGCCCCTGCGACCCTGTGCGTGAAAGTCGTTTCCCCGGATCAGTTCGCGGAGGTTTGGCAGGCGGGGCTGGGTGCCCAGCCACTGCAGCGCGCGGCCCAGGGTGGCGTCCTGCGCCGGATCCGCCTCCAGGCTGGGGATGATTGGGGTACCCGAACGGGAAGACGGCCGGAGCGCTTCAGGGGGGCTGAAGTCAGTTGTAGAAGGCTCAGCTCTGCAGCTATGGCTTTTTCGTAGCAGAGATGTAAACTGCCACGCGGTGACCGCTTGGGGATCTCGCGAAGGTTCAGGTACAGCGGGGGTAAATCGCGGGAATCGCAGTGCCAGAATCAGTGTCCAGCGTGTACCAGCGCGCAGCTGCGCAGACGCGGGTCATGCAGCCCGATTTCCGGCGCTGGTCAGCGTTTCTGCGCTGATGCGCGCTGGCCGAAATGGGCGCCAGTCGGCTCCGGAGCTAGAGGTCACAGGTTCGAATTCTGTCGGGCGCACTGATGGAAGCAAAGGCCACGCAACGGTTTACGTTGTGTGGCCTTTGCTGTTTTCCCAAACGGTCACAAAAACAGTCACAGGAGCCCTCGAAGACTTTAGCTTGAGCGCTCATCATTTCCGAAGGGCGGATAGGTGAAGGTCTGGCGGGAAACTCCGCTCAGGGTGTCTGGTCCGCCGCCGGGCAGCTGCTCGAGCGGAAAGGTGTCCGTAGCGGCAGGAGACCGTTCTCCCATTCTTCAGCGCCGTGTCGAATTCACGGGGGCCGGATGTTTAGCGCGATGCTGGCTCGTAGTGGTGCCAGAGTCCATCCGCATATCGTTGAGCCAGAGACTGGTCGGCGCCGACGGGCCCTGAAACAAAGGCGTTGCCCTGGCCCGCCCGCCGGACATGCCCAAGTCCAGAGATTCCTGAGGTGTCAGTGACTGCAGGCTGCGGCACAGCCATGACTACGGCGGCCGCACCTCCTGGAACCACGGATCCGGCGCAAGCCCCAGCATGTTTGCTTGCGGAACATGTGGCTCTCTCCCTTCGTGAGTCTGTGCCGTCAAGGACGACGCGACCTCCAGCGTATCGTGCTGGGTTCTCAGCTGCTCGACGCGTCCAGTAATAACTTGCCAAAGCTGGTCGTTCCAGTTCCCAACGTATCGGGCGCTTCCTCCATCTCGGTCGGCAAGCGCGATGCGGGGCCGTCCATGCTTTCGCCGACGACGGGCTTGCGCGCCGGCCCCGCACCCCTGACCCCTGCGTCGTTAGACGGAACAGAGCTCCAGGGCTTGCACGCGGCTCGTGTTCAAAGGGAGAAACGAATGACTCGGCCGCTTCCCGCCGCACCAAGTCTCGCTCCTGCTGTGTACAGGGGACTTGCTTCCGCAGCCGGCCTCGCCGCGCCAGCGCTCTCAGCATCTCCGCGCTTAGCATCTCCTGCTTTTGCGGCTTCTGCAGCTAACGACGCTCCGGCAGCTCGGGTAGCTCCGCTAGCTCCTGCAGCTTCTGCATCTCCTGCAGCTGCGCCTATTCGCGAGGAGCGGGATCATCTGCTCGTTGGAGATCGCAAGATCAGAGTTACCTACGATGCCGCGTTCGAAGGTGTAGCAAGATCGGTGGCTGCAGCGAGGGACGAGTTAGAACGAACCCGTGATCAACTGAGGCAGCAAGCTCATGGTTGGCACCGGTACAGTCTCATCTATGGAGGAGTTGGATTCATTCTGATAGCCGGAGCCGTTGGCGCTTTGGTTTTCGGATTCACTACCACCGGAATTATCACAACCGTTGCAAGCGTTATTCCTGATGCGGCGGCCGTGCTGTTTTTCCGGCAAGCCAAAAGAGCTGACGACCGCCTCGCTGAGTTTGCCAATAGCCTGAGTGAGTTACGAGACTTCTTCGCGGTCGTCGAGGTAGCGCAGACCGTCGACAATCCTCAGGCCAGAGATGAACTAAAGAAATACATCGTTCGCAAACAACTGGAAAAGATACACGCGAACAGCCCACGATCAAAACACACTCTCCCTCACCACCACCCGTCCTCCGAGGATCTCTGAAACGAGTCACTGGCATTGGCGGCACAGGTCTGGTACAAGCGGCACCTCGGAATCGATGCCCAGGAATGGGGTGGCACGGCTTTTACCTGGACCCAACGGTGAAGGTAAGCCGGTTGCCGGAACAACCGTCTGGTCCATTGGTTCAGCGCAAAGTGACCAGTTTGCACCCAGCACTGTCTCTTTCATGGTCAATTCCGTGACGGGGCGTGGTGCAGGCAGCGGCAGAAACGCGACCAAGTTTCAGGAGCGCGCTCCGGCCCTGCGGCACTGCCACCTTTATTGCTGAAGGACGCGCCGCGCGCGCTCCGGATAGCCCGCCCGCTCCTGCGTCCGCGCGATGCGCTCGATCTCCTCAGTCGAGCGCTCCGGTGTCACTGCGTACAGATACGCGTCCGCCGCCTCAGGCAGGCCGGAGCTCCTCGATCACCTCGTCGGATCCGGTGCGGTCACCAAAGCGCAAGCGCACGAGGCGATCGCCGCGACGTTCCTCGAGGAGCGTGTCCTCGACCTGTCGGGACTTCCGGGCGCGCCCGCGCACGTGGAGGCGCTGCTCACGCCGGACACCCCTCGGCGCCTCGGCGCGTACCCGCTCGGGCAAATCGGCGCGGTCGTGGAGATCGCCGTCTGCGACCCGTTCGACCTGCCCTCGCATCCACCTGGATGCGAGGGCTTTCTGCGTTCTCCCTCCCCCCTCGCAACGGAAAGCGCGCCTTTCGCCCGCGTCTCGTCCGCCGGAGCGGGACGACGAGGCTTCTTGTGTGCCGTCACTCCCCTCGATCTGCCCACCTGGGCCGTCGATGGGGACGGGCCGGCGCGGCGCCTCGCGCTCGCGGCTTTATCTAGATTCCATCCGACCTCCGGACGCCGGTCCCCTGCCGCGCGGCCTCGTCGGCGGCGCGGCGGATGGCCGCCGTCAGCCGCGCGCGGTCCACGGGCGCGTCCTCGGCCAGCATCCGCGCACCGGCGAGCACCTGCCACAGCGCGAAGTGCTCGCGGCCCGCGGGGCGGAGCGCGAAGTAGCGGCGCAGGTAGGCCCCGCAGAGCGCCGCCTGCGCCGCGCGCACCAGCCACCGCGGCACCCGCGTGTCGGGCGCCAGGCCCGTGCGCAGCGTGAGCACGGTGGTGGCCACGTCGTACAGCGGCGGCCCGTGCACCGCGTCCAGCCAGTCGATCACCCTCACCCCCCTCCCGGTGAGAAAGAGGTTGCCGGGGTGAAAGTCGCCGTGGCAGACGCACTCGTCCCACGCCAGCCGCTCCAGGTACCGCAGGAGCGTCTGGCGCAGGGCGCCGGGGAGAGGCGCGGCGTGCAGGTACTCGCGCAGCTCCCCGCGGAGGGGGCGAAGCGCGGGGACCACCTGCGCGTGCACCTCCGCGTGCACCTGCGCCAGCAGGCGCGCCACCCGCGGCAGCATCAGGGGGCGCCGGGCGAGCAGCTGCAGGACGGTGGGGCCGTCCAGCCGCTCCAGGAGCAGCCCCTCGCGCCCATCCACCCGCACCCGACCCACCACCCGCCGCACGGGGAGCGGCGTCCCCTGCACCGCCCGCGTGTTCTCCTCCTCCAGCGCCACCTGGTGCTCCCATCCGGGGCAGGGAAGCTTGAGCACCGCCCGCTCGCTCCACACATACACCTCGGTGCGGTGTGAACGTGCCAGCAGGCACCCGGGCCCCGCCACTGCGTGCTGCATTCCGTCTTCCGCTCCGGGTTCCCGCGGCGGGAAGGCACCCGCCGCCGGTGGAAGGTGGGGGGGGTGCCCCGGCTTCGTCAAAATCCTCCGGAAAACCGTGTACGACGTGCACGCGAAATCACGCGGTTCTGAAGCGGGGTGCTCGTAAGTGGCGCAGCCACAAGGCGCTGCGGTGGCCGAATTTTTTCCTTGCGGAACATGCGGCGCGGAACGAAACTGATACCGTTATCTGAAGCACACCGCGCCCGGCGTCCGTTCGCCTTCTCCACGGGATCGCTCCGGCCGGGTACGTTTCGCGTCACGGCAAGGAAAAATGCGCGGCCGGCACTCCGGCCTGCGCGTTCGGTTCATGGTCCGGAATAACCGGGACACCCGCCGTATCGTCTCCCGCTCCCCTCCGCGTCCAGCACGAACCCTTCGCCACTCCCACCGGCCCGGCCGCGTGGGCCGCACCGCTCACCCCTGCCCCCGCGCACACGCCGGGGCGCGCCGTGTCCCCACCCCGTCCACCCCGAACCGCGAGACCGTCATGGGACAGGTATTCGACAGCATGAACGACGACCAGAAGTCGGCGTTCACCCGCAAGATGGAGCGGCTGGGGCTGAGCGCCACCGCGCTCACCCACAGTGATGAGCTGCGCACCGGCGCGGCGCGCCCGGGACCCACCATCCTCTCGTCGGACCCCGACGAGTCGCACCTGCCGCCCACCATCGTGGAGGTGCGCGACGTGGCGCACTTCAAGGAGCTCAGCGGCGTTCCCGACGCGCACTACGAGTCGCGCAAGTACTCGGACGTGGCCTTCGACTACCCGCAGCCGCTGGACGAGCGGCGCGCGAAGATCGTGGCCGATTCCCGGAACCAGTGCGACCTGGAGTACCAGCTCACGGACGCGGAGCTGGGCGACGTGCGGAAGGCGGCGCACGCGTACGTGATGGGGAATTCGGCCAAGGTGCAGAGCCACGAGCCGGTGATCAACGCCATGCTCTTTCCCACCCGGATGGCCGTGTTCGCCGGCGAGAGCATCGTGGTGACCAAGGACAACCCGCTGATCATCCAGGGCCCCAACCCGGTGGTGCTCAACTACGCGTCCATCAAGGTCGAGGACGGCGGGCAGATCATCGTGAAGGTGACCGCCGACGTGAACGCGCAGACCTTCATCCAGCAATAATCCCCCGCACCCCCAGACGATCCATGCCCGATACTCCCACCATCAGAGCGACCGGGGTCGACGGCACCCCGGGACCCCCGGGCGGCCTCGGCGGTGCCGGACCCGGGGGCAACCCCGGAGTTTCCGGCAAGAGCCACAAGGACAAGAACAACAACTGGGTCTGCGACACGCAGCCCACCAACGGCTTTCCGGGCCAGCCCGGGCAGCCCGGCGGCAACGCGGACGCCCAGGGCGGGAGTCCGGGGCTGGATGCCCCGCCCTTCAACCTGAGCCTTGGACTGGTGGTCGGGGCGGTGGTGGTGGAGCTGGGCGGCGGCGACGGCGGGCCCGGCGGTGCCGGCGGCAAGGGTGGCCGGGGCGGCGACGGCGGGGCGGCGGGGGCGTCCGCGGACGGCTGCACCGCGGCCAGCCAGGGCCCGGCCGGCATAGGCGGAAAGGGCGGCAACGGCTCCAACGGCGGCAACGGCGGCAACGGGTCGAACGTGGTGATCACCTACACCGAGCTGCAGGGCTCCTTCTCGGCCGCCCACGTCAAGGGAAACCCGGGGCAGGGCGGCGCCTTTGGCCCCGCCGGCGACCCGGGGAGCGGCGTGGGGGGCGGCGGTTCGCAGGGGCCGGGAAGCCCCGGCAGCAACGGGCAGCAGAAGGGATCGCCGGGCCAGCTCATCGTGCGGCCGGCGTAGCCGGGCCACGGCCCAGGCGTCCACCACCCGAACCCCCAGGCGTGCGACCATGCTCGACCAAAGCAACGCGGTAATCCTGATCACCGGCGACGACGGAGAACGCGGCCTGGACGGCGCTCCCGGGATCGACGGCGTCAACTCGCCCGACCCCGCCCCGGGCACCGGCCAGCCGGGGACCCCCGGCGGATGCGCCAAGAAGGACTGGTTCGGCAAGTGCACCCGCTGCACCCCCGCCGGGAACGGCACCGAGGGCGCCAGCGGGACCCGGGCCGGGAACGGGTTCTCGGGCGGCAACGGCGGCACCGCGCCCGACTTTACCCTGCGCGTGGACACCTTCTCCATCGCGCCGGGGAAGGCGCTCACCATCCTGAGCCTTGGCGGCCGGGGCGGCGACGGCGGCGCCGGAGGCGCGGGGGGGAGCGGCGCCGTGGGCGGCGACGCCGGCAACAACATCGAGGCCTGCATCGGCAAGGTGGTCCCGGCGCAGCCCGGCAACGGCGGCAACGCGGGGAGCGGCGGCAACGGCGGCAACGCCGGGAGCGGCGGCGACGGCGGCCGCGTGAACATACTGTACGGGAACGCCAACCAGCCCGAGATCGTGCCCGGCAGCCGGGGCGGCGACGCCGGGATCCCCGGCCAGGGCGGCGTGCCCGGGCAGCCGGGGAAGGGGGGGATGTACCAGGGCGAGGGGCAGGCGCCCAGCGGCAGAGCCGGCGCGATCGGCGGCGGCGGGAACGGCGCCTCGCCGGGCAGCAACGGCGTGGTCACCATCGGCAAGATCGGCGAGTGAACGGGCTTTCCGCCGGGTTCGATCCGGCACGCGCGCAGCTGCTGGAGCAGCTTGCGGAGATCGCGCTGCAGAACCTGTCGCAGCCCGTCTTTCTCCCCCCGGGGTGGGACGTGGTGCAGTTCGTGGCGGGGACGCGCTCGGGGAGCGTGCCCAGCGCGCAGGGCTTCTACGCCAAGGGCGACCTGGACGGCAACGGCGACGAGGTGGCCGTCCTGGCGCTGGGCGTGGGCTGGAAGGACTACATCGACAAGACGCAGTCCGGGGGGCTGCTGGTTCTGGAGGCGCCCCCGCCCGGCGTGGTGTCGGGGGCTCGCGCCGCCAAGTACGAGCTCACGCTGGGCTCCATCTATTCCAGGGTGCGCGCCTCCATCTGGCAGCACCTGGCGCAGGGGCTGCGCGAGGGGAACGGCACCCTGTTCGTTACGGGCAAGGGGCTGGGCGGGCCGCTGGCGCAGCTGGCGGCGCTGGACCTGCGCCCGGGGAACCGGGGGCCCGCGGGGGAGCCGCCGCCCGAGGCGGTGTCGTCCTGCTTCGCCTTTTCCACCCCGCCCTCGGCGAACCCGGACTTCAAGACCTACTACGACGGGATCGTCACCGACAGCCCGGTGTTCCGGGCGGGCCACGCCGACTTTCCCGTGGACTTCTTTCCCCTGGCCCCCACGGCGGCGCAGGGGTGGGCGCTCCCCGGCACCTCCATCTCCCTGGACGCCTCCCTCCCCGCGTACGACGACCCGTGGCAGGAGCGCGGGGGCAACCTGTACCTGCGGGCGCTGGGCGGCACGCCCACGCCGCCGCCGGTGGCGCCCGGGCGGGTGCGCAACCCGCCTGCGGGGTTCGACCGCGGGGTGGCCTTCACCTACGCCCAGTTCTGCTCCATCGCCTACCTGGCCGCGCAGCACCCGGGCACCAGCTCGGGGATCAACATCTCCCCCTACCAGGTGGTGGGCGACGTTACGGCGCGCGGAACGCCGCTGTGCACCCTGTTCGCCAGCCCCGACACGGTGGTGGCGGCGTTCCGCGGCACCACCACCTGGGCGGAGTTCCAGGAGATGGAGGGCGACACGTTCCTGCAGCTGGCCTCCTTTCTTCCCGACAACACGGCGATGGTGCTGGGCGGGGCGCTGCGGACGTACACGGCGCCGGTCTCGGCCACGGACCCCCGGCCGTTCCGCGAGGCGCTGCTGGCGCGGCTGGCGGAGCTGGCGCCCGGAAAGGGGGTGTACCTGGCGGGGCACGCGCTGGGCGGGGCGCTGGCCAACCTGGCGGCGGCCGACGTGCGCAGCAACGCGTCGGGGCTCACCCTGCGCAAGGTGTACACGTACGGCGCCAACACGCTGGGCAGCTACAGCTTCGCGCAGTTCTTCGCGGCACGGCTGGGGCCGGACAGCTACCAGGTGGCCCGGCCGGGCGACTTTGCGCCCCGGACGCTGCTGGCATCGGGGTACGAGCCGCTGGGCGCCCAGGTGGTGCTGGACGGCACCCCCCCCGACGACGACTTCACCCAGCACACGCTCACCGGCTACATCCAGCTCCTGGACCCGCGGACGGTGGCCCCCGCCTCCGCGCGCGCGAAGGCGAAGCTGGACGCCGGGCAGCGGGAGCGCTTCGACGCCATGGTGGCGGAGGCGGGGATGGCGCCCGAGCACGTGGGCGCGGCCCCCGCCCCGTCCGGCGGCGCGCTGGTGCTGGGCGGCGAGGTGCGCACGGCGGCCGTGCACCCGCGCTCCGGCCTTGCCGTGCACGCCTTCGAGACGCTGCATGTGCCCGCGGGCGCGCCGCTGGAGGTGCGCGCTGCGGACGGCGGGCCCGTGCACCTGGTGGTGGGGCGGATCTCCGCGGACGCCGGCGCGCACCTGTCGCTGCCCTCCGGAACGGTGGACGTGATGCACGTTGCCGCCACGGACGAGCTCACCCTGCGCTTCGTGGGGCGCGACGGCGTGGACGGACCCGCGGGGTCGCCCGGAAGCGACGGCGCCCACGGCCACGGGAACGCCCCCGGCGAGGCGGGCGGCACCGGCGGCCACGGCCGGAACGGCGAGCACGGGATGGACGTGCTGGACACGGTGATGAACCTGGGTGCGCTGGACGGAGGGCTGGTGGTGTACGCCCGCGGCGGCAACGGGGGCAACGCGGGCCCCGGCGGGCCCGGCGGCGCCGGCGGCGCGGCGGGCGCGCAGGGGCTGCAGGGCGGCGCGGGCGGCCCCGGGGGTCCCGGCGGGAACGGCGGCTTCGGGGGGAACGGAGGCACCATCACGCTGAACGTGCGCTCGGTGCCGCCCGACTCGGTGCGGATCTCCACTCCGCCGTCGCAGGGCGGCGCGGAGGGCGCGGGCGGCGCGGGCGGGCGCGGGGGAGGCGGGGCGCAGCCCGGTCCACCGGGCCCCGCGGGGCCCGCGGGCCGGCCGGGCGCGCCCGGGGCCCCCAGCGTGGTGAACGTGGTGGTGCTGGAACGCTGACCGGCCGGCGCCCGCCCGGGCGCCGTGACGATCCCCCTTACGCAAGGCAGGCGCGGTGGCGGACCCGCGCATCACGATCAACGTCACCAGCGCCGACGGCGTTCGCGGACTCCCGGGAAGCTCGGCCGGCGGATCGAATCCGTTCCCGGGAGCCCCGGGCGCCGGCGGCGGCAACGGTGGATGAGGATTGGATGCCCCGCCCGCGATCTGCACCTTCGGCACGCTGTCGGGCACCGTACGGGTGATCGCGCGCGGCGGCAACGGCGGCGCGGGGGGGCGGGCGGCACGGGCGGGGGGGCGCGGGGAACCCGGGGGGGCGCGGCGGGGCGGGCGGCACCGGTGGAAACGGCGGCGACGGGGCAAACGGCAGCTCGGTGCTGGTCCGGTACGCGGCGCTCGCACCCGGCACCATCCTGATCCCCGACACCACGCCCGGGCATGGCGGTGCCGGCTGGGCGGGCGGCGCGGGGAATCCTCCGGGAGCGACGGGTGGACTGGGTGGATGGGGCCGCTCCGGCGTGGACGGGACCCGGTCGACGGTGACGTTCCAGCCGGCCTGAACGCCGCTGCAGCCCTTCCGCCGCGCGTCCGCCGTGGACGTTCGGCCCGGCGCCCATCGCGGGCGCCGTGGTGACACCCTTACGCAAGGCGGGCACGGTGGCGGACACGCCCAGCACGATCAACGTCATAGGGCCGGACGGCTACACCGGCCCCTCGGGCGGCCAGGGACCCAGCGGAGGCCAGGGATACCCGGGGCGGGGTTCGGAACCCGGCGGCCCGGGAGGGCCGGGCGGCAGCGGGGGGCCGGGGGGAAACGGCAGCGGAGGGTTGCACGCCGTGACCCTGAACCTCGATCTCGGCACGATTTCCGGTCCCGTACGGGTGATCGCGCGCGGCGGCAACGGCGGCGCGGGGGGCATGGGCGGCACGGGCGGCGCAGGCGGGCCCGGTGGCACGGGCGGGGCCCCCCAGGGGCCCGGCGGCCGCGGCGGGCCCGGCGGGACCGGCGGAAACGGGGCCGACGCCGGGAACGGCAGCACCGTGCTGATCACCTACGCCGCACTCGGCCCCGGCGGCGCCCTGATCGCCGACACCACGCCGGGGCAGGGCGGTCCCGGCGGGGCGGGCGGAGCCGGCGGCGCCCCCGGCCAGGGAAATCCCCCGGGCGCGACGGGTGGGCGGGGTGGATGGGGCCGCGCCGGCGTGGACGGGACCCGGTCGACGGTGACGTTCCGGCAGCGGGCCTGAGACGCCCGGCAGTTCCCTCCGCCGCACATCCGTCGGGGGACGTTTCGCCACGGAGCCGCGCGGACGGTGAATCGCACGGCGGGTGGATGCAGCCGGATGGGCTCAGGATGCGCGGGATTCACGGCCCGATCACTCCGATAGGTCGAGACGGTGGATCGAGACGGTGGATCGAGCCGGTGGATCGAACCGGCGGATCGAGGACGATGATCGAGACGGCGATCGAGACGGTGGATCGAGGACGGCGGATCGAGGACGGCGGATCATGTCGGCGGATCGAGGACGGTGACGGAAGACGGCGGGCTTCAGAGCGCGACGATTCGTAGAACCCTGCAGAGATGCGAGGATCCATGACGGACCAGGCGACGGTCATCTCCGCCCCCGAGGGCGCGGAAACCCACGAGGCCAGCAAGCTGGGCACCCTTTCGCGCGACACGCTGGAGGTCGCCGCCGGCGCCACCACCACGCTGCGCGGCGTGCACCTGGTGACGGGGCGCGTTACCCTGGGCGATGGGGCCTCCATCCGGCTGGAGGACGGCTCCAGCCTGGAGGCCGCCGAGCTGGCGGCGGGCGCGAACACGCAGATCGTGGTGGTGGGGACGGACGGCATGCCCGGCACGGCGGGGCAGCAGGGCCCTGCCGGCGCGAACGGCGCCCCCCACCTCCCGGGCGGCAACGGCGGGCCGGGCGGCAGCGGTTCCCCCGGCGGGGCCGGGATGAACGCGCCGAGCGCCACCCTCCAGCTGGGTGTGGTGAGCGGGGTGGTGACCGTGGTGGCGCGCGGCGGCAACGGCGGGCCGGGCGGCCCCGGCGGGACCGGCGGCGCGGGCGGCAACGGGGGCCCGCAGGGCGGCGCTGGCGGACGGGGGGGCGACGGCGGCCCCGGCGGCGGCGGCGGCAACGCGGGGAACGGCTCCACCGTGCAGATCACCTACGCGCAGCTGGAGCCGGGCGCCGAGTTCCAGGTGAACGTCTCCCGGGCACAGGGCGGACCCGGAGGCGCGCCCGGAGCGGGTGGGCCGGGCGGCATGGGGACCCCGTCGGGCGCGGCCGGCAGCACGGGGATGGCCGGCGCCGCGGGGCAGGACGGCGCCCCCTCGCAGGTGATCATCCGGCCGGCCTGACGCCCCGCCCCGTCCGCCGGCGCCCCGCCACGGGCGCGCCGGCGGGCGGCGCGGCGGATCCGCGCAACGCGACGAGCCGGGCCGTATCCCACCCCCTTTTCCACGCCGTGAGGCCGAGCCGACGCCCATGACCACCGCCCTGGTGCCCGCACCGCCGCCCGCGTCCGCCGCGGGGGCCGACGACGTCACCGTCACGGGGCTGGACCCCGTGCTGGCCACGCTGGGCCAGATGGTGGGGCTGCTGGCGCCCACCGGCACCGAAGGCGTCTACTCGCTGCAGGGGGCGTGGTTCGAGAACCCCGTCGCCAGCACCTCGGCCGGGGTCAAGCAGAACCCGGCGCAGATCGCCGCGCTGCTGGCGCAGCTGCTGGGGCAGGTGGCGGGGTCGGGGCTGGGCGTGCCCGTGCGCGACCCCGCCCTGCTGGGCACCTGGTACCCGATCGCCAACCCCGCCACGAACCTGCCCACGGGGCTGTTCATCGTCTCCTATCCCAAGGACGGGAACCAGGTGTTCGGGCTGGGCGTGTACCACGCCTGGAACGTGCCCCCCTCCGTCCCCACGGTGCGGGTGAGCGCGTGGGGGATGATCCCCATCCTGCGCCTGGGCGAGGGCGTGATGGAGCCGGTGCTGAACCTCCAGGGCTACCCCATCACCGTGGGGATCGCCGTGGAGGGGACGGAGACGGAGCCGCTGGTGAACACCCACGGCTTCTCGTTCAACGGGGTAAAGTTCACCGGCGGGCTGGACATCGCCTCGGCCGACGCGCCGGTGCAGCTGTCCGTGGTGGTGCTGGCGCTCAAGCTCCCCGACGAGCCGCAGCCCGCCGACCGCTCGCTGGCCGACCTGCAGAACATCAGCGGCGAGCAGATCCTCAACACCGCGTCGTCGCTCTTTCTGGCGGCGCTCGGCGAGCTTTCCGAAGAAGCGTCGTCGCGGGCGGCGTACCTCCTTCCCGCGCTGGGCATCTCCACCATCGTCCCCGGCACGCTCGTCCGCCTTCCCGCGCTGCGCTGGGACCTGCTCTTTCGGTACGCGGCCGACGGGCGCGACCCGGCCATCCCCTTTCGCGAGTGGTTCCAGGCCGTCGCCGCCGACAACGCCCTGCTCAAGACCTGGCTGGGGACCATCGCCGGGTTCCTGGGGCAGGCGGGCGCAGCGGTGGGGGGCGACGGGTCGCGGCTGAGCCCCTTCCTGGTCCCCATCCTGGACCTGTCCTCCTCCGTCGGCGTCCTTTCCTTCAGCACCGCCACGGTGGTGACGGACGACGGGCAGCGGCGGCTGTACCCCGGCCTGGCCTTCAACGCCAAGCCGCTGGCGTTCGGCGCGTCGGAGGTGGTGCTGCGGATGGGGGCGGAGCTGGAGCTGGCGGAGTTCACCGTCACCGGCGGCGCCACGCCGTCGGTGGCGCCCGTGCTGCGCTTCGACGCGGGGATGCAGCTGGGAAACGCGGACGCGAGCAAGCCGCTGGTGCAGTCGGGGGAGTACCGCTTCGGCTCGCTGCGGGCGGGGATGGCGCTGGGGACGGGGCCCACGGTGGTCCCCGCCTTCCAGCTGGTGGACGTAAAGACGCCGGACAGCGAGTACGCCACGCTGGACCTGCTCTCCCCCGGCGAGCTGGCCACGGCGGCGGGGGCGGCCATCCACGTGGCGCTGCGCGAGCTGCTGGGGCTGGGCGCGCCCGGCCAGGCGGTCGCCTTCGCCAGCAACCTGGCGGCGCTGCTGGGGATCGAGAACCCCGCGGTGGTGGGCGGCACCTGGCCCGCCGGGCTGCGCGCGCCGTTCACCACCGAGCGCATCGGCGAGACGTACCAGAACCCGCTGGGCGCGCTGGCCTCGTGGTACGAGGCGGTGCTGGCCAGCGGCGAGCAGCCGGGCGGGCGCGCGGCGTTCACCTGGGTGCTGCAGGAGATGGCGGGCCTGTTCGCCGTCGCGGGCGAGTCGTTCTCGGTTGACGTGGCCGGGGGCGGCACCCGCGACGACCCCTGGCGCGCCACCATCTCGCTGTCGCAGACCACCCTTCCCGCCGCGCTCACCGGCTACCGCGTTCCCAGCGCCGACGGCGGGACGCGGCTGGTGCTGGGGCTGGCGCTGGGGCCGGAGCTGACGGTGAGCGGGATCCGCATCCTTCCCACCCTGACGGCGCAGTTCGTGGCGCTGGACCTTCCCGCGGCGGGCTCCGGCGCGGCGGTGCGGGCCACCTGGGCGCCGGAGATCGCGGCGCGGCTGGCGCTCCCCGACGGCTTCACCACGCCCACGGTGGCGACGGCGAAGCTGGAGGTTAATTCCGCCTCCGTCTCGGCGGGGTGGAGCCGGACGGACGGGTGGGGGTGGTCGCTCTTCGCGGGAAAGCCGGTGCTGTGGATCGGCACCGACCGCATCGACCTGGGCGTGGACCTGAACTTCTCCAACTTCGAGGACCTGCGAAAGCTGGTGCTGGACTCGGCGGCGGCGTTCGCGCCCCTGCTGACGGGGGTGATCGGGGTGGCTCTGCTGCGCTCGGGGACGCGCGCGGGGCTGGCCGCCACGGGGATCTTCGGCCTCCTTCCCTCGCTGGGGACGGCGCCGGGCTTTCCCGCCGGCCTCACCTGGCCGGCGAACATGCCGCTGCTGGCGCTTCCCGGCCTGTCGGACCCGTTCCCCGCCATCCGCGGCCAGCTGGCGGCGGTCCTCGCCACCCCCGACACGGCGGCCGCCGCCCTGTCGCTGCTGGCCTGGGCCATCGACCCCGCCGCGCAGACGGCCTCGCCCGTGCCGGGGGCCGGCAACATGGCGTACCCGTGGCGGCTTCCGCTCCCCGCCGGCTTCGAGGGGCTGGCGTGGTACCGCGACACCACGGACAAGATCGTGGGGCTGGGGCTGGGCAGGGACGACCTCTTTACCTACGGCGATGACCTGACCGTCCGGATGCAGCCGCGGCTGAACGCCGTGGAGGTGTCGCTGCTCACGGGAACGCAGGCGCCGGAGGGGGGCACCCCCTCGCTGGAGTTCCGCGTCGTGGTCGCCAACCCCAACGGGCTGCTGGCCACCCTTCCCGACGGCTCCGCCAGCGTGGGGCGGCTGCTGATGGGGGTGACGGTGGACCTGAACGCCGGGCTGGCCGGGGTGGTCCCGATCCTCACCCTGGAGGACGTGACGCTCCCGGGGCAGCCCACCCGCCCGGTGGTGACGCTGGCCGACTTCCAGGACCCCGCCTTTACCGGCCAGCTGCAGCAGGCGTTCCTGGCGCTGGCGGACCGGGGGATCCAGGCGGCGGTGGCGCAGGTGGCGGACACGGAGGGGTTCCAGACCGCGTACTCGCTGCTCACCTCGCTGGGGCTGGCCGTCCCCCGCCCGCAGGCGGGCGACCCGTACGGCATCAACCCCGCCGGCTTCCGCGCCCTGCTCTCCGCGCCCACGACGTACGCGGCGCAGGCGTTCACGGCGCTGCTGACGGACCCCCAGACGCGGGCCGCCTTCTTCGCCTTCGTCGAGGCCGCGCTGCACCTGCAGCTGCCGGTGATCCCGCGGCCGGTGCTGGTGGTGCTGAACGCGCTGGGGGTCCTCGGCCCCGAGGCGCGCGGGTGGCCGGTGATCCCCTCGGCCGTGCTGGAGCTGGCCCGCAACCCGTGGGACACGCTCACCGCGCGCTACCGCACCCTGGTGGAGAACCGGGAGGCCACCGCGGCGCTGGTGAGCCAGCTGGTGGCGGACCGGAACGGCAACTACAGCGGCGACTTCGGGCGCTTTCACGTGGAGGTGGCGGGGGGCACGTCGTTCGCCCTTTCCGTGCGCCCGGACGGCGCGCTGGACCTGGGCGGGGTGCTGCGGCTCACCGGAACGCTGGGCTTCAACCTGGCGGACCTCACGCTGACGGCGGAGGTGCGCCCCTACAGCCCGGCGCTGGGGATCGCGGTGGTCCCCGGGCTGGCGCTGGCGCTGGGCGACACCCCGCCGCGCATCGGCTTCGCGGCGCGCGCGGAGTTCGGCGACGGAAGCCGGCCGTCGGCGCGCGCCGTGGAGCTGTGGCCCTTCCACTCCGAGCTGTTCCTGCAGCAGCTGGCCGACGTGGCGCCGGCGTACGTGCTGAACGCCATCGTCAACGCGGTGGTGGAGAGCGAGATCCTGCAGCAGTACCCGCTGGTGCAGCAGGTCTTCGCCGGGCTGGGGATGGCGAAGGACGAGGCGGGGGTCTGGCGGATGCCGGCGCTGCTGGGGCTGCTGCGCGACCCGCGCGGGTGGCTGCTTTCCAACGACGTGCTGGGGGTCGACGGCAAGTTCGACCTGGGGACCTTCGGCGCGCTGCTGCGCCTGCTCCCCGCCGTGCAGTCGTCCAACGGGGTGGCGGTGGCGCCCACGGCCACGGGCGCGCGGGTGAGCGGCCTCCCCTACGGGGTGGTGGTGGAGATCGGGAGCACGGCGGCGCTGGCCACCATCTCCGTCTCGGCGGGGGGCTTCGAGGTGGCGGGGGGGAACGGGCGGCTGCAGGCGCTGGGGATCTCCGTCACCCTGGGCGCCGACGCGCAGCCGGGGTTCGCGGGGACGGCCACCCTGGCCACGGCGGGAAGCGCCTTCCCCAACCCCTACTTCGCCACGGCGGGGTACGACCGCGGCTTCATCCTGCGGGTGGGGCAGGGAACGCTGGAGGCGCCCACGGGGATCGCCCTGCAGCTGCTCCCCTTCCTGGGGTGGGGAAGCCTGCTGGAGGCCGCCGCCCGCGCCCTGCCGCCGGTGCTGCTCAAGGAGCTGGTGCCGCGGGTGATCCAGGCGCTGCAGGAGCAGCCGGCGACGAAGAGCTTCGCCGACGCGCTGCAGACGGTGGGGACGCAGCTGAACGTGGTGGCGCTGGTGGATTCCATCGCGGCGGCGACCCCGTTCACGCTGGAGAACATCGAACGGAAGGCGCTGGAGTGGCTGCTGGCGCGCTTCGCGCCCGGCAACGCGGTGAACACGGCACAGGCGGTGGCCACCGTCTTCCAGGGCGTGCTCCCCGCGGGGAGCGTGACGGCACAGGACGGGCTGGTGCTCTACCGCCCGTCGCAGTCCATCCCCCTCACCATCCTGCTGGGGGCCGACGCCACCGGCGGGACCACGCTCCTGGGGCTGTGGGCGGAGCTGGAGCTCCCCGCCACGCAGCTGCTGAAGGCGCAGATCCGCCGCACGGGGATCGGCGTTCCCCTGGTGGCGCCGTACACCCCCGTCTTCTCCTTCGGCGTGCGGCTGACGGTGCCGGTGGACCTGGACACGGGGCCGCAGCTGGAGCTGGAGTACGTGGGCGGGCGGGGGCTGGTGCTGGCGGTGGACCCCATGGGCACCCCCGCGGGGAAGGCCTCCGCGCTGCGACGCGAGCTCTTTCCCGCCTTCTTCGGCGACCCGCCCGACCTGCAGGCCGCGCTCACCAGCTGGCTGTTCTCCGTCATCAAGGACGTGCTGCCGCGCTACGTCTCGGCGGTGGTGCTGAACCGGGACAGCGTCCACACCTGGCTGACGACGCCGATCATGGCGGTGGAGGGCGCGCCGTCGCCCGGCCTCATCCTGACCGCCACCTCGCTGCTGGTCACCCGCGAGCAGGGAGGAAGGACGCGCTACTACCTGAACACCTTCGAGGCGCTGCTGGAGCTGACGCCCGAGGCGTTCCTGGGCAACCTGCTGCGCACGCTGCTGCAGACCACCCTCACCCTGCTCACCTTCGGGCCCGGCGGCAAGGGGTCCATCAGCATCGGCCCCAACCCCAACGACAAAACGGCGTTCGGGATGCGTCTGGTGGCGCCCGACCTGGCGGTGCCGCGGGTGCCCAACCTGGTGCTGCAGCTGGGGGCCGAGGACTCGGGGTGGATCAAGAAGTCCGGCGGGGAGATCGGCGACCTGAAGCCGGGGATCTCGCTGTACGTGCCGATCACCGGCGAGGGGAGCACGGTGGACCCGCGCTTCCAGGACCTGTCGCTGAACTTCGTGAACCTGGGGATCGACTTCAAGGGAAGCGGCGACCGGCCGCTGGTGGACCTGAAGCGCTTTCGCCTGGGCGCCATCCGGCCCCGCGCGCTGGTGACGGTGAAGCTGCGCGACTGGAGCCCGGAGGTGGTGTTCGGCGGCGAGGTGACGCTGGCGCGGATCGGCATCTCCCTGGCGCCCAACCAGCTGGCGGCCGGGGCCACGGGGAACCCCATCGCGCAGAACCTGCTGGGCTCGGGGACGGAGCCCACGGAGGGGACCGGCGCGGCGGCGCCCGACAACCCGCCCGCCAACCCCACCTTCTCGGCCTCGGTGGGATACGTCCGCAACCTGTGGGTGGCGATCAAGGACGACGCCGGCGGCGACAGCGAGGACAACTCCGTCGTCCTTCCCGTGCAGCGCAGCTTCGGGCCGCTGTACGTGGGGTCCATCGGGCTCTCCTGGGCGCAGGACCCCCGGATCCTGGGGATCCTCTTCACCGGCCGGGTGGCGCTGGCGGGGCTGCAGGCCAACGTCACGGGGCTCAAGGTCGGCGTCCCGGTGACCACGCCGACGGACTTCTCGCGCTACACGCTGGACCTGCAGGGGCTGGACGTCTCCTTCAAGGGGGGCGCGGTGGCCATCGGCGGCGGGCTGCTGAAGACGACGGTGCCGTACCTGAGCTACACGGGCACCCTGCAGGTCAAGGCGTCGCGGTTCGGCCTGGTGGCGCTGGGCTCGTACGCCCTGGTGCCGGTGCGGCCGCCCACGCCGGAGGACCCCGACCCCCCCACGGCGCCCTCGCTCTTCGTCTTCGGCGCCCTGAAGATGCCGCTGGGCGGGCCCCCGGCGTTCTTCGTCACGGGCGTGGCGGCCGGCTTCTCGTTCAACCGCTCCATCACCCTTCCCACCGTGGGCGAGGTGCAGAACTACCCGCTGGTGCGCGGGGTGGTGGAGGGGAGCTTTACGGAGGGGGAGAGCCCCGACAGCGCGCTGGTGAAGCTGGCCTCCATCGTGGAGCCGCAGATCGGGCAGTACTGGGTGGCCGCGGGGCTCACCTTTACCACCTTCAAGCTGCTGGACTCGGCGGCGCTCCTGTTCCTGAGCTTCGGGCGCGACTGGGAGGTGGGGCTGATCGGCCTTTCCATGGCCTCGCTGCCCCCCCAGATCCCGCGCGAGTACGCGCTGGCCTACATCGAGCTGGCGTTCAAGGTCTCGTTCAAGCCCGTGGAGGGGGTGTTCACGGCCGAGGCGCAGCTCACCCCCAACTCCTACGTCATCGCCCGCGACTGCAAGCTCACGGGGGGCTTCGCCTTCTACCTGTGGTTCCGCGACGTGCCGCTCAAGGAGGGCGGCTTCGTCCCCGCGGGGACGTTCGTGATCTCGCTGGGCGGCTACCACCCGGCGTTCCAGGCCCCCTCGTACTACCCGGTGGTGCCGCGGCTGGGGTTCAGCTGGCGGATGGACGTGTCGGTGGGGCAGGTGGCGGTCACCGGCGGCGCCTACTTCGCCCTGGTGCCCACGGCGGTGATGGCGGGCGGCTACCTGCGCATCCTGTTCACCGCGGGGCCGCTGCGCGCCTGGCTGGACGCCTACGCCAACTTCCTGATCGAGTGGCAGCCGTTCTACTTCCAGGTGGAGATCGGCGTGAGCATCGGGGTGGCGTTCCAGACCAAGATCCTGGGCGTCTCCATCACCCTCAAGGTGGAGCTGGGGGCCGACCTGGTGCTGCAGGGGCCGCCCACCCACGGCGCGGCGCACGTCCACTGGTACGTCATCTCCTTCACCATCCCGCTGGGGTCGGGGGAGGACAAGACCACCGACAACAACCTCACCTGGCCGCAGTTCGAGGCCTGCTTCCTCCCCTCGCCCACCCCCGAGGGGGGCGAGGCGAAGGCGCGGAAGCGCTCCAGGGCGGCGGCGATGCGGGTGCAGGGCGCGGAGGAGGAGCGGCAGCAGGTGGTGAAGCTCTCCGCCGAGCAGGGGCTGATCCGCGAGGACCCGGCGTGGCTGGTGCAGCCGGTGCCCTTCGTGCTGCGCGCCGACACGGCGATCCCGGCGCCGGTGGTGCGCGCGGAGGGCGCGGCCGCGGCGCCCACGGGCCCCCCGGTGGGGGTGCGGCCCATGGGGCAGACGGCGCCGCTCGACTCGCCGCTCACCGTCACCGTGCGCCACCGGGGCGGCGACGTGGTGAACCTGGACGCGCGGCGGGTGGCGGTCTCCGGGGCGTACAACGGCGCGCCGGGCGCGCTCTGGGGCCGCACACCGCTGAGCACCCGCATCGCGCCCGATCCCGACACCATGCTCATCGCCGGCGCGCTGGTGGGGCTGATCCTGACGGCCGAGGAGTACGTGATCTTTGGCGACGTCCCCGCGTTCCCCATCCTGAACCTGCAGTACGACCGGGGGAGCGTCCGCAACCTGCCGTTCAGCCGCACGCCGGCGTATCCCCCGGCGGAGCGCTACCCGCAGGAGCAGCAGGACGTGGCCATCCGGGTGCTGCGCGAGTCCATCATGGCGCCGGAGGTGGTCCCCGTGCGCAACGCCGTCCTGGCGGGGCTGCGGGGGAGCCGCGTGGCCGCGCCGCCGGACCCGGAGCTGTCGGTGATGGCCAGCTCGGCGGACATGGTGCTGCAGGCGCGCCCCGTCCTGGCCCGCATAGGCCTGTACCAGAACAACGGCGTTCCCGCCGCCGCGGCGCGCACCGTCCGCGCGCCGAAGTCGGAGGCCGCGGGCCTGGCCGCGGCGGCGGACGCGGCGCCGGCCGCGCCGGAGCTGCAGGGCCTTCGCCGCCGCTGGGCCGTCTCCGCGGGCGGGGCCACGGGGCCCGCGCTGCTGGAGAGCGCCGCGCGCTTTACGGAGCACTGGGCGGACGCCCGCGCCCGCCCCACCGGTGGCCGGCGGACGCCGCTGCGCGCCATGCAGGCGGCGGGCGAGGCCGACGCCCCCGCGGCGGCGGTGATGCACGAGGGGACGCTGGCGCTGTGGAAGGTGGACCCGCGCGCCCCGCTGGAGCTGAGCGCGGAAGGCGACCTTCCCGTCCGCGTGACGGCGTTCGACGCGTACGGCGAGATCCTTTCCGACCGCGAGGGGGTGCCCTCCGGGGCCGCGCGGGTGGAGGCGGGCGCCGGGCAGGTGGCGGTGCACGCCGCGCCCGCGCACGACGGGCCGGCGGGGTGGCAGCTGGACTCCGTGCTCACCAAGGTGAACCACGCCTACGCGCTGGGCGACGGCTTCGCCCTGCGGACGCAGAACTTCAACCGCACCCGCCGCCGCGGCCGCGTCTTCGACCGGGGGACGGTGACGGCGGGCGAGCTGGTGCGCGACAACCAGGCGCTGGACGTGGGCGGGCTGCGCCCCGGCTGGGTGGAGACCGTCTTCGCCACCCCGCGCGCGAGCATCGCCGTGCTGGTCTCGCTGGCCGCGAGCACGCCCGCCGACGCCGAGCCGCCGGTGCGGGTGACGGCGCGCGTCTCCGACCGCCCCGGCGCCACCGGATCCGCGCCGCTGGCGCCCGCCGCGCGCTTCTCGCGCGGCGACGCCGAGGTGCTGGTGTACGCGGCGCCGCAGGCGGACGAGGGGTCCGCCGCCCCCGCGCTGAACGTGCTGGCCCAGGCGCGGGAGGCCGGCGCCACCGTGCTGGGCGTCTACGCGCTGGACGCCGCGCCCGAGGCGGTGGAGGACGCCCTGCGCGGCGGCCGGCTGGCCGCCCACGCCGTGCGCCTGGCGGCCCCCGCCGCGATGGATGCGGCGATGGCCGCGTCGCCGGACGCGCCGGCCCCCTCCGCGCCGGCCGCGGCGCCGCGCACCCGCGTCACCCTTGCCACGGTTTCCCCGTCATGAGCGCCTTTCGCGTCGGGCCGGGGGCCGTCTCCCCCGGGCAGATCCGCTTCTACGACTCCATCCAGCCCCCGCTGCGGGCCGGCGACTACACGCTGAGCGCGGAGCAGCAGGTGCTGCAGCTGAAGGGCGAGGGGGAGCCGCCGACCTACACCGCCGGGCAGGACTTCCGGGTGGACGGCCCCCGCTACGCGCTGGACCCGGCCACCATCCACATGGTCTTTCCGCCGGCCAACCAGGCGGGGTCGTTCGTCAACGTCCTTCCCACCGTGGTCTTCAACTCCTTCGCGCTCCCCTGGTCGCGCCCCATCGACCCCCGGGACACCGGCGAGCCGGGGCCCGACACCGCGCCGTGGATGGGGCTGCTGACCGTCTACGACGCGGAGATGGACCCGGAGCAGGGAACGCCCAAGGTGGGCCCGCCCACCACGGTGACGCCGATCCGCGTGGTGCAGCCGGAGGACCCGGCCATCCTGCCGCCCTGCATCCCCCTGGACCAGGTGGACCCGGCCAGCCAGGAGAAGGTGCTGGTGGTGGACATGGAGCTGGCCTTCTTCCAGTCCATCGCCCCGTCGCTGGCGGAGCTCCCCTTCCTGGCCCACGCGCGGGAGGTGAACACCGCGGGAAAGGTGCTGCTGGGGATGCAGGACGACGGCTGCTTCGCCCTGGTGGTGGGGAACCGGGTGGTGCTGAACGGCGGGCGCAGCACCTTCTTCCTGGTCTCGTTCGAAGGGCACCAGAACCACCTGAACGGCGCCGCCATCGCCACCTGCGACGGCGGCCAGCCGGCGCAGCCGTACACGAAGATCCGCCTGGTGGTGCTGGGGACGTGGAGCTTTCGCGCGGCGTCCACCCTTCCGGGAAGCTTCCTGGACCTGATGCAGGCGCTCTACCTCCCCGGGCGCGGCGGGGTGGAGCTGCTGGCGCTCCCCGTGGCCCAGGGGACGGAGGATCCCACGGCGAAGGAGGGGCTGGAGGTGGGGTTCGTGGCGCTGCGCAACGAGCTGCGGGTGGGCGAGTTCACCACCTCGTGGTACCACGGGCCGTTCGCGGCCGCGCCCACGCTGCGCGACCAGGTCTACGGGCCGTACCTGTTCTCCGACCACGCCATCCACTACGACCCGGCCAGCGGCCTCTTCGACCACGCCTACGCGGCCGCCTGGCAGATCGGCCGGCTGCTGGCGCTCAGCGACTCGCGCTTCGCCGCCGCGCTCTTCGCCTGGCGCCGCGACTACTTCGCCGACCTGGTGCGCCGGGCGGCCGCGGGGGCGGTGGAGGGGCGGGTGGCCGGGGCGCTGGAGGCGGGCGGGCTGGAGACCCCCGCGGACGAGGGGGTGGTGGGGATGATGCGCCGCTTCATGCTGGACCGCATCGGCCCCATGGCCGACCGGCTGCCGCGCGTCCGCCCGCGCCACCTGGCGGGGGACGGGCTCTCCGGAGTGCTGTCGGCGGACGAGGCCGCGGAGCTGGCGGCCTCGGGCGACGACCCGCTGCTGGCCCTGCGCGACAAACTCACTGCGCCACCACTGGGGGTGTGATGAAGAGCTGGATCCCCGCCGACTCGCTGCACGCCGCGCTGCTGTCCGGGCTGGCCTCCACCGCGGAGGCGGCCGCGCCCCGCGCCATGGCCGCCCCGGCCGCGGCCGCCGCGGCGCCCGCGCAGCCGGCCGACGAGCCGCCCCCGCTGCCGCCGCAGGTGGCGGAGTGGCTGGCGCAGCTCACGCTGCTGTACGGCGTCCCCTTCGAGTACCTGGTGCCGGACGTCCGCATGCTCCCGGCGGAGTCGATGCGCTTCTTCTACGTCGACCGCAACTGGCTGGACCGGCTGACGGACGGCGCCATGAGCATCGGGGTGAACGGGACGCGCGAGAACGTGTTCAACGAGGCGTTCTTCCAGTCCGTCTACGACGAGGTGGACGAGGCGCAGGTGGCGCTGCGGTCGGCGCTGCGCGGCGGAGTGTCCCCCGGCGGCACGCCGGTGGGCGGGCCGCTGTCGGGGCTCCTCTTCCGCTCCGTCGTGGTCTCCGCCTGGCCGGGGCTGGAGGTGAAGCCCACCGCCGGCAGCGTGGAGCTGCAGACGCTGCGGATGGACCACGTGGCCGCCGACGTCCTGCTCTGCATCTTCAACGGCGTTCCCGACCGGGTGGAGGTGATCGAGCCGGGCGAGGGGCTGCACTTCGGGGTGATCGGCGGCTCGCCGCTGGCGGGCTTTACCGTCAACCTGCGCGGCCTGGGCTTTCCGGACACCAACCCCTATCCCGCCGGCGAGCAGATCCAGAACCCCCGCGGGTCCGGCCAGTACCTGACGGCCGCCGGCTCCGTCCGCACCGGGGCCGGCCAGCCGCCCGGCGTGTTGAACGTGGCCGGGCTGGTGGCCTCGGCCCAGGCCGCCATGCAGCCGCTGGGGGCGCTGGGGCCGGGGGGCACGCTGACCCCCGGCGGCTTCGCCATCCAGCTGGTGCGCGGGGCGGGGCTGCAGGCGTTCGACCGCACCACCGCCGCGGCGAAGGCCGCCGCGGCCACCCCATCCGCAGCGGAGGGCTGAGCATGCCGAATGGAGCGTTCAGCCCCGTCTGGCCGGGGCCCAGCCTGCTGGTGCCGCTGACGCTGGACGTGCTGCTGGTGGGCAAGGTGGACCGGGACAGCAAGACCGCGTACGCGCAGACCGGCACCAGCTACTACAACCTGTTCAAGAACCAGACGCCCGACGCGCCGGCGCCGTTCGCCAACGCGCCGGCCCCGCCGCTGGGCGCCAACCTGATGTGGACGATCCCCTTCTCCCTGCGGCAGGGGGTGAGCAACGAGGCCACCGGGACCGTCACCTTTCCCAACGTCGCCAACCGCTGGCTGGTGCTGCGCATCCTCTACCCCCGCGACGGCACCGCCCCCACGCTCACCGCCGGGGTGCTGCAGGCGGACCTGCTGCAGACGCTTTCCAGCGCGCAGGACCCCAGCCAGTACCCGGATCCCGACAACCAGTCTGCGGTGCGGCGGCTGGGCAAGTGGTTCCCCCTGGAGACGTGGAACGGCCCCGGCGGCCCCGCGAAGCCCTTTCTGCACGCGGTGGGGCCGGGCGAGGTGTCGTGGTCCGTCTCGTTCGACAACGTGCGCAACGTCCTGGCGCTCAACGACCCGCTCCTCCCCACCACCCCCGCCACCGTCACCTACATGGTGAACGGGTGGTACGCGGACCCCGCCAGCGACCCGCTGTACGGGCTGCCCACGGACGACCCGCAGGCCTGGCAGGACGCGCTGCGCCAGCAGTTCAACTGGAGCGTGGGCGACACCCTGCAGGACGTGCTGGACGGCGAGGCGGCCTGGCAGGCGTGGGCGCTGTCGCGGGGGATCGACGGGGGGAGCGACGCGGACCTTCCCCCGCAGCTGCGCGACCTGATCGGCCGCTGGAAGACGTGGCGGGCCGAGCACGGCGTGCTGGAGCCGCAGCCGCCCCTTCCCCGGCAGATGCTCTGCCACGGGATGGTGGCCACGGTGGACTGGCAGGGATTCGACGTGGCGTACGGCACCGGCATTCCCGGGCACGGGCTGGGGCGGGCCAAGGTGGCGGTGGGAAGCACGGCCACGGAGGCGATCGCCGCCTTCATGTCCAGGCTGGTGGTGGACGAGTACGGCGGGAGCGAGCGCGACCTGTTCACCATCCAGCGGGCGCTGGAGGCGTTTCAGCAGGACCTGCTCTTCGACCTGACCACCGACCCCGTGGGGGTGGAGTCGCTGCTGCACCAGGCGCGCTTCGGCTCCGTGTACGGCGGCTCGGAGTGGATCGTGGTGCGCCCCGACCAGGAGGACGAGGACGCCGAGGGCTTCGGCGAGCACAGCGGGCAGCAGACCATCCCCCTGGACCCCCCGCAGACGGCGGCGCTCACCGCGCTGAACGCGGCGCAGCGGGCGCTGGACGCCAACGACGCGCGGCTGTCCACCCAGCGCGGCGAGCTGTTCGCGCTGGACTTCAAGCAGCGCAACCTGGGGCGGCTGGACCCGGACCATCCCCTGCGCGTGAAGGTGGAGACCGCGCTGGCCGCCATGAAGGGCGCGGTGCAGGCCAGCCTGGACGCGGCCCTTTCCGGCAAGGTGGACGTGGAGGCGCGCGCGGAGTCGCTGCGGGGGCTGCTGAACGGCAAGTACGCCCTCAAGCAGGTGGACCTTCCCGGCTACTTCGGCCCCAACGACCCGGTGGTGATGATCGGCGGGGCCGAGCTGGACACCAAGCTCTCCCCCCCGGGCACCTACGACGAGGAGGCGACCCTCTACACCCGCTTCACCGGCCAGACGGTGCGGGGGATCGAGGTCTCCTGGCCGGTGAACGGGGTGGAGCTGCCGCTGACGGTGGGGGTGGCGGAGCTGCTCTCCCGCGTGCTCCTTCCCCTGGGGACGGCGATCCCCAAGGAGGCGCCGGACCTGTGGCTGGAGGCCCTGTTCCTGGACCCCTCGGCCGCGCCGCTGCTGGCCTCGCTCTACTTTGCCGCGCGGGGGGTGGAGCACCCCACACAGACGGAGCTGGACGGGCTGACGGAAAAGATCGTCAGGCAGCAGACGGCGCTGTGGAACGCGCCCGAGCGCGTGCCGGTGACGCGCAAGGCGCTGCAGGAGGCGGCCGGCTTCGTGGGCGACGTGCCGTCGCGGGTGGCGGTGGAGCTGCGCACGGGGCAGCCGTGGACGCCCGTGTTCCTGGACTGGCGGGTGCAGTGGTACCCCACCTCCATGGAGCCGGCGGGGGAGCTGGCGGGGTGGACGCTGGGGGAGATCGACTACGAGTGGGACCCGCCGTTCCAGGTGCCCACGCCCCCCGCGCCCCTCATCTTCCAGGGGCGCACGGTGCTGAACCCCAAGGTGGGGCAGGGGATCCAGGCCAAGTTCGCCGCCTTCGAGCACGACCCCAACTACGACGCGCTCCCCGTCTACCTGCGGCAGGACCTGGAAGAGGTGGCGGGGCTCATCGGCGGGCTGGACCTGCTCACCCAGGCCATGGCCGGGCTGACGGACCAGCTGGTGACCCGGCTGCAGGCCATGAACCGCACGGCCGCCGACCCCCAGGTGGCGCTGCTGCTGGGCGACTCGCCCGTCAGCTTTCGCCCGGTGACGGGAAGCCAGTCGCAGACGGTGCCGCTCCCCTTCTTTCCGCTGCGCTCGGGGCACCTGCAGGTGCTGGACGTGTGGGTGGTGGACTCGTACGGGCAGGTGCTGCGGGGCAAGGACCCCAACTCCGGCGCCACCGTCCCCATCCCCGACCCGATCCGCGCGGAGAGCGTCTTCACGCCCAACCCGCAGGGCGGGAGCAACGCCTCGTACCTGCAGCTGGCGCCGCGCATCTCGCAGCCGGCGCGGGTGGAGCTGCGCTTTCTGCAGGCGGACGACGACGCCATCGCCTCCAATTCGTCGGACCTCACCAGCCCCATCTGCGGGTGGGTGGTGCCCAACCACCTGGACGGGTCGCTGATGGTGTTCAACGCGGGGGGCGACAACCTGGGCGCGGTGCTCCCCGTGCAGCGCGACGTGGACCCGGCGCACGAGGACTCGTCCGGGCTGCTGTGGGAGGCGGTCCCCGGCTCGCAGGCCCCGCTGGGCGCGCCCCCCGAGCTTCCCAACCGGCACCTGCAGGCGTTCATCGACGCGCTGCTGGCGCAGGGGCTGTCGGGGAGCGGGGCGCTGGAGGAGCTGCTGGACGTGATCGACTCGTCGCTCTGGCGGGTGGACCCGTTCGCCGCGCAGACCGGCAACCTGTCGGTGCTGCTGGGGCACCCGCTGGCCGTGGTGCGCGCGGACGTGGCCGTGCGGCTGTTCGGCTACCCCGACTACAACCAGTCGTGGGGGGAGACGGGGCGCTACTACATCAACGCGCAGGGGGAGTACGCGCCGGTGGCGCCGCCGTTCACCGGGGTGGAGTGGAAGGCGCGCGTGGGCGACCTGCGCTACCGGACCAACGGGGTGCTGGGCTACTTCCAGGGCGACCGCTACGACCGCTTCTACTCCGCGCACGGTGCGGGATTCCAGACGGCCCCGCTGCGGCGCGCCCTGCGCCGGGGCGACCGGCTGGAGGCGGCCCGCGGGGTGTCGCTGCTGGCGGGGCGCGGGCGGGTGTTCTCCACCACGCGGGTGATGGCGGGCGACACCACGTCGTACGTGGAGACGGACCACCTGATCCCCGTCGCCCCCGGCGGCGACCGCGTCCTGCTGACGCTGCTGATGGACCCGCTGGGGACGGCGCCCGCCATCACCGGCACCCTGCCGGCCGTGGAGGTGGCGCTGTCGCAGGGCCCCGTCGCCCAGGCGCTGCAGAAGATGACGGCCACCTTCCGCATGGGCCCGCTGCTCATCGACCCCGCGCGGGTGGAGATGCCGCTCCCCGGCAACGTCAAGGGCACGTGGGGGTGGGTGGCCCGCCGCGACGTGTCCACCTGGAGCGACACGGCCCCGGTGGGGGTGGTGGGCCCCGTGGCGGGGCTGGAGGACACGCCGCGCACCCTGACCGAGGGGTGGCTCACCCTTTCCGGCGCCGTGACGGCGCGTCCCGTATCATGACCCAGCTCAGCTACCGGCTCACCCCGCCCAAGGTGTTCGTGGCCACGGCCACGGGGCTCACCGTCACCATCTCCGTCCCCACGGAGGGGCAGGCGGTCACGCTGCAGGACGGCGACGAGATCGACATCTACTTTCCCGCCCCCGGCTCGGAGAACGCGCTGACGGAGGTGCTTCCCACCACGGTCACCTCCAGCAGGCCGGACCGCTTTTCCGCGGCCATGTCGGGGACGGGGGAGTACTACGTGGTCACCCCCTTCGGCTTCGACGGGCAGACGCTGCTGCCGGGGGAAAGCTTCGACGTGGTGTTCGGCACCTTTACCGTGGTGGGCGGCACCGGCAGCTCGGCGCTGCGGGTGGACGAGTTCATCGGCTCGGGAAAGCAGACGGCCACGCTGTCGGTGGAGCGGCTGGCGCAGGAGCTGAACGTGATCGCCTGGCTGCGCGACCTGGTGGTGGGGCTGGGGCAGAAGACCACGCTAAGCTGGCAGTCGTACGGGGGGACGATGGTGGTGGTGGCGGGGTTCGACACGGGGCCGGATTCCCGCTGTCCGCCGGACTACCGCGTTCCCCGGCAGAAGTGCTTTCCGGTGACGGGCGAGCCGCCGCACCCGGGGTACACGTCGGTGGGGGTGCCCAGCACCACGGCGGACCAGTGGCAGTACACGGTGCGCGTCTACACGTCCGACGGGCAGAGCCGCGAGCAGCTGGTCTCCCTCAACCAGAGCCGGGCCTTCATCTCCGGCTTCGGCGTGGCGCCCGGGCTCACCAAGCCCACGGCGCCGGTGGGGGCGATGCAGCAGGTGCCGCTGCAGTGGCGCACGCTGTTCGGCACGGCGGCGTACCTCAACACGCCCGCGGGGCAGCTGCGCGAGCCCACCAACCCCGCCGTGCCGGTGCCGGTGCAGCCGGGGGTGGACGCGCTGAACGGCGCCCCCAGCCTGCAGCAGATCCCCGACACGGTGCAGTACCGGCTGCAGGTGCAGGGCTTCGGCGCGCCGGCGGAGGACACGGTGCCCTTCCGCATCTCACCCGTGCGGCTGCTGTACTACAAGTACATGCAGAAGGACGGGGAAGGAAAGCTGTCGGACCCGCGCTACTCCATCGACCCGTCCGGGTGGAAGGGGGTGCAGCAGTCGCTCTCGCCGCAGCTGAACGTGTTCACGCTGTACCAGCCCGGCAAGTTCAGCGAGGTGCGCTACCTGGGCCCGGGCGACACCACGCACCCGCAGGTGCAGTACTTCGCCGCCACGCCGGGCGAGGGCGGAACGCAGACGCTGGACTGGGTGACGGCCAACGTGACGGCGATGGTGCTGAACCCCGGCGCCTACACGGTCCCCGCCGACCAGATCGCGCGCGGCAGCTACGTGGTCACGCCCGGCGGCACCACCGACTACGTGCTCGAGGCCACGGCCGCCGGCGGCGAGAAGGTCACCAGCACCCTGCGCGTGACCGTTCCCGCCTGACCGCGCGGGCCCGAACGGCGGCCCGGACGCGGAGCACGCGGAGGAAAAAGGAGAGTACGCGGAGCACGGATCGGCCGTTCTCTGCGTACTCTTTCGTTCGATACCGGATACTGAAAAAGAATGGGCCTCACACGGAGTCAACGGAGTCAACGGAGGGCAAAACTCCGTTGACCCCGTTGACTCCGTGTGAGACAAAGCCACGATCTGCTTAACGGGAAGTGTTTAGCCGGATTGGGTATGAGTCTGATCTTCCAACGAATCCGCAAAAGGAACTGGCACGCAGAGCAGCAGAGGGGCAGAGAAGGGAACGGTGTCCTCTGCTGCTCTGCCTCTCTGCTGCTCTGCGTGACCAGATCAGTCCGGTTTTTCCGGATCGGGTATTCGCGCGCGACCCCGGCACGCCGGACGTCCGTTCAGCGGCCCAGGCGGCGCTGGATGGGGAGGATGCCGCGGATGAAGGCGCGCGTCAGGGCGTGCAGCGCGTACTGCAGGCTGCCGGGAAAGCGGTTCAGGACGGCGACGTTCTGGTAGGCGCGCTGCATGAGCGACGACGCCAGCACGTGGCTGCAGATGGCGCTGCGGCGCGCGGCGAACTCGGGAAGCATCACGTCCACGATCAGGATCAGCCGCCGCTCCTTCGAGTGGTTCCACGCGGTGTGCGTGTGCGCGTCGCAGAACAGCAGCATCTTTCCCTCCTCCCACGGGCGGATCTCCGGCCCCACCTGGAACCCGCACTCCGGCAGCCCCGTGGGGATGATGAGCCCCAGGTGCGAGCGGATGATGGCGTTGGTGTCGCCCTGGTGCGGGTTGATGTTGCTCCCCGGCTCCAGCATGGACAGCGACCCCGCCGTCATCCCGGGGATGGACTCCAGCACGCGGGTGATGGTGGGGCAGCGCCTGCAGTTGCCGTGCATGCGAAAGCCCCAGAAGTAGAACCCCATCGTCTTCCAGTGCCTGGGCGGAAACACCATCATCCGGTTGAAGTAGGGCTTGACCCGGTCCCGGTCCCCGCTGGCCAGCAGCGCCTGGATCTCGTCGCGGATGGCCTCCCAGTTGTCCTCCAGCGTCTTTACCCAGGGAAACTGCTCCCGCTCGTAGAAGAACGGGTCCTCGCCCGGGTAGCGCCCGCCGTTGATCATGTACCACGGCTCGCGCCCGGCCGGCGGCGCGGCGGGGGCGGCGGGGGTGGCGGTCGGCTCTTCCAGCAGCGTGCTCATCGGGTCACCCCTTCGGTCAGGTTGCCGTTCTCGTGCGCGGAGGCCTCCAGCTCCCGCCGCACCGCCTGCAGCACGGCGCCCTCCGCGCCGCGCACGAACATGTGCCCCCCGGGAAACACCCGCACCGACAGCTCCCCCCGGGTGTGGGCGCACCAGTCCACCAGCCGCTCGCGCGGCACCAGCCGGTCGTCGGCCCCGCCCAGCACCAGCAGCGGGCACTCCAGCGGCGGCTCGGGGGCGGCGTCGTAGGTCTCCAGCACCGTCACGTCCGCGCGCAGGGCGGGCAGGAGCGCGCCGCGCACCGCCGGATCGTGCAGCCCGTCCACCGTCATCCCGAAGCGCTCGGACAGGTGCGCCAGCAGCGCGTCGTCGTCCTCCCGGTGCACCTGCGCGTGCTCGCCGGGTCGCGGCGGCGCGCAGCCGGAAAGCACCAGCCGCGCCGGCCCCGGCATCCCCCGCCGCCGTAGCTCGCGCGCCAGCTCGAACGCCATCAGTCCCCCCAGGCTGTGGCCGAAGAAGGCGAACGGCACCCCCTCCTCGCCCGGCACCACGTCCGCCAGCCGCGCGACCACCTGGGCCATGTCGCCCAGGGGCAGCTCGCCGCTGCGGTGCTCGCGCCCGGGAAGCTGCACGGCCACCACCTCCGTCTCCGCCCCCAGCGCCTCCTGCCAGTGCGCGTACGCCGAGGCGCCGCTCCCCGCCCAGGGAAAGCAGAAGAGCCGCCGCTGCGCGCTGCCTCCGGCCCGTACGAACGGGAACCACACCTCCCGCCGCGGCGCCGCCGGCCACGCCCCGTTCCCGCCGCTCCCCGCCGCGTGCCCGTCCGCCTCGATCGATACGGACGGTGCGGGTGCGTCCGCCGACGTCGCCGCCGACGCGGGGGATGCGGACGCGTCGTCGCCGTCCCGCAGCGGACCCTCGGGGGGGACGCCGCGAAGCAGCTCGTACAGGTGGTCGACGACGGCCTGCAGGGTGGGGAAGTTGTAGGCGAGGGTGGTGGGAAGGCTCAGCTGCAGCAGGTTTTCCAGCCGCGCGGAGAAGGCGATCGCCATCAGCGAGTCCATCCCCATGAAGTTGAAGCGCTGGTTCACGTCGCGCGTCTGCGAGGGCTCCAGCAGCATCACGGTGGCCAGCTGCTGGCGCGCCAGGGCCAGCAGCAGCGCGCGCGCCTCGTCCGGCGCGGCCTGGCGGATGCGGGCCGCGTCCACCACCCGCGCGGCGGCGGCGGCCCCCGGCTCCGCGGCCGGCGCGGCCAGGGAGAAGAAGGAGGGGGCGCCGGAGAAGTCGATGAACCACTGGAAGGTCTTCCAGTCCACGTCCGCCACCACGGCCTGCGCGCCGCCGGCGGCCACCAGCCGCTCCATGGCGTCCACGGCGCGGTCCGGGGCGATGAGCCGAAAGCCCAGCCGGGTGAGCACGTCCACCTCGTGCGCGCGCGAGCTCATCCCCACCTCCGCCCAGGGCCCCCAGTCCAGCACCAGGGCGGGGGCGCCGGCGGCGCGGCGGTGGTGGGCCAGCGCGTCCAGGAAGTGGTTGGACGCGGTGTAGTGCGCCAGGTCCACCGAGCCCCAGAGCGCGGCCACGGTGGAGAAGAGGAGGAAGAGGTCCAGGTCGTCCCCGCGCGTAAGCTCGTGCAGCCGCCACGCGCCGCCCACCTTTACCCGCAGCGCCTCCAGCAGCGCCGCCCGGTCCAGCTCGCGGATCCTGCCGAACCAGTTGACGCCCGCCGCGTGCACCACCCCCCGCAGCGGCCCCAGCGCGCGCGCCCGAGCCACGGCGGCGTCCAGCGCGCGCACGTCGCCCACGTCCGCGGAGACCAGGTGCACGGCGGCGCCCAGCGCCTCGATCCCCCGGATCGCGGCCACCTGCCGCGCGGCGTCGCCGTCCGCCGGCAGCGCGTCCCACGCGTCGCGGGCGGGGGGAAGGCGGCGGCCGACCAGCACCAGGGTGCGCGCGCCGCGCTCCGCCAGCCAGCGCGCGGTGCGCAGCCCCAGCCCCCCCAGCCCGCCGGTGACCAGGTAGACGCCGTCCCCGCGCAGCGCCAGCGCCGCCGCGGGGAGATCCGCCGCGGGGACCAGCCGTCCCGCCCAGCGCTCCGCGCCGCGAAAGGCCACGTGCGCCTCCGCGTCGCCGGACGCGGCCTGCGCCACCACCCGCGCGGCGTCGCCGTCGTCATCCCCCGGATCGCCCAGGTCGATCAGCCCGCCGCGCATCTCCGGGTGCTCCAGAAAGAGCGTGCGGCCAAAGCCCCAGAGCGGCGCCTGCGCCGGCTGCACCGCGTCCGCGCACGCGGCCTCGCCCATGGCGTGCACAGCCTGCGCGCGGCGGGTGACGACGGTGAGGGGGATGACGCGGGCCGTGCGCACGATGGCCTGCGCCAGCGCGCACAGGTCGCCCACGCCGTGCAGGTCCTGGTCGCGCGCCAGCGATTCCACCGTGGTCCGCTCCACCGGCGTGGCGTCCACCCCGCCCAGGTGCACCACGCGCCAGTGCCCCGCGCCCGCCCGGCTGGCGTGGGTGATCACGTAGTTGATGGCCTGGAACCAGGTGTCGGCGTCGCAGGCGGGGGGGACGGTGAAGCGGGACGCGCCCGTCTCGCGGTCCGCGCCCTGGCGCCGGAAGCCGCCGCGCGCGGCGCCGTCGTGCGAGATCCAGTAGACGGGGTGCTTCAGCCGCCCCAGCCGCCGCGCCATCGCGCGCGCCAGGCCGCCGCCGTCGCCCACCAGCAGCCAGTGCGTGTCGGCGTGGGCGCGGCGCTCCGCGTCCTCCGCCAGCGGCGTCCGCACCCAGCGCACGTCGAACACCCACGGGCTCTCCGCGGCCTCCGCACCCTCCCCGGCGTCCGCGGCAGATGCGGACGCGGAGGCGAGGCGGGGGGCGGCGTGGGAGACGGCGTCCACGTGGTCCTGGTCCACGTCCATCCAGTAGGGGCGGCGGTCGAACGGGTGGCCGGGCATCCCCGGGACCCAGTCGCGGCGGCCGCCCTGCAGCGCCTCCCAGTCCACCTCCTGCCCCCGCTCGTACAGCCTGCCCAGCGTGCGGAGGACGGTCTCGCGGTCGCCGAGCTCCCTGTCCAGCGAGCGCAGGAAGGGCCCCGGCGCGGCGGGGAGGGAGCCGTGCGCCAGGGAGATGAGGGTGCTCCCCGGGCCCAGCTCCAGGAAGGCGTCGGCGCCCAGCTCCGCCAGCGTATGCACGCCGTCGCGAAAGCGGACGCACTCGCGCAGGTGCCGGCGCCAGTACGCGGCGTCGGGCGCCTTCTCCATCACCCGGCCGGTGAGGTTGCTGACCCAGGGGAGCCGCGGCGCGCGCCACTCGATGGCGGCCGCCTGGGCCTCGAAGGCGTCGAGCACCGGGTCCATGAGCGCCGAGTGAAAGGCGTGCGGAACCCGCAGGTGGGTGCTGGTGACGCCCTGCTCCGCCAGCGCCTCCACCGCCCGCTGCACCGCCGCCGCGGGGCCGGAGACGACGGTGTTCGCCGGGCCGTTGACGGCCGCTACGGAGAGCTCCGGCCCGTGCGCCTGCACCCACGCGCGCACCTGCGCCTCCGGCGCGAAGAGCGCGGCCATCCCCCCGCCGCCGGGGAGCGCATCCATCAGCCGGGCGCGGGCCCAGACCAGGCGCATCCCCTCCTGCGGCGTGCAGCACCCGGCCAGCGCGGCGGCCGCGTACTCGCCCACGCTGTGCCCCATCACCGCCTCCGGATGGACGCCCAGCGAGGCCCACAGGCGGCCCAGCCCCCACTGCAGCGCGAAGAGCCCCGGCTGCGTGTAGAGGGTGGCGTCCAGCCGCCGCCAGCTCCCGTCGCGCGGCGCGAAGACCACGTCGCGCAGCAGGGGCCCGCCGTCCGCGTCGGCATCCACCACCGCCGCGCACTCGTCGAACGCCGCGCGAAAGACGGGAAAGGCCTCGTACAGCCCGCTGGCCATCCCCGAGTACTGCGCGCCCTGGCCGGTGAAGAGAAAGGCCAGCCGGGGCGGCGCTCCCGCGGGGGCGGACAGGTGCTCCGCCTCCGCCAGCGCCCGCAGCGCCAGCTCCAGCCCGGGGCGCGAGGCGGCCACGCAGGTGGCGCGGTGGGGAAGGTGCGAGCGGCGCAGCGCCTGGGTGCGCGCCAGGGGCCCCACCTCGCCGGGGGGGAGCGCGGCCACCTGGTCGGCCCAGGCCAGTGCGCTCTGGCGCAGCGCCGCGGGCGACCGGGCGGAGAGGGGAAAGAGGACGTAGGGCGAGGGGGTCCCCGCGGGGGGCGCCGGCACCGGGACCGGCGCGGGCGCCTCTTCCAGCAGCAGGTGCGCCGTCGCCCCGCCGAAGCCGAAGGAGCTGACCGCCGCCCGCCGCGGCCCGTCTCCCGCCTCCCACGGCGTAAGGGCGCGGGGGATGGCCAGCCGCGAGCCTTCCAGCGAGATGCGCGGGTTCAGCCGGTCCAGGTGCAGCTGCGGGGGGATCTGCCCGTGGCGCAGGGCGAGGACGGTCTTGAGGACGCTGGCGATGCCGGCGGCGGACTCCAGGTGCCCCAGGCTGGCCTTGACCGAGCCCAGCCAGCAGGGGGGCGCGGATTCGTCCAGGCCGTAGACGGCGCGCAGCTGCTCCACCTCCACCGGGTCGCCCAGCGCCGTCCCCGTGCCGTGCGCCTCCACGTACCCCACCTGCGCCGGGTGCACCCCCGCGCGCCGCAGCGCCCGCTCCATCAGCCGGCGCTGCGCGGGGCCGTTGGGCGCGGTGATGCCGCGGGTGTGCCCGTCCTGCCCCAGCGCGGAGCCGCGGACGTACGCCAGCACGCGGTCGCCGTCGCGGCGTGCGTCGGCGGCGCGCTTGAGGACGACCAGCCCGCACCCCTCGGAGCGCACGTATCCGTCGGCGCCCGCGTCGAACACCTTGCAGCGTCCGTCCGGCGCCATCATGTCGAACTGGGAGAGGGTGACGGTCACGCCCGGGCCCAGCACCAGGTTCACCCCGCCGGCCAGCGCCAGCGAGGCCTCGCCGCGCCGCAGGCTCTCCACCGCCAGGTGCAGCGCCGTGAGCGACGACGAGCACGCGGTGTCGACGGCAAAGCTGGGCCCGCGCAGGTCGAAGACGTAGGAGACGCGGTTGGCGGCGACGCTGTTGGCGTTCCCCAGCCCCGTGTAGGCGTTCAGGTGCTCCAGCCCGGCGCGCGCGCGGATCTTGAGGTGCAGGTAGTCGCTGTTGGAGATCCCCACGAAGACGCCGGTGTCGCTCCCCGCCAGCCGCTCGGCGGGGATCCCCGCGTCCTCGAAGGCGCGCCACGCCACCTCCAGCAGCAGGCGCTGCTGCGGGTCCATCTCCACCGCCTCGTGGGGGGCGATGGAGAAGAAGGCGGCGTCGAAGCGGTCCACCTCGCGCAGAAAGCCGCCCCAGCGCGTGTTCATCCGTCCCGGCACGGCGGCGCGGGGGTCGTAGTAGCGGTCGACGTCCCAGCGCTCCGCCGGCACCTCGACGATGGCGTCCTCGCCGCCGGCCAGCACCCGCCAGAGCGCGTCCGGATCGTCCGCGCCGCCGGGAAAGCGGCACGCCATCCCCACGATGGCGATGCGGTCGTCCTCCTCCTCGCCTGCGTCGAACGACACGGGATCGGTGGATGGGGATTCGGCGGCCGCGTCGCGCCACTCCGCCAGCGGCTGCAGGCGGCCGTCCTCCCACGCGGCGCGGGCCTGCGCGCGGGAGATCTTGCCGCTGGTGGTGCGCGGCAGCTCGCCGGTGGCCACCAGCACGACGGCGGCGGGACGCAGCCCGTGCCGCGCGGAAAGGGCGGCGCGGATGGCGGCGACCGCATCCTCCCGCAGCGCCGGGGGCGAGCCGCGGCGGATCTCCTGCACCACCACCGGGGCCTCGCCGCCGGGCGCGCCGCCGGGAAAGCACGCCGTCCCCCCGTGGCGCAGGGCCTGGTGGCTCGCGCGGGCGGAAAGCTCCAGGTCTTCCGGGTGATGGTTCTCGCCGCGGACGATCACCAGGTCGCGCGCCCGGCCGCTGACGTACAGGTGCCCGCCGTCCACGAACCCCAGGTCGCCGGTGCGAAGCCAGCGCCGCCCGTCCGCATCCTCCGCGAACGTCTCCGCGGTGGCGGCGGGGGCGTTCCAGTAGCCGGCGGCGACGATGGGGCCGGCGACCTGGATCTGCCCGACGGCGCCCGGGGCCGCGGGGGCGCCCGTCTCCGGGTCGGCGATGCGGATCTCCGCCTCGCCGCCCGCGCAGGCGTGCCCCACCAGGGTGCGCGCGGCGGCGCCGTCGCGTGGCGGGGCGAGCGTTCCGCCGGCGAGCGCGGCGGCGTCCACGGTGGTTTCGCGCCAGCCGTCCGCGCCGCGGGCGCCGGCCACCAGCAGGGTGGCCTCGGCCAGGCCGTAGCAGGGAAGCCAGCTGGAGCGCCGGAAGCCGTGCGGCTCGAAGGCGGCGGCGAACGCCCGCAGGGTGGCGGCGGGGACGGCCTCGGCGCCCACGTACGCCACCTCCCAGCTGGACAGGTCCAGCCCCGCCGCGCGCCCCTCGCGCAGCCGCCGCAGGCACAGCTCGTAGGCGAACGGGGGGCCGCCGCTGGCGGTGGCGCGGTGGCGCGAGACGGCGCGCAGCCAGCGCAGCGGCTCGCGCAGAAAGGCGCCCGTGGGCATCAGGACGCTGCTCCCGCCCGCGTGGGCCGGCTGGATGACGTGCCCCATCAGCCCCATGTCGTGGTACAGCGGGAGCCAGGCGAGCGCCACCATCTCCTCTCCCACCCCGAACGCGCGGCCGATGAGGCCGGCGTTGGCCAGGGCGCCGGCGTGGGTGACCACCACGCCGCGCGGGGTGCTGGTGGAGCCGGAGGTGTACTGCAGGTAGGCGGGCGCGCCGGGTGCCGGTGCCGCGGGGCGCCATCCACCCGCGTCCGCCGCGGCGATCCCGTCCGCGTCCAGCCAGCGGATGCCGGGGGGGACGAGCGCGGGATCGCTCCCCTCCACCGCGTCCCGCGTCGCCGCGTCGGCCACCACCCAGGGCGAGCCGATGTCGGCCAGGGCGCCGGCCAGCCGCGCCAGGCGCTGCACGTCGCCGCGGTGGCGCGGTGGGGGCAGGGGGACGGGGAGCGCGCCGGCCAGCACGGCGCCGAAGAAGGCGCGCACGAACCCCGGGCCGGTGGGGAGAAGGAGCGCCACCCGGTCGCCCGGCCGCACCCGCTGCTGCACCCCGGCGGCGGCGGCGCGGCTGGCGTGCAGGAGCTCCGCGTAGGTCAGCGTCTCCTCCCCCTCGCCCGTCTCGGGGAGAAAGGTGAAGGCCGTCTTCGCCCCCATCCGCGCGGCGCGTTCATCCAGCAGGTCCGGCAGAGTCTGTACGGGCATGGGGGGCGGTCTCTCGGGGAATGCCGAAGAAAAAGAAGGGGCCTCACACGGAGTCAACGGAGTGCGGGTCTCCGCCGATCCGCCGGCCCGGTGTGAACCGAAGCGCCTGCTGGCTGGACACCCGCCTTACCGCGACGGCCGGCTCTCCGCGGGCCGGGTGCGCGGCGGAGGAAGGCGTTCGGGACGCGGCGGAAACGGCGCGCGGCGGGGGTCGGCGCGCGGGGCCGGGAGAATCATGCGAGCGAGGGATTTTCCGCGTGTAGCAGCTTGTCGCAGTTACTTCGCAAGGTAGCGCGGAGGGGGGCGGAGAGCAAAGGATTTCTGTCATCAACCGTACGCGCCGGGGAGTGCCCGGCGGTGACGTTTTTTCGGGTTCATCGTGGATGTGTTCGGCGTGCCGTGCATCGCCGGAGTTCACCACGCGCGATACCGTGTCCCGCACGTCGGCCGTGGCGGGGCGCACCACGCTTCCCTGGGGACGTCGGGAACGGCAGCCGGCTGGAAGCGCGGCAGGGGGCCATGAGAATTTTTTTCAGGAACCCCATTGTCTTTCCCGGCACCCCTAACCCACCATTCCGGCTTCACCTGATGCGCGATCCCGTGAACCGTCCCCTCGCACGACGGCAACGGGAACGCGCCAGCCTTCTCGCGCTCCGAGATTTTGCAAGATCGCGCATCAGGTGTTCGTGAAGGCTGGGTCCGGTGTGCTTCCGGCAGGACATGCCGCCGGCTGACTTCTTCTCACCCGGAGGACACGGAGGATCAGATACTCCGGTGTCCTCCGTGTGAGGCAAGCGATTTCTGCTGACCCCGAGTGTTTAGCCGGATTGGGTATTACTTACCGTGGGTGGAGGGCCGGGCGCTCGCGTCGCGCAGCACGTCCAGGAGCGCGGACGCCATCCGCTCCCGCGTCGGCACGCCGGAGAGGTCGCGCTGCACGGGCCCGCGCGCGCCGGCGCACCAGGCCCGGAACTCCCGCAGCAGCGCGTCGGCGACGGCGGACGGGTCGCCGGGGCCGACCACCTGCACGCCGGGGTGGCCGCTCAGCATCCCCCGCAGCACGCCGTCGGGGACCACGGCCAGGATGGGGCGGCCGCTGGCCAGGTACTCGTAGCTCTTGGCGGGGACCCAGCAGCGGCTCAGCTCCAGATCCGGAAGGGTGAGGAGGAGGAGCGCGCTGCGCCGGATGCGCTCCGTGGCCTCGCGGTGCGGAAGGTAGCCCAGCTCCGTGACCAGCCCGGCCTCGCGGAACCGGCGCAGCTCCCGGCGCACGGCGCGGTCGCGGCTCCCCGCCAGCTGCAGCCGCAGGTGCCGGCCCAGCGCCGGCTCCCGCTCCAGCGCCAGGTCCAGCGCGCGCAGAAAGGGGCCGGGGCCGTGGTAGCCGTAGTAGCTGCCGGCAAAGAGGATGGAGAAGCACGGGTCCGGCGCCGGCGCGTCGTCCGCGGGAAAGCCCGCGGCGTCGTAGCCGTTCTGCACCACGGCGATCCGCTCGGGGTCCAGCTCCGGAAACGCGCTCCGGTAGAGGGAGGCCACGGCGTCGTTCACCACCACCACCGTGCGGGCACGCGCCAGGACCGACCGCTCCAGCCGCGCCTCGCGGCGGCATCGCGCGGAGGCCGGGTCGCACGGGCGCCCGGCGCGCCATTCGGGGAACGGGCTCCACGGGTCGCGCAGCTCCGCCACCAGCGGCACCCCCGTCCACCGCGCCAGGAGCGAGCCGGCGAGCAGCGCCGTGGGCGGGGGCGAGGTGGCGTAGATCACGTCGATCCCCCCGCGGCGGATGATCTCCATCCCCCGGCGCAGGGCGAACGGCAGCCAGCCGATCTCCGGGTCTGGAAAAGCCAGCGCGCCGCGGATGCCGCGCGCGGCCCGGCGCAGCACGCCGGGGGCACGCTCCCCATCGTCCGCATCCTCCTCCTCCGCGTCCTCCGCGCCCTTCCGCCGCAGGGGGAGGGCGGGGAGGGAGAGGGGGATGCGCCCCGTCCGCGTGACGGTGGCGCCGCGCACGTCCTCCAGCAGCGAATCGTCCGTGTGCCCGTCCCCCGCGCCGCGGCCTATCTCCGTCGTCAGCACGTGGACGCCGCAGCCGGCGCGGAGCGCGTACTTGACGAACATGGCGGGCCGGAACGCGCCGCCGCCGCCGCCCGGCGGAAAGGTCCAGGAGACGAGGAGGACGTTCACGCCGCGGCCTCCGCGCGCCCGCGCCGCGCCGGCAGCCGGGCGAGGAGGGTGCGCCGGCCGCGGCCCACCCGGGTGCGGACCGACTGCACGGCCTCGGCGGAGCGCAGCAGCAGCGCGGCGGCAGGGCCCCGCGACATGGCCAGCTCGAACTGCGGTTCGGCGTGGGTGGCCCAGAGCAGCTTGTACGGCTCGCGCCCGCGCAGCATGTCGTACCGCTCGAAGCCGCGCTCGAACGCCCACTCCAGCACCCGCGCCTTGAGCGCCACCCCCGGGCTCAGCCGCTCGTACGCCGCGTCGAACCCGCAGCTGTACTGGTACAGGGTGCCGTCCTTCACGTAGCTGTACTCGTACGCCAGCGGCTCGCCGTCCCGCAGCAGAAAGGCGAAGAGCACGCGACCCCGCGCCGCCAGCGCCCGCGCCAGGTCCAGGTGGAACGCCCGCACGCGCGGGTCGGCGTACAGCGACGTCCCCGCACCCGCCTTCCAGCTGCGCGCCTCCACCTCCAGCGCGCGCGCCAGGCAGCCGGCCGCCTGCTCCGGCGCCGGCACCTCCAGGCTCCACGTCACCCCCTCGCGGCGCAGCCGGCGGTCCAGGTAGCCGATCCGCTTGCGGAAGCCGGACGTCCGGGCGTCCATGAACGCCCCCCACGTCCCCTCCAGCGAAACCGCCAGCGTGGCTTCCCGCTGGACGGCGCGGCCGGGAAAGGGCCCGCGCCCGCGCTCCCACGCGCGCAGAAACCCGGCGGCGGTGCCCGGGAGGTTGCGCAGCCGGGCGATGTGCCACCCCGGGATCTCCTGCAGCGCCGCCGCGCAGGCGGGGGAGAGGGCCGCGTCCGCGCCCAGGACGCGGTTGATGTCCGAATGCCCGAAGGTGCGCGCGGAAAAGCGGCGCTCCGCCGGCGCCGCGCCCATGAACTCCAGCACCGAGACGCGCGCCGGCCCCACCGCGTAGGGCGTGGCCACCATCGGGCACAGTGCCTCGCCCCCCTCGTCCGCGATCGTGTGGACCACGGCGGCGCGGCCCTGGCCGAAGTGGCGCCACCAGCACGCCGCCGTCTCCCACCCCTGGAACACGGAGGCGGACGGAGCGGCGGAGAGCCGGCGCCACGCCTGCACCGTCTCCGGCGCCAGGAGCGTCTCCAGCTCCGGCGGCGCGCTCACGCGCCCTCCCCGGCGCCGGCGCGCACGTCGTCGAGCAGCGCCGCCAGCCGCCGGCCCACCGGACCCACGTCGTACGCGAGCGCTGCCTCGCGGGCCGCGCGGGCCAGGGGCGCAAAGGCGTCCGGGTCGCCGATCACGCGGCGCAGCGCGTTCGCCCACGCGTCCACGCTCCCCGCCTCCACCAGCACGCCGCGCCGGCCGTGGTCCAGGATCTCGGGGATCGCGGAGCAGTCCGAGGCCAGCACGATGCGCCCCGTCGCCATCGCCTCCAGCAGCACGATCCCGAACCCTTCGGCCAGCGTGGGAAAGCAGAAGACGTCCGCGCGCTGGTAGAAGCCCGCCACCTCGTCCTCCGGGCGCTCGCCGTGAAAGGTCACCGCGGCGGAGATCCCCAGCGACCCCGCCAGCGCCTCCAGCTCCGCGCGCTGCACGCCGTCCCCCACCACGTCCAGGTGCACGGCGGCGGGTCCCCCGGCCATCGCCCGGGCCAGCGCCAGGAGCAGGATGCGCGTCCCCTTCAGGGGCACCAGCCGCTGCACGCACAGCAGCCGCAGCGTCCCCGACCGCGGGGGCGGGGGGACGCACGGAAAGCGGCGCAGGTCGATGGGATAGGGAAGCAGGTCCACCGGCTTGTCCGGCAGCCGCAGGCACATCCGCGCGGAGTCGCGGACGAAGCGGGAGGTGGCCAGCACGCGGTCGGCGTCGCGCATGGCGCCGCGCATGGCGCCCCACACCGGCCAGCCGCGGGTGAACACGTCGCTGCCGCCCAGGAACAGCACGCTGGGGATGCCGTGCGCGCGGGCGTACCGCGTGGCCGTGTGGGCGGTGGGCGCCAGGAAGTAGGCCAGGATGCGGTCCGGGGCCAGCCGCCGCAGCAGCGGGGGGATGAAGGCGCGCGCGTAGGCCATGTGCACGGCCAGGTTGAAGGAGTGCGGCATCCGCTGCGTGGGGTAGCGAACGACGGTGCTGGGATAGCGGATCACGGGGATGCCGTCGTACACCTCTTCGCGCTTCCACGCCGGGTCGTACGCGGGGGTCACCACCGACACCTCCCAGTCCGCCTCCTGCCGCAGCCCGTGCAGCAGGCTCACCAGCCCGATCTCCTGGCCCCCGTGAAAGGGGAGGAACGAGCTGCTCACCGCCACCAGCCGCTTCATCCCGGACCCTGTCTCATCCCGAAATCCCCAGAGAGAATGTCCTCATGCCGAATCCGGAAGAGCCCGGCGTCCGGGAAGATCGCCGCTCACCTCCGTCGTGGAGCGGGCGGATGGTTCGCCGGATCGCGCATCAGGGGGTGTGGCCGGCCCGTTCCGGTGCGCCGCCCGGATCGTCGGCTCGATCCACGTCCCTCTCAAGAAAACGCGGATGGCCCCCTGCCGCCTTCCATCCATCTCCCGTTCCCGACACCCCACGCCGGCTCGTGCCTCGTCGACGGGCGCGCCATGCCTCCGCTCACTACGGCCCAGGCTCCACGCCGTGGGCGCGGAGGAAGCGGCACGGGAAGACTCTGGTGACTCTGCCGGCTCTGCGTGAGGAAAGGCTTCGCCGGATTCCGCGTCATCCGTCAGATCCCCAGCAGCAGCTTGAGCGTGAGCTTTTCGGCCGGCATCTCGTACGCGCAGACGCGGTGGATGAGCCCCGCGCCCAGCGCGGCCCGCGGGTTCACGCGGGGCAGGGTGGTGCAGGCGGCGGCGAACACCCGCCGCACGTGCGCCTGCGTCCGCGCGTCGAAGCTGTCCGGGTCGCCGAACGGGTAGGCGAAGGTGTGCACCTCCGTCCCCGCGACCCCCTCCACGATCGCCCGGGCGCGCTCGCACTCCACCTCCAGGTCCGCGCACCGCGAAAGGTCGTGATGCGTGTGCCCGTGCGCCCCGATCTCCATCCCCGCCGCCCGCATCCGCCCCACCATCTCCGCGTCCAGGTAGCGCGGCTCCCCGTCGCCGGCCACGTGCTCCGCGCGCAGCCGCGCCAGCCGCCGGTGCAGCGCGGGATCGGCGGCGTAGGGGCGGAGGGCGCGCACCAGCGCCGTGGCGTCGGACGCGTCCGCGGCGGAGGGAACGTCCAGCGCGGCGGCCACCGCGCGCGCGCCCAGGGCGGCCGCCAGCTGGTAGACGGTGTGCGTCCACAGCGGCTCCGGCCGGGGCGCGTAGGGCTGCGCGCTCAGGTAGAAGGTGGCCGGCAGCCCCAACTCCGCCAGGATGGGGAGCGCCGCGTCGTGCCCGTCCGCCAGCCCGTCGTCGAAGGTGACGGCCAGGGGATGGCGCACCCGGCGCTCGCGCACCTCTTCCAGCCGCGACAGGGCGACCACGTTGAACACCCGCGCCAGGTGCGCCATCTGCGCCCGGAACCCCGCCGGCGTCACGTACAGGTGGCGGGGGAGAAAGGGATGGTGGTCCGCCACGCTGTGGTAGCAGACCACGCGCAGGGCGTACGGGTCCATCGCCCGCTTCAGCACCCGCGCCGGGGCCGGCGCGCCCAGCACCCGCGTCAGCGCGCGCCGCATCCCCCACCCCCCGCGGGGCCACGCCGCCGCCTCTACCACGCCCCCTCCGCCCGGACGACGACGAAGAGCGTCCGCGCCACGATGCGCGCGTACAGGGCGGCCGAGCAGTGCCGCACCAGCGCCAGGTCCGCCTTGAGCCGCGCGTCGTACCCCAGCGTGTTGCGCCCCGTGACCTGCCACAGCCCGGTGATGCCGGGGGGGATGGTCAGCACCTCGGCGGCGTCGCGGCCGTAGTGGCGGTCCAGCTCCGCGCGGGTCAGCGGCCGCGGCCCCACCAGCGCCATCGATCCCGAGGCGACGAGCAGAAGCTGGGGAAGCTCGTCCAGCGACCAGCGCCGGCAGGCGCGGGCGAAGCGGGTGCGCACGCGGCCGTCGTCGGCGGTCTTGGGCCAGGGCACCTCCTCGCCCCCCACGCGCTCCAGCCACCGCGGCCCCCCCGCCGGCCGCCCCGCGCCCCACATCGTCCGCAGCTTGGGCACCCACAGCGGCTCGCCGAACCGCCCCACGCGCCCGTGCGCCACCAGCGGCGACCGCCCCGACTGCACGGCGATCACCGCCCCCGCCAGCAGCAGGGCGGGGAGCAGGACGAGCAGCGCCGCGGCCGCGGCGATCCGCTCGCCGGCGTCCACCAGGGCCCACCCCCGGCTGCGCCCCGCCGCGTACCGGCCGCGGCGCGCGGGGGCCGCCTCAGCCCGCCGGCTGGTGCGCCGCGAGCGTAAGGCCGCCGGCATGGAGCGACGCAAGGGGTCGACTTCCCGGATCTCCATCACCATCAGGGGGCTCCCCGCCTGTCGAGAGGGTGATCAACCGTGTCGCGGACCGGAACGCCAGCCCGGGGCGCCGTGCCCGCCCGGCGCCCGCCGCGGGGCGGGCCAGCCGCGCGGCGGCCACCGCGCGCGCCTTGCTCAGCACGCCGCGCACGCCCGTCAGCTTGAAGGTGGACACCAGCGCCGCCGCCGTGGGCCGCGGCATCTCCCGGCGCAGCGTCCCCACGAACTCGAACCCGCCGTCCCCCGCGTGCTCCTCCAGGAACGCCAGCACCGGGCGAAAGGCGTGGAACGCCCGCAGCTCCAGCACCCGGTCCCAGTACCAGGGCAGCGCCACGCGCCGCTCCCGGTTCAGCAGAAAGCCGGCGGAAAGGGCCGCCAGCAGCGACGGCACCGTGGCCTGGGGGTGGCCGAACTCCATCACCCAGCACTCCGGAAAGCGCGACTGCCAGTAGACCACGTTCTCCTCGAACGCCCGGCAGGGCCATCCGTACACGTGGATCCCCACCCGCACCTCCGGCACCGCCGCGCGGAACGCCGGCACGTGGCCGGGGTTGGCGAAGGAAAGGTACACGGGAAGGCCGTCCGCCTGGCGCACCGCCGCGCCGAACGTCCGCGCCCACGCCGCCACCGCGGGGAGCGCGAAGCCGTCCACCTGGTCCACCTCGTTGAACAGCTCCCACGCGTACGCCGCGCCGCCCACCACCTCGCGCACCCGGCGGAACTTGCCCAGCGCCAGCTCCAGCGCCTCCGGCGCGAACAGATCCATGGGCCGGGCCAGCACGGAGGACAGAAAGCTGCTGCGGAAGGTGTGGTCGTACTCCGACCACTCCACGTTGGTGTGCGACAGCTCGTTGAAGTCGAAGAGCACGGGGATGGCGCGCAGCCCGCGGGCTCGCGCCGCCGCCATCACCCGCTCCAGCGCCTCCATCCCGCGGTCGAAGCTCCGGCCGCCGTGCGCATAGCAGTTGAAGGAGAAGTCCGTCATCAGAAAGCGGAACACCGACACCCCGTCCGCCCGCATCCGGTCGAACACGTCCTCGTAGTACCGCACCGGGTCCCGCCGCATGGGCGGAAAGCCCACGTTGATCGCCAGGTCAGCCGCCATCGGCCCGGCGCGCGGCGAGCACCGCCCCCGCCGTCTTGCTGGCGTCCAGCAGCAGCCCGAAGGCGAGCGCCCGCGGCTCGCGCCAGCGCTGCAGCGTCTCCAGCGGCCCGCGGGTGAAGTGAAAGGCCAGCCGCCGGGCCAGGTAGTACGGGTACCGGCGCCGCTTGGCCGCCACCAGCCCGTCGGAGACCCCCTGGTAGAACGCGCGGCGCAGCAGCCAGCGGCCGCCAGCGCGCTCGCGGCTGGCCCAGTGGTGGATCACCGCGCCGGGGGCGTAGACGATGCGCTCGCCCCGGGCGCGCAGCCGCTCCACCAGCTCCGTCTCGCCGTTGTTCAGCAGCCCCGTGCCGCGCCGGTCGAACTTCTCGTCGAAGGGGGCGGGGGCGCCCAGCCGGGTGCGGTCCACCATCATGTTCCCCCCGCCCGGCGACTCCACCGGCGACAGCGGGCGTGGCGCGTCGCCGTAGTCGATGGCGCCCAGCAGGTAGCGGAACTTGCGCGGCAGGTGGCGGGGCGGCGCCGCCTCGAAGTCCAGCTCCGTGCGCCCCGCGTGCAGCGCCGCGCCGGGCCAGCGGTCGCGCGACTCGCGGTAGGCGGCCAGCCACCCCGGCGCGGGCCAGGCGTCGTCGTCGATGTAGGCCACGTGGTCGTGGCGCGCCTCCGCCACGGCGGCGTTGCGGCACACGTTCAGCCCCTGCCGCTCCACGCGGACGGAGCGCACCTCCGCGCCCCGCACCCCGGCCAGGAACGCCGGCGTGCCGTCCGCCGAGTTGTTGTCCAGGATCAGCAGCTCGTCGCCGGGGTGCAGCAGGGCGCGGATGCGGGGCACGTTGGCGCGCAGGAACTCCACGCGGTTGTACGTGATCAGCGCCACGGTGATCGGGAGGGGGGGCGGCGCGCTCACAGGGTGCTGCACGAGCTCTCGACGCAGTTCCTGCAGCACTCCAGCAGCTCGCCGCCCGTGAAGGACCGGCGCATCTCCTGAAAGTGCGGCCCGTTCCACCCCTCCGCGTCCCGGAAATTTCCGTACTCCGGCTTGGGGGTGATGAAGCGCCCGCATCCGCTCACGTTCCCCGCCGCGTCCACGCACAGGTTCTTCCAGTACCACTTGCACCCGGGCTGCTTCTCCTCCTTCAGCAGCACGGGAAAGCCCAGCTTGATGGGGTGCCCCGCCCAGGCGCGCCCCAGCTCGTCGAAGAAGGCGCGGTTCTCCGCCGTGTCGAACAGGCACTCGCGCTGCTCGAACTCGGTGATGCTGGCAAAGATCAGGTTGTTGAAGATGATCTCGTCCACCCCCAGCCGCACCCCCAGGCGGATGAAGTCGTCCGCGCGGTCCAGGGTGCTGCGGGTGAGCACGCGGCTGATCTTGATGCGCAGCCGCGACCCCCGGCCGGCGCGGGCGGCGGCCAGGTGCTCCAGCGACGCCATGATGCGCGGGAGGTACGGCTTGCCCACGGCGATCAGGTGGCTGTGCGCGTCGGGGTCCGACTCCAGCAGGCTGATGGTCAGCCGGTCCAGCCCCGCGTCCAGCACCCGGTCCATGTTCTGCTCGTTCAGCAGCGAGCCGTTGCTCACCACCTCGGTGATCATGCGGCGCGACCTGGCCAGGCGAATCATGTCGAACAGCTCGCGGTTCAGCAGCGGCTCGCCCACCCCGCAGAAGCTGCACACCATGGCGCGGTCGTTCCGCCCCAGGATCTCGCGGAACACCTCCAGCGTCATGTCCTGCACGGGCGGATGGTAGCCGATCTGCACCATCCCCTTCTCGGCGACCGCGTGGTTGGTGCAGAAGCGGCAGCGGAAGTTGCAGCGGCTGGTGACGAACAGGTGCAGCCACACGGGGTCGTACCGCACCCGGGTGGTCCGCGCGCGCGACCCCACCTCGTACAGGGCGCGGTTCACCAGCTGGGCGGGGCGAAATCCCTGGGCCAGGGCCTGGCGGGCCTTGCGCGCCAGCTGCACTGCGGTGTGGGCACTGCTCATAGCTCCTTCTCCGGCTGGAGTACCAGGTCCGTGACGATGGCGTGCTCCGGCTGCGCGGCCAGAAAGCAGACGGCGTCCGCCACGGCGCCGGCGGTGAGGATGACGTCGGCGTCCGCGCGCGGCCGCGGCCAGAACGGGGTGTCGATGGTGCCCGGGGCCACCACGGAGACCAGGATGCCGCGCGGGGCCAGCTCCAGGCGCGCCACCCGGGCAAGGGCGTCCAGCGCGGCCTTGCTGGCGCAGTAGGCGGCGCCGCCCTCGAAGGGCGCCCGCGCGGCGGTGGAGCTCACCAGCACGATGCGGCTCCCGCGCTCCAGGTGCGGCCCCAGCCGCGCCAGCACCTCGAACGCCCCCCGCACGTTGGTGCGGAACACCCGGTCCCACGTCGCCGCGTCGTGCTCCTCCAGCGGCGCGAAGCAGCCAACCCCCACGGCGTAGACCAGCACGCGCGGCACCCGCCCCTCCGCCACCAGCCACGCCGCCAGCGCCGCCACCGACTCCGGGTCCGTCACGTCCACCCGCCGCGCCGCGTGGCACCCCGCCAGCCCGGCCAGCCGCGCCGCCGCCTCCCCGTCGCGCCGGGCGGCGGCGACCACGCGGAATCCCGCCGCCGCCAGCCGCGGCAGGCACGCGGCCCCCACCCCGCTGCTGGCGCCCACCACCACGGCGGCCGGCGCCGCGGCCGGGGCGCCGGCCCGCGCCGGCTCCCCGGCCGCATCCCCCTCCGCCGTCACCCGGTCCGCTCCAGCAGGGTGCCCTGCAGGTACAGCGCGTCCGCCGCCGACGCGGCGAAGAAGCGCAGGGCGTCCTCCGGCGTCTCCACGATCGGCTCGCCGGGGCCGTTGAAGGAGGTGTTCAGCAGCACGGGAACGCCGGTGCGGCCGGCAAAGGCGCGGATCAGCGCGTGGAACGCGCCCGCGTCCGGCGCCACCGTCTGCACGCGCGCCGTGCCGTCCGCGTGCGTCACCGCGGGGACGCGCCCGTCCGCCGCGCGTCCGGTGAAGAGCATGAAGGGCGACGACTCCGGCATCCCCCGGAACCAGGCCGCGCTCTCCTCCGCCAGGACGGCGGGCGCCAGCGGACGCCAGGTCTCGCGCCGCTTGAGCCGGTTCACCCGCGTGGCGTTGCCGGCGGCGCGGGGGTCGGCCAGGACGGACCGGTGCCCCAGCGCCCGCGGCCCCACCTCGCTGCGGCCGTCGAACCAGCACACCAGCTCCCCCTCCGCCAGCCGGCGCGCCGCCTCCGCCACGGCGCCGCCCTCCCCCTCCACCACGCGCACCCGGCCGGCGTACGATTCCACCGCCGCGCGCACCTCCGCGGCCCCGTACGGCCGGCCGCGGTACACCTGCGCGGCGGCGCCCTCGGTGCTGCCGCGGAAGGGGTGGCCCAGCAGGTGGTGGTGCACCAGGTAGCACGAGCCCATGGCCAGCCCGTCGTCGCCGCAGGCGGGGGAGATGTGCATCCCCCCGAAGCCGCCCTCCGCGTGCAGGCGGGAGTTGGCGGGGCAGTTCAGCGCCACGCCGCCCCCCAGCACCACCCCCTCCACCTCGATCCCGGCGTCGCGCAGCAGCCCCCGGCCGGCGTCCGCGGCGCGCACCAGCGACTCCTCCACCACGCGCTGGACGCTCGCGGCCACGTCGGCGGCCAGGGGGTGGGGAAGGTCGTCCGTGCGCCCCAGCCGCGACGTGTCGTACCCCATGGGCCCCGCGCACCGCGTGGCGAACGCGCGGACGTCCTCGTCGCGGGCGTAGCGCAGCATGTCCTCGCGGTAGAAGGCGGGGCGCCCGTAGCTGGCCAGCCCCATCAGCTTTCCCTCGCACCCCTCGCGCGGAAAGCCCACGTACGCCCCGGCCGCGGCGTACGCGGCGCCCAGGTCCAGGTGGTGCGGCGCCACCGGCCACAGGTGCGCCCCCTCGCCCAGGTAGAACATCCCGCCCACGTAGCTGAGCGCCTCCTCCGCGCCGCCGTCCTGGGTGATGACGAGCGCGCGCTGGAACGGGCTCTCGTAGTAGCCGTACGCGGCGTGGGCCAGGTGGTGCGAAAAGAGGGCGCCGGGGATCTCGCGCCCGTCCAGCCGCAGCCGGATCGGCTGGTGCATCCGCACCGCCGGCCGCCGCACCCCCTCCGCCGACACCCGGCGGGCGCGCAGCGCGTCCATGCTCCGCGGCTCCGTCCACCCCGGCGCCTCGCCGAAGTTCTCCAGCGGCGGCAGAAAGGGGAGCGAGGCCAGGTCCGGGTGCGCCGCCAGCAGGTCCGCGGCGCGGCCGTGGTACAGGTGGCCCCGGTCCCCGCGCGCGGCCACGCCGCGCAGCGCGCCCCCCACCGCCATCCGCTCCACCAGCCCCGCGTCCGGCTCCCGCCACTCCGTGCCGGCGAAGTCCTCGCGCGCGTCCAGGCGAAAGCTCAGCCGGTCGGGGTCGAAGAAGACGTACTCCACGTTCTGCGTGCTGGTGACGCCCGCGAAGTCCACCTCGCCCGGCGCCACGCCGAACGCGCGCAGGGCGGCGTCCACGTCGGCCCAGGCAAGGCCGATGGCGTGCTTGACCCGCGCGTGCCGCTCGCGGGCGTAGTGGCCGGCGATGCGGCCGTCCACCATCACGCTGACCCCCGCGTCGTGCCCGAAGTGCAGTCCCAGGACGATCAATTTCGCAGCTCCGCCGGGGTGGGATGGGTGCCCGCCAGCAGCCGCTCGTAGGTGCCGGCCAGCATGGCGGCCACCGCGCGGGGGCTCAGCGCGTCCGCGGCCGCGGCGCGAAGGCGGTCGGCGGCGGCCCGGCGCGCGCCGGGCGCCCCCCACAGGCGCGCGAGCGCGTCGGCCCACTCCGCGGGCGCCGCCGCGCGGGGCACGTGCGCGGCCAGCGCCGGCGCCAGCCCCGCGCACGCCGCGTCGGAGGCCACCACCGGCAGCCCGTGCACCGCGGCCTCGGCGATCTTGTTGGAGAAGCCGGCGCACAGGCCCAGCGGCGCCACCGCCAGGTCGCACCCCCGCAGGAACGCGGGCATGTGGGGGACGTCGGGGTGGATGAACACCTCGCCCGCGCGGGCCAGCCGCCGCACCCGCGCGTGCGGGGTGCTTCCGGCCACGTGCAGCGTGGCGCCGGGAAGGGCGTGGCGGACGGCGGGCCAGTGGTCGCGGACGAAGGACTCGATGGCGTCCACGTTGGGCGGATAGCCCAGGTTCCCCCAGAACGCCACCCGCGGGCTGGATCCGGGGAGGGACGCCGCGGCGGATGCGCCGTCCCCCGTCCACACCGCGCAGGGGACCACGGTCAGGTCCGCGCCCGGCACCCGCGCGCGAAGGATGGAGGCCCCGAACTCCGAGGCCACGCAGAGCGCGCGGCGGCTCGCGGCGATCTCCGCCTCGTACCGCCACTGGCGCCGCGACTCGCGGGTGATGAGGAACCGCGCCACCCCGGCCGCCCCGCGCGCCCGCTCCTCCAGGTACCAGCCCACGGGGTCCGTCAGGTCCACCAGCGCCGGGGTGTCGATGCCACGGACCAGGGAGAGCGCCCGCGCGCGGTCCACGTGCACCACGTCGGGGCGCACCGCCGCGTGCAGCCGCCGCACCTGCCGCCGCAGCCCGCCCTGGTCGAAGAGCGCCGCGCGCAGCGGAAGCCGCGTGAGCACCAGGCTGCGCAGCGCGGCCGCGGCCGCCGCGGGGCCCCAGCGCAGCGCGTGCAGCGTCACCCCCGCCTGGCGCAGGGCGGCGTGGGCCCCGTCGTGGATGGCCGTCGGCACCCGCGCCCCCGCCAGCTCCTCCACGAAGGCCAGGTGCACGTCGTGCCGCTGCGCCAGCGCCAGCGCGAAGCCGAACACCCGCGGCTTGAGCGGGGTCGCGGGCGCCGGCGTCACGATCAGGATGCGCATGCCGCCACCCCCGCCGGCGCGCGGCCGGCGCGCGGTTCCCCGACGCCCGGCACCGTCTCGTACGCGGCGAGCAGCGCGGCGCCCACCCGCGACCAGTCGTGCTCCGCGGCCATCCGCAGCCCCGCCTCCCTCAGGCGGCCGCGCAGGGGCGCGTCCTTCGCCAGCGTCCGGACGGCGTCCGCGAACTCCGCCGGCGAGGCGGCGGCCAGGAGCGCGGGGACCCCGGCCGCGGACGGCAGCCCCAGCGCGCCGGCGGGGGTGGTCACCACCGGGCGCCCCGCGGCCCACGCCTCCAGGATGCGCAGCCGGGTGCCGCTGGAGGCCAGCAGCGGCACCGCGACCATCTCCGCCCGCGCCAGCTCGGCCCGCATGTCGGCGGGGTTGGGGATCACCGTCACGCGGGGGATGCGGCGCAGGCGGTCGGCCAGGGCGGGGGGGATGCGGCCGGCCACCCGCACGCGCAGCGCGCCATCCGAGTCGAGGAGGGGAAGGACGTGCGCGAGGAACCACTCCAGCCCCTGGCGGTTGGGGCGCCAGGTCATGCTCCCCGGCACCAGCACCGTCCCCGGCTCCGGCGCCGCCTCGGCGCAGGCGGCATGGCCGGCGGCGTCCACCCCGTTGGGGACGACGGCCGCGCGGGCGGCGGCGTCGGGACGCAGCCGCGCGAGCTCCGCCACGTCCTGCGCGGAGGGCGCGGTGACCAGCGCCGCGCGCCCCACCAGCGCACGCTCCGCGCGGCGGACGCGCTCCGCTTCCATCCGCAGGGCGATGCGCGGGAGGAGGCGCTCGGTGCGGGCGCGGCGGCGCAGGAGCTCGTGCTCGCAGTTGTGGGCGTCGTAGACGAGCGGAGGGAGGGGGCCGGGGGGCAGGGCGGGGGCGGTGGGGAGCTCGGCCAGGTGGATGGCGTCGTACGTCCCGGCGTCCACGGCCCGGGCGACGGCGCGGGCCATGGCGGGGGGGATCTGCCCGGCCAGCAGGTAGGGCGTCCCCGGCCGCGCCCCTTCCAGCAGCCGGCGCGCCCTTCCCGCGGAGCGGGGCGGGGGAAAGGTGCGCACCCGCCGGCAGAGCGCCGCCAGCGCGGGGTGCGGCCGCGGGTCCGCGCCGGGCGCGAACAGGTCCACGTCGTACCGCGCGGCGAGCGCGGCGAGCAGCCAGTAGTTGCGCAGCGCGGCGCCCCCGTGCAGGGGCCAGGGGAGCTGCCGGCAGAGAAAGAGCAGGCGTGGACGGCGAACGTCGTTCAAGGCGGGACGGCTCCGGCGTCATCATGAACGTTCCGGCTGTCGGCCCCTCCCCGCGATCGCGGGGAGGGGCGGGCTCACAGCCGCGGCCACGCGGGGCGCCCGCGCGGCCGCAGTGCGCCGCGGAGCCGCCTCGTGGCCGCCAGGACCAGGCGAAATAAAAGGGGAAACCGGCCGATCGACTCGAAGACCAGGCGATCCCTGGGGCGAAGGTGCGGGGCCGCGAGGCCGCGGGCCCGGCGCACGTCGCCGCGCGTACCACTCGACAGCGCCGCGGCCAGCGCCCTGCGCGCCGCGGCCTGCACCAGCCGCGGGTACCCCGGGCAGCCGCCGTATCGCCCGGTGTTCTGGATGAAGCCGCGGGCGACGAAGAGCTGGCTGCGCGCCACGCTCTGCGCGGTCAGGCCGCCGGGGCGCATCAGGGTGTACAGCGCCGTGGGCTCAGGATCGTACGACCAGCTTCGGGAGTGGATGGCCCGCAGCCACATCTCGAAGTCGTGCCCGCACGTCTGCGCTCGGTCGAACCCGCCGATCTCGCGGAACCGCCGCCGCGACACCAGCACGCTGCTCAGCGTGTCGAAGTTGCGGTCGCGCAGCCACAGCCGGATGCAGTCGGCGGCGCTCAGCCCGCTCACCGGCCCGGCCACGTGCCAGGGATCCGGCGTCCGCACCACCCGCGACGACGCGTCCACGTAGTCCACGCGGGCCAGGTGCGCGCTCGTTCCCCCTTCGCCCAGGACGGCGGCGGCGCGGGCCAGGTGGTGCGGGTACCACACGTCGTCCGCGTCCAGGAACGCCAGCCACTCGCCCGTGGCCTGCTCGGCGCCCAGGTTGCGCGCCAGCGCCGCGTTCCCGAAGCGCGCCCGGACGATGCGGGTGGGAATGCCCGTCCGCTCCGCGATCTCCGCCGTTCCGTCCACCGAGCCGTCGTCCACCAGGATGACCTCGCCGGCCGCGACCGTCTGCGCCGCCACGCTGCGGAGCGCGCGCCGGATGAACGGCGCGGAATCCCGGCACGGGATGATCGCTGAAAACGATACCACGGCGCCCTGCTGGAGGGAGGGCCGCCGGCGGGTCCATGCCCGGCCGGTCCGTGCGGGAGCGTGGGGCTTTCGGGTCCGGGTGGATCGAACCGGCCGGGGACCCGGTGGACGGCGGAAACGGGGGTGCCGGCGGCCGCCGGGCGGATTACGCTTTCCGACAGAACAGGCGGACCGCCCGCGCCTTCCCATTATTCCGGAGGCGGGCGCGAAAAGTCAATGGTTTGTTCGTCCGGAAGTGCGGAAGGGGGTCCCGCGGAGGGGAGCGCCGCGCGGATGGGAATCCCGAAAAACGACGCGGCGCGCGCCTACGCGGCGCGGCGGAGCTTGAAGACGGCGGCCTTCTTTCCGGCCACCAGCAGGTCGTAGCGCTCTTCCTCGGCCAGCGCATGGCCGGGTTGGGCCAGCAGCGACCCGGTGAGCTCCTTCTGCGCGGTCAGCAGGACGACGATGCCGCCCGGCCGGGTGACCCGCGCCAGCTCGCGCAGCGCGGCTGCGTAGAACGCGTCCACGTCCGGAAGCTCGCGGAACAGCCCCCACGGCGGATCGGTCACCACCCGGTCCACGAAGCCGTCCTGGATGCGGTCCAGCGCCAGGGCGTCGGCCTGCTTGACGATCAGCTTGCGGGCGCGGTGCTTCTCGTTGGCGGGGAGGGCCTTGAGCCGGTCCTTCATGAAGGCGACCGCGCCCTCGTCCTGGTCGAACGCGTAGACCAGGCCGTACGGGTACTGGATGCGCGCGAAGGGAATGCTCCCGGTCCCCGCGAAGGGGTCCAGGAACACGTCCTCGGCGCCGGGCTCGGACAGGCGGCAGAGCAGGTGGGCCAGCTCCGGCCGCAGCTCGCCCTGGGCGAGGTCCTTTTCCGTGCGTGCGCGCTGGGTGAGCCGCCGGGCAAAGAAGGCCCGGCCGCTGCGCCTGCGGATGAGCCAGAACTGCACGTCCGCGCGCGCCGGCTGGAACTTCAGGCGGGTGGCGTCCTCGATCTTGCGCCGCAGCCGGCTCACCAGCGCCGGGGCGCCGCTCACCAGCTCGTTCTCGTCGGAGAGAAACACGCGGAACGACCGCTCCCGCTCGTTGGTGCCGCCCCGCAGCGCGGTGTCCACCGCCCGGTCGTCCACCACCGCCGCAAGCACGCGGTCCATGCTCCCCGCCGCGGGAATGCTCTGGAGCACCTGAAAGCTGTTGTTCAGGTACGGCAGCGCGCGCAGCCTGGCCACGGAGTCGCCCGTGCGGTAGACGATCATCCCCTCCTCCACGTGCACGGGCTGCACCCCGCTCAGGTCCTGCTGCAGCGCCCGCAGCGCCACGTCCTGCAGCCCGGCCACGCACTGGGAAAGAATGGTTCGCATGGCCTGAGTCTACGCCCCCGCCGCCGCGCCGGGCAAGGTGGGTGCGGCGGCAGGGCGCGCTGTTCGTCGAAGGCTAGATTGGATTATGCCGAATCGGCAAAAAGAATGGGCCTCACGCAGAGTGAGCGGAGTTAGCGGAGTTTTCTCGTGCCGTTTCCGCTGCTCTCGCGGCGCGAAGCCTGGTCGTAGTGAGCGGAGGCATGGCGCGCCGGTCGACGAAGCACGATCCCTGGAGCTCTCGGGAACGGGAGAAAGATGGAAGCGCGGCAGAGGGCCATGAGAATTTTTTTGGGAGGGATGCAGATCGCCCGGAGGATCTCCGCAGCGCGCTGGAAGGAGCCGATCACACCACCTGATGCGCGATCCTGAAAACCATCCGCCCAACTCCGCGATCGCGGTGACCGGTCCGCCTGCCGGACGCTGGTGTTTGGGGGATTCGCGATCACCATCACGATCACGTGGCCCGAGCGGAGTCGACGGAGCCTCCATCATCCTCATCCGCAAAAGGACTGGCCTCACGGCGAGACGCGGAGGCCAGTCTTTTTCGATCCGATCGGGGCGCGAAGAAGAGCGTCAGGTGCGCCGCTGATAGGCGTTGTAGAGGTCGTCGTTGATGACGTACGCCAGCCCGTTGCTGTCCAGCACCAGATCCTCGGCCAGGGTGCGCGGCGCGTAGCTCCACCCTTCGGGGAGCGCCAGCCGGCTCCCGAGCGACGGCAGGTCGTTGATGGAGAGGGTCGGATCCGCGATCTGCGCGTAGGACTGCATCACGTACACGTCGCGCTCCGGTGCCGGCGAGGTCAGCTCGTACACCTCCTCCCCGGCGTTGTAGGTGTAGACGGTGCTGCGCTTTACCTCGTTCGGCTCGTAGAACGCCTCGCCCACCGTCCCCTCCCGCATCTTCGTCGTCAGCGTGGCCCGCAGTTCCATCTCGATGCCGCCAAAGGTGAACCGCTCGCCGGTGACCGATTCGCCCGATACGACCAGCTCGTTGATCACCCAGTAGCGCGGCCCGTTCAGCTTGGCGGCGACCGACCCGTACTCCTGGTTCACCTGCTCCTCCGTCAGGGCCTTCCACTCGCACTCGGGGCAGTCGTTCAGCCCCAGCGTGTTGTAGACCCACGAGGTGAGCTCGTTGCGCTCGCGGGTGACGGGGATGACCTCGCAGTAGCGGGCATTGCGAAGGTTCCTGGGGGTGGATTCCGAGGTTTCGGTCGACATTTTCCGCGCTCCGTCCGTGGGTGAATGCGGGTCTGGATACCGGCAGGCGCCTCACCCATCCAAGGTTCCCGTTTCGCGGCCGGAGTGCAATGGATTCGTGCGCGGAGCGTCGGAAACAGGGTGGACGAATCCACGGACGACGGCCTCGGGTGGAGACGCGGAGAGCGGAAGGGGTTCGCTCCGCCCAGTTGCGTGGGGCCGATCGTTTCCGGTGGGGCGGCAGTGGTCGGTGCACGGCGCGCTGGATGGAGGTGCATGCGAAAAGGCCCTCGCATCCACGGTGATGCGAGGGCCTGGTCCGGGCTGTCCCAACAGCGCGCCGACGACGCGGATTACGCCGGGGTCAGATGCAGCAGGCGTACCGGGTGCGCGCGGCTTCGTCGTATCCCTCCTGCCCCCGCGACGCGATGCCGCAGGTGTTCTGCTTGCTGCAGTCCGTGACCGCGAACCCGTCCACCGTTCCCCTGCCGTGCGCGTCCGCGCTCGCCTCGAAGCTGTCCACCTTCAGCGCATCCGGGTTCAGCCGCAGCTTTTCCATCAGGTCCTCCCCGCGTGAAAGGGTCCGCGCCACGTTCGCGTTGCGTGCATACGTGACGACTCAAAAAGCGTCGGCACGTGCGCCCCGTCAAGGGCGCGGATCACCCCGCGGACGGGTCGGCGACCACGGTGGCGTGGCGAAGGGCGTGCCCGGGGGACCACTGCAGCGCGGCGACGTCGACGGTCTGTCCGACGCGGGGGCGCCGGGTGTACCACGCGCATCCCACGAAGGCGCCGTCATCATCCACCAGCACCGCCCCGTCCTGGCCGATCCCGGCCACCGTAAAGACGTAGCGGTGCATGCACTTTACCTTCAGCCAGTCCCGCGAGCGGGTGCCCGGGCGGTAGCGGCTGCCGATGCGCTTGGAGACGATCCCCTCCAGCCCCGCTTCGTGAGCGGCCCGGTGGAACGCGGGGCCGCTCCCCACCAGGTGGTCGGTGTAGCACACGCACGGCGAGCGGCCGCGCACCGCCTCTTCCAGCATGCGCTTGCGGGCCAGGACGTCCGTCCCCAGCAGCTCGCGCCCTTGCAGGTACAGCAGGTCGAACACCTGGTACACCAGCCGCGGGGCGCCGCGCTTTCCCGCGATCGCGCGCCGCAGGGCGTGAAAGTCCGGCCGTCCGTCCGCCCGCAGCGCCACCATCTCCCCGTCCAGCCACGCGGACCCGATCCCCAGCCCCTCCACCGCCTCCACCAGCGCCGGCAGCTCCGCCGTCCAGTCGCGCCCCGGGCGGGAGAACAGGCGCGCGCGGCCGTGCTCCAGGCGGCAGAGGAGCCGGTATCCATCGTACTTGATCTCGTGCAGCCAGGCGTCCCCCTCGGGGGCGGCCCGGGCGCTGGAGAGCAGCTGCGGGGTGATTCGCGCGGGGCACATGGCCGCTGGTACGCCCCAGCATCTTCGGTGTTTCTTTGGTTTACGGCGTGTACGCAACGAGTACGGCGAGCACGTGTCCGCACTGTCCTCCGCGTCCCCGCTTTCCCCCGCGCATCGGCATGGACAAGCACAGACGGCGCTCTTCATTATGAGTTCGCTGAAAAGCCGTCATTTCATGATACGGGTTACCCTGGAGGCTCCATGAGCGGGACACGGTTTGCGCGCCTGGGCACGGTGGCCGGAAACGTCAAGCGGTTCCGCAGGTCCCGCGACTTCGTGGGGTGGATGGCGATCCTCGTGGAGCTGGCGATCGTGCTGCCGCCGGTGGCCCTGTACTTCAACGGCAGGCAGGCAAGGGCAAGGCAGCGCCAGTATCAGGCGTGGCAGGTGATCGGCGATGCCCAAGGCCACGGGTGGAGCAGCGTGGTCGTCGTGGCGCTGGAAGACCTGAACGAGGGCGGGTTCACGCTCCGGGCGGTGAACCTCTCGAATGCACCGGTGGGCGCGCTCAACCTTCCCAACGCCGATCTGAAGCATGCGCGAATGGTCCGCGCGGACCTTCCCGGCTCGGACCTGCATGGAGCAAGGATGGCGCGCACCGACCTGCGGGGGGTGAACCTGGAGGGCGCCAACCTTCGCGATGCGGAGTTCGCGTTCGCGAACGCGGGAGGCGCCAGGTTCGATGACGCGGCGTTGTGTGGTGCGCTGCTCATCGGCGCGGACCTGCGCAGGGCTTCGTTCAGGGGCGCGCGCCTCCGGGACGTGCGCTTCGACGGCGCGGACCTTCGCGGCGCGGTGTTCGATCTCGACTCCATCCCGGCCGGTTCCAGCTTTCGCGACGCCAACATCACCGGGCTCCGCGCGCCGGATTCGTTCGTCGAGCAGGCGCGTACCGCGGGCGCGAGGGCGTACGCGCAGGCATCCTGGAACGCGTACCGGGAGAGCCACGAGCTGGACCTGCGGAAACGGTGGGTAGAGCAGGACCTCCCACGCAGCCGGCGGGGGAGGGACCGCCGGCGCGACTGCCGGTAGCGTTAGGGCTTCCGCCCGCCCGCGGGGACGCGCGACGGCGCGTGCGGCGCGGGTGTCCGTTTGACGCGGATGAAGACGTTGTACGCCAGCAAGCAAACCGGCATCTTCCCCCTCCCATCCGTTCCCCGCGATGCCGACACGCCGACCTCCGCCGGACCGCCCGACCGGGCCCACCCCCGCTCCGCGTCCCACTTCCCGCGCACAGACGCCGCCCATGCCGCATCGCCCCCTCATCCGCCCGTTCACCCCGCCGCTCCGGGCGCTGCGCGTGCTCGCCGCGCTCCTGCTGGCCCTGGCCGTGCCCCGCGGGGCGCACGCGCAGGAGATGGGGACGCTGCAGGGCGTGGTGCGCGACGTGAGCGGCGCGCCGGTGCCCGCGGCCATCGTGGAGGTGGAGCTGGAGGGCGCCTCGTTCCGCCGCGGGACGGCGGCGGACGAGGCGGGGCGGTACCGGCTGACGGCGCTGCCGGGCGGGCGCTACCGCGTCCGCGTGCGGCACCCCGGCTACGCCACCGCCACCGAGGTGGTGGCCGTGGTGCGCGGGGAAGAGAGCGCGCGCAACTTCACCCTGCGGGTGCGGGCGCTGGTCATCGACACGGTGACGGTCACCACCAACAGCCCCGCCGTCATCCGCCGCGAGGACACCGAGTTCTCCACCGAGGTCAGCGAGGCCGCCATCGCCCTGCTGCCGCTGAGCCCCGACGTCAGGGAGGTGGTGGCGCTCACCCCCGGGGCGCGCGCGGGGCAGGTGTGGGGCGGGGCCACGCAGCAGGCCAACAACTACCAGATCGACGGCCTGGCCGCCAACCACCCCGGGGTGGGCGGCGACCTGGTGCAGCCCAGCATCAACTGGGTGGAGTCGGTGGAGGTGCGCGGGCTGGGCGCCGCCGCCGAGTTCGGCAACTTTCAGGGCGGGCTGGTGAACCTGGTCACCAAGAGCGGCACCAACGACTTCGAGGGCGCCGTCCGGCTGAACGTGGAGAGCGGGGCGCTGGCCGCGTCCAACCTGCAGCAGTACGACGTGGCGGCGGAGATGGACTCGCGCTACGACTTCGAGGCCGAGGCGCGCGGCCCCATCCTGCGCGACCGGCTGCACTACTACGTGGCCGGCCAGTGGGTGCAGCGCGCCGACCGCGCCGTGAACCACCTGCGCACCCGCGAGGGCTTCTTCGCCCCCGGCACTATCGACCGGCGTGAGCAGAAGGGGTTCGCCAAGCTCTCCTGGCAGCCCACCTCGGACGACCAGCTGACCGTCTCCGGCGGCTACATCGGCGTGGACGTGGACCGGCTGGGCGCCACGGGATACGAGGATGCCAACGCCTTCGTCCGCGGCAGCGCGCCCACGTACTTCTACAACGGCACCCTGCGCCACGTGCTGGGCGCCGGCGCCATCGCCGAGGCGTCGCTGGGCGGCTTCGTGCGCGACGAGCGGCGCGAGCCGTACGGCGGCACCGACGTTCCCGGCGTGGTCCTCTTCGGGCGCGGCGACCGGCCGGCGTACAACGCGGCGCCGTTCCGCTACCGCCTGGCCCCCGAGGCCATGACGGGCGCCACGTCGCTGCAGTGGGAGATGCGCACGGGGCCGCTCACGCACCGCGTAAAGCTGGGCGGCGAGCTGTCGCGCGGCGGGTGGACCTTCGAGCGGCTGCGCAACGGCGGGATGACGTGGCGGCCGGGCTTCGGCAACTTCTACGAGAGCTTCGACCCGGCCAACACGGCCACCTGGCGCGGGCCGCTGGCCTTCGTCCCTCTGTCCGTGGGCGGCGAGGTGCGGCTGAACGCCGACGTGGCCAACGGGGCGGCCTTCATCCAGGACCAGATCGACTTCGGCTCGCGCCTCAGCATCAGCCCCGGCGTTCGCTTCGGGTGGTGGAGCGGGTACCTCACCCCCAGCGGCGGCGTGGGCCCCCGCTTTCGCGCCGTGGACGACCGGGCGTGGGACGCGCGGCTGGGCGTCACCCTGGACATCACCGGCCGGAACGACCTGGTGCTCAAGGCGCACGCCGGGCGCTACCACCAGAGCATGTTCGCGCAGCTGTACGACCGCGCGGAGGGCGGCAACGTCTTCACCAACGAGCAGCTGTGGTACTACTTCGGCACCCCCGCCGCACCCGGCCAGGTGCTGAGCGAGACGGAGCGCGACGCGCTGGCCGCCACGGGGCGCCTGGTGCTGCAGGAGGAGGCCCGGATGAACCAGACGGGCCCCGCGGTCGACTACCGGCAGCCGTACATCGACCAGCTGGTGGTGGGGGTGGAGAAGCAGCTGGGGCGGTGGTGGAAGGCCGAGATGGTGTACGTGGACCGGCGCAACCACAACATGGTGGCGCTGGTGGACCGCAACGCCGCCACCAACTACACGGCGTTCGACGGCATCCAGGCGCTGGACTCGCAGGGCAAGCCGCTCTTCTACGGGGGCGAGCCGGTGCTGCTCCCCCGCGTGTACGTCCCCAACTTCGCCGTGGTGGACCAGCTCAAGATCATCGCCGCGAGCGGGGGGTTCACCCCGCTGCAGGTGCCGCCGGGGCTCACGCTCGAAGACACGCTGTCGCTCACCTGGGACCCCGACTACGTGCTCACCAACGTCCCCCAGGCGCGGCGCACCTTTCAGCAGGCGCAGTTCGTGGTGCGCATGGGGCATCCGCGCTACGGCGGGCTGCTCTCCTTCGTCTACAGCCGGCTGCGGGGCAACCTGGACAACGTCTCGGGCTACGACGAGAGCAGCCAGTTCGCGGGGCCGTTCGTGAACCCCAACCAGGCCACGAACTTCTACGGCCGGCTGGGCAACAGCAGCGAGCTGGAGATCAAGGTGTGGATGTACGGCGCGCTGGGCCGGGGCTTTCGCGGCGGCATCTTCTGGAGCCAGGCGCGCGGCGACCGCTACACGCCCGTGTTCACCCTCTCCAGCTTCTTCGCCTACGCCGACACCACCGACCGCTCGCTGGACTCGCGGCTGATGTCGCCGCTGGTGGGGCAGCCGGTGCTGCTGCGCGAGCGGGGGTTCCACGAGTACCCGCACCGCTCGCTGGTGGACCTGCACCTGGAGCGGCCGGTGCGCATGGCGGGGGCGGAGTGGACGGTCACGGTGGACGCGTTCAACATCTTCGGCACCGCCACGCCCACGCGCTACAACACCTCGGTGAACGACGGCCCCACCGGGGCGCCGGTGGGGGGCGTGGTGGAGCCGGAGTCCGTGTACGGCGCCGTGCGCGAGCGCGTGCGGCCGCGAAGCATTCGCCTGGGCACCACGGTACGCTTCTGATGACCATGCGCATCCGTTCGACCCCCGTCCGCGCGCTGCTCCCCGCGCTCCTGCTGGCCGCGGCCGCGTGCGTGGACGTGACCGAGCCCCAGCTGGGGGGCGAGTACGTGGGCAGCCTGGACTCGCCGTTCTCCGTAGAGGGCGCGGCCATCGTCGAGATCACCAGCGCCGACCTTCGCGAGATCCGGTCGCCGGGGCGCATCATGGTGGCGCGCGGCACCTCCGAGCGCACCGTGCGCATCCTCCTCATGAACCCACCCCGCAACCTGAACGGCGGCCCCATCACCTTCCGGGTGCGGATGGCCGGCGGCGCGGTGCCGCCCACGGCCGTGGTGATCGCGGCGTCGGGCCCCACCAACAACCCGCGCGACTTCGTGGGGGGCTACGCGGTGCGCTGGAGCCAGACCGCGCCCGCCGCCTCCGCCTCCGCGTCCGCCGGCCCGGATCCGCTCGACCAGGTGGCGCCGCCCGTGGCGCCCGTCTCGTTTCTGCGCGCCGTGGCGCCGTTCTTTCCCGGCGGCCTTCCCCTGGCGCCCCCCGAGGTCACCCGGCTGGACGGCGCGGCGGGGAACATGAACCGCGTGTACGACCTGGGCGACCTGCGCGGCTACCTGGCCCAGTTCCCGGGCGAGATCCCGCCCGAGACGGTCTGGTCGCGTTGAGCCGTTGGATCCAGGGCTGGCTTCTCGCCGCCTGAACTGATTTTGATACCGTATCCGCTAAAAGAATAAGCCTCACACAGAGTTAGCAGAGTCAACAGAGTTTTCTCGTGCCGCGCGATGTACTCCGCGATTCATCCGATCGCTGGTAAGATCGATGCGGCACGAAGGGCGGTCATCTCGCCGGGGCTTCACTCTGTTAACTCTGTTGACTCTGTGTGAGCCCCAGTCTTTTTGCGGATTCCGTGTGATAATTCTTTCCGCGGATTGGTATGGCGATCAGCCAGCCGCCATCAGGTCCAGCAGCTGGCGGAGGGTGCTTTCGCCGCGGTCCTTTGCGTACCAGCGGCGCACGTCGCGGTAGATCTCGTCCGCCGGGCGCAGCCCCGCCTTCTTTTCGCTCATCACGAACTCCTGCAGCTCGGGCGGACGCGGGCCCCAGCGCCCGGCCACGCTGAAGTCCGGCCGCAGCACGATCACCAGCGGGATGGAGCGCGATCCGCCGGTGAGGAACGCGTCCATCAGCTCCAGGTTCTCGTCGCGCTTTACGATGCGGATCTTCACGTTCGGCAGCACCTCGGCCATGCGCGCCATCACGGGCACCGTGTTGAACGCGTCGCCGCACCAGTCCTCGCTGATCACCAGCAGCTTCCAGTCGCCGCCGATCTCCGCGCCGCGCTCCAGCGCCCAGTCCGGCACCACCGACCTGGCGTACACGCCGCGCCACATCTCCTCGTGCTTCTGCACCTCGCGGTTCAGGTAGTCTTCCCAGCTGAACGCGTTCTCCCAGTACGTCCTGTAGTCCAGGTCGCTCATCTCGCCTCTCGTTCTCGCCCCATGCCCCGTCCGCCGAACGATTTCCGCGGTCCCGGGGCCGGCGCAGCATCCACGCCCCTTGATACCCCACCGGGGCATTTCGGAGCCGCCCCGCCGGACGCAAATCCCCCACCAGAAACGCATTCCGGCGCGCGGACGCGGAGGAACCGGGGCCGGAGGCAGAGGAAGCGCCTCTGCGTCCTCTCCCCCTTTCCCCTGCGTCATCTTCCTGAACCCCGTCCCCGCGGCGCTCCCCCCACACACGCGCCTGGCCGGAGCGAGCGAGGTAAGTGACGTGGAATGAGCCACTTGGATCGGTCGATCGAAAACGTTCGGCGCGCACCGCGTGACCCGGATCGCGCGGCGAATGGGCAGCTTTCTTGCATTCGCCTCCCCATCGCACGGAGACGTCCGCGCGCGGTGCGGTGCCCACATCCAACCAGCCAGACCATGATCAGCACACAGGACCTCGAACGCTTGATCCAGCGGCAGGACGGCGGAACGCCGGTGCTCTCGCTGTTCCTGGACATGTCCGTCGACAGCAACAACAAGCGCACCCACAACGTGTTCCTGGGGCAGAAGCGCGCCCAGTTCGAGGAGCTGGACGGCAACCGCCCCATCCCCACGGGGAACGGACACGAGTCGGGGATGGGCAGCCTGTTCGAGCGCGTGCAGGGGTGGATCGAGACCGAGTTCAACGAGTCCAACCGCGGCGTGGTGATCTACAGCGCCGTGGGCGGCGACTGGTTCGAGGCGCTGCAGTTTCCCGTGCCCGTGCAGAACCGGCTGGTGGTGGCCGACCGGCCCGTCATCGGCCCGCTGGCGCAGGTGCTGAACGCGTACGAGCACTACGGCGTGATCCTGCTGGACCGCGAGCACGTGCGCATTCTGAGCGTGCACCTGGGCACCCTGCTGGACGAGCTGGAGTTTCGCGGCGACCCCATCCCCACTTCGCACAGCGTGCAGGCCGGGGGGTACTCGCACACCCGCTTCCAGCGCCGCAAGCTCGAGGAGATGCGGCACTTCTTCAAGGACTTTGCCGACGAGGTGGCGCGCTTCGTGAGCCGCTACGAGCCCAGGCAGCTGGTGCTGCTGGGGACGGACGAGAACGTGGGCAAGTTCCGCGAGTTCCTGCCGCAGCAGGTGCAGGACCTGGTGGTCTTTACCGGGCCCGCGCCCGTGGACGGCCCCGCGCCCGAGATCCTGGCCCGCCTGGAGCCGCACCTGCGCGCCGAGCAGGAGCGCCACGGGCAGGAGCTCATCTCGCAGGTGCGCGACCGCGCCGCCCACGACTACCTGGCCACCGCCGGCGTGCAGGGCACGCTCACGGCGCTGCAGGAGGGCAAGGTCGATACGCTGGTCCTGGCCCGCGACGGGCAGCTGCAGGGCGCGCGCTGCACCCAGTGCGGCTTCGTCTTCGTCCGCGACGTCACCCGCTGCCCGTACGACGGCAGCGAGCAGCTGGAAGGCGTGGACGTGATGGAGGAGATGGTGCGGCTGGCGCAGCAGCAGGGCGCCGACATCCAGTTCGCCGACGCCAACGCCATCGCCGACCTGCGCGGCGCCGCGGCCCTGCTGCGGTTCTGATCCACCGCATTTGACGCAAAACGCGCCGCCGGCCCAGTGCCGGCGGCGCGTTTTTGCCATTCGGGATCAGGAGATCCGGCGCTGGCTATCCCTGTTCCCTCGCATTACGCGCAGACGGTTGCGTTCGGGCAGGTCTCCCACGTCTCGCACCCGCAGTAGGTGGCGTCCGTGCCGCCGCCGGTCCCGCCCGTGCCCCCGGTCCCGCCGGTTCCGCCCGTGCCGCATCCGCAGGTGTTGCCGCAGGTGTTGCCGCAGGTGGCGGCGCAGCTCACGCACGTGCCCCAGCACGATTCCATGCAGGTGCCGCAGGTGTTGTAGCCCTGCGTACAGCCCGCATCGCAGGTGCCGGCCGGGGTCTGGCACTCGTCCAGGTAGTACGTGTTGTGGCCGCGCACCGTGCCGCGCCCGGACCCGGGCCCCACCGCGTGGAACGACTCCACCTGCAGTGCGTCGATCGACAGCTTGAGCTTGCGCATGTTCGTCTCCCGGCAGAAGGACGATGGGGTGCATTCCCACGGCCGAAACCGCGCGGGATGCATGGAGTGCATGATAATGCGCAATTCGTCGGGAAAAGAAAAGACGAGTTGGAAATCCGTTCGCGCTCACCCGGCAAGGAAGCGGTGCGGAGGATCGTCCTCTCGCGCTTGCCGACACGGCGTATACACAAGAAACTTGACAGCGCGCCGATCCCGCCCCAACGTTCGATCCAATCTTCCTCTCACAATCTGTTTCCCGCCCATGCCATTATCCGCACTGGACGTGGACGCGCGCGAGCACCTGCGCTCCGAGCTGGAGGCGCTGGAAGGCGTCCGCCGCGCCGTCATCGACGAAGACCCTCTGCGCATCTACCTGATCTGCGAGCGCGCGGAGGGACCCACCGAGATGCTGGTGCACAGCATCCTGACCCGCAGCGGCCTCTCCGCCGCCGACGCCGAGGTCCACCTGGCCTTTCTCCCGGCCCCCGAGCCGCGGCGCCGCGTGCGCTTCGTGGCCGCGCGGATGGCCGCGCCGCGCACGGGACGAGCAATGGCGCAGGTGGAGCTGGAGTGGGGCGGCCAGACCTTTCGCGACGAGGTGGAGGGCGAGACGGGCGCCGCCGTGGAGCTGCGCCTGGCGGCCCAGGCCACGCTGCGCGCGCTGGAGGCCATCCTGAACGGCCGCATGCAGTTTGGCCTGGTGGGGATCAAGAGCTTTCGCGCCTTCGACACCGACGTCGTCGTGGTGCTGCTGCGCACGGAGAACGTGCACGCGCTCATCGGCGCCTCGCTGGCCACCGGCGACCCCCACCGCTCCGCCGCCCTGGCCGTCCTCAACGCCACCAACCGCGTCCTGGGCAACTACCTCACGAACGTCGAAGTCGACTGAAGTAGAGGCGGATCTCGCGTGGACGAGACGGGCCTCCTGTGCTGCCTCGGCGGCCAGGTATCGATCGATCTCTCAAAGCGGAGCAGGTGGGCTGGGCCGCATCCGGCTGAACACTCGGTGCGAGCAGAAACCGCTTGCCTCACACGGAGGGCACGGAGGGCACGGAGGGCACGGAGGGCACGGAGTTCTTGATCCTCTGTGCCCTCCGTGCCCTCCGTGTGAGAATCATACCAGACCGGGAAAAAATGTGACTTCCTGAGGGAGCGCACGCGCAGATCCTGCCGGCTGCACTGACTCCGGCGCGCGACCGAAGGACCTCCTCTCGGCTGCGCAGGGGCCGGATCAGGACGCGGAACCGGCCCCTTCGTTCTGCTGGCGAGGTCCTTCGGTCGGCGCGCCGGGTTTCCGATCGAGGCAAGGTTCAGCGCGGCGCCTCCCTCAGGAAGTCATGCACTCTATCTCCGGATTTGGTAAAGTCTTTTGCGGATCCGGGTTTCAATCGAATCGCCCCGCCGGCGCGTGCCGGACGGGGCGATTCATGGGGCTCGGACGGATCAGGATCAGCGGCGCTTGTTGCGCTTTCCGAGCACCATCTCCACGTACCCGTTGTTGGGATCCTGCCCGGCGCGGATCAGCTCGTCCACCCGCTCCGGCCCGCGGTTGTAGGCCAGCAGCGCCAGCTCCAGGTTGCCGTTGTACTTCTCGATCAGCGTGCGCAGGTAGCGGAACCCGATGCGCAGGTTGGTGTCGCGGTCGAACAGCGCCTCGCGGCTCACGCCCCGTTTGAAGTAGCGCGCCGTGGACGGCATGAGCTGCGTGAGCCCCACCGCGCCCACCGGGCTCACCGCCCGCCGGTTGAACTCGCTCTCCGCCCGCACCAGCCCGAACGCCACGGCGGGCTCGATCCCCTCCGCCAGCGCGATGTCCTCGATCCGCTCCGCCAGGTCCGCCGGAATGCCGAACTTGGAGGAGTGCTCGTGGATGCGCTTGAGCCGCGCGATCTCCAGCTGCTGAAGCTCGATGGCGCCTTCCGGCGCCGCCACCCCCAGTGCTTCCCGCCACTGCACCACCGTCGAATCGGCCGACTGTACTCCCAGAAAGAACGCGCCCAGAAAGAGCAGTCCGCCCACCAGCATCACGCGGGTGGTGGCGGAAAGGTCCAGCCGGGATTGCTTGCGGGCCTCTACGTCGGCCTGCAACCTCAGGATCAGTGCCTGCATGGATGTGCCTCCGTTGTGCACAGGTCGGAGACATATGGAGCAAGCGGTATGCCGGATCACCCCTCAGGACCGGCTTCCCAGGTGCCGCTCCGTCCACCTTCCTTTCGCAGCAGCCGCACCCCTTCGATGGCCAGTCCGCGGTCCCTTGCCTTGCACATGTCGTAAACGGTAAGGAGCGCGCAGCTTACCGCCGTGAGCGCTTCCATCTCCACGCCGGTCTTCGCCTCCACCCCCACCGTCGCCGTCACCCGCACGCCGGGCACCGACTCGTCGGCCTTGACATCCACCTCCACCGAGCTGAGTGGAATGGAATGACACAACGGGATCAGGTCCGGGGTGCGCTTGGCCCCCATGATCCCGGCCAGCTGGGCGATCAGGAGCACGTTCCCCTTGGGCGTCTCGCCGGCCACGATGGCGCGCAGCGTCTCCGCCGACATTCGGATTGTGCCCTCCGCCACTGCGATTCTGCGCGTGACGGCCTTGCCGCCCACGTCCACCATGCGGGGCCGGCCGCTCTCGTCCAGGTGGGTAAAGCCGGGGTCGTCGGACATGTTTTCCGGGTCGGGGATTCTGTTCCACAGGGAGGTGGGACACGGGTGGGACCGTGCTACAAACGGATGTCGCGTCAAGGGCGAAGCGTGCTACGCCGGGGGGTGCAGATCCACGGATCGACCACCCCCTGCATCTCTCCCCCCTCTCCGCGAGCAACGAGCGGGGTGGGGGAAGCCTACGCGAGAGCCCGTCGGATGCCGCCGAGCAGGTCTGCCAGGATGAGCTGCGGGTTCACGTTGCCGGACGCCAGCTCCTGCGCCTCCTGCACGCGCAGGATGGCGCGCGCCACGCCCTCCGCGCGCACGCCGGGGCGCGCCGCCAGCTTGCGAAGCAGCGCCTCGTCCGCCGGGGTGGAGTAGGCCACGGAGTCCGCCGCGCCCGCGGTCACCGCCATCAGGTCGCGCAGCCAGAGCGCCAGCGCCCCCAGCGCCCCGCTGAACTCGCCGCGCGCCCCCGACGGAGCCACCGCGTTGGCCGCCGCGAAGCGCCCGGCCTCACCGTCCGCCAGCGCGGCCGTCAGCAGGTCGCGGCCCATCTCCCGCAGCCGCTGCGCCGTGCCCGCGCCCCCCGCGCCGGGCGTCAGCCGCAGCGCCCGGCCGATCGCGCCCTCGGAGATGGCGGCCAGCGTGGCCGCCTCCGCGTGGTCCATCGACATCTCGCGCACCAGGAACTCCGCCACGGCCTCCGGCGCCAGCCGTAGCAGGCGGATGGGGAGCACGCGCGAGCGGATGGTGGGCAGCAGCGCGCCGGGACTGGACGAGGTGAGGATCAGCGTGGTGTCCGCCGGGGGCTCCTCCAGCAGCTTCAGGAAGGCGTTGGCCGCCTCGGGGCTGGACTCCTGCGGCACCATGGCCTCCGCGTCGCCCACCACGAACACCTTCCGCGAGCCGACGGAGGGGCGCATGGAGGCCAGGCGCTGCAGGTTCTGGATGGTGCCCATGAAGTACGCGGGCGCCTTTTCGAACTGCGGCACGTGGTGCGGGTTGGCGCGGCGCGCCGCCAGCTCCGCGCCGCGCGCCTCCTCCAGCTTGTCGCGCAGCTTTTCCGGCGTGGATGCGTCGGGGCGGGGCAGGGGAAAGAACCAGTGGACGTCCGGGTGCTCCAGCCGGTCGATCTGCCGGCAGGCGCGGCACTCCCCGCACGGGCCCGCGTCGCGCCGCTGCTCGCACAGCACCAGCTGCGCCAGCCAGAGCGCCACGCGCTCCTTGCCGATGCCCGCGGGCCCGTGCACCAGGAGCGACTGCGACAGGTTGCCCACGCGCGCCGCCGCGGCGAGCATCGCCAGCGCGTCAGCGTGGCCGTAGACGAGAGGGAGGGGCAAGGGAGTGCGAAGTGCGAAAGTGCGAAAGTGCGAAAGGGACCCTCACCCGCTCGTTCAGGCTCGTACCCTCTCCCGCGAGCGGGTGAGGGTGTAAACGTCACAACGGCCGGGGTGCGTTGCCGGGGCTTCACCGCGTGGATTCGCCCGCGCTGGCCTCGCCCGGCGCGCAGGCCCCTGCCGACCCGAGCGGTTGAAGCCCCGTTCGGCGAGCGTAGCGAGCCGAGACGGGGCTTATGGCCGTTCTAGCCGCGGGTTTCAACCCATGGTGGCTGACGCCGCGGGCCCCGCCAACCCGCGAATCCCGCCGCCCGCGGATCCCATGGAACCCCGGATCGCGTTTACCCGCGGATCGCATCCACCCGTGGATCGCGGAGACGCGTGGATCACGTCGACCCGCGGATCGCGTTTACCCGTGGATCGCGGCGACGCGCGGATCACGTCGTCCTGCGGATCGCGTCGACCCGCGGATTCCCAACCAACCGTCGCCCCCATCGACCCGCAGCTCCGTTGGCCCCGTCGGGCCGCCGACTCCGTACCCGTCCGCCCCTACCGTCGCCCGCGCAGCCACCGCACCGGGTCCACCGCGCCGCCGCCCGGCTCGCGGATCTGGAACTCCAGGTGCGGGCCCTCCGGCGACGTCTCGCCGCCCACCGTGCCGATCGTCTGCCCCTTGGTCACCTGCGTGCCGGGGCGAACGTGCACGTCCTTCAGGTACAGGTACAGCGAGTAGTAGCCGCCGCCGTGGCTCACCACCACCGTGGGGCCGTAGCCCTCGAACGGCGCCGCCATCTCCACCGTCCCCGCCTCCACCGCCCGCACCGGCGACCCCGCCGCCGCGCCGATCCCCACGCCGTTGTAGCGGATCGTCGTCCCGTTGGGCTGCGTCGCGCGGCCAAAGTTGTAGACCAGGCGCCCGCCCACCGGCCAGTCCAGGTTCCCCACGTCCGCCGTCGTCATGGTCGACGCCGCGGGGCGCGGCGCGGCGGGGCGGGTGGCGCCCGGCGCCACGGGCGCGGCGGCCGCCGCCGCGGCGCGGCGCTCGGCCTCGCGGCGGCGGCGCTCCAGGTCCGCGATCACCCCCGTCAGCCGGCGCTCGTCGCGGGCCAGCGTCTCCAGCCGCGCGTTGGTCCGCCGCTCCGTCGCGCGCAGGTCGCTCAGCGTGGCCGTGCGGCCGGAGCGCAGCTCCTGCAGCGTCGCGTTCTCCTGCGCGCGCTCGCTGCGCAGGTACTGAATGTCGTTGAAGCTCCGCCGCAGCTCGCGCTCGCGGTTCTCCAGCTCCCGCGCCAGCTCGCCCACCTCCTGCACCAGTCCGCGGTCGCGCCGCGCCACGATGTACAGGTACTTGTAGCGGTTCAGCAGGTCGCTGAACGACTGCGACGAGAGCAGCACCTGCGCCGAGTGCAGCGGGCCGCGCTTGTAGATGCCGCGCAGCCGCATGTGCAGCATCCGCCGCTTCTCCACCAGCTCCGCCTGCGTCTGCGCCATCTCCAGCGTGGTCTCGTCGATCTTCTTCGACGTCTCCTCCATCTGCAGGTTGATCTCCCGCAGAAGGGACGCAGAGACCTGCTGCTGGCGCTGGATGTTGCGGATTTCCGCCGACACGTCGCCCACCCGGCTGCGGATGCGCGAAAGCTCGCCGCGCAGCTGCGTGCGCTCGCGGCGAATCTCCTGCAGCCGGCGCTGGCTCTCCGTCAGCGAGGGCGTCTGCTGCGCGCCGCCGGCCCACGGCAGCGCCGCCGCGGCGATCAGCAGGGCGAGCCCCGCGCGGCGGATGCGGCCCCGCATCGCCTACACCTGCCCCAGGTGGCGGCGCACCGCCACCAGGCTGGAGACAAGGCCGAAGCCCGTTCCCGCCAGCACCGTAAGCACGATCCACTCGCTGGGCAGCCACTCCACCTGGAACATGGTGCTTCCCAGCACCCGGTACGTGGCCCAGGTGAGCCCCGCCGCCAGCAGCCCGCCCAGCAGCCCGCTCATCAGCCCCTCCAGCAGGAACGGGCTCTGGACGAAGCCGTCCGTGGCCCCCACCAGCCGCATGATGCCGATCTCCTCGCGCCGCGCGAACACCGTGATGCGCACCGCCGTGGCGATCACGATGGCCGCCACCAGCGCGAACGCCCCGCCGATCACCATGGCCACCCCCGCGGCGATGCGGCGGATGGTGTAAATGGTGTTCAACCAGTCGCGGCCGTAGCGCACGTCCTCCACGAACGGGTACGCCTGGATCCGCTTCGCCACCCGCTCCACCGCCACCGGGCTGCGGCTCCCCACCTTCAGGCTCACCTCGAACGAGGCGGGGAGCGGGTTGGTGTCCAGGTCGCTGAACACCTCCTTGAACTCCTCCATCTCCGCCATCGCCGTCGCCAGCGCCTCCGTCTTGTCCACGAAGCGCAGCGTGGCCACCTGCGGCAGCGCCCGCACCTCCGCCTGCGCCAGCTCGATCTGCGCCGGCGTGGCGTCGTCGGCCAGGTACGCCACGATCTCCACCTTCTCCTCCACCTTTTCGATGGCGCGGCGGATGTTGAAGGCGGTCAGGCCAAAGAGGCCGATCACGAAGAGCGCAAAGGCGATGGCGATCACGGAGAGCGCCGCCAGCAGCGGCGTGCGGCGAAAGGCGGCGAACGCCTCGCGAAGGGCGTACGGCATCAGCCCCTCCCCGCCTCGGCGGTCGCCGCCGCCGAATCGTACACCACCGCGCCCTGCGCCAGCTCCACCACGCGGTACTCGGGGTGCGCGCGCACCAGGGCCAGGTCGTGCGTGGCCATCAGCACCGTCATCCCCATGGAGTTGATCTCGCGGAACAGCTCGAACACCCCCTTGGCCGCCCACTCGTCCAGGTTCCCCGTGGGCTCGTCCGCCAGCAGCACCAGCGGCTCGTTGGCCAGCGCGCGCGCCACGGCCACCCGCTGGCGCTCGCCGCCCGACAGCTCGTCCGGGTACGCGCGCGCCTTGTGCGAGAGGCCAACCTGCGTCAGCAGCCGGTTCACGCGCGGCGTGATGGCGATCCGCTTGGTCCCGGTGACCTCCAGCGCGAACGCCACGTTCTCCTCCGCCGTGCGGTCGCGAAGAAGGCGAAAGTCCTGGAACACCACGCCCAGCTTGCGGCGCAGCTGCGGGATGTCGCGGCGGCGCATGAGCTTGGACGAGAATCCCGAGACGCGCACCTCGCCGGCGGAGGGGAGGTCGGCCATCTGGATCAGGCGCAGGATGGTGCTCTTGCCCGCGCCGGAGTGGCCGGTCAGGAACACCAGCTCGCCCTTGTTCACGTTCAGCGTCACGTCACGGAGCGCCGTGCCGGAGCGCGGGTATTCCTTGTAGACCGAAGTAAGCCTGATCACGCGAGAAACTTCCGCGGGGAGGGAGAGCGCAAGCCCGGAATTCGGAAGAATTTAGTCCGCGGCGCCCGGCCTGTCAAAACGTGCCGCCAGCCGTACCGCCAGCAGCATGGCTTCCTTCATCGACGAGGGATCGGCAATCCCCCGTCCGGCGATGTCCAGCGCCGTCCCGTGGTCCGGCGACGTGCGCGGAAAGGGCAGCCCCAGCGTCACGTTCACCCCCGCGCCGAACGCCGCGGTCTTGAACGCCGCCATCCCCACGTCGTGGTACGGCGCCACCACCGCGTCGAACTCCCCCCGCACCGCGCGCGTAAAGACGGTGTCCGCCGGGATCGGCCCCCGCGCCTGGATCCCCGCCTCCGCCAGCGCCCGCAGCGCCGGCTCCACGATCCGCGCCTCCTCGTCTCCGAACAGCCCCCCGTCCGACGCGTGCGGGTTCACCGCGCACAGGGCGATGCGGGGCGACGCGATCCCCCACAGCCGCCGCAGCCCGTCGCTCGTCAGCGTCGCCTGCCGCACCAGAAGGTCGGAGGTCAGCGCCGCGGGCACGTCCCGCAGCGCCAGGTGCGTCGTCGCCAGCACCACGCGCAGCGCGCCGCCAAGGGCCGTGCGCTCCGCCGCCATCATCATCACCACGTCCGCCGCGCCGGCCAGCTCGCCCAGCATCTCCGTGTGGCCGGGGTAGTGCCACCCCCCCGCGCGAAAGGCGTTCTTCTCGATCGGCGCCGTGACGATCGCGTCCACCTCCCCCGCCAGCGCCATCTCCGTCGCGCGGCGGATCGCCTCCCCCGCGATGCGCCCCGCCGCCGCGGCGCCGTCATCCGCCGTCCACGCGCCCACGGACACGTCCTCCGTCCCCGCCCGCAGCAGCGCGTCCGGCCCCACGAGCACCCACTCCGCCGCAGCCGCGACCTCCGCGTCCGCCAGTGCCGCGCGCGTGACCTCCGGCCCGATCCCGCGCGGGTCGCCCAGCGTGATCGCGATCCGGGGCCGGTGGATGGATTCCGTCACGTGCGTCGCGGTTCGGGGATCGAGGTGTGGATCGGGGGATGATGCAGCTTCGCACCCGCGCAGGCAATGCTGCGGTGGAGTCGAACGGCGCTCCCCCGTGGAGACGAGGGAGCGCCGTTTCGTGAGATGGGGCCGGCGTCAGCGGCCGGTGCCGACGATTCTCTCCAGCTCCTCCGGGCCCTGGTAGAGTGGATTGAATACCGTGAGCCCCTTCTCCCGCGCCGCTTCGGCGAGCCCCTTGTCTGCCGTGACAAAGACCAGCGGCTCCGGTCTTTCCTGCGCCATCAACGCCAGCGCCGTAGCCAGGTGGATCGCGTCCGCCGCGCCGATCGCGTACTCCAGGTGCGCCCTCAACAGGTCCGCCGCGGCTTCGACCTCCTCGTCGGTGACGGGGATGATGGTGAACACGGGAAGGCTCAGGTCGCGTCGAAATGCATCGACGACGCGGGAGTGCTTTCGATAGTGATGCTCCTCATGCGGAGCCTGCGCGCGGGCGTGCCTGGCGAACGCGGAGATCACTTCGGGTTCGATCAGACTCGAGACAGCGAAGCCGCCCCAGCGGTCGAAGCGGCCCGTAATCTCCTGCATCCGGCGCGTGCTCTGGCCTTCCGGTATGTAGCGCTTGGCGAGCGCGCACGCATCAAGGAAGAGGGGCATGCTTGGTGCGGCCAGTCGAAGGCGAAAGGCGGAACAGACTCCTGAACGCCATGAGAATCTTCCCTCTGATCCGACTCCCTCGTGACGCGGGCGGATCGAACATCGCATCCGGGATCTCGTTCAGCGTTCCTTCACCCGTTCCGATCCGGATGTTGTATCCAGCCGCCCTCATACGCTGAACCCATTCCGGCTCGGGGCGCGGCTCCGCGCGCGCTTCATCAGGCATGCGATCACCTCCCGTCGAAGGTCCGTCCCTCACTTCCTTCGCAACGTTACAACCCGAACGGCTCGCCTGTCAAGAGTGCGCGGTTTTGAGGACAAGGTGGTCAGAGTGAACGTTTCCGGACGCAGAACGACCCTCCTTCGCTCATCGCGAAGGAGGGCCGCTGGTTATGCATCCGGCGAACCCGCCGTCAGAACGGCTCGTCGCGCACCTTCTCGTCCTTGAGCACGCGATACAGGTCGCGTGCGGCCTTCTTCGAAACGCTCTTCCCCGGCAGCTCCAGCAGCTCCACCTCCAGCAGCCGCGACGGGTACTTCACCACGATCCGCCGGCCGGCCTGCACCGCGTCGCTGGCCTTGGCGCGCTTGCCGTCCAGCGTGACCGCCCCCGACTCGCACGCCGCCTTGGCCTCGCTGCGGCTCTTCGTCAGGCAGAGCCGGTGCAGCAGAACGTCCACCCGCAGCGGCTCGGGAGCCGGCGTGCTCACGGCCGGATGGAGACGTACATGTCGCGGCGCAGCTCCTCGATCAGCCGCTGCATCTGGCGCTGCTCGCGAATCACGTCGCGAATGCGCTCGCGCTGGTCGTCCACCGTGTACTCGCCGCTGGTCTGCCGCCCCGTCACGCGCACCACCGCGAACGCCGGGCTGGGACCGCCCTCCACGGTGATGGGACCCGCCACCGCCCCCGCGGCCGCGCCCTCCAGCGCCGTCTGGTACGCCGGCGCCAGCTGGTCCAGCGGCACGTTCTGCTGAAAGCGCAGCGCGTCGGGCGTGTTGTAGCGCGCCGACAGGTCCTGCGCCTGCGCGCCCGCCCGGATGGCCGCCGCCACCGAGTCGGCCCGCTGCCGGGCCGCGTCGATGTTGGCCTGCGTGATCTCCGGACGGATCAGGATGTGGCGCGCCTGCCGCTCCGGCCCGCGCACCTTCTCCAGCTTGATCACGTGAAAGCCGAACTCCGTCTCCACGATCCCGCTGGTCTGCCCCGGCCGCATGGCGAACACCACCTGGTCGAACTCGCGCACCATCTGCCCCTGGCGAAACCACCCCAGGTCGCCGCCGCGCTCGCGGGTGGCGTCCGTGCCGTAGCGGCGGGCCAGCACCTCGAACTCCGCGCCCTCGCCCAGCTCCGTGAGCACCTGCGTGGCCGTGCGCAGCGCCGCGGCGCGCGCCGAGTCGCTGGGCAGGGGGCGAATGAGCACCTGCTGGAAGGAGATGGAGGCCGGCCGCGTGCCAAAGCGGGCGCGGTTGGCCTCGAAGAAGGTGCGGATCTCCGCGTCCGTCACCGCCGGCGGCGCCATCTCCGCCATGCGCCGGCGGACGAAGCGCTGCACCAGCGTCTGGTCGGCGAACTGGCGCGCCAGCTCCTGCCGGTACCCCTCGGGGGTGCGACCCGCCTCCTGCAGCGCCTGGTTGTACGCCGCCTCGGAGCCAAAGCGCTCGCGCACCTGGCGAAGCTGGTCCTCCACCGCCAGCTCCACCTCGGCCTCGTTCACCGTCTCGCCGGCGGCGCGGGCGCCCTCAATCAGGAGCAGGTCGTTCACGCGCTCCGCCACCATCTGCTGCACCAGCTGGCCGTACGCGGCCGGCTCGGTGGGCACGGGGCGCCCCTCGGCGCGCAGGGCCTCGATGGCGAGCAGCACGTCGGAGCGCAGCAGCGCGGTGTCGCCCACCACGGCAACCACGCCGTCCCACAGCTCTTCGCCGGGCTGGGGCGCGGGGGGCTGCACCTGCGCCAGCGCGGGCGCGGCGGCGAGCGTGAGCAGCAGGGCGAAAGCGGTACGCATTCTGTCGTTCGGGATGCTGATTCTCCGGATTTGCCGGCGGCCCCGGAGCGGGGGCCGGCGAGAAAGCGCGGGCCGGGAGCGGAACAGGCCGCCCCCGGCCGCGTGCGTTATATCCTGTTGCCGGGCCGCAGGTTCCGCGGCCCGGCCGTCGCCGTCAGGGCGCCGGGGCGGCCTGGGGCTGCGGCGCCGGCTGCGCGGGCGCGGACTGCGGGGCCGCCTGCGGCTGCCCCTGCATGCGCGGGTCCGCCCCCGGGGGCACGGCACCCTGCGGAACCCCGCCCTGGGGACTGCCGCCCTGCGGCATCCCGGGCACCTGCGTCTGCGGCGCCTGCTGCGGCTGCGACGCGCGGATGGCCTTCATCCGGTCCACCACCTTCTGGAACGACGCCGTGTTCACGTCCGCGCCGTAGGCGTTGCGCAGGGCGTAGCCCAGCTTGCCCAGCGGGCGGATGGGGCGCTGCCCGGCCACCGCCTGCTCCATCAGCGTGCGGACCGCCTCCTGGATGGCGCCCTCGCCCTGCTTGCCGCGGGGAAAGCGGCGGCCCTGAAAGCCCGCCATCTGCAGCACCTGCTGGATGGCCGCGCGCGCGTCGTTGCGGATGGAGTCCACCGCCGCGTTGCTCAGGCGGAAGTTCTTGTTGCGGGCCTCCAGCAGCAGGAACTCGCGCAGCGCCTGGTCTTCCAGGAACGGCTTGATCTGCTCCTCGGGGGCGGTCTTCATGCTCTCGCGGTCCTGCGCCGACGCGCTCTGCATCAGCTCCGCCACCTCACCCGCCGTCACCTCGCCGCCCCGGTACGTCACCAGCGTGCGCGAGGCCGCGCGGCCGCGCAGCGCCAGGTTCTCCTGCGACGCCATCTCCTTGAGCGCCGCGGGGGCACCGGCGTCCATCTGCACCGTCGCCACCTTCTTGAGCGAGTCCACGTACGCGTTCACCGCCGTCTGCCGCGCGCTCCCCTGCAGCTGCTGGCGGAACGCCGCGCGGTTCTCGCCCATGGCCTGCTGGCGGCGCTCCTCCACCTTGATCACGTGGTAGCCGAACGGCGTCTCCACCACCGGGCTCACCTGGCCGGCCTGCAGCTTGAACGCCGCCTCCTCGAACTGCGGCACCATGCGCCCGCGGCCGAACCACCCCAGGTCGCCGCCGCGCTCCTTGCCGCCCGGCTCCTCGGTGAACTGCGCGGCCAGCGCCGCGAAGTCCTCACCCGCGGCGGCACGGCGCTGCAGCTCCTCGGCCTGCTGGCGCTTGGCCTGGCGCTGCTGCGGCGTGGGCTCGGGCGTGCCCTCCTGTCCGGCGCCGCCGGTGGTGAGCAGGATGTGGCGCGCCTTGACCTCCGAACCCGGACCCTCGGTGGCCCACTTCTGGTCCAGCTCCGCGTCCGTCCACGACGTGTCCACGCGGACGTTGGCCTCCAGGTAGCGCATGACCGTGGTCTCTTCGCGCTGGTCCTCCACGAACTTCTCCATGTCCAGCACGGACAGGGAGCTGTCCTCGGCGGCGGCCGTGGCGAGCAGGGTGTAGTCCACCCACAGGTCCGCCAGGGCGCCCACCACCTGCGGGTCCGCGGGGATCTGCGGGTTGGCGGCCAGCAGCTGGGCGGCGTCTTCTACCTTCAGCTCCTTGCCAGCGGCCTTGGCGACCACGTCGGTATGGGCCGTCATGGCGCTGCCGAAGCCTCCGCACGCCCCCAGGGCGAGCGGCGCGGCGACCAGCGCCCAGCGCGACAACTTCATCAAGCGATCTCCGGAACCGGGTTGGTGGGATGAGCGGCGAGGCCGGGAAGGCCGCGCCGGGTTTGCTGCACGGGAACTCGCGGGTGCGAAAGTTCGGAATCGCGGTGATACACGCGAGCACGCGGGAAGTGCCCCGCGATGGATGCGACCCGCCGCGTCCTTCACGGGCGGTCGAAACCGCGGCTGGAACGTCACGAAAATCCCTCTTCGCGGATTGTTGCCGCGGCTGCCGTCCGCCTGGACATGCCCGGGCGCCTGCCGGCCTCCCCGGCAGCGGACGCGCCGCCGTCCGGAACGCCGCAAACCGCCGGGCCGCCGAGTCCGCGGCGGCGGACTTCGTGCCCTCGTAGCCGCGATTCCGATCGCCCGGGACCAATCGCCGGGAACGCTTCTGCGATCGCCCGGGACCCATCGCTCGGGAACGCTTCTCCGGTCGCCCGTCCCCGGGCACGTGAACCGGGGAACCGGGCGCTTGATCCTTCCGTGTCCCCTACGCCACCCGCGCCGGGTCCGCCGCCAGCTCGCGCAGCGCGGAGACCAGCGTCCCCAGGATCGGCTCCGTGCCGTGGCGCGTCAGCGTCAGCGAGAGGGGAAGCGGACGCCGCACCTCCACGGCGAACTGCCAGGCCTGCAGCGCGCGCTGCAGCGACTGCATCCGCGGCACCACGCCCGTGCGGAAGTTCATCCGCACGTCCCAGGGGCGCACGAGGATGCGCTCGATCCCCAGGTCGCCGCCGACGAGCCGCAGCGCCGCCGTCCCCAGCAGCGTTTCCACCTCCTCCGGCATGGGGCCGTAGCGGTCGCGCAGCTCGCGGCGCACCGCGTCGATCCCCGTCAGCGACTCCTCGCGGCTCAGGCGGCGGTAGAAGTTCAGCTTCTGCGCCTCGTCGGGCACGTACCAGTCGGGGATGAGCGCCGTGCCGTCCACCGACGCCTCCGCCAGCTTCTTCACCGGCGCCTTGCCGTCGCCCTTCATCTGCTTGATGGTCTCTTCCATCAGTCGCAGATAGGTGTCCAGCCCCACCGCGTGGACGAATCCGGACTGCTGCTGCCCCAGGATGTTCCCCGCGCCGCGCAGCTCCAGGTCCTTGAGCGCGATGCGGTAGCCGCTTCCCAGCTCCGTGTAGTGCTCCAGCACCCGCAGCCGCTTTTCCGCGTCCTCCTGGATCTCGTCCGGCACCAGCAGATAGCAGTAGGCGCGGTGATGGGACCGTCCCACGCGGCCGCGGATCTGGTACAGCTGGCTCAGGCCGAAGTAGTCCGCGCGGTTCACGATCAGCGTGTTGGCGCGCGGCACGTCCAGCCCGGACTCGATGATGGCGGTGGCGACCAGGACGTCCAGCTCGCCCTCGATGAAGCTGGTCATCACGTGCTCCAGCTCCTTTTCCCGCATCTGCCCGTGCGCCATGCCGATCCCCGCGTCGGGCACCAGCTTCTGCACCTTCTGCACGACCGCGCCGATCGTCTCCACCCGGTTGTGGACGAAGAACACCTGCCCGCCGCGGTCGATCTCGCGGCGGATGGCGTCCTCCAGGATGGCGTCCGTCCAGGGGAGCACGTGCGTGATCACCGGCTGGCGGTCGCGCGGCGGGGTCTGGATGAGCGTCATGTCGCGCAGCCCCAGCAGGGAGAAGTGCAGCGTGCGGGGGATGGGGGTGGCCGTCAGCGTCAGCACGTCCACCGTGCGCCGCAGCTGCTTGAGCCACTCCTTGTGCTTTACCCCGAAGCGCTGCTCCTCGTCCACGACGATCAGCCCCAGGTCCTTGAACTTCACGTCCGGCGAGAGCACCCGGTGCGTGCCGACGACGATGTCCACGTCGCCCGCCGCCAGCCGCTCCAGCACCCGCGACTGCTCCCTGGCCGTGCGAAAGCGGGAGAGCGCCTCGATCTTGACCGGAAAGTCCGCCAGCCGCTCGGCAAAGGTGTGCAGGTGCTGCTCGGCAAGGATCGTCGTGGGGACCAGCACGGCCACCTGCTTGCCGTCCTGCACCGCCTTGAACGCCGCGCGAATGGCGATCTCCGTCTTGCCGTACCCCACGTCGCCGCAGATCAGGCGGTCCATGGGGCGTTCCGATTCCATGTCGCGCTTTACGTCCTCCGTCGCCTGGCGCTGGTCGGGGGTGTCCTCGAACAGAAAGGCGCTCTCCATCTCCCGCTGCCAGCGCGTGTCGCTGCTGTAGGCGTACCCCTTCTCCGCCTGCCGCGCCGCGTACAGCTCCAGCAGCTCGGCCGTCATCTCCTGGATGGCCTTCTGCGTCTTTCCCTTGGCCCGCGACCACTCCTTGCCGCCGATGCGGTGCACCTTTGGCGGCGGCGCGTCGTCGCCGTCCGCGTCGGCCACGAAGCGCTCGATCAGGTCCACGCGGTGAACGGGAACGCGAAGCAGCTCGCCGCCCGCGTACTCGATCACCAGCGTCTCGAACTCCTCCTCGCCCAGCCGCACCCGCTCCATCCGCCGGAACTGGCCGATGCCGTGGTCCATGTGCACCACGTAGTCGCCCGGCTTGAGCGCCGCCACGCTCTCCAGCGCCGCGCCGCCCCGAAAGCGGCGGCGGCGGCGGATGCGGCGCGAGCGGCGAAAGATCTCGTGGTCCGTAAGCACGCGGGTGGCCGGCTCCGCGTCCGCCAGCACGAACCCGCCGCCGATGGAGCCGATCCCCAGCTCCACCGTGCGCGCCACCTTCAGGTCGTCCAGCAGCTCCTGCAGGCGCTCCAGCTGCCCCTGGTTGTCGCAGAGGATCAGCGTGCGCTCGCCGCGCCCCGCGCCCGCCTTGAGCACCTCGCCCAGCCGCCCCATGTCGCGGTCGATCGGCTCCGGCGGCAGCGCCCGGAACCGCGCCACCGACTGCAGCGGCGCCGTCCCCGCGTCGTCGACGTACAGCTGGGGAAACGCGTCCAGCCGCCGCTCCGCCACGGGCGGCGGAAAGAAGAGGCGCTCCGGCGACTCGGGCCGGGTGCCGCGCCTGGACTCGCTCTCGTGCAGGCGGACGACCTCCGCCCAGGTGCGCTCCAGCTCCTGGCGCGTCCCCGTGCCGTGCAGGTGGACGACGACCGTGTCTTCGGGGACGTAGTCCAGCAGCGACCGCCGCTCGCCGTCCACGGAGGGGGAGGGCGCCGCGGTTTCGGTGGATGGGGGGACTTCGGCGGATCCAGGGGGTGCGTGCCGCCCGTCGCCGATCCCGTCCACCGACTTGAGGTCGACGGGAAGAAGCTGCAGGTGATCGACCGCGCGGACGGAGAGCTGGGTAAGGATGTCGAAGAAGCGGATGCTGTCCACCTCGTCGCCCAGCAGCTCGATGCGCGCCGGCTCCGGCGTTCCGAAGCCGAACACGTCCACGATGCCGCCGCGCAGCGCGAACTGGCCCACTTCCTCCACCGTGGCCACGCGCTCGAAGCCCATGTCCTCCAGCCGCGCGGAGAGCTCGGGAAGCTTGAGCGTGTCGCCGGCCTTGATCTCCAGGCGCAGGTCGCGCAGGCCGTCCACCGCGGGCGAAAGCTCCTGCATGGCGCGCGCGGTGGTCACCATCAGCCGGGCGCGGCCGCTCAGCAGCGCCTCCAGCGCCTCGACCCGCGCCCCGCCGATCTCCAGGTGCGGCTCGCCCTCCTCGTACGGCAGCGACTCGCGCTGCGGATAGAGAAAGACCTGCTGCTCGCCCAGCAGAGCTTCCAGGTCGCTGGTGGCCTGCTCCGCGTCCTCCGGACCGCCGGCGACGAGCAGCCAGATGCGCTCCGGCCTCACGCGGTGGAGGGCGGCGAGCATCACCATGACGGACGACCCCGCAAGCCCGGACGCCAGCGCGCGCTCGCCCACGCGCGGCAGCGACGCGGCCAGCGCGCGGAACGCGGGGACCGTCTGAAACGACTCGATCAGCAGGGGATGGGGCACGGCTCCAGCTGTTCTGCGGAAAGCGGGGAAGGTATCCGGGCGGGCGGAGGGCGTCAACGGAGGGCCGCGGAGGGTGACGGGGTGAACGGGTGAACGGGTGAACGGGTGAACGGGTGA